>CBDCWZ010000040.1:0-66396 GCA_965223575.1 Kofleriaceae bacterium
CCATCATGGCAAGGTGTTACCGAACGCGCGCTGAGTCGAATTGCCCGGGGGGCGGGAGATTGGGGGGCCGCGGCGCGGCACGGCGAGCGAATGTTAGGATCCGCGAATCAATCGGAGCAACAGGGCATAGCGCTGTATTGCGCAGGTCTGTGGCTTGCTGCAGGGGATCCGGTAAGGGCAGCGAAGATCGCCAAACAAACCTGGCCGAGCGCAACCGATCATGTGCGCGTATTGTTGATGCGCCTAGAGTTAGCATTTGCCGGCGATGTGGATACTGAGACAGCATGTCGTGTCCTCGCAGAATTGGCGTCGGCCACAGATGATGATGCGCTGGGCGTGGCACTACGCGAACTGCAAGCACACATGTCAAAGGGCACAGAGGACGACACTGTGATGTTGACAGACGATGGCGGCCTCGAGGGGAAGCAGACGTTTTCGTCAATATTCGCTACAAAGATGGCGGCATTGCGGAAAGGAAATGACAAGCAGGCAGCCGCGTGCGATTCGCTTCTTCTTGGTACCCGTGACGTGAAAGAATGTGACGCATTGGCGACGGCACTGCAGTGGCGCTCGTTGATGTTACGAGAAAGTATAGACCCTGAGGCAGTAAGTGATCAACTTGCTTCGATTGAAACAGATAATAGTATTCTTCTAAATGAAGTTGCATATGCAGGGTTGCGTGCAGGAAACCATCAGGCAGCAAGTGACAGCTTCGCGCGCGTCGCAGAGTGCGCACTTCTAAAGTCTCAACGTGTAGAGGCGTTGCGAATGGTCGCAGAAACCGCGACGTCTGCATCTCGGAGGCAGAAGGCGAGGCAGCAGTTGATTGATGCCAACTCGAGCGACTCGTATGCTGTCAGCGAGTTATTGTTATCTGCTTGGAAGAGTTCCGATACTAGTTCGCGAGAGTGGCTGATGGCCGAGCTTTCTGACTCAAAAGGGGCCGTTTTCGATGTCTGGAAAATGAAGACAGCAGATGCGTTAGCAGAATTGGGTCAAACCGAGGTTGCGGTATCTATGATGCGCGAGGTTTGGCGGGGTACGCCAGATGAGACATTGCTGTCTTATGTCTACGCTGAGATGCTGACGCGATATCCATCGATGCCCCAGGCAATAGACAGGTTTCGAGAATTACTAGATCAGGGAACCCCGCCCGGTGTTGCGTTAAGCATATGGCAACTGTATTGTGGGATTCTTGCGACACATGCGGCAATCGATGATAGCGATGGTGCCACTCCGTGGAAGATAGTTGCTCGGGATTTATGGCGTCAGTACCGGCCACAAAAGTGGCCGCTATTTGCGATCGACAGTTGGGCTCGCCTATCGGGAACCGAGTACGATGGAGGGGAGCAACTGACACACGCGGCGCAGCAGGTTTCCCCAGACAAAGCATGGTGGCTAGGGCTTGGGTTGCGCAGACTCAAGCACGATGATAGCCGCGAGCAAGTAGAAGTCGTACTCGAGGCAAAGCCAAGTGCAGATCCGAGGGGTGTGGTACATCGGGCAATTGCAAGTGGGCGGGCTGGTCATCTAGAGGGGGTAGGAGAGGTCTTTGCCGAATGCGCTGACTTGTTGCGTGATGGTCTGGAGTCAGATTTGCTACGATACCGAGCGGCAGTCATTCTCCGTGGGAGTAGGGGGGCTTCCGTGCAAGCGATCGAACAAATTAGTCGTATGGCAGACAATCATCCAGACTTTGCCGCTGCCGGCGAGCTGCTCGGGGCGGTTCAGCGGCAGGTTGGGAGTCCTGCTGACTTGGCTGCACTCGAGTGGAGTGATCCGGGAAACCGGGTCACTGCGCAAGGAGAGAACGACGAAGAATTTGCAACTCTAGTGCGTGAGGCTGAAATGAACGAGTTTGGCCTCAACGATCCGGTCGCTGCGCTGTCTCTCTACCGCAAAAGCCTATCCTTGCGACCGCGCCATCCAATCGCGCAAATTGGTATCGCGCGAACCAGTGCGATTCTGGGCAAAGTTGCGGTTGCTGGGCAATTTGCGCTAGCGAATGTTAGTGAAGCCGAAAAGGCAAAGGATAACGTCGCCAAGGCAGATGCTTACGAAGAGTTGGCGAGAATCGACAAGCAGGTAAGAGGTGATGATGCTGCCGCGATTCAGGCATTGGAGTCCGCACTTCGAGCCGTTCCGAGCCGTTACTCCATCTTGCGTGAATTGCAGCGTTCCTATGCCCGGCGGGGAAGATGGCACGATTTACTATCATTGTATGCGTATCTGCTCGGTGACGACGTAAAATCCCAGATCCAAGATCAGGCTGCGCTTGCATTGGAAATGGCGCGGATTGCCGAGAAACTGAAACGGCCGACGGAAGATATTCGTCGCGGTTACGAGATTGCTCTCGAATTTGATCCCGATACCCGTGCTGCTTTGTTTTGGCTAGAAGCGTGGGCGCGCGCTGAGGCGGCTTCGCCCAAGTTGGCGGATTTAGAGACCGCGATCGCTGACTACTACGTCCAGGATCCGCGAACGAGAGCTGCGTTTTTAACCCGAAGCGGTGAAACCTACGCAGAGTTAGGGGATACCGAAAGGGCGATGGAGCAATTTCGTCTCGCAAATGATTTGGCCCCAGGGTACCTGCCGGCGCTGTTGGCTTGGTCGGAGACTGCTCTAGCGGCGCGCTCTTGGGTGGATGTTTCGGAAGCGTCGCAGCGTGCTGCAGAGATTGCAACGGATCCTAGCGAGCGGGCACGGTTAAATTATTTGGCTGCAATCGCTCTTATGGACGGTGTGCAAAACCATGAGCGTGCAGTTTGGGCGCTGCAAAAGGTCGTCTCCGAAGATCCGGCTCACGAAAGAGCATTTTTTCGCCTACGTGAGTTGCTAGAAAAGCAGGAACGGTATGCAGATTTAGCAGTAGCCATCGAGAAACGGCTCGAGGTGGAAGCTGAACCAGATGTTCAGATTGAGTTGTGGATGTTGCTGGCGCGGATTTACCGAGATGAACTGAGTGATCAAGTTCAAGCCAAAAGGTGCCTAATCGCATTGGTTGACATCGATGCAAATCATTTGTCAGCCGTTACCATGCTGTCAGAGATCGCCTGGGAGCACGAAGAGTGGAGCGAGGCAGCAGAGATGCTGACATTGCTAACCAATTTGGAAGATGATCCGGAGGTGCTTAAGAAAGTCTATCTGAAATTGGGGTCGATCTATTCGGACCAAATACCGAATACTCAGTGGGCGATTCGATCGTTTCAAAGAGTATTGTCACATGCGCCAAATGACGAGACGGCTCTTGTCCGTTTGGCAGAGTTGGGAGAAGCAAGCGAGGATTGGAAGATGGCGCTGGGAGCTTGTGAGCGACTCATTAAAACTGCGCAGGATTCAAATGCGAAAATTCGTCACCTGCATCGTGCTGCTCACATCTACCAAAACGGGTTTCAGGATGTGGTGCGGGCTGAGCGTGCATACCGTATTGCTATCGATATTGATCCAACGCATCCTCAAGTGGCGTCAAAATTTGCTACGTTCCTATTGTCCTCGGGGGATATTCAGGCGGTCCGAAAGCACATGGCTGCTCTGAGTGCATTGATGCGTAAGCAACTGCACTCGAATGTGCTAGACGGCGCTGTATACGCTGTATTGGCAAATACGCTGCGTTATGCAGTAGAAGCTGGCCAAAAAGAATTGCTTCCGAGTGCTTGGTGCGCGACAGAGCTCGCAGGTCGGCTTGGTGATTGGAAACACGAAGGCGATCCGAAAGTGTCAAAACCAGCGCCGGGACGGATGTTGGGGGTTGGTACCGATGCTATTGATGTTTTGATGTTTCCACCTGCTGTGTCCGATGCATTGCGCCAAATTTTGAGTACTTTGTCAGCGAGGTTAACAAAATATATCGGTGGGGATTTGCGACGTTACGGGGTCGGAAGAGCGCAGCGCTTGCGCGATCCAAATCATCCCGCGCTGCGGATAGCCAAAGAGATCGCCAAATCGATGAAGCTAGCTATCCCAGAAATCTATGTTTCGGAACAGCATCCCACTCTTATGGAATGTGAACCTACGAATCCGATTTCAATCGTGATTGGCTCAGAGCTTGCGGGGGCAACGGAGGTAGCACTACGATTTGTTTTGGGGCGCTATTTGGCCTTGGCGGCCGCAAAGATGGTCGCTGTTGCCAAACTATCGCGTGACGAACTTGGCGTCCTCTTGGTTGTGATTGTGCGAAAGTTTGATGAGGGATTTTCCCCTCCTAGCGTGAACCTGGATGCTGTCTCTGTTGAGCAGCAAAGGACGCGCAAACTGATTCCGAAAGGGTTGCTGGATCAGGTGCGTCCGCATGTACTTGAAGTCGCCAAAGCAAAATTTGATCAAAATGAGATTTGGATGGGCATTCGGCAGGCTGCAAATCGAGCCGGCCTTGTTGCATGCACAAGCATTGGGGTTGCTTCGGATGTTCTCGCTGTTGTTCAAGGTCATTCGGATATTCTTCATAGCGCTGCGGATCCGCTGATCGCATCGCTTTTGCGGTTTTCCGTGAGTGACTCTTATGGTCAACTGTGGGCTGCTGGAAACCACGAATCCGGTTAGAGCCGTCTCACCAAGGGGCATTGGGATTGGGACCGCCCAGCAGTGCGTGTGGTCTGGGCTCAGGTCCTCGCGCTTGGAGTTTGGGTGCAAAAGACGCAAGAGGCCGGGTGTTTTGCGACGATGAGAGGTGCGCTGCGGATTCGCCCAGACCACACGCACTGCTGGGCTGAGACCGCGGGCGGCTGGCGTGAGCCCAGGCGAAACTTGGCGGCATGGATCGTGCTCTAGTCAGTCTTTGCTGCAGCACGTTGCACACTTGCGAGGTGTGCTTGTAGTTCACCTAGTTTGTCCTGGATTGTTTGCAGTTGGCTCTGGAGTCCCTCGCTTGCGGGGTTAGTTTTATCGTCGGCTGCTTCCAGCTTTGCATCTTCCATGCCACTAAGAATGACACCAATGAACAGGTTGAGCATGATCATGGTCCCCAGAAGAACAAATGAGATAAAGAATATGGCACCGCCTACAGGGGAAGCTTGCGACTGCGTGCATAAATGTTGAAAACTTTGATAACCATAGTCTGCACAGCCGTACATGTTGATGTACATGATGTCGGTCCAGTCCTCTAAGGTTACGACACGGAATAGCGATACGAAAGCGATCTCTAGATCTTCAAAATGGACTGGGTCGTTGGCGCCCCAAATGAAAACGCCTGCGACCGCATACACGTAGAACAAAAGGAATAATAACAGTGATACGTAGCCCATGGAGGGAATGGCCCTGAGCAGGGTGCCGACAAGTACCTGGAGTTTTGGCAGGGCGCGTAGTAGCCGCAATACGCGCAGAAGTCGTAATAACCGAAGTACGGTTGCGTAGCTGGCTGTGAATGGCAAAAGGGCTCCAGCGACAATGACAAAATCGAAGATGTTCCAACTGTCGTAGAAATATCTCCAGGGTCTTCGCCCCTGGGCCACGGTCTTGATGAAAATTTCTGCGATGAAAATGCCGAGGATAAGCGTATCGAGAAAATGGAGCAGTGCGTGATGTCTTGCGGTAAACCCCGGATAGGTTTCAAGGCCGACGACGACTCCAGCAGCAATAATAACGAAGGTAATAAACCGCTCGAATATCCTCGACTCGGATATTAGTTTGCACAACGCGACCACAGAGTTACTCTTTAAACGGGGATATGGACATCCTAGAGGCATACTGCAATCCTTAGACCATTTGCAATATGTTCCGCGACACCGAGAATCTATCGGAGAAATCAACCCTTTGTGAGGCCATCTTCCCCTTCGCTTTGCGCGCCGTAGGGTGTCTTCAAGGGAACGAATGTCCTCAGTGGGGACCGGCGAAACTTTTGTCTGGAAATCCGACCGATCATGAGGAGCACGCGATGCGTGCGGCTGGAAGGGTTACTTGGAAGACTTGTTGCAAAGCGAGAACGTAACCGTTTGCGTTTGTGCGTCTTTTTGACGATACACCGGCTCTTTGCACGATGCTCGTAGCTGCTGGGAGGCTCTCAGCTCATGGACGGTAGGGTTTACGGTTGCCCGAATGGTAGTTTGCGTTGGTGGCGTGGCATGCATGACTGCGGCTCGTGGACAACGGTGATGAATGCGCGCCCTTAGAAACAATGCTGAGCTTGCGAGCACAAGAAACATAATGGTAGCGCTGGCGATCATGACACCGGCGCCGGCTGTTGCGCGCTGCGGCGGCAGAACTTCTCGAGACAGTTGCATCTTCGAATCTGATTCCGGCATCCTCTTAATAGTACCAGATTTCGGTGCGTGCGCACTGGTCGGATTTCCCCACGAAGTTGGTTTTTTATCCGTTGACCCGTGTTGTAATGGTGGGAGATGTACGTGCTGGACTCTTATCTGAATACAGTCTGTAAGGAGCCACGGCCGATAGAATCCGCTACTTTTTTTCCCTAGCGCGTTCGACAACGAGTTTTCGCTCGTTTACGGATTTTCCTTCCGCAGCCGCAATAATGGTTTCTGTAAGGTCCTCTGGTACGCGGACGTACGAATGGGTTGTCCGTAGCAATACGTTTCCAAGTCGCTCGATCCCTGTTTCGAGATCTTCGCACAGGAGTTCACGAATGCTTTGAGCGGTAGCATTTTCGCGTTTTCCGATATTCACGTACAGCCGTGTCGTTGCGACAGCATAGGACGTATCGGCGGTTTGGGGTGGATTTCGCTTTTTTTCCTCGGCCCAAGTCTCCCAAAACTCTTGATCGTGAGAACTGTTAGCCGAACTCTGCTGGCCTTGTGGTCGCGCAGAGGACGACGTTTCTTGGGAAGCGTTCGCTCGCTCATTGGGCCCGACTGCTGTTGTGTCTGCGTCGTTGTGACTGCCCTTGCGTCTTCTGCGTCGTCGTCGTTTGGGGCGATCGGAGGCTGTAAGGTCCTCAGACGTAGTTGATGGAGTCCTCGACGGGTGGAGAGAGGTGCCGTGTGCTTTGGCTCGATCCTTTTTGTTTTTGGTCGCTGGTGTTTCGTGGAACAATCGTTCGAGTAGCGCTCCGACAATCCGTTCCCCTTCAAGCGATTGCCAAACGCGGCGCGCGAGTGCTTTTGACTCCTCGCTTGGCTGTTCTGGAACACGGTCGAGCACCTGTTTGTAGCGCAGGCCCTCCTGGGCGATGAGAAGTTCTTCGTCCGTGGGGAGATCTCTTTCGATAGGTCGAATTTTGTAGGTGAGCTTGAGATAGTAGAACGCCCCGATTTCACGTGGTCCAACGAGAGAAATGGCGATGCCTCGTTTTCCCGCTCGACCTGTGCGGCCAGTTCTGTGCACGTATACTTGTGGAGATTCAGGGAAGGTGTAGTTGATGACATGACTTAGATCTTGAATGTCGATACCACGTGCTGCGACGTCAGTGGCAACAAGAAAGTGTAGGTCCTGTGCTCGCATCCGTTTCATTACACGCTCGCGGTCACGCTGGCTAAGATCACTAGAAATCGCCTCTGCGTCGTAGCCATGCCGCGTCAGAAATTTTGCAACTGTATTGGTGTCATCACGGGTATTGCAAAAGATTATGGCTGCGTCAGGCTGCTCGACATGAATTACACTGCGGAGATTTTGAAGTCGGCGGGCGCCGTTTACGACGTAGTAATAGTGGTCGATCTCGTCGACGCTTACACCACCAGTTGATAGCGAGATCTCTTTTGGTTCACGCATGTGCCGCCTGGCAATGCGCTGGATTTCGCTTGGGATGGTTGCGGAGAACAACAGGGTTTGACGGTTTGAAGAATCAGGGAGGGTGTCGACAATTGCATCGATCTCCTCTTGAAATCCCATGGAGAGCATTTCGTCGCATTCGTCAAGGATCAGGATTCGCGTGCTATCGGTGTCTAGGGTCCCACGACGAATATGATCGAGAACACGGCCGGGGGTTCCTGCGACGATTCGCGCACCTGCATGGAGCGCATCGATTTGGGGTTTCATCGGTGCGCCGCCGTAAATCGCTGCGACCTTCAAGTCCATGTGTTGGCATAGACGCTCGAGTTCGCGGGCAACCTGTAAGGCCAGCTCTCGAGTAGGTGCGAGTGCGAGTACCTTTGACGTATTGTCTGCGCGAGTAAGCTGGTTGATTACTGGAATTCCGAAAGCTGCAGTCTTGCCGGTCCCCGTTCGTGATTGGACGAGAATGTCTTGGCCCGCAGAGACAGTTTTGAATACCGCACTTTGCACCGGCGTTGGTGTTTCATAGCCGATATCCGTTAACGCTTGCTGTAGACCCGCGTGGAGTTCCATGGAGTCGAAGCTCGGTATCTCCTCGATTGGTTCATTATGAGAAGGAGGCGGAGACGCGACATCCTGCGGAGTAGGGGGAGTGGTTTCGCTTGGCATAGAAATTATCCTAAAGGTGTTGTGTGCTATCGTACCTCACGATTTGCAGCTTTGTTGAGAGCTGTTTGTGAGCGATCGAGGGCACGCCGCATGCGCATCAGTTCTGCGGCTTGGTGATTGTCAAACTGTACGAGAATGCTCTGATACTTTAGATGCATTGTTGGCAGGTCATGGTGGACGCGCGCGAGTCGTCCATAGGCGACCCCTCTGTGAATCTGACGGGCATCTGAGAATCGACAAAGGCGCTCCGCCTGTTGCCAGCGCAGTTTCCATTTGAGAGAGAACTCTTGCCATTTTGCGCCGATTTGTTGTGACTTTCCGGTCGCTGGTGGAACAAGCAACCCAGCAGCGGTTGTCCCCAGGTCTTGGTAGAGTTGGTCGACCTTTTGGTAACAATGCAAAAGTTGGCTTGGTGCAGGCTTGGCAAGGGATATGGGAGTATCGGATGGGGTGGATTGTACGTTAGAGCTAAGTTGAACGACAACGGAGGTTACGAGCAGAATAAAACAGCACGCTGCTGCAGCGAGATAAAGGCCGGTAAGCGATTGCCGATACCGACGGAACTCATCGGATTTCTTTGGTTCTTCGGACACGAAACATTGCCAGAGTAGCGGGAAGATAGACGCGAACCACGCCTGGGTCAACTAAAACATGCTCACCTACGCAATACTGCGTTTTCGGCTGTGGTGCCTGCGCACGTACCGGCTCCTCGCCTCTGCCTTGTCTTGTGACTCACAACCAATGTGAGCATGTTTAGTTGTCGAGATCGGGGACGACAATTCTGACGATCCCCTCCGCGTCTGGACGCCAAACGCCCCTTAGTGAGCTGGTGGTCTCGCAGATAGCGTCCGGGTCGGGCGTTGGCCCTTGGACGGTTTCTTCGCAACTGTCACTCGTTGTTAGCTGGAAGATTTGTACTTCGGCTTCTTGTAGCGGTTCTCGCGTTGCTGTGAAGATACCGCCTCGCGCGTGACCAGCCGGAGGCAGCGAAATGGTACCAAGATCAACAAATTTTGACAGTTGTGTTCCCTTTTCGCCCACAGGGACCATCCAGCGCGGTGCGTCTGCGTTGGCAGCGGGAACGAGTTCCAGGGCGTATTCGACAATTTGTTGATTGACTACAGAATCGACCCAAATGGTGAATCGGCCATCTTCGTCAGTTGTGGTTGCCGCAAATTGGATCGCCTTGATGGCTGCTTGTAAATCGGGGGCCAGATTTTTGCGAAAGTCGGGAGATAACGATGCTGAGACGGCCGTATCTAATAGTGGAAGTCTCCTTGAATTGACAAAGATTCCAGCGACAGATGACCGAGTTGGCAGGGTCAGATCAATTGTATTGGTCGTTTGGGCGATATTGATTTGTTGCTGGAGGACCCCATCTTGTGTCGCGGTTGCTGGAGGGGTGATGGATACTTGGTAGACCTGTGGATTGCCCGCATCATTGAGTAAAAGCGGTAGGGCTGCTGTACCGTTAATACCCGTGGGGACACTCGCTACAAATCGAACGACACCTCGGGCGGCTGGAAACTCTGTGGATAGCTCGACCTCTGCACCAGCGACGAGCTGGTCGCCATCGTTTGATTGAGATCGAACAATAACCTGAGTTTGCTTCGGGCCAGTGAAATCTGGAAACAGGATATCGCCGAGCGGCAGTTTTCCCGTCGCATCTGTCGCTTCAAGACTGATATTGCCGACGTTGAGCGTTGGTGTTGGTGGTGCTGAGTTGGGGACAATGATGAGCTCAATCTCTGGTTCGATTGTGTTGCGAATGGAGATTTCAAACGTACCATCCTCTAGCGTAAGCCCGACTGAAGATTCCCGCTCAAACAGGGCGTCAGGGGCGGTCTTGCCGCGGGCGAAAACGGAGAAACGCGACGTCCCATCGTCTGCGACCGTGAGAACGCGTCCGCTAATTCGGTGGTGTTTGCTAGGGTCTCCAAGTTGCCAATTCACGGTTCGATCGTCCGGGACTTGGACGAGAGTACGCAGAGGAGCAATATGGTTTGCGGGCGAAACGGTTTGATCGTTGGGCTCAGCAAGTCCTGGGATGATCGAAATTTCGTAGACCTCGTCGCCATTCGTCGCGGGAACATGAATGCTAAAACTGTCACTGGAAGCAGGAATCCCGGCCGTTGAGGTTGTTGTGCGCGTGTAGTCAGGGGCTCCTGGGATTCGAGAGGGTCTGGAAATATGGATCTGCGCAGCGATGGAGTTCGTACAGTCCAACCCGACAATGGCGGCATCGCAATGAATGGAAATATGCCCCTTTAACTCGACAGAAGGCTCAAACAGGAGATCTTCAATGTTACCGTTGTCCGCGATTGAGATTCGAAGCAGCTCTGTTTGGGCCAAGTCAGGACGGCTGGCGGGTGGAACCAGTATTGCGGCAAACTGGGCTGCATCAGAGATTCCACCCCAGCAAACACCCTCGTCGCATATCTCACCGTCTGGCCAATCACAGTCCTGACTGGTTGAGCATGTCCCTTCCGACGCCTGACCCAATCCGATGCATCCCGAAACAAGGGTTGCCGCTATCACAGCCCCGGAGAGAAATCGAATCATTGTTCGACCTCGCAAGTCATGGTCCAGCTACGCATGGACCAAGCGGCGTTAGGAGGGAGCGATCGAAACGGCGGGTCTCCTTCGGCTAGGAATTCCCGATCCGCTATCATAAGCTCGAGAACATGCGTCGTGTTATCATTGGGGTTCACTGCATTGCAAATGCTAGACATTGGACAATCCGCAATTCGTATCGCGGTCCCTGATGGAGACGCAATGCAAACTGCGTAGGCAGGTGATGGCCCCGCACCATTGGTTTCGTAATCGACAAAAAAACGCATGTAGAGCGTATCCTCGATGTCGTTGTCGGAGATCGTTAGGCTGAGTCTTCGCTCTTCGGGACGAGTGAGTGCAATTGTACCAGGAAAGTCAAACTCGGCAGGGCTCGCGGAAAGAGCAATGGGAGGAGCATTGAGGCTGGCGTCTGCTTCAATAATTTCGAGCGGGGGTGGAAGTACGCACCCAAGGGTGGAACACATTGAAAAGATAGAAAGCATGCCTCGTGCCAAGAGTCGTAACTTCCTGAATAGACGCAACTTCCGGTCAGAATTCGTTTCATGGATTGTATCGAAGCGTGACATGGGCGTCAGGGTTGGGGGAGTGCCCCGATTATGCCAGTGCCTCCAGATAAGCACCCCTAGTCCTCTCCGCTCTCAAGATGACGGAACACGGTGCGTGGGTCGACGCCGAGTTCTTTGGCGGTTTGGGTTCGGTTGCCATTGTTGCGTGCGAGCACATCGTTGATGTATTGGCGCTGGAAATTCTCCTTTGCAATATGCAATGGAACAACCGCGGGCATGGCTTGATCAGAAAGTCCAAGCCCCTCGGCGCCAATCAGTGGTCCCTCAGCGAGAATGATAGCTCTCTTGATTTTGTTGTCGAGCTCGCGAATATTTCCGGGCCAGTTATATTTTCGCACAGCGACCGTTGCTTGGTTTGAGAATCCCTTGACGGGCTTGTCATATTCTGATGCATATTTTTGAAGCAAGAATCGAGCGATTACCAGCACATCGTCTTCTCGCTCGGAAAGCGGGGGGAGGTGCAGATGAACGACGTTGAGTCGATAGTACAGATCTTCACGAAATGTGTTGCGTTCAATTTCCTGTTCGAGGTTTCGATTTGTTGCTGCAAGAATCCGAATGTCGACCGGTTGTGGTTTTGTGTCTCCGACACGAACGACGACTTTTTCTTGCAGGACCCGCAGGAGTTTGACTTGGAGATGTACCGGCATTTCACCTATTTCGTCGAGAAACAGGGTACCTGTATGTGCTACGTGGAATTGTCCGTCTTTGGTGACAACTGCCCCCGTAAAAGCTCCTTTCACGTGTCCAAATAGTTCGGATTCGAGTAAGGTTTCAGGGATTGCACCGCAATTGACCGTAACAAAGGGGCGTTTGGCCCGGGACGATCGGTAGTGGAGCTCTCTGGCAATGAGTTCTTTTCCTGTCCCAGTGTCGCCTGTAATCAATACAGACACTGTGCTGTTGGCTACTTTTTCGACTTTGCGAAATAGCGAAAGCATAATATTGCTGGTGCCGACAATTTCACCGAAACGAAGGCTGTCGAGTTGCTCGTTGAGCCGGGTGTTTGTTATTTGTAGTTCGTTGAGTACAAGAGCGTTGCTGACGATCAACGCTGCCTGCGCCGAAAAAACAGTGAGTAATTGCATCGTTTCTTGGCGAAATAACTGAACGACGGAGTTTTTTCCCACGTAGATGATGCCGAGAAGAGTCCCCTGGTCGAGAAGGGGGACGCAGATTACACTGCTCAGTTTGAGTTGCATGACAGACTTCGATGAAGAAAATTCTTCATCGTTCATCGCATCCGAGATGATGAGCGGTTTTTTCGTTTCGACAACTCTGGCGACAATCGAGTCGGATAGCTGGGATACGGCGTCGGCAATATTTTCACCCTTTAGGTTTCGGGCAACCGTAATATGTTTGTCATCTCCTTCCATCAGTACGAGAAAGCCCTTGTCGGCGCTCGCGATCTCAATGACAGCATCCATGAGCGAATCGAGCAGATCAGGGAGTTGGTGTTTCCCCATCAGGCGCGCAGAAAATTGGTAGAGGGTTTGGATGGCCTCTAGATTCGCTTGGGGTTCTAATGATGTTTTCGTGGCGTCTGGTGCGTCAATAACAAAAAATTGAATTTCGATGCCACCTGTATTGATTCGATCTTCGTGGCGGAGTTTGTGTTTTCTTCGCTTTTTCCCATTAATGACGACTTCGATTTTCCGTGACAAAGTTGCGAGGCTATAGGCTTGCCCATCAAAATGAATATGGGCGAGCACCTCTGGAATTAGGGGGTTCGCGAGTACGATGTCGTTTTCGGCCGCAGATCCGAGGCTCGTAATCCGTTTGTAGAGTTGATAGACCGATGTTGTGCGGCCAGGAAGCTTTATCCGTAATGAGGGCATAGGTTTAGAAGGTCCAGGTAAATGCTGCCCCTGCAGAATTTGGACCAAGGGCAGGGGTAAGCTTGAGGTTGGGAGTCTTCAACTTGTGAGAAGTGGGGGGCTGTTTTACTGGATATCGCAGACGTTTGGGAAGAAGGGACTCGTCTGCTTTGCGTTGGATAGATGGTTTATAGTGAATCAGCGAATCGATGATTCCCCAAGCCATAAGTCCGAGGGCTACACCGCCGGTGACGACTTGGATCTGTTGGACACGCCTGACGAGCTCGGCATCCTCTTGCGGCACCCTCCCGCCCAGGCCATACTTGAAAGTTTGCCACAAGAACAAACCCGCCGAGGTTCCACCGAATATTGTTTCTGATACAAAAAAGAACACTCCCTTGCGTGATTCGCCATTTTGGAATTGGCCAGCTCCAAAAGGGATGAAGTTGATGTAATAGGGACGTTTTTCTATCACGACGAGATTTTTGAGAGCTTCCTTGTACGCAGCGCGCTCTTGGGCAAGACGCAGTCTTTGGGCGTCATCCTGTGCACGTTTGCGGAGTTCTTCGCGAGTCTTTTGAAACAGTAACACCGCGGGCTGGGACGCTAGCTCGGTATCTACATTCGCTTGCGGATCGAGAAATAACGCCTCTTCAAATTCGCGGGTTGCAAGTTTTGTGTTGCCGGTTTCAAAATGACAGATCCCCAGCATCAAATGAGCCTCGACAAGAGTGGATGTATTTGCAAGTTTCGCCTTGGGATAAAGGAGGTAGTTGAGCAGTGGGATCGCCTTGCGATACTTGCCCGCCCGAAATGCATCGCGCGCATTCGTCAGCTCCGCCTTCGGTGTCAGTGGCCCCCGCCCCGGCGCCGCCCCCGCCGTCGCACTAAAAAACAAAAGCACGATAACTACTCCAATGGGTCTCCTCCGTCCCCAGCGCGTTAGAACTCGAGAGAGTGCCCCTCTACAGTTGTTGGATGGGTCCCAAACAGAGTCGCATTGGCCGTGAGCCGGCGCTAGGCAAGGCGTGAGTGAGGAGCCCGCGCAGCGTACTTTTAGTACGTGAGCAGGCACCAGAGCGAACAACGCAGCATAGCGTCGGCTCACGGCCAATGCGACTCTGTTTAGAAGTTGCACGGGACCTCGCGATGCTCATTCGCGCGAATCCGCCGCGTGTGGCGCTTCATATGTTGGCCGTCGTCGCTAAAGAACACGATGTTTACGCTCGCTTCGCCGACAGTTGAGGAAATGGGAATCGGGTTTGCCTGCCCCAGTCGCGCAGTTCGTTTGTTGATCTGTACTCTTGTGCCAGCGGTGGCGCAGGTTGGCGTGATATGAGCCGGGAGCCAAGCAAGGGTTGCTGCGACAACTTGGGTATTGGCGTCGATGGTGCGGGTCTCTGATTGGCATGAGGCATGTCGCAGCTGAACACGCTTTGTTGACGGAGTCACGGAAATCTTTGCTGTTCGGCCTTTGATTTGCTTCCAGGATCCGCCATCAATGCGGTATTCGGCGTTGCGGGGGTAGACCTGCAATCGAATCATCCTTGGGCCCGTGGGCGTATTTTTCACAGGTGGACGGGGGATCGGAACACGCGATCGCAACGTCTTGCGGAACTCTGTTTTGGAGGGAGGGGACTTTTGGCGAGTTCCTGTTTTGCCTCCCACTGCATCGGGCGTTTTTGGTTTGTTTACGATCGGATTGCCGGCAGAGGCAGGCAAAACGTCCTTGCGCGACGGTTGTGCTGTGCTGTCCTCATGAACCGAGGGCGCACCGTTGTCTATTGAGGAATCACTCTCTACAGGTTGAGGACTCGTGGCGCCAACTGGAAGCGAAGCGTCTTGGTTCGCCACTGCGGCGATTTGGGATATGCGTGTCGGTTTGGCTTGGTTTGGCCATAGTTGCCAACCCAATAGTAGAATTGCTACTGTGGCCATTGCGGCGAACAACCAGCGGTGTTTGTTGCTCGAGAGTGTTTTCAGAGCGGCAATGACCTCTTCGTTTTCGGGGTCTAGAGTGAGAATACGATTAAACGTTTCAAGTGCATCAATCTTCGCTGTAGCGCCCTTTGTCGATGCGTTTTGCTGACCACGTTGAAACAAGAAGTTGATCAATCGCGGGCGCAGCGCGAGCTGATAGCGTGAAGGGGCAGCAAAAAATTGCTGTAGCTCAGCTTTGTGATCGGGCAGACCGCTACTATCGGCATAGCGTTCAAGCGCGGCCAGCATGTCCCGAATGCTTGCGTAGCGATCATTTTGGTCGCGTGCTAATGCGGTCACCAAAATGGTGTGAAGCTGTTTGCCGACATGCGGATTGACCTGACAGGGATCCGGAAACACCCCATCTGCAATGCGTTTTAGTACCTCGTGCGGATTGCGGCCGAAAAATGGCAGTCGCCCTGTGGCTGTTTGGTAAAGTAAAATTCCGATAGCGAATACGTCAGTGCGAAAATCAAGTGGCTTTCCTTCAAGATGCTCAGGGGACATATAAGCGGGGGAGCCTAGCAGCTGGCCTGTGGCAGTAAGCTTCTCGGTATTCACCATATGGGCGATGCCAAAATCCATGAGCTTGATGACCCCATCATCGCGGATCATGATGTTTTCAGGCTTTACGTCACGGTGCAGAACACCGAGTTCGTGAGCGTGCGTTAAAGCATGGCACACTTGAATGGTTAACAGCGCGGCCAGCTCCGGAAACCGGATCGGATGATCGACAAGAAATCGCTCGAGTGTTTGCCCCTCAATGTATTCGGTAACGATATAACTATCTTCTGAGTCGGCGCCAGAGAAGTCATAGATCTCGACAATGTTGGGATGCCTTAGGCGGGCGACAACCCGCGCCTCGCGTTCAAAACGGCTTCTCGCTTCTCGGTCGCCGGCGAGATGGCCATGAAGGATTTTCACCGCGACGGTTCTTTGCAGCGAGCGATCGACGGCACGATAAACCACGGCCATTCCGCCCTGACCTACTTTCTCTAGGAGCTCGTACCTATCCAGTATATGCCCGACCTCAATAGTCACCCGGCCTCGTAAGTCCTCGAGTTTGGCAAGCTATGGATTTCTGGCTGCTCACATCGGTTGGCGGATACGCTACCCTTGGGATTGTAGGCGGACCTGGCAGTCGAGGCAACTGTCTATCTGGTGGCAGGTGCCTCCTTTTCGTGGCGGCGCCGAAGCGCGATAAATAGGCATTTTTCCCGGGATTTAGGAATTGGACCGCCAGTGGCCAGTTTGATGCCGAACTGGGGTATGATGGGGGTTCGGGGGGACGAAGTGGAGCCGAGTACGACAGCATTGGCAGTTTTCCAAGAACGCGTCGCGATGAGCGGTGCACGAGTGGCAATGCGCCGAAAGCGCGCGGGAACGTGGCGAGCAGTCAGTTGGTCTGCATTGGACAATACCGCAGCAGAGATCGCTGCAGGATTGATTGACTGCGGCGTAAACCGAGGCGATCGGGTCGTGATTCTGGCCAAGACTCGAAGTGAGTGGCTGGAGTGTGATCTGGGGATCCTCAAGGCTGGTGCTGCGACCGTCCCCATTTACCCATCCAACACCCCCGAGCAGTGTGAATATATTATCAAGGATGCCCGGGCTAAGGTTGTCATTGCTGAAGATCCGCATCAGCTAGAAAAGATCATTGGGCCCGACGGGGCATGTTGTGTCGCTGGGGTGGAGGTGATTGTCCTAATGGACAAGGTCGCGCGTTTAGACCGGCCGGATTCACAAGGGCGAATCGAGGTCGGGTTTTCTGAGGTTGTCGTCGACCCCAGTCGCGTGTCAGGGACTCTTTTCACATTGCCTCAATTGCGTGAATCAGGGCAAGAGTGGCTTGCTGCCAATCGCAGCCAACTGACGGCCATGGGCGCAGAGATCACAAAAGACGATTTGGCGACCATTGTGTATACCTCCGGGACGACCGGGGCTCCGAAAGGTGTTGTGTTAACGCATGGGAACCTAGCATTCGAGTGCATTGCTGTGCGCGATATTCTCGGTCTTGGAGAGCAGGACGAGCAGCTGTTGTTTCTCCCCTTGGCCCACATCTTTGCCAAGGTTCTTGCATGGGCGTCAATCGCTGTTGGGGCACCGATTAGTTTTGCCGAGAGCGTGTCGGCGTTGATCCAGAATATGCAAGAACTCAAACCGACCTTCGTCGGGGCGGTCCCGCGCGTTTACGAGAAAGCATTTGCCAAAATCCAAGCGCAACTCGAAAGTAAGCGCCAGAGCCCTGTGTCTCGGGTATTGATCGACTGGGCATTAACCCAAGGCCGAGGACGATCGCAGACCTTGGAACAGCCCGGACTCGGCATTCGCTTGGCCGACAAGCTCGTATTTGCGAAGATCCAGCAGACCTTTGGTGGTCGATTGCGCTTTTTTATTTCGGGCGGTGCACCGCTCTCAAAGGAGATTGGTGAGTTCTTTTTTTCGGCTGGAGTGCTAATCCTCGAGGGGTATGGACTGACCGAAACGACCGCGGCGACGCATGTGAATCGACCACATCAGGTCCGTTTTGGCACCGTTGGACCTCCCGTCCCAGGCGTAGAGGTCAAGCTAGCCCCGGACGGAGAGGTACTAGTCCGAGGTGGCAACGTCATGAAAGAGTATTACGGTAGACCGGAGGCAACTGCTGCCGCAATCGACCCCTCTGGATGGTTTCATACAGGGGATATTGGAGTCATTGAAGAGGGCGGATTTCTGCGGATAACTGACCGAAAAAAGGACATTATCATCACCGCTGGCGGCAAAAACGTCGCCCCGCAGAATATTGAAGGGATGTTTAAGGCGATGTGTCCCTACGTGTCCCAGATCATGGTGCACGGTGATAAACGCAAGTTTTTAAGCGCTTTGATCACGTTAAATGCAGAGGCTCTGACCCCTTGGGCGCAACAAAATGGGTTAGAATCCGAAGAGATGGCGGTACTGAGTGGAAACCCGAGCGTAAAGAGTCTCATTCAAGGGTATGTTGACGACCTCAACGGAAAACTCGCCTCCTATGAAACAATCAAGAAGTTCGCAATCTTGCCTGAAGACCTTCGCGAGGAATCTGGCGAATTGACCCCCACTCTTAAGGTAAAGCGGTCATTTTGCGAGGATCGCTATCGTCAAATTTTAGATGGCTTTTACGAGCCTGAGCGCACGGAAACTGAGCAATCGTCGGTGGCCTCTTGACACTCGCCGGGGAAACGACTAAGAAATTCGCGAATCTATGAGCGGTACAGGTGCGTAGCTCAGTGGGAGAGCACTACCTTGACACGGTAGGGGTCGGCGGTTCAATCCCGCCCGTACCTACAACAACGCTGTGCGCCGGCGCAGTACGGCGCGCAGTCTTGCCAGGCAACGAGGGGACTTTTCCTTACCAATCGCTTGGCCTCGCTTTTTGGGTGAGAGTCGGAGTGTCGGCCGGATATTGTGGACAGTCTTCATGACTGTTCTAATGAGTATTCGTTCACGGTATCGTTCACGGTATCGTTCACGGTATCACTGGGCAAATCATGGCTAGCGGCTCGAACCATATGGAACAGAACAATCAGGATGAAGTCGAGCCTGAGCTCATTGATGAGCTCGTTGGTGATGCACCAGAGATGTCTCCCCTGGAAACACTGCGGCATTCGTGTGCGCACGTGATGGCCGCCGCGGTTCAACAACTCTTTCCTGGAACCAAAGTGGCGATTGGACCGGCGATCAAGACCGGGTTTTACTACGACTTTGCAGTTCCGCGTCCGTTCACAGAGGATGATCTCGGAAAAATCGAAGCCGAGATGGCTAAGATTATTGCAAACGATCACCCTTTTGTCCGTCATGAGATCTCCCGCGCTGACGCGCTAGAGATGTTTTCGAATATGGGAGAAGATTTTAAGGTTGAGATTATTCAGGCACTTCCGCCGAATGCGACCATCTCGTATTATTCGACAGGGGAGCCCTCAGCTGGTTGGCAGTGGATCGATTTGTGCCGCGGTCCCCATGTTGAGAGCACGAAGGCGATCAAGGCTTTTAAGTTGCTCTCGGTCGCGGGAGCGTATTGGCGAGGTGACGAAAAACGTCCAATGCTGCAGCGGATCTATGGCACAGCGTATCCGGACAGGAAGCAGCTTCGTGAACACCTAAAACGGCTCGAAGAGGCCAAGAAGCGCGATCATCGCCGCATCGGAAAAGATCTCGACTTGTTTTCGATAGATGAGACGATCGGCGGAGGTTTGGTGCTGTGGCACCCAAAGGGGGGGCGGATTCGCTACCTAATCGAGGAATTTTGGCGAAGAGAACATTTTCAGAGTGGTTACGAAGTCGTATCGACTCCTCATGTTGCCCGCGATGAGCTGTGGAAGACCTCCGGCCATTTAGACTTTTACCGGGAGAACATGTATAGCGGAATGGACGTAGAAGGGCAGGACTACCTCGTCAAGCCTATGAATTGTCCGTTTCATTGCACCATGTTTCGTCGTGGTTTGCGCAGCTACCGTGATTTACCGATGCGATGGGCAGAGCTTGGGACGGTCTACCGATACGAACGCTCGGGGGTATTGCATGGGCTGTTGCGTGTTCGTGGGTTTACGCAGGATGATGCGCATTTGTTTATGACGCGCGAGCAGCTACCAGGCGAGCTAAAACGTGTCGTTACGTTTTGTCTCGATATCTTGCGGACTTTCGGGTTCGAGGAGTTTAAGTGTTATTTGGCAACCCGCCCCAAGAAGTTTGTCGGAGATCCTGAAATCTGGGATGAGGCGGAGACCGCATTGTTGGCGGTCCTCCAGGAAACAGGACTCGAGTATGAAGTCGATCGTGGGGGCGGCGCCTTTTATGGGCCGAAGATCGATCTGAAATTGCGCGACTGCTTAGAGCGCGAGTGGCAGTGTTCGACGATACAGGTTGACTTTAATTTGCCTGAGCGTTTTGATCTCAACTATGTCGGCAGCGACGGAAACCGCCACCGAGTCGTGATGTTACATCGAGCGTTGCTTGGGTCGATCGAGCGGTTCTTTGCGGTCCTCACGGAGCACTATGCGGGAGCGTTTCCCGTTTGGCTAGCACCGGTCCAAGCGCGGGTGATCACGGTCTCAGAAAACCAGGATGCGTGGGCGACCCAGGTCAAAGAGACCCTAGCAGAAGCAGGATTTAGGGCCGATGCAGATCTCAGTTCGGACAAATTGGGCGCCAAAATTCGTCGGGCCCAATTGGAAAAGGTCCCATACATGTTGGTATGTGGGGACCGCGAGGTGGAGAATCAAGCAGTTGCACCGAGGTGCCGTAATGGCTCCAAATTAGAACCAATGGCACTCACGGACTTTGTCGCGTATCTAGCCGAGAGTGCAGCAATACCAAAACCAGGAAACAGCGAAAGCACGCATGCTAAAAACTAACCGAACAGAGGAGAGACATCATTCGTAAGCGATCACGTGACGATAAGCGTCCACAAGACAAACAACGGGTAAATCATCGCATTCGCGTTCCTGAGGTCAGAGTTACCGAGGATGGTGGGGGCACTCTCGGTGTCATGCCAACTCGTGAAGCACTCCGATTGGCCGAAGAAAAAGGCCTTGATCTTGTAGAGATCTCACCGAATTCGCGGCCACCGGTGTGCAAGATCATGGACTACGGTCGGTTTAAATATGAGGAAGCCAAAAAGAAGCGGCAGGCAAAGAAGAAAGCCACGGTCCTAGAGCTAAAGGAGATCAAATTTCGCCCCAAAACGGACCAGCACGATCTCGCCTTTAAGACCCGACATGTGCGCCGGTTTCTCGAGGAGGGAAATAAGTGTCGGCTGGTGATAATCTTTCGGGGCCGAGAGATCACCCATCCACAAACAGGTGTTGCGGTTCTGAATAAGGTCGTCGAAAAGATTAAAGATATTGGGATAGTAGATAGTCCACCAGTGATGGAAGGTCGGCGGATGGTCATGGTCGTCGGACCGCTGGGCGGGGTTGTACGTCGCGCGGCAACAAAGCAACGATCAACGGCTGGTGCGAAACCCGGGGCTACGTCCGGTGCAAGCACAGGCAAAGCCGCGGCATCGAAGGCCGGGACCGCGCCCAAGAAATCGGTCACGACAAAGTCAGGCTCTCAGCCGCAACCGGCCTCTGGCCTGGCAAGCGCAGAAGTGAAATCCTGACAGGTGGATAACTGTTTGAAATTAGAAGTATTTTGAATCCTTTTGATAAAGGGTACAATTTCGCCGTATTGTTCTTGCGTTTCACCGATTGGTGGCGACAATAGCGGCCCCTTTCATCAGGTGAGTCCTCAACCTGTGGAGAGTCTTTTATGCCCAAAATGAAGTCAAATAGTAGTGCAAAGAAACGTTTTAGCGTCACCGGGACCGGAAAGTTCAAGCGAGGTCGTAAGGGCCGTCGGCACTTGTTGACGCGCAAAGCACAGAAGCGAAAACGACAACTGCGAAAGGCTGCACTGGTGCATCCAACTCAGGAACATCAGATCCGAGCACTCGTTCCCTATTTGTAGGAGTACAGAAACATGCCTCGCGTAAAAAAGAGTTTTAAAGCACGTCGCCGTCGCAACCGGATCCTGAAAGCCTCAAAAGGGTTTCGCGGCAAACGAGGGAGTTGTTTCTCAATTGCAAAAGAGACGCTGCAACATGCGTGGCTGCACATGTACCGCCACCGCAAGCAGCGGAAGCGCGATTTTCGCCGACTGTGGATTACCCGCATCAACGCCGCGGTTCGTCCTTTGGGGCATAACTATTCTCGCCTCATTGCAGGGCTAAAAGCTGAGAACATCGCTGTGAATCGAAAAATGCTCGCAGAACTTGCAGTGACGGATCCCGCGGCATTTAAGCAGGTCGTTGATGCGGCCACCCATGCTGCCCATGCTGCCCATACTGCCCATACTGCCCATACTGCTTAGTCGGGCTGGGTTTGGCCCACACGTCTAGCGGGAGGATAGCGAAACCGATGGCTGGCCAGCAAGTGATCGCTAAGCTACAAGCGCTGGCGGATCGCTTCGCCAAGGAGATCGAGCCTCTCGCCGGCGAACAAGAACTCAGGCAAGCGCAAGCCAAATATCTTGGCAAGCGAGGAGACGTATCGCAACTGATGCGCGAGATGGGCAAGTTGTCTCCAGAGGACAGGCGGGAAGTCGGTACTGTCTTCAATCGAATTAAGACGACAATCGTTGATTCTGTTAGCGACAAGCTGAAACAGATCGCGAATCAATTGCGGCAAAAAGACTTGGAGCGTACCGTCGATGTAACCCTGCCTGGTAGAGGTGTGTCGGCTGGGCATGTCCATTTGTTAACCCAGGTGCAAAAGCAATCGGTTGAGATTTTTGCAGAGTTGGGATTTTGTGAGGTCCAAGGACCGCAAGTAGAAACTGACTTCAATAGTTTTGAAGCGCTTGCGATTCCCAAAGACCATCCTGCTCGCGACATGCAGGATACATTTTATATTGGCGATGATATCGTGCTTCGTCCCCATACTTCACCGGTCCAAATCCGCGTAATGCAATCGCAACCACCACCAGTAAGGATTGTTGCACCCGGGGTTGTATATCGCCGGGACGACGATCCGACCCACAGTCCGATGTTTACGCAGATTGAGGGACTATGGGTAGATCGCGGCGTTCGCTTTTCAGACCTAAAGGGTGTGCTTCTTCACTATGTGCGGCGCTTTTTTGGCCAGGAGCTTCAGATCCGTTTCCGCCCCAGCTATTTTCCCTTCGTTGAACCAGGGGCCGAAGTAGATATGCAATGCTCGTTTTGTTTGGGCCAGGACAGGACTTGCCGGGTTTGCAAAGGAACTGGTTGGGTTGAGATTGGCGGATCAGGCATGGTCGATCCCGATGTGTTTGCTCATGTAAACTACGATTCTGAACAGTACAGTGGGTTTGCTTTTGGCATGGGGCTAGAGCGTATGGCCATGCTTCGGCATGGAGTCAACGACATTAAGTATTATTATGAAGGGGATTTACGATTTCTTAACCAGTTTTAGCTGGATACACCTGGATACACCTGGATACACCTGGATACACCTGGATACACCTGGATACAAAAAACACGATGCGGATCGTATGGTCATGGTTGCTCGACCTAATCGAGCTTAAGGATCAGCTCTCCCCTGAGCGTGGCGCAGACTTGCTTACTCGCGCAGGGCTCGAAGTCGAGGCTATGGAGAACCTTGGAGATGGGATACGCAGTGTTGTTGTCGCCGAGGTGGCTGCAAAACGCCCGCATCCTAAGGCAGGCCGGTTCACGATTGTCGATGTGCTTGATAGTAGAGGTAGTACCACCACCCAGGTCGTATGTGGTGCTGCGAATGTTCCAGAACCGGGTGGAAACGTGGTCTGGGCAAGGCCCGGAGCAAAACTGCCAAACGGAATGACTCTCGGGACTCGCCCGCTCAAGGGCGTTGAGTCGCACGGGATGTTGTGCTCGGCAAGCGAGCTTGGACTTGAGGACGACAGTGAGGGGATCTTCGTTTTTGATGAGTCTGATCAAGTCACTTTGGGGCAACTGGTTACAGAAGCGATGGCTCTCAAGCAGGTCGTATTCGATATTGCGTCGCCGGCCAATCGCGGTGACGTCCTGGGTCACCGGGGCGTCGCGCGTGAGCTTGCGGCATTGGCGGGCGGGAAATTGCTCGATTATGAACATAAAGTAGCTCAGGAGCTCACGGCGGCTATCGATCCGAGCGCCGAAGTTGATGGGATTGATGTTGTGATCGAGGATCCAAAAGCGTGCCCACGCTATGTCGCGCGCCAGATTATCGATCTGACAGTTGGTCCGTCACCGATGTGGATGCAGAGTCGGTTGCGTGCGGTCGGGGTTCGGCCGATTTCAAACCTTGTGGACGTGACAAACTACGTCATGTTTGAGTTGGGGCAACCGCTACATGCATTTGATCGTCGAGATATCGTTGGGCAGAGCGTTATCGTGCGCCATGCGAAGGCTGGCGAATCGATTGTAACCTTGGATGACGTGAAACGGGATCTAACATCGGCTGATTTACTGATTTGCGATAAGCAAAACCCTGTGGCGCTTGCTGGTGTCATGGGTGGAAAGAACAGCCAAGTTTGCGATTCGACCAAACATATCGTTTTGGAGAGTGCGGCGTTTTTGCCAATCGGGGTGCGTCGAACTGCCAAGCGTTTAGGATTGCATTCGGAGTCCTCTCATCGGTTCGAACGGGGGGTAGATCCCAATGGAGTGGCGTTGGCGTCGGCACGGGCGGCGACATTGATCGCCGATATCGCGGGGGGAAGGGTCGCCCGACAGGCAGTCGATCAGTACCCAGTGCCATTGGGACCTCGGACTGTTTCGCTTCGCAGCCATCGTGTACGGGATATCACAGGGGTTGACATCGGTCAGGAGCGGATTGGGTCGGTGTTGACTAGCCTTGGACTCGGTGTTGCCCACGACGGGGCCGTTGTCCAAGTCACGTGTCCTACATTTCGCGCAGATTTAACCCGCGAGGTGGACCTTATCGAAGAGGTCATTCGCATCGACGGTTTTGACAAGGTCCCAGCGACATTACCGAGGGGCTCAATGTCTCCTCTAGACGCTACATATTTGGCAACGGCACCAGCGTCCCAAATGGAACCTGATCCCCGTCCTGGGTTAATCCGCGATGTATTGATCGGGATGGGGCTTAGCGAAGCGATTACCTTTGGATTTATGTCCACGGCGCGACTCATGAAGATGGGATTGCCCGAGCACGATCCGAGAAATAACCCTTTGCGAATTCGCAATCCGATGAGTGAAGATCAATCGGTCATGCGGACTATGCTGCTACCTAATTTGCTCTCCGCTGTTGCGAGAAATCGCAGTTTTGGGATTGAGAAAATCTCGCTGTTTGAAATCGGCAGTGTATTTTTGCCGTCTACACGAGAAATACTCCCAAATGAGCCAACTTTTGTCGCAGGAGTCTTAGCTGGGCAACGCGCAGGTTGGCTCGGTGACTCGCCGCCGGTGGATGTCTTTGATGTAAAGGCCTGTGTCGAGCGCGTTCTCACTGAGATTGCGGGTGTGCGGGCAAAGGAGGCGGGTTTTACCGCGTGCTCTGACATTCCCTATCTCCACCCAGGGGTTTCTGCGAAGGTTCGCCTTGCGGGGACGCAGCTGGGAGAGTTCGGTGAGATTCATCCAGATGTTCGGGAGGCATTTGAAATTGATACGGCTTGTTTTGCGTTTGTTTTGTCAGTGAATGCGTTACCGGCACTACAGGTCGCTCAGATGCGGGCAATTCCAAAGCATCCGGCGATTTGTCGTGACATCTCGATATTTGTAGACGAGGATATTCCCGCGGCGCGTATCCATGAGACGATTGTATCGGCCAAACAACCTCTTATCGAACAGATCCGTGTATTGGAGGATTATCGAGACCCCACGAAAGTCGCAAAAGGGAAAAAGGGAATGCTTTGGTCCATTACCTATCGGGCCGGTGAGCGCACCCTTAGGGATGTTGAGGTGGATGCGGTGCATGAGCAGATTGTGAACCGGCTGATTGCACAGGTAGCCGCCGAGCCGAGGTAAAGAGCTACGAGTTGACCGACCCAAGAATTCCAGACAAGCAGTTTTTTCGCATCGGTGAGGCTGCGAAGATTGCAGAGGTTGAGCCTTACGTTCTACGCTACTGGGAAACTGAGTTTGCGTGTTTGCGTCCGGGAAAGACCCAATCCAACCGACGGCAATACTCCCGGCAAGATGTCGCAATGGTTTTGCGAATTCGCGACTTGTTGTACGAAGATGGTTATACGATCGCAGGTGCAAGAAAACGCTTGAATGAACCCGACTCGGGTGTTCCGTCGGCGAATCGCCATGCCCAGGTCACGTTGGACAGAATCCGAAAGGAGGCAAAAGAGCTCTTGCGGCTGGTCCAAGATTGAAGTACCACACGGGACTATCTTTTATGAATCGGGGCGTAGCGCAGCCTGGTAGCGCACTTGACTGGGGGTCAAGGGGTCGCAGGTTCAAATCCTGTCGCCCCGACAAAAGACATCGCTGCCTTTCTCGAGGTTGAGGGAGGCAGCGTTTTTTTTGTCTTCGTGCATCCAAGATTTACAGGAGCCATCTTCACTGAGGAGAAACTTCGATGATTGTCGCACTGTTCCCTACATGTCGATATTCACAATAGGTGCAAAGGGGTGTTTGCCAGCCGTTTATGGGTAGAGTATCAATAACTATGAGCTTAGCTTCACCGAACCGTATCCTGTGGGGGATCGGCGCCGTGTTACTGATTTCGACACTTAGTTGCGACAACGATGATGAGTGCATCGAACGGATAGAGGGCGTTAGTTTACACGATACCTCGGCGGCGATTTCGGCGGACTTATTTTCCCCTGGGGTGCCGGATGTTTTCATTGCCTCGAGCGTAGAAACATTTAGTGGAGAGAATCAGGATTATCCCGATATTCTTGTTGCTGGGCCTATCGCGGCGGCTGTAGGGAGCCCAGTTCTCGTGATTCCTGGCAATGAAGTCCCTGATTCTGTGGAAAAAGAGCTTGTTCGGCTAAAGCCGTTACGCATTACGATCATTGGCGGACCCATCGCTATTTCTACGACCATAGAATCGCAGCTCGCTGCCTTTACCACCGGAGAGGTGAGACGGATTGAGGGCATGGACCGTTTTGCAACCGCCGCGGCGCTCTCGGAGGCGGTTTTTCCAAATGGCGGTGTTCCTGTTGCAGTGCTCGTCACTTCGTCGGGCGATCAGATCGCGGAGGCCCTTGCAGCGGGACCGTTGGCGGCGGAGCTGGGCGGGCCGATATTGCTAGTCACCCCAACTGGGATACGCGACGAAACGAAAATGGAATTGACACGATTACAACCCCAATCGATTATCATTATTGGTTCGGCGGTTTCTGCAGATGTCGAAACAGAGCTCGGAGATTTCACAACTGGTACAGTTTCTCGCATCAAAGACGTAGATCGCTACGAGACCGCGGTGTCGATTTCCGAAGCGACGTTTACAAGCGATGTGAGTCGGGTGTTTGTCACCGAAGCATCGAGTATTCCCGACGCACTTATCGCGTCACTCGCCGCAACGGTTACGAAGAGTCCCCTGTTATTGATCCAAAATGATAGTGTCCCACAATCCGTATCCGATGAGCTCAAGCGGCTACAGCCTGAGCGGCTTACTGCAATAGGCGGGGAGGACGAAGTTTCGACGGATCTAAGCTGCGAATTGGCTTCGTTTTAGTCAGCGTGCAGGACTCGCACTTTTTCTTGTCATCGGGTGTCTTTTGCATAGAAACCTTGGTAGGAGAAGGACACCCCTAAATGAGACCGCTAGTCCTCATTGCAAACGACGATGGCATTGATTCGCCTTATCTTCGCGCACTTGCGGATGCCATCGCCAGAGACGATGTTGCGGAGATTCTCGTTGTCGCCCCCGAACGAGAGCGATCGGCCGCTTCGCAGTCGATTACATTGCATAAACCGCTGCGAATTACCGAAGTCCAGCCGCAGCGTTTTGCAGTGAGTGGAAGCCCCGTCGACAGTGTTTACGTTGGCATTCTGAAGTTGGCGCCGCGGCCGCCTGCAGTCGTCGTGTCCGGGGTCAACCGCGGCTACAATCTCGGTGCGGATGTATTCTATTCGGGCACGGTTGCCGCTGCGGTAGAAGGCGGTTTGCGTGGGGTTCCATCGCTCGCGATCTCCCTTGAAGCAGATCCGCACTCGGACATCGCACATGCAACCCGATTTGCGACAGCACTGATCCGATCTGTTCTGGAGAATCCATTGCCACCAAAAACAATCTTCAACGTTAATGTTCCTGCAGGCGCAGATGGTCGTTATCGGTTTACCCGTCTCGGCGAGCGGACCTACGAGGATGTTGTTGAGGAGCGTCGCGACCCTCGTGGGCGTCCTTACTATTGGATTGGTGGGGGAATTGTTGCAAGCGAAAATCAGGACGGCTCAGATTGTCATGCAGTTGATCATCAGATGATTTCAGTGACGCCTCTGCATCTCGATTTAACCGCGCGGCAATTGCTTGTTGACGAACAGACTTGGACTGTTGATGGGTTTGAGCCGGTCGCTGTGGTCTAATTCCAATAGAGAGGAGTCTCCTTTGTCCCTAGAACTCATTAAAGCCGCTATCCGTGACGTTCCCGATTTTCCTAAGCCGGGGATTCTTTTCAAGGACATTACTCCATTGCTCGCGAACAAACCCGCTTTTTCGGCCGCACTCGATTTGTTGGGAAAGCGACTATCTGGCCATCAAGTCGATGGCATCGTCGCCATTGAGTCCCGTGGTTTTCTGTTTGGCGCCCCGCTCGCCGACCGCCTCGGGATTCCCCTGCAACTAGTTCGCAAACCGGGAAAACTACCCTATGAGACGGTAGGTGTTTCCTACGACCTTGAATACGGGAGCGATCGAGTCGAGATGCACATTGATGCGGTCGAGTCTGGAAAGAAGTACGCGATTATTGATGATCTGATCGCGACCGGGGGGACTGCGGCTGCGACTGCCAATTTGATCGAACAGCAGGGTGGGCAGGTTACCTGCTGTGGATTTCTTGTTGAGCTTAGCTTTCTTGAGGGCGCAAAGCTGCTGGGAGATCGCCCAATTGAGGCGATTGTTCGGTATTAGCGATGAAATCCATTGCGCTATCCGTTTTGCTATTCGTTTTCTACCTTGGTTGCGGGGCTAGTACCAGCACGACGAATACCTCAGCGTCAAATACCGCCGAGGATGCTCCGACGCGACGCGCGCAGGCCATCCAGCGTCTCGATGCCCGACAACAAAAGGCTTGCCATGCGATGTGTCCGCGATTGACCGAGTGCGTCGTCGCAGATGCAAAAAAGAATATTTCGCCGGAGAAGCTTAAGGATGGACCAAGCCTAGAGCAATTGGCCCCTTTGCACACTGCAAAATGCAATGAAGAATGCACCGCGAACCCACTGTCACTTCGGCAAATCCGCGTCTATGAGGATTGCACCAAACAAAAGCAGCTCGCATGTGGCCCCCTGGTAGATTGCCTAGAACAGGCGCAACCGCAGAAGTCGAGCAAGTAAGATGTCGTCATCATACACGCAAGGTGAGATAGACGATATTTTGCGGCAGACTTTAGACGATGGTCGCGTTTCGCGGGCAGAGCGTCGGGCGCTCAACGAGATGTTTGCCGATCTAAACCTCGACAGAGATGCTAAGGCATTAATTCGCAGTCGCGTGTTTGCACTCGCACAGGAGCAGATGCGGACCGATACGTCACGGAACATATTGGAATGGGTGGAGGGGGTGATCAAGGTTTTGTTTGGCACCCTTGATAGGGACGAGACGATAGCGGAAGCACATTTTAGTCCCGGCGATCAGTGCCGTAGGGCGATTGGCCGGCTGCTGAGAGCAGCCCAAAAAAAGGTCGATATCTGTGTGTTTACAATCACTGACAACGAGCTCGTGTCAGAAATTACCGGTGCGCATGAGCGGGGGATTCGTGTTCGTATCGTCAGTGACAATGATAAGAGCGAGGACCGAGGGTCGGATATTGAGCGGATCGCACGGGCTGGTGTGGAAGTTTGCGTCGATGCTTCGGAGCACCATATGCATCACAAATTTGCGGTGGTTGATAGTCGTAGCGTGTTAACGGGAAGCTACAATTGGACACGAAGTGCTGCTTTGCACAACCGTGAGAATATTCTCGTTTTAGATCATTCGAAGGTGGTTAGAGAGTACCAGCAGGCTTTCGATGAACTTTGGGAGTCGCTGTCTAAGTCTCATCTTGTTGCTGGCTAGCAATGCGAGCTTTCACGATCGGTGTGGCGCCGTAGCAGGGCATGGGTTCGTGCTTCCATGAGAAGGCCCGTCGGTGTCAAGTCTTGGGTATCATATTTTGTAAGTTTTTATCGTATAGAGTCTCCTGGCGATCTGTTTGTTTGTTTGGGTTGTAGCGACTCAGACCGCGTTTCTCGCCGATGCTTCCATTCGCACTGTTTGTGCAGCGTTAGTGCTGCTGTGCATGTTGGGGTCCGGCCCATCTTGGAGCTGCAATCTCAGACGCGGCCTTTTGGGCCAAGCACGGACGCGCAGTCTCCAGGACGGGGCGGTAAACGTTCGATCGAGTCATCGTAGAATTGTTTGATTTTTGTTTTGGTAGAGATTAGGCAGCGACTTTGACCTCCTGGTCTTGTTCTTGGCGTTCATTGGGGAACGGTTCGTAATCCTCCCCGCTCATCCACAGTCGACACATCACGACAGCAAGTTTTCTCGCGACGGCCACGGCGGCTCGTTTCTTTGCTCCTTTACCGCCCCGTGCGGCGAGAGCCAATCCCCATTGTCTCAGTGCACTGTCCTTGCCAAACGGGCCGATGATGTAGTGGGCCGCTTGGACGAGAAGTTTTCGCATATAGGGGTCCCCGTGTTTGGTAATTCGCAGTTGCGGGTCTTGACTGCCGCTCTGTCTTTGACGTGTTGTCATTCCTAGGTAGGGGCCTACCGATCGGGCACGTGGAAACCGTGTGGGGTCTTCTAGAGTTAAGATAAAGGTCAAAGCGGTTTGCGCTGCGACGCCTACGATTTGCATCAGAGGTGCTGTTTCTGGATACTTTATCTCTGCCATCGCTTTGATTTGCTTGTCGTAGTGGCCAATGTTTTCTGTCAGCTTCGCGATGCACTCCATCACGGGTGTCAATGTTTCTTTCAATGGCATTGGTAACGCTTCGATTCGCTTCCCGAAGCATTTTGCTGAGCAAGTGGGCATCCGGTATCCACACGCTTTGACTTGTCCTCGCACCGAGTTAATCAGTGCGGTACGGGATTCGACCAGCGCTGCTCTTGCGCGAATCAGTGCGAGGTCGGCATGAATCACATCAGAGCGGTGCTTTATTGGTGCCAGGAGCTGGGGGTCAACGCGCCCCAATCTTGCAAGCAGCTCTGCATCGGTTTCATCGTTCTTATTGTGATTCTCGGCGATCAGTAGTACCCGGCGCGGGTTGGCGACGATGACCTCATGCTTGAGCTCTTTGAGTAGGGCGCTCACCCAACGAGAATGACCGCCCACCTCTATGATCACTCGCATGGGTTCGCGTAACCTAAAATAGGTTTGCATCCCTTGCTTCGTCGTCCGGATTCGTGTCTCTTCGAGGACCTCGCCCTCCTCGGAAAGCACGCAAATCACACTATATTTATCTCCGAGATCCATTCCAGCTGTTTTTGTGGCATTCTTATCCATGGTCGACCTCCTTCTTTTGGGCCACGAGCCCGTTATTTGTTTGAGATACGATTCTATCGTAAACTCGTCGAGTGGGGGTCGGCCTTCTCATCCCATCTCAGACATGCGCGCGCAAGTTGGTTGGGAGCAGATCACGCAAGAGATAGAGATTGGCGTGGTTGGGAGGGGTGCGCTGCGAACTGCGCGCGAACCCATGCCCTGCTACGGCGCCTGATCTCGAGAAATCTAGGGGCAGGTGGTGGGACCTAGATAGTAGTCGTATTGCCCACTTTGGAATATCGAGGGTGAAGTAAGTTGGGTGAATAGGGAATCGCTGGGGTTATTGGGCGAAGATTCGTTTGGGAGGCTGGTTGGGCTCGATCACGATTGCGGGGAATCGAGGTGGGAATATCTTGGTGTCGTGGATGTTGAGTTGTTTCCACGGGATGTTTTTTGCACGGAGTTCGGAGACGCGTCTTACGATGACCCAGGCGCCGGTGTTCGCATAGTAGCCGGATTTAGAACCTTGGCGCAGTTGTTTGATGATCCCTCCGGGGAGGTGGGTGTGGCCGAAGATGACGGAGTTGATATCTTTGTGACGGCGAAGGACATTTTTGGCGGCTTCGGCCATTGGGTCTCCGGCGAGAAAGGCTCGGAGCGCGCTAAGGTCAATGTGTTTGAAGGTTGCGAGCAAGTTGGTGAGGCTTGGGTTTTTGGCAGTTTTTGCCAAGGCGTTGCGGAGGGGCTGATGCTTAGGGGCGCTGATGAGCCGATGCAGCAGCTGCCAGCTTGCGTCGCTGTCGAGGAACCGCTGCGAGAGCGTGTTTAGAAGGCCTGGGTCGGAGGTGTTTTGGGGGGCGGCTGGGAGGCCACCGAGGCCGCGTAATGCTGTGGAGAGGGCGGCAATATTAAGGTCGCGGGTGGTTGATGAGAGCAGGAGATCAATAAAACGTGTCGCGGCAACAGCAACCGGCAAGCGATTAGACTCTTGGGGGAGTCCCCATGCGAGTGCTGCTGACTCGGGATACAGGTTATCAACAAAAGGAGAAGCCCGTTCCAAGTCGTTAAAGACTCGGGCGACAAAAAGTTCTCCCCAGGTTGTCTGCAGGCGGCACTTTCCTGCGGTGTCATGCAATACAGGGGTTTCGGGGGTGATGAGGCGGTTTGCGCCGTCATACAAGTGGCCGTGTTCGACGTGGACGCGGTGATGTTGATATGCGATTGCGTCGACAAAAATGAGGCGATTGATATCGTTGGGGGCAATGGCTTGCGCTATCCGCAATTGTACGCGGGGCCATAGTAGGTCAGCATCGTGGTTGCCTGGGAGAATGACGATGCGGTTGTCTCCGTGATTGAGAAACTTTCCCAACCGGGTGAAGACTTTGGCGTGGGCTGCTAATACAAGCTCGAGCGCCTTCAAAGATGCCCTTTGGGTCGCTGCGAGAAGCGGTGTCCCGGGTTGGGTTGCCTCCTCGGGTGGGAGCAGGTCGAGTGCGCCAAGAATCTGCCAAAACTCGATGAAGTCACCTGCGATGATCAGGTCGGTGGGACCTTGCGCTTGCTGTGAGGTGAGAAACCGGTCCCATTGCTGCTCGAAAAAGAAGTCCTCTAATTCGGCAAATTTTCCACGTGTCCCGGGACCAAGGTGGAGATCACTGACGATAACCTTGCGCCGCTTTTTCGGCTCTGGGTCGCGAAATACCGGTCCCGTTTTGTTTCGCCGGGTTGTCAGTGCATCGCATAACTGTGATTCGGAAACACTGGCTAAGGGAAACGCTGCCGCAAAACGCGAGGACCGCGACTGGGAGCCGCACGCTGTGCCTACCACAATGCAGAATGGCAGAAAGCGCAATAGAAAATAGTATGGGGTTGCGCACAGAATTTGTTTGGAGACAGGGCGTAGCGTCGTCACATTCTTTCCTTAGCATGCAGCTGTGGTTGGCACAATCACCCTCAAACCCGGCGTGCGCCATATTGGTTTGAATGGTGCTCGCAGTGTCTGATTCATTTTGTTAATGCAAACCTCCGTGGCTATTTTGCCGAGATGGTCTCTTAGCATTGTTCGATAGCCGCCCCTTTTGAACCGTCTATTGATTTGATTGACGGCATGCTTAACCTTATTGGGCGGTGTCGTATAAGCTGGCGGTTCATCCTCTTCCAACCATGAGTGAACGAACAGATGTTTGGTGCGCCCCGGTTTACTCACAAGGTGGAGCAGCACGGTTGACCTTCCCGCTCCACTGTCCTTCAATTGTGCGTTTCCCGAAATCACCGATGTGGCATCCGCTGAAATGGCAGGGAGTCCAGCGATTTGAAATTCGAAGTCCGTTGTATCCAAGTTGCGTCCATCGATAAATGGTGAGCTGGCACTTCCCAGCGTGTTTGCTCTGGCTGCGTTGATGAGATACGCAATCTCCTCGAGGTTGACCTTCTCTACGAAGTTGGGCTGCAGTTTGAACGGAAATGTTACCCTCACTTTGCCCGCCACCTGTCGGTCTCGGGAATGGGATCCAGCGGACAATATTTGCAATGTAACTCTCAACCCCATCATCGCCAAGACCTGCAGCTGTGGATCGAGAGACAGTGCGATGGGGAGGCGAGGTCCCACGTGTCTTGGGAATCTCTTCGATAGTGAACGAGGCGATGACCGTCCCCTGCAGATCTGGTATGCGGTATATCTTAGCGATATTCCCCTTGTACCGCCAGTTACCACATCGGCTCGCGGAGATGCTTTCTCAGCGTTGTTGTTTCTATTGGCTGCTGGGCGCGATCCGCGTTTTTGTCATAGGAGCGAATTCTTGCTTCATTTCTGCTTCGTTGGCTGGCGACCTCGAAAAAAACACGCTAAACAGTGGGAATCAATACAGGTCCCATAGCTCAGCTGGATAGAGCAACGGTTTCCTAAACCGTAGGTCGCAAGTTCGAGTCTTGCTGGGGCCACTGATTTTGTTGATGTTTTTTCTTCGCGATCCCTGCCGGTAGCAGATGGGTAGCAAAAATTGCCCCCGGCATCATTGCTACCACCTGATTTCACTAACTTGATGACCTGGGCATCGCTACGCAATTGAACCTTAAGCTTGCCCATCTCAGCACATAATACCGGCCATTCAATGGTCGTATAAACATCAAGAATATTGCTCGACGCACCGTGCGTCCACAGCTTGGTCAAGTCTCGGCGGGCGCCATCCGTATTCAGTAGCGAAATATGGGTACGTTTCATATCGTGACCACGGCGATGACGGAAACCTAGTGTGTCTAGGTCCAAGTGGAGATCACGGCTTACATTATTGATGCGAGCTGTTAGGCGGGAAGTGGGAACAATAAAGTCTTCGGGCCGTGGGGGCCTGCCGTAGGTCTCCCGCCATCCCGAAAGTTTCCACTCCGCCAGGATCGCCGCCAGAGTCGGATGAATAGGAACGTAGCGGGTGATACCGGTCTTTGTTTTCGAGACCGTGAGACAACCCAGCGGTTGGCGACTGGCGTCGTGGTGTTCCCATCTAAGCAGCGCTGTCTCCTCCTGCCGTGATCCAGCAAGAAACTTCAATGCATACAAAACTCGCCTTGCCCAAGGAACTCGCGGGTCAGATATGAGTCTCTCCATCTCACTACGAGCGTAAATCGCCGTTGCACGCCAGCTTGGATCTTTGTCCACATTCTTGGGCAAGACTCCCTTATCAAGCAAACACGGAGAGCCTAGGATCAATTCGTCTTTTACTGCCGACTTGAACATCCGACATACCGCGCCCCAAGTGTGGATGATCGTGCGCGGCGCCAATTCTCCGTCTTCGCGCATACCCCAAATCAATTCTTCCATGTGTCGGGGCTTCACTTCGTCGAGACGCATCGTGCCAATCCGAGTGAACACGTGTTTCTTGAGCCGCGTTTCTTCGTCCTTGCCGGTCTTGATTCGTAGCTTGCGTTTTTGGGCGTACTTCTTTCCGAAGCTCTCCACCGTCTCAGGACCAACCTGCTCGAGTTCACCGATAGCGATACGCTCGTTGACTTTTCGCAATAGCGCCTTGGCTTGTTTTTCCTGGCCGACTTTGAAGGGGGTTGCCTTTAGCCGCCGTGTCCCATCGTGGTCGTAGTACGCCATGTAGAGTCGTATGCCCTTAGCGTAAATGCTCCCTTTCCGTTTTTCATCCAAATCTCCCACGGCTACTCCTTGTTTACTATTCTATCCGCCAATGTGTCGAGATCTATGATTTCCGCGCCCTCGCTGTCCAGAACGCACAACAGGTCGCGCTTGCGAATTCGTGTGAGTGATCCCTTGCCATAGGACTTGAGTTGTCCCGACCGGATCCGCCGGCGCATGGTTTTGGGGTTCACATCAAGATATTCGGCAGCATGTGTCACTGAGAGCAAGCCCTCATCGGCCCATCGCATCTCGGCGAGAACCCTAGGTAGCACGTCCTGGACAGCCCTATGCACAACCTCGGTAAGTTCTTTACGGAACATATTCCGAAACAATGCTGGGAGCATATCAGGAGGCTGGTTCACCTGGAGCAAGCCTCACATCGATGGGGTGCAGGCTGAAAATCCCTCCGACTATGTGTGCAGCCGCATGTGACACACACAGCCTGCCAACCCGTAGCAGTCTTGTTGCCGCCGATTGGGGGTTCAATTTTGTACCAAGTGCTCTCCGCTCTCCAGCAGGGACTGCACAAGTACCACGGTGCACCATTGGCGCTAGGTTCTATGGCGAGCATGACTGGGGCTGAGTCCTGGCACTTAGTGCAACCACTCTCCTCCCGAAGCAAAGAAAAAACAGCCGATTTTTGCTTGGCAAGGGCGACGCGGAAAGCTGTAGTGAAGACACCATTGGGCGCTCGGTAGCGAATCCTGTTCCCTCGTAGGGTTAGCTCCACTCCATGATTGCGCAACTTGGCAAGCAAGACGCGAGCGCTCACAATTCGCCCTCTTCAAAATCACTGCGTACGGGAGAACTGGACCTCCAATCGCCCTGACCGCCCTGATCGCCCAATGACGAACCAATTCGTGACACTAGGGTCGGGGGATCGTCGGGCGATTCGGTGGGCGGTAGGTCGCGACCGCTTTCACGTACACCGGCAGCATTGTAAGGGGCCTGGCGGTCTGGGCGGTTTGGGCGGTCGGATATTGGCTTCGCGATTCGAGTCAGTTGATGGATGCGTTTCTTGTCGCCGGGTTTGGGCTGTTGGTACTCAATGCCAACGCTTGGTAAGGCTGGGCCGAGCCGTCGTATTTCTGCTGCCATTGCTCTTGGCGCCCACGGGCCACTGGCGACGCTTAGCCGCAGCCTGGTCCTCGATTCCATTCACGGCTGCAAGATCGTCTCGCAGAGCTGTGGCAGTACCAGACCAGTGGTCTTTTTCCCTCATGACCTCAATGACAGCTGATCCGATGACGGACTCCTCGATCGCTGCGCTCCAACCGGATTCACGAGTAGTGACCAGCGAGGAGAGAATATCCTCTCGGGTTAACCCCACAGCGGGCGCCGCGGCGACGGCCCACGTAGCAGCATCGATCATCCGGTGCGATCCGTCGATGGAGGCATCTGGATAGCAGCGAATCGCGCAGACAAGGGCATCGAGTAGTGCTCCAAGGATTTGGGGGCGCGCCTGAAACCATTGCTGCCAAAGATGCGATTCGCGCTCGCGCTCAGATTCATCAATTGCTGGAAGGGTCACCGTCAACGTTCGGTCAAGCAAGTCGGGGCGCGATACAATGTCAGTGATGGATGTGAGGAGGATCGGACGAACAGCTGAGAACATTGCCTCCTCATCATCTGAGTGAAGTTTTCGAGTTGCAAAGCCACCGCCTGTGGAGAGACGACAGAGTGCATCGGACAGTCCCCCCGTGATCGAAGATAGATTGTCTAGAGCGATTACCTGCGATCGCGTGGCTGATATCATGAGGTCTCGGTCGTTTTTTGGAGCGCAGCGTAGCGGGACCTCGTGTGGATCGATGAGGTCGCGAATCATGCGCGCCGCCGTGGTCTTGCCAGAGCCCTGAAGGCCATGGAGCGCTAGGATAGGGTGCGGGCGGCCGGGGCGGAGCGCAGAAAGAATCCACGTGACAACGAGCGGCCACTCACTCTCATCGGTGCGAACATATTCTTGAAGCTCGGCGAATGTTCCCCCGCGTTCTGGCTCAGGTAACGCCTTCATACCGGCGGTTCTTCTGAACCGTACTGGTGGGCGATCGGTAATCTGCCAGCCATCGGCATCGATCACAATTGCGCGCCATGCGTTGTCGCAGAGGTCGACTACGATGCGAGACTCGTTGCCAGCAACGCGGACACATATTGGGTGGCGAGGACCTCGTCGAGCCAGCCCCGCGAGGGTTTCGATTCCGTCCGTAAGTGCACCACCACCTGGGGCTCGTTCCTCGGCGTCCAAGAAGGTTGCGCTCAGCCACTCTCGCATCGTCTTAGACCGGATCCGGTAGGTAACGTTATGCGTATCGACTTTGTGGGTCGCGTAGGCCTGATCGTCGTCGCCCGTCCACAATTCACAGCGATCACGGGCGAGTTCTACGAGCCGGGTGGCCTGCGATTTTCTCGGTGACGATTCGTCATCGCTAGTGTCATGCGGAACAGCTTTTTTATCGAGTAGATTGATTCCATCTGTCGCCTCGGCATTTTTGGCCACCAGACTACGCAGTTCTTCGATGGATCCTCCCTGCGCCAGCCAGTCAGACACGTCATCGCCTTTCTTCTGCAATCCGGGCAGCTTCAGGATGGTGGTGCTCTGAGCGATCCCTCTAAGCGTCTTTTCCACAGCCTTTGCATGGGCGAAACCCGGTTTGTCGTTGTCGGGCAATACTACAACCTTACGGCAAACGAAGAATTTGTTGTATTCGCCACGCCACTTCCCAGCCCCATTGGAATTGCACGTAGAAACAAGTCCCAACGTCGCTAATAAGTCGGCGTCCTTTTCTCCCTCGACTATGAACACTAGCTCGTTTGGGTCGGCGGCAATCAACTGGGGCAACCGGTAAGGGACGCGACGTATGCGCCCAATGCGCCCCATGTAGCATGAATCATCTGGCGGCTGTATTGTCGCTACATGGAACCAGGCGGTTCAACAAACTCGATCGGTTTATTCCTGATCGACAATCTTCTCAGCGAGCCATTGAGCAGGGGTAGCGGTTCTCAGCTGGTTGGCGGAGATGCCGGCGGCGATTCTGTGAAAGATGTCTCTGAGATACTCGTAGGGGTTGGCGCCGACAAGGGTGCAGTTGAGCACAGCAGTCATGATGGTGGCGTAGCGTTGTCCTGCTTCGCGAGAGCCGACGAAGAGTGCATTTTTGCGAACCAGCGTAACGATCCGGAGCGCACGCTCGACATGGGCATTGGAAATCGGCACCGAACCGAACTGCAAAAACAGGCCCAGTGCTTCGCGCTGCCGGGTCCAGTAGGTAACTGCTTTAGCCAAGGGGGTTCGAGACTTCCTCTGTTGGGCAAACTTAGCAACATAGGCATCGATGTCTGCGATCATGGAAACAGAGTGTTGTTGACGAAGCGCGAGGCGTTGTTCGTCAGTCATCTGGTTGGCCTGGGCGTAACGCTCCACTTGATACAGTCTTGCCATCAAATCAATGATGGGTGCAGCTCGTTTGTCACCGCTCTGGAGCGCATGAACAAATTTTCTGCGCGAATGGTCCATACAGCCGGCCTGCCGTGGTGGAGCCAATCCGCGATAGAGTTTTTTGATTCCCGCATATCCATCGTGTTGCGTGTTGCCCTGGAAATCAGTGAGAAGTTTACAAGGGTAAATCCCTTTCCAGTCCGGCGAAAATTCACAATACGCGGTCCGCCCGCGATCGCCCAAATAGATCCAAAATCGCCCACGCTGAATGTTTTTGGGATGGGCAGGATTCTGCATTGGCATCGGGGTATCGTCAAAGCTGATCAGCGCGCTCTTGAGTAGATCTGTCTTGGCGCCTGGATTAAAAACAGATAACAGCTCAGCTCCTTGCGCATACCACTGTCCTAAGGTTTTGTCAGATAGCTCGATCCCGCGTCGCAATAATGCGGTGCTTTGACGATACAGAGGCATCGCGTCGCAGACTTTGCTCGTCATGATTTGCGCCATCAGGCTGGGGGTTACCACAGAGCCTGGGATCAGTTTAGGCGTTAGATTCCCGCTGACAATGCCGTCCTTGCAGTCACGACATGCGTATTTATGAGCGCGTTCTTCGCGAACGAAGGCTTGTGCTGGTTCAAATTCTAGGTGCTCTGTTTTGTCGAAACCAATGTGGTCTTTTTCGCGATTGCAGCCATTACAGTGGCGTTCTGGATCCGGGGGATGTTTGTCGTCGATCACCCGCTCGAGATTGTCTAGATTGGTGGTTCGTTTCTTGCGTTTTTTTCTCTTGTGGGCAGGGACTTCGATCGTTTCTTTTGGTAAGTCCGAGGCGCCCTCGGCCACCATGTATTCGAGGAGCGCGAGTGACAACTGATCAGGAGAGACTTTTTCTGAACTCGGACGATATTTTGACGCAATCTGCCTCCGCATACCATCTATTTCTTGTTTCATGCGTTCAATGATCGGCATGGCTTCGGCAAGAACTTCTTGGCCGCCTTCGCGCTCCTTATCCGTTTCCAGATTGGCAGTAACCGAGATAAGAAACTCGTGAATCGATGCCGTATCGATGGATCCTTCCCACGTCCCCACACCCCCTTCTATCACGCGTATCCGACATTCTCACCTTTACGAACTCATGATTGCGATTGTTTTTCCGCGAAGAAGTTTCGCCAAATCCTCTGCTTTGAGCTCGATCGTTTCCTGATCTTGTTTGGGAATCGGAAATGTCCCAGACTCAAGTCGCTTCGCTAAAATGCAATATCCCTGCTGATCAAAAAACAAAATCTTGCGCAGATGACGCCGACGATTGGCAAACACATAGAGATGGCCTGTTTCTGGATCTTCGTCCAGCGCTTCACGAACAACGTTAGCAAGACCATCAAACTGTTTCCTCATGTCAACAGGTTTCACTGCCACAAAAACGCGGACCTTCGACGGCAGCGTTAACATGATCCATCCAGAGAGTTTGCCCACTCGCAGACATTCTCGCGATCCGACTTGGAACAAAACAATAAACGCCTGCCGTTTTTGAGAACGAGCTCGTAGCGGGGTTCTCCGCTCAAAGCAATCTCGTCACGAACCTTTACTTCAACAAATTCTGTCTGGCCAGATTGTTTTTCACGCCTCTGCCAACTCCATAACGCAGACGCCGAGATCCCATGATGTTTGCCAAATTCTACCGCAGACCGATTGCTCTTCTGCCATGCGCGGAGAATCTTTCGCTGCTCTGCACGACTTCTTTGAATCCGTTTTTGCATTCCATCGGTTTAACTCGACAGGCTGCTGCGCGAAACATGGGGCTCACGGGGCGCATACGTAACGACTTCTATCTTCGCGTGGGATGTCAACGTTTTGCTGATGACGCGAATGCGTCGGTCGAAGAAATTACCTTGTTTCAGCTTCGCCACTTCCTCACCACCGACTCGATCAAGTACGGGGGTATCTCCCTTGATATCTACCCTATCATCCCAGTTTTTCATCGGTTGCAGAACATAAACTGGTCCCATTTGGAGCGCAGAGATCCAACCACTAACCGCCACACCCATGTGCTCAAGCTTGATGTGCAGCAACCCCGACATGCTCTCGTTAACGGCAACTGGCGCACCTGGTAGCAACGCTATGTTTTCGGAGACAGGTTTCTCCGCATGAAGTCGCAGTCCCACGCGACTTATGGGACGCAAGGCGAGATCTCTCGTCCTTACGTACAGTAAGTAGCGAACTGAGTAGTGCTCTGCGAGAATCCGGACGACCTTTTTACTCTGGTCAACGACAGTTACATCTTGCTGTGGAGGTTTGTCGTTTGTGCACTTCGATGATTTGTCGTTGATAAACCTCGCTTCCACCGCTGACGCGCCACATCGAGCAATCGTCGCTCGACGCATACACGCATCGGCACTAGTATCGTCCAGACAGACCTCAACTTTGTGTTCCCGTTGCGTTTTTGGTGCTGGCTTGGTGATGCTAATTACCGAGGGTTTCGGCAATCCATGCATTGGCTGGCGCCCGCAGGCAGTGGTCCAAATAACGACCAAGCAAACCCAAAAGACCACTCGCATTCCCTCAATGTGCCACATCGTGGCCAAATAGGAAATGACTTGCATCACTGTTGCATACTTTGTCGATTTACCATCAATACTGCGTCCCGAATTGCTTTGCAACATGGAAGCTGATCGAGCCAATGTTTTGGTAGTGGTGCGCCTTGTGCACCCAGAACGTGGCCAACGAGAGAGGCGATCGTGTCGGTGTCGCCACCGCATCGAATCGTGTACATGATAGCGGCTTGCAAGTCAGGGTGTGCGGAGGCGATGAATAAAGCAAGTGGTACAGACTCAGCCGCGTAACCAGAACAACCGGTTACGGATATGGCTTCGGTAGGACTAGCGTCAACAGGCAGATTGCAGCAGCGATGAATCGTATCGCGAACGTTTGTGTCAGGTAAGGAGGCGGCAATTGTAGTGAGTTGTTCCTCTATTGGAAGCCTCGCGTTCCGCCAGCCAGTTTGGATCGCGATAATGACCGCAAGAGCAGCGACATAGGCTTCATCGTTGTGATGGGTGATCCGGCACACATCACGAATTGTTTTGCGATCCAACTCATTTGCTGTGTCGAGAAAAAATGCCAATGGGGCAATGCGCATTGCTGCGCCGTTTCCAGCCGCGAATTCACCCTTGCGTCCAGCCAACGCCCAATGGGCACCGGTGTTAAGATCGCGAAGCGCTTTGAGCGTACTAGCGCCAAGTCCTGGTATTCTGCCGTTGCGGAACTCGATGAGAAACTCGTCTGCGATCGCCTGGGGATCAACGCTGCCAACTGTGCCGATTGCCCGGCAGGTCGCCAAGGAGAGGATCGTGTCGTCAGAGATTCGCCAGGAATTCTGTGGTAGTTGACGATCTACTCGTGCAGGGTGGCCCTCGTAAGGGCCACCAATGCAATCGCCTGCCGCACCAGCGAGAAGGCAGTTTTCTAAATTGGCCAGTGAGTAGTTCATACTTCCATGGTCATTGACCGCCAAAGTAGCGATAACAGCGTTATGGCGAAATGGGTTTCATTAGATCCCATAGGATTACTTGCCAACATGCGAGGGATCGATCAGTCTTGGCATTATAACGATCACACCGCTTTGTTCCGGTTGGGTAGTGTTATGTGAAATGAAACCATAGCGTGATCGGGGGACGGGTTATGCGACGACAGCATTGGTGGGTAAATTGTGTCATCAATAGGGTGCTAATCAGGACTCATACTGGTAACTAGTGTGCCTAGTCAAATATTGCTAAATAGTGGCACAATCCACTCCGATCCGCGCCACTATTCAGCCCATTTACTTAAAATATATGATTATTTTAGGTGGCGCGAAAGAGGGATTCGCGCCACTATTCTCGAAAATGGCACGAAAGATTGATCCAGCTTCCCTTGATGCAATCGTGGCTGCTGTTCGCGGGCACCCCGGCGGTGCGACCGTCAAACAACTTGTTAGCCAAATCAGCGACCTGCCAAAGCGAACATTGCAGCGCCGCCTTGCGCAATTGATCGAAGAGGGGCGAGTACGAGTCGAAGGCAGCAGTAGGCAGCGCCGATACCACGTTAGTACAACCGAACAAAATCGCCTGAATGAGCTCTCGGTCTCACCAGCAGGTGCTGAAGTCCGAGCGCTCGTTCGCCGTTCTATTGTCCAGCGCAAGCCCATCGGATACAACCCAGATTTTCTCGACAGCTATCAAGCGAATCACGATGTGTATCTCGATTCGGAGACACGTACCCACTTGCATGCACTTGGCAGGGCGCCCGGTGGTGAACGGCCAAGCGGGACCTATGCCCGCCAGATATTGAGTCGACTCTTGATCGACCTTTCGTGGGCCTCGAGCCGCCTCGAGGGGAATACATATACTCGTCTTGATACGCAAAACTTGATCGAACTCGGAAGATTTGCGCCCGGAAAAGATCAGCGCGAAGCACAAATGATCCTAAACCACAAAGCCGCGATAGAGATGCTCGTTGAAAACATCGAGGAGATTCACTTCGATCGATACACGATTTGTAATCTACATGCACTGCTCGCCGACAACTTACTAGCGGATCCTTCGGCGGCTGGTCGGATTCGACAAATCGATGTCGGTATTTCGGGTACTGTCTATCACCCTCTCGCGATTCCTCAACAACTCGAGGAACTGTTCGATCGTCTGCTCGATACCGTTCGGGCGATCGAAGATCCGTTCGAGCAAGCGTTCTTCGTGATGGTTCAGCTGCCCTATTTGCAACCATTCGAGGATGTAAACAAGCGAGTCTCGCGAATTGCAGCGAATATTCCGTTCGTCAAGCATAACCTAGCACCACTTTCATTCGTGGATGTTCCTGATCGTGACTATATTGACGGGCTGCTAGGCGTATACGAGCTAAATCGCATTGAACTAGCACGAGATGTGTTCGTGTGGGCCTACGAACGATCTTGCCAGCGTTATACGGTAGCGCATAGATCGTTACCCCAGCCAGATCCCTTGCGTCTGCGAAATCGCAACCAGTTAACGGAAGTCGTAAATACCGTGGTTTCGGACAATCATCCCGCAAATGACTTGGCAGTGCGCGAACTGTCCGCGCCTATCGTCGATCCAGCAGATTTAGACGATTTTGTTGCGATGGCGATCATCGAATTGCACCATTTACATGAAGGCAATCTCGCAAGATATCGCTTGAGGCTTAGTGAATTTCGACAGTGGCGCCGCAATTCGTTACGCGAGCCAACGTCGTAATGTGGCTATATGCTACTCTTCACATGACCTGGCCCAAGAAACGCGGATGACTGCTCAAGTCCAGCAGACCAAAATATAAAAACAAACAGCCAGACTGCGCGGATGACACATGGTGGCTACCGAGAAAGGCTATCGAGACGAATTAGCACCTTCAGTAGTGTTCGGCGAAGCTTAGCCTCGTCTTTGTCAGTAAGCCACGCTTTATGAGCACGATCGAGTGCGTTACCTATCTCCGCACGCATTGCTACTCTGCTACCCGCAGAGTCCGTCCCAGGTGAATCGTGTCCCTTGCGATCGTCGCCAACTAGCTGTAAACACGAGCCTGAGTCCGCCAGAGTTCGCGTCTGTCCGCTATTATCGCGATTTCCTAAACCGTAGGTCGCATGTTCGAGTCATGCTGGGATCACTAGAAATTACTGGGGTATTTATTTGTCGTGGGTTTCAAAGTTGTCCTAGTAAGCAGATAGTAAGCAAGATTCTTCGGTTGAGCCTGAAAAGGGGCTGGCTAAAAGGCAGCAGTTCATAGTTGCGTTGTTTGTAACAATTGTTCTCGTGAGCCGAAAGTTGTAACCCTGAGCACCGTTATCCAATTTCTGTCGGGCTCGAAGAGAAAAGGCAGAACGACGCCACGACGTTAGCCCGCATCGGTCACCGAAACGATTGGAAGTCCCATTTGCGAAATGCGAAACAGATTGAGGGCCTTCGCGAGTGGGTATTGCAACAACAATTATGGTATGCACATCTATATTTAGCTGTTATATCATGGGATCTGAGGGGGAACTACTGCATCGACAGCTCGTTGCTTGGGACAAGGGTATACAAATGAAGCATTCGTTGTGATATTGCCAATCGTAGGATGCGTTTGCGAATTGCTCATTAGGCCCGATATAAGAACAGGGTTGGCACCATGACAGTAATGCACCCGCCCAAGAACTTCGCCAATGGCGGACCCTGTTGTCGTTGACGACACTGCGCCAAGAGCCTGTGCGTCGGTCATGTCGCCATAGAAGGAGCCGGCAATTCCACCAACTTGGTCAGAGCCAACAACGCTGAGTCGAGAAGCAACTGCTTTGAGATCGGCACCACTTGAATTGCCGATGATCCCTCCAGCCTCACCGAGTTTTGCGTAGATATCAACGCCTTCATGGTCGTTGGGGCCGACAGCCATCGCGTTGACAATCAGCCCCTCAGCAATCCCCGCGATGCCTCCGGATCGGCGGTCGTGTGCAGCCACACGCCCCTTAAATAGTCCATAGGCAACAAGGCCTTTTAGATCTCCAACAAGTCCTCCCGCAAAATTAGTATTACTCATCACATACCCCAGCGCTCGAACATCGACGGCTATGATTTCATGCCCCAGCCCTACCAGCCCACCCACATGACTAAAACCGTGCACGACAACATTTTGGCTATTGCTGTTTGTAATCTTGCTGTGAATCAATACCCCCGCGAGTCCTCCGACGTTTCCTGCAAACTTGTTTTCGGTTGATACCACTTTGGTGTCGTGCACACAGCTATAAGCAATATGACTATATATTCCATGACCAATCATTCCGCCTGCACCATCGACCCATTTATCCCCTTTGACGTTTCCGCCGAATACAGCGATGTTGGTCAAAACGGTATTCGTCACACTGTTGGCAAGACTCCCTCGAGCGGGATCGGTATTCCCTACGTCTGGGTCACGGATAACCAAATTGTGAACGTATGAGTCCGTGAGTCCATCAAATAAGGGCTTTTGCAAGTTACGAATACTAAACCCGCGCCCGTCCAGGTCGATGTTCTTTTTGTCCCGCAATAAAGTGAAGTTTCCCAACGTTCCAAGCTCGTTGGACATGTCAATATCTTGAACCAAATGATAGTGATTTGTATTGGTGATCGCCATTAAGTCTGCGGCCGTAGCAATCGGTTTGGACTCGAGCCCATGGGCGAAGGAAAACGGAAAAGGAGGCGTATATACCGTTGCTGTTTCGTCAGGATTGCATACGCTCGTTTCGTCGCTGGCAATGGCGGGTATCACTTGAATCGTGGCTGCGCAGGACGAAGACCCACCTGTTCCTTGCACTTTGGCAACAATAGCCTGTGAACGACTGGGGTGGATGATGCTCCATGGTTGGTACGGGCGTACCGAGACGCCATCAAGCTCAATGGTGTCAACAGGCTTGGTCGTTGTAACGCGAACGAATACTGCTTCGCCTGGGCGTGTCCAAGACGGGGACACTCGGACACTACACCCTGGAGCCTGATCTAAAACTGGCCCAACTTCATTGACAAAGACAGTTGCTGTGCAAGAGACGGATTGTAGCGTGTTATCTTGGCTCCTGTATTGGATTTGTGCTGTATACTCAGTTGTAACTTGGGGAGATCGATTAACAGAGTTTAACAGTCGGTCAGGGGTATCGATGGGCGTTTCAGCAATTGTCATCGATTCAATTGGGAGACCGGTATAGGATGAACCCACTCGGTTGCCATTGCGCCATAGTGTAAGAGTCACCTGTTCGCCTGGTTGAATAACTGGCTTGTCAGCTTCCAATAAGCACCCCGGTGGCGCAGACACGAGCTTCCCCCCAGCCATGGAATTGATCTCACTATCGACCCGCAAGAATTGTCCGCTATCAATGGCTTCATACTGGACCATATCTTGTTGCGACAAGACAAGTGGTATTGGAGTGCCGATAGCGTCAAAGGGGTTTGCACCGCCAATCGTGTCTGGGTTATCTGTTTTGTCGATCGCATCCACATTTCCGGTTGTGTCCGTTGTGTCCTTGTTGTCGGTTGTATCTATGTTGTTGGATGTGTCCGCGTTGTCACCACACGACAAACAGAAAACAACGACCGTCAGGTAACATGGGAGAGATGCAGTTCGAACGCAGTGCGACATAAACCTAAACGCTAGCATACTAGGCGCACCTGCGCATCGATCTTCCTGCCTTGTCCGAAAATAATGGATTTTTGCTTATCTATCCTGGAGAATTTGGTTGTTCTGCTGACGAAACAATTAGGCAGCTACACGATGCGAAAGTTCTGCCCCATTGCGAATCGTTTACGCTGTGGAGAAATTCCCTGTCGGCACAAACGAATTTGTCCGCCTGGCGGTGTGTCTCTAAGAGCGGTAGCGTGGGTTTCAATGGCTTCGCAATGGTGAACAGCTTCATAAAACCAAGACCAATAACGCCGGCAAGCAACAGCAAGTGAATGCCGAACGGCAATGATACCGCCGTAAGAATGGTCCGCGTCGGTGAGAAGACTGCAGAGCAGCAACCACGATCGCAAACGGAACTGTCAACCAGCGACGCGTTCGTTCATGCGCCATACGATGATTCTCATCTTGTCCTTGGACGAGATCCCAGGTCTGTTGCGAATGCACGTCTAGCAGCGGATCCGTGTCACATCGTCATTCTCCTGGGTTAGACGTATGGTGATGACAACAAGCGAATCTGGGACGGTTTTCGTTTTTACGTTTTTCACTGCCGCAGCTGTCAATAAACGTAAAAACGAAAACCGTCCTTAGTCCTTCTTCTTGCCGCTAGTCTGTTTTTGTCTGTTCTGAGACACCGTTGAATTATACGCCAATAGTCCTTGTATCGGGACATGGGGCCAGAAAAACCAGCCAGGTGGATTCGCACAGAGCGAGAATCGCCGGACAACCAGGGGGTTGACGATGGTGAATCTGATGATCAACGCTATTGTACCTACGGCGCGGGGATTTCCGTCGAAGCGTTGCTCAGCAACGTTCTCGGCACCATTCTTACACTTGAGTCTGTCTGTCCCCGATCATCAGGTGCGTAACCTTAAGTCGGTGGTTCAAGTCCGCCCATTGGCTCCAGAATCACTGAGGTTTTCAAGCAGCACAAAACACAACCCCCATTTTAAAAGCATATAGAAAGCAAAACTTGTGATGCCGGCCGCAGAACACTCACAGGTCTCATATCGCCACAGTCCACGGAAGCAGGAACGAGCGAAACCGCTCTGCTGAAGTTCGACCTAGAAGAGGCACCTCTTCTGGCTTCATGAGTATGTGGACAAACTCGGTTGGCACTCGCCCGAGCGCCACCACCTCACTCCCATAGAATTCCTCGGTGCCAACATACCAACCGCCATAGAATCCAGTAGCCTCGCGCTCGTCACTGGTGAATTTCCGGGGACCATCGCAACGTTCACAACAATAGTCCAAGTCTCGCTCACAGCGCACTTCGGTGCTCATTACGGTTAGGCTCTCCGAACCAAAGTCCCACGCGCCCGACGCAGCGCAAGCTCCGTGCCAACCGCTGTTGAGATCAATAGTATATTTGATGAAATCAAATTCGCTATCGTGGAAAGAAGCCAACGCTGCTCGGCTGAAGTCGTAGGCCTTTAACTCTCGGTCCAGTTTTCGCTGTGCTTGCCGGTGTCCTGAATCTCCCAGTATTGTCCCGGAAAACGCCGCAAAGTAGAGCAGTTGCTCGTGTTGGGCGTTTGTTAGGGCTTCTAGGGGTATCTCCATCGCCGTCGCCACATCCTCAAGGATGTTCTTGCCGATATGTCTTTTGGCCGTATCAAAAATAAGTGGCAGACTTGCGGTGACCAGTGGTTTCATGTAGCGGCACTGTAGCGTGAAGATCGTGGAAGGACGAGTCTGCGAATTGTGGTGTGGGACAAGCCTTGATCGTATGGTCCGTTAAGCTTGAGCAAAATCGACGTAACTATTGATACTTGCGCCCGAAACCTGGCGCTTCCGAAACCGAAGATTCGAGTGTCGAGCGCTTCGTTTTTTAAATCCCCTTAAACAGCTCTAACAAACTCACGCCAAGAGCGCGAGCTATTCCAACAAGCGTAGCCACGGTTGGATTCGTCCTGCCGGATTCAATATCCTGCCAATGTTTCGCGTCCAGCCAGGCCCGATGGGCTCAGTCTTGCAGCGCGTCGGAAGTTGCATACACGATCCCCTAAAGCGATCGGTACGTTGCTTCGAGCGACGGTATTACTGCTTCTGTATTATCTCTCCACCCATTCACGGGCTTGGGTCGTCTGTCCTGGAGGGAGCCAAGTGAGTGAGAGCAAAAAGCGCGCAACTCGGACTGTTCCCGGTTGAGCGCACCGATTGTTGCCATTCCGCGGAGCACGCCGGATTCAAAGCTGGATCCAACAATTGTTTACGCCACCAATCTGGCGTATAAGCGTCCGGAGCTGAGAAGCTCAAAATAGGAACTGGGTACTCCCCATATGGCTGAAAAAGCGGGTATTACGCGCCGTGAGGCGGAGTTTCTCCTCTACGAAACCGAGGATGGACGAACGCGGGTAGAGGCCCGCTTCGACGGCGATACGGCGTGGCTAACCCAGGCATCGTTGGCCGATCTGTACCAGACCAGTCCCCAGAACATCACGCAGCACATTGCCGCCATCTACGAGGAGAGCGAGCTCGACGAAGGAGCAACTTGTAAGCCTTTCTTACAAGTTCGCGAGGAGGGATCGCGAAGGTACTCGAGATCTACGCGACAAGCATCGACTATGACCCACGCGCCGAGGCTTCGCAGCGCTTCTTTGCGACCGTCCAGAATAAAATGCACTGGGCGGTCCATGGTCAGACCGCCGCCGAGGTCATTTCTGCTCGTGCAGATTCGACCAAGCCGAACATGGGCCTGTCCAGCTGGACCGGAGAGCGCCTGCGAAAGGCTGACGTCAGCATCGCGAAAAACTACCTCGATCACGATGAACTTGAGGCGCTCAATCGCATCGTTACGGCGTATCTAGAGTTTGCGGAGCTACAGGTCACGAACCGTAAACCAATGCATATGAAGGACTGGATCGCCAAGCTCGATGAGTTTCTACGGATTTCCGAACGCGAAATCCTGACACACGCGGGGAAGGTCTCTCACGACAACGCGGTCGCCAAGGCTGAGCTCGAATACGACCGGTTTGCTGAGGAGCGCCGCGCGTTGCCATCGCCGGTGGAAAAGCACTTTGAGGAGGCCGTGCACGAGGTTAAACAGATCGAGAAAGAGCACCCGTCACGAAAGCTAGGAGCCAGAAAAGGCGAAGCAAAGCGCACGCCGAAGAGCAAAGGCAAAAAGAAGCGATGAGTACAGACACAGACAGCACCAGAGAGGCCACCAGCCACTGACGGGACGTGGAATGGACTGCAGCATGTCATTTCCCGACCGCGATGCTCTTCTCCGAGAAGTTGCCAAGCAGAAGGAGCGGCTTGTAGAAATCGAGACTGAGCGAAGCACCATTCAGAGACGACTTGAAGCACTCCATGCTGAACTAACATCTTTTTACGCATCTTTGACTACGTGGATCGTCAGGTACCGATGCTCGCAAGGATGTTTGACAAGCGCATCAAGGGGTATCGCTCGATGGGCTACGACACAGCGCCCTGGCAGAACGTTTCTCAACCCAATCGCGATGACTACGTCATTGAATATGACCAGGAAACGCTACGAGCCTTGGAGGACGAACTCTTTTGATTCAGGGATAGCGCTATGCCACAAAGAAAGCAGAGGAAGAGGGCAACAAAAACAGCGTCGAAAAGGAACCGGCGTGCCGTACTCGAGAAAGAACTCAAAGCACCGATCGAGGAAGCGAGCGTTGATGCTTACGGCAAATCGGAACAGGCCACTGGGTTCTCCCCGATTCCCGATCCGTCGCCCAAGGGCTTGAAGTGGATCGAAGTATATCGCCAATGGGCGCAAGGTTGGAGGTAGCTCTCATGGCCAAGAAGAAACTCGACCAAAAGCTGCAGATATGGATCGACGCACGCAAGCGATATCGGCTCTCTCATGCTCACGTTCAGATGGCCAGAGAACTCGGTATGAATCCGAAGAAGCTCGGGGCGTTGGCGAACCACGATCAGGAGTCGTGGAAGATGCCGCTTCCCCAGCACCTCGAGCACCTTTACGAGAAATCTTTCGGTCGTTCTAGACCCCAGTCCGTGGTGCCCATCGAGGAACGCTTCCGGCTGCAGGAACAAAAAAAGGCGGCCCGCCGCGAAGCTAAGCGTCAGAGACGGTTGTCGACACCGTGAAACGGGCGCGTCGCCACGAGAACGGGGCTATTCCGTTTGATGACCTTCAGTACGCATTGAACCCCGAGCTTATTTTGAGCCTGGCTTTTGCCCAGCGGCATGCTGGCTTTATCGAAGGCATGGGTTGGTCGCTTCCCACTAGGCGCCGTTTGGAAGCGATGGCTGATAAGCAGCGCATTCTGAGTTTGTTGGAAAATGCTCAGGTTGGAGTCGAACCGGAAGAAGTCGATGCAGTCCTATCAGGCGGTGATTTTTCCTCAAGCCGCCGTTCCGTCCTGGCCACGATTCGTAAAGTCGTTGAACTTTGTCACGCCGTCCGTTGTGCGGCGATGGAGGGGACTCCTACGTCGCCTAACACTGCTGCCGTCTATATCGGGTTACTCCAAGACCAGTACGCGAGTGAAAGCCGCCGGATTATGAAGAATGATGTCGGCACTGTATGTATCGATGTACTATCCGATCTGTTCCAGATCTATGAGTGGATGGACGCTGACGAGCTCGTGAGCAAGGAACCCATCTTACGCGCCGCGTTTCTATATTGGAGCTTATCGGTTTTGTACCGGGAGCCACGGTTACGGCCGGCGGTACTCGCAGTTGTCGACCATGAGCTGCGTGGGAGAGCCAACCTCTCGCCTCTGTTTGTGCTGGGAGCCGGCAAAGCGGGCAAGAGGCTATTGTGCTTATCTCCAGTCGTACACCATAGCGCCAGGTGTGGCGACCTAACAGGTCTCTTCTCATATTTTGTCTCCGAGTTTGCCCAGTCTCTCCAGGCTTGTGAGACGGCCCTTAGAGTACGACTAGGCGAACAGGACCAAGTTCCTTGGGTTGTATTGAAGCTACCGGACGAGCTCGACCGAGAAATTTTCAAGGTCATCGAGCTGGTTGGCATCGCACGATGCCGAGATCTCCGCGAGCAACTTGCCGACCCTCCTCCCATACGGACCCTTCAACGCCGCCTACAACGGCTTACTCAAGTTGGGCTCATCGTCAAACGAGGTTCGCGGAAGGATGCTTGCTACGTAGTCGCGGATCATTCATACGGGTCTCTTCGCGGCGGCGAAGCTGGGCAAGTTGAGCTGTGAACGGTGCATCATTCGTTGGATCGCCCGACGTCGAATCTGCCTTCGTGGCAAACAATCCAATGCACTTGGCGGTAACCCAATCAGGATGCACACTGGCTGCGTGGCGAACGGCTCTGATTTGGGATCATGAGCTCCCACGAGCGAGCATCCAACCCGTGCCGGCTCCAGGAACAGTGCTAATCTCCTCGCCATCGCCACGTACTCACACGTGTCAAATGACGAAAATGTAGTCTAGCCGGAAACCGAGAGGGTTCATACTGTGACTGGTTACCGAACAAGGTGGTCGAGGCGAAGCAGCACCCAGAGCAGAGCTTGGCGAAGCTCAGTATCTTCGCCGTTGGAAAGCCACGCTTTCCGGGCTTGGTCCAGTGCGTTACCTATCTCCGCACGCGTTGCTACTTTGCTACCGGCTAGGTCCATTTTAGGCCGGTTGTGTCTCTGGCGATCAGAGCGAACTAGCTGTAAACACGATCCTGAGTCCGCTGGAGTCCGTGTTTGTCCACTATCATCGAGATTTTCCTAAATCGTAGGTCGCATGTTCGAGTCATGCTGGGATCACTAGAAATTACTGGGGTATTTATTTGTCGTGGGTTTTCAAAAGTTGTCCTAGTAAGCAGATAGTAAGCAAGATTCTTCGGTTGAGCCTGAAAAGGGGCTGGCTAAAAGGCAGCAGTTCATAGTTGCGTTGTTTGTAACAATTGTTCTCGTGAGCCGAAAGTTGTAACCCTGAGCACCGTTATCCAATTTCTGTCGGGCTCGAAGAGAAAAGGCAGAACGACGCCACGACGTTAGCCCGCATCGGTCACCGAAACGATCGAATCTGGGACGGTTTTCGTTTTTACGTTTTTCACTGCCGCAGCTGTCAATAAACGTAAAAACGAAAACCGTCCTCAGTCCTCTGCTCAGTCCTCTCAGTCCTTATGGTAGTTGTCCCATCGGTGAACTCCGACTAGAAAGAGCTGTGAATATTCAACGCCTCAGATTGTCTAGTGAGGCCACGCAGTAATTAATCAAGTTCGTCGTTGGTTCCTCAATTCGTTAGGATGGCCCAATGAGGAAGGAAGATATCTTGATGAAACCCTACTTACCCTGGGTTGGGGTTGTTTAGAAGCACGGGGACGGCAACAGTACCCCGTACCGATTTCGCTAACGGACAAGGGGGACGTCCCCACTTGAATCGCGATCTGGGTAGTTTTGCAGTTATCAACGATTGTTAACGGGAGAGCTCTAAGTAGTTGAAGAGTAGTTGTAACTCGGTGTTGCATAAGGTGTGCATCGTTATTCTTTATACCCGTTATGCACTATGGAAATTTTCTTCCCTAGTTTCTAGTCGATTCTGTAGTTGGTATTAGAACTTGCCATGCTAAATAGTGCTCCATGACCAACGAACGAATTGTGATCAGTGACGTGGACCAGTGGGACCTCACTTTTATACAACGGACTGCCAACGGTTACGAGACCGTAGAACGACCTGCCCCCCTGTTACCTCCAGGCGTAACCCCCCAAAACCGTGGAAGCAAATGTGAACCTGTTGCTAACCCCTTAACGTTTTAGGTTTGAAGGGGCATTAGACGACTTCGGTTCGCAATTGAGTCAGCCACTACATCTATTCTGTCTGGAATGCTTACGATGGCCCCAATTAGGAAGGAAGATATATAATGAAACCCTACACAATAAAAACGCGCGGAAACTCGATTCTTTCGCGTATGGTCGAAATTTTCGTTCTCGGCCAGGGGTGGATCGTTTTCGTTGCAGTATTCGCCTTATCTTGTTCCGGCGAGAGTGAAGACAAAACATGCGTTGAGGATGGGACCTGTGCCCAATGTGAGAAAAGTACAGAGTGCGAAGACACAGGAATATGCAATATTTCGGATGGTCAATGCGTAAAGGCGGACGCGATTGTTTATGTAGATGGGGCGGCGGGTGGCGATGTGGATGGCTGCGGCGCAGGCCTGAATGCGGCGGCTTGCAAGACGCTGGTTAAGGGGCTTGAGCTTGTGAGGGATTCGTCGGGCGGGAAAGACGCATTACGCATTGCCCCAGGAACGTACGATGAAGATCTGCCCACGATTGATTTTGACGTACTGATAGTCGGCGGAACAAAGGAAGATACCTCGATTGCGGTGACCTCGCCGAATCGGCCAAATGTGAATGTCAATGGAGATATCACAGTCCTCCTTGAGAGAATTACGTTGTTGCACAAGGCAGGAAGTGACAATGACGGTGATGGGATTTTATGTACGGGAGGAGCCAATTTGAGCGTTATGGAGACCTCAGTGAACGGTCACCAGGGTAACGGGATCGATGTGCGCGACTGTACACTGAAGGTGACGTCCTCCTCTGTGAACGGGAACAACGATGTGGGGATATTTGTGACGGGTGGAAACGTGACAATCACATCATCTTCTGTGAGCGAGAATGACGATGTGGGGATAGAGAATAGTGGCGGGAACGTCACCATAACGTCCTCCTCCATCGATGGAAATGATGGTGAAGGAATAGGCAGCACAAACGGGAGCGTAACCGTAACGTCCTCATCGGTGAATGATAATGCCGGCAGCGGTGGGTTCATCGCTTTCGGCGGAAGCGTGACACTTGAGGGTTGTGAAATACGGAACAACGATCGCGGCGGGGTACTGCTGGAAGAATCCAATTTTTCTATTACAAATACAAATTTCGTTCGAAATGGCACGAGCGGTGCCGGCGGTAGTCCATTTGGGGGCATCATGATAGAGAATACTAGCGCGTTCGGTACACAGGTTTTTCAGTTTAACACTGTGTTCGAGAACATGGCAGCGACTGGGGCATCAGGGGTCATTTGCGACACTGCAACACCAGCAACCGCAGAGAGCTCGATTGTGTATGCGGGGGACTGGTCCTGTGGCTGGAAAACAAGAAGTCGATGGCAACTGCGCATGGATTTACTCGAACATCGAGGGTGGCCAAATTGGGACCGGTAACATAGACATGATTCCTAGTGTGATGTCGATTGCAGATGGGCTCCGACTACAATCAAACGATCCAGGTATCAACAAGGCAAATCCGAATACCACGGTGACAACCGATATTGATGGAGACACGCGACCACAAGAAGGGCAACCGGACATCGGTGCAGATGAATACGTGCCCTAACGCGCTACGTGAACAGGCTGATCCGTGCGAGGCGGCACTGTTGAGTCATGGTATGAACAGTGAGATCATGATCAATATGGAGCAGGGGTCAGACAAGCGAATCTGGGACGGTTTTCGTTTTTACGTTTTTCACTGCCGCAGCTGTCAATAAACGTAAAAACGAAAACCGTCCTTAGTCCTTCAGTCCTGTAGGTCGCATGTTCGAGTCATGCTGGGATCACGAATCACGCAATCGTGAAAGTCGCTAGTGGTTAATTGCGCTCGGCCAGTGGCCGTGCTCGTTATCGCCGCTGGATAACTTTAGACTGCATCTGCCCATAGTTGTTGCTATTTACGCTTCTTTAGAGTAAGGCGACAGGGCGATGCCTGTAAACAAACGAACGCCCTACTCAAGTTCGTGGGCATCGTAGGATTACTAGGAGCACGTGTGATGGGTTGGTTTTGGAAATCGAAGAAGGACGGCGAATGGGACTTGGCCAACGTCCAGCGCCCCTTGGCAGGGCGACATTTCCATCTACGCCCACATCAGCAGGCACGTGTCTGCCGACGCCATGGGCCTCACAGAGGGCGGCGATCGCTTGCCCGACGAGAAGGAGGACGACGGGCCGAGGTGGGTTGCTGGGGGCATGGACGGCGCGTTTGGGCATCACTTTGGCGGTGGCTCCGAGAAGAGCCGCGCCAAGATGTTGCATCGCGCACTCGGTGTAGTGCTGGAAGATGCGAACCCGCTCAAGCTAAAGAAGCTGTACGACCAGCTCCTCCAAGAGGGCGTTCTGGATTTCATCGATCCGCTGCTTGAGCGTATCGTCGAAAAGCAGGATCTTGACGCAGAGCGTTTGGAAGAACTGGCCCTCTGGATCGCGAGGAACTCTCCGGACCGAGAGCCGGTAAAGTTCGCCATCGCCGTGCTCGGTGTGATTCCCGGCTCTGACTACAGCGAACTGCTCTTGACCCTGGGCAGGCATGAGGAATTCACTCTTTTTGCAGCGGTCGCGCTGTCGAACACCGCTGGAGATGACCCTGACAGGAAGATGTTTGAGCTTGCCCAGCACGTGGACGGTTGGGGCCGCATTCAGATCGTAGAGCGCCTGGCGGAGACCAGCAACCCCGAGATCAAGGAGTGGATGCTCCGAGAGGGCTACAAGAACTCGGTGATGTACGAGTATTTAGCCTACACGTGCGCGAAGGCGGGCGGCCTTCGCGGTCTGCTTGAGAAAGATGATGTTGATCCATCAATCCTCGCGGGCGCTGGCGATATCATTCAGGCGCTTGTCGCAGGTGGTCCCGCTGAGGACATGGACGATTACGACGACGGCGCTGTCGTCGTCGAACGGTACTTGCATCACCTGGGTGAAGAGCCAAGACAGATCGGTCAGCTTATTGCTGTGGACTACATAGAGCACTTCCTCGACGAGGAGAAAGCGGACTGGAAGGCCTGAGAAGGGCGCGGGTGGACACAAGCTTTGCGCGAGAGGCTGCGAACGAGGGTAATCGCCGTGAAAGCACTTCCCCATTGGAAGGAAACCATCAACGTGGGCCTTGCCTCAAAAGACAGGGTTGTCTTCAGCAACGCAGACCAGGCTGCCAAGTCGCTCGGCATCGATACTTGGGATCATCAGTTTGCCCGGCTGGAGTCTGGAATCGACGACGGTTGGTACTTTGTGATGCAAACCGATGACCCGGCGCGGATCGACCGCGTGGTTGCTCTGGCGGAGAAAACGCTTCCTCTGGACAAGATTGCTTCGGGCCCCGCCGAAGAAATGGGCCTCGGTCTGGAGTGGGCAAATCACAGCCATTTGGACTTCGTTCTCCAGGACCTCCGCCGATTCGCAGGCAAGGGCTGGCCTTTGATTCGCACGGGCGTGCGCAGCCCCGTCATTCGCAATCGCCACATGGCGCTGAAGGCGCTATCGCCGTGGGGCATGGACAAATGGCCGCCCGATGCCAAGAACCTCTTGGAGAAAGCCCAGAAGGAAGAGCCCGACGAGGACGTTAGGGGCGAGATCGAGACTCTTCTCGCCGGCAAGGAGATCGAAGAACCGCAGCTCCATATGGGGGAGGAGTAGAGCGGGACCTTTCGTTGCGCAGACTTGTGATCATTATTGCGGCGTTTTGAACCCAACAACCTAGTCTCGAGTTGAGCACTTTTGGGCACTGCCAGCGTGTAAACTTTGGGTGCGATCTAACCAAAGCTGTGCATAGAACGTCCGGATCAATGATCAAGCAGCGTAGGCGACAGCGTTAAGCAAAGGGTCGACAGACTTTTGATCTACGTGGGATAAGTGCAGCGGATCCAAAAGTCTGCAACGCCAGGTTTCGCGCCGCAGGGCGGCGAGCATGTCACTGAAAGCAGGTACAGTCTTTTTGTACCAAGGCAACGTAGGTAAGCGAGCCGACTTAACCCGTTTATCGAGCCTCAGATACCAAACGATGGTCAAGGTGTAAATCCACAGCGCCACGGGCGCCGTACGCAACACCGCACGCTCGACGCGGTTTTGTGGGTCTTGAAAACCGAGTTTCCCCTTGGTCTCCTGAAAAGTAACTTCGATGGCCCAACGGAGACAGAATCGGCGAATGATTTCTTTGGGATTGAGCGCCAAATCCGTGCAACACAAAACGTCGTCGTGTTCGTGACCAGGCCATCCACGTACCAGCACGAATCGCAGCGAACGCCCACCGGAGACTTTGTACCAGATTGCATCGAAGACTTTGATCTGCAAGGTAACTGTGCGTCCGTAGACATGGACTCGTCGTCGGCGCCATCCACGCGACGACCGTGCTCGAGCCAAAGGCGATGGTAGGCGGTCTCCCTTGATTCGCGGGCGACCGATTCGTTGCTGCCGGGGCCGATCATAGAGCGCGGCATCGAGTCGGCCGCGGCCAATGAAATCCACGTTGGCTGGAAGCGGTTTCACAATCGAACGATTGGCATACGCATTGTCGGCGACAACGCAGAATGCGCGTTTGGGGGCAGTCTCAGCCACTTTCGCTATCATTTGCGCTGCGAGCTCGGTCTTTTTCAAAAAGCATCGCTTCTCGTTCTTGCAAAGCTTCTCGGAGCGGTACAAGCGAGCCAGTACTGGTAGTGCGAATGTTTTGTCCCAACTGGGGACGCGAATCGCTATGGATGGCACGACCCAAACGTGTCCCCAGTGAAATACGGCCCTTGTGCGTGTCGATAGCAGCGGGTCGTGGTGCATGCTCGCAGCGCGAATGCACTTGCCAGTGTGGCGGCCCAGCGTATCGTCCAATGGAACGATGACGACCTCCCCCCTTGGAACCAACGCAAGTACAAGCTTGAGCAAGCACAGCCCGATACGATCTGGATCCCATACCGCCGAGCGAAAAAAACGATGAAAGCTCGTGTGATGCTTCACACCGATCGCCCCCGAAGCACGAAGTACGCCGGTCACTGTGTGCCGACCCACGCACAGAATCCAACCGGAAACGACGTGCCGGAATGTCTCATAGGTCGGCACCGTGAAACATTCGGCGAAAAAGGCTACCAATGGAGCAAAAGATGGGGCAAGGTTTGCGTCGGGCATTGTCTCCTCCGAAAGAAAGGCAAGGTGCACAACTCGCATTTCGATCGAAGGGGGCTCTGCCCTCAACTTTTTTCGCTTTTTTTCCGCCTCGACAGCCCGAAAAAAGTGCTCAACTCGAGACTAGTCGTCACGGCAAAAAACCGAGCCGTCCTCCGCAGCGATCATCCAACCCGTAGAACCATAGGGGTTGACATCGATAAAATTGAGCTTTTCATTGATCTGTCTTGGGTGAATGTCCCCGCGCTGGTAGTGCACAACCATCCCCGAAGTCCCCACAGCAACCGCGAGACTTCGTCGTACCGCAACCGCTTTGAGGTTACTGCCGATTGAGGGCTTGCTCGCTTGGCTTCCAACTCCAAGTCCGGGAGGCGCACCCCCAGTCAACACAACCCATCTGGAACCATCGCTGCGGGCTATTGTACCGCGATCGCCAACCGCATAGGTCTCACTCGGGATAACCATCCACACATCACGGATTACCCCTTTCCGAAAAGATCTCGCAGACCAACGGCGTCCATTGTATTTTACAAGCTGTTCACCGCCGATCGCGACAACGTGGCCAGTCGGGCTCCCAGAGACCGCTTCGAGATGATCTGAAGCCGCTCTGGGATGGTTAATCCACTTGCGATGTTTGTACTGTAGCACGGTGCCAAAATCACCCACTGCGTACACATGGTCACCCGAAGCCCAGATACTACGCAGTACATTCTTGGTTGGTGTGGGTTTCTGAAGCCATCGATGGCCATCGTAGTGAAACGCCGCTCCGCTCCAGCCAACAGCGATCAGTTCTTTTTCTCCACGCCCCCATATGTCGCTGATGTTTGATTCAGCTTCTAAGCCGGTGTCGACCCATTGTGCTCCGCGTAATTGCAGCACTTTCCCTCGAACTGTAAGGACATAGGTGTCACCGTATTCCGAGCTCGACAAGGAGGCAATCCACGCCCCAACATGCTGAAGCCTGCACCAGCCATCTGATGCACAATCCGCGCTAGAGATGTCGCTGCACAGTTGTCTGCTAGGAACGGTAGTCTGAGAGAACTTGCTCTTACTGCCAGCACTACACGCACTATTGCTGAGCGTACCAACCAACACTGCAAAAAGCCCCGCGTGCCCAAACAAGAGGGGGTGCTTATGAGTCAACATCAATCAGGGACAATACCGCCAATCCGTACACGAAGTAACTAGACCCATTGTGAAAACGATGGGATGTCATGCTTCTGATGCTAATCTGGTGGGCCAAACTCGCAGACGATGTGGGGGACAGTGCGAAGTTGTAATCCACGCCTTGTGAACGCGAACGAGGGCGCTACCTATCTCCGCACGCGTTGCTACTTTGCTACCGGCAGAGTCCGCCTCAGGTGGGTCGTGTCCCTTGTGATCAGAGCTAACTAGCTGTAAACACGATCCTGAGTCCTGCTGAGTCCGTGTTTGTCCACTGTCATCGGGATTTCCTAAACCGTAGGGTCGCATGTTCGAGTCATGCTGGGATCACTTAGAACTATTGAGGTTTTCTATTTCCACCAACAAGCAACCTGCCCTTTAAAAAGCATATAGAAAGCACATCTTTTCCAACAATGGCGAAAGATACGAATAAGTGAGCTTGCCTTGTTGAGATGAAAGGGACCAAAGTTGTCAAATGACAAACCGTCGCAAAGCAATTCGCTGGTTTCCCGAGACGATTGGCCTCCCTCACCCGTCCGTGCCTATGCTCATTGCCGACAGTCAAACATGGGCTGCGTGGCGCGGTAGTAACGAGCCAGAGGAGATTACCGATGCTTTTGATGGTGAGCTTGGAGTAGTGGAGGTGGGTGGCTCGAGTTGGGCTTGCATGGGATACACTGGTGGTGAGTTTCAGGTTGCAGTCGGCCAAGCCGATGTTATCGTTCTGCAGTCGCTATCATGCCAGGACGATGAGGATTATACACAAGAGATCGCGATGGTTCGCGATGACATCGTTAATCGACGGCGAACAGAGTATCTCACCGGTGAAATCGAAGTAACAGGCTTATTAGTGCTTGGCGATGCCTGGAACAAGGGGGTCGTCAAGGGTACTTCTGCTTCTGAACCCAGAGTAATTGATGCAGAAGGAGATGGTAGCGGGCACCTTTTCATGGTGCCATTGCCACCTGGGCGCTATCTCGTGTTGGAGGGCAGCGACGACGATGATCCAGATGTAATATGGCTTCGATTCCGACAGGGAAACCCACAGGACTATCAGACGCGCCCAGAAAAAGAGGAAGAGGCCGAAGAATCAGAGCGCGTTTGCGAACTGCTTCACGAGCTTGAGCACGTTCGAATTTCCGGGAAGAATTTCGAGTCGGAGCGATCCAAAGTAGCAATTGTACGCGAGCTTATCGAACTCGGTGGAGCCAAGAGCATCGAGGAGCGCTGTAACGAACTGACGTCCAACAATCCGTTCTTCGCTACTTGGCTCCAAGTTCTTTTACTTAGCGCGACGGAAGGTAATGCGGCTTCGCTACTGGAAGAGTTGGCTCGAGAGTGGCTAACACCTGCATCTTCCGCTGAAGCCGCCAACCAGGTGCTGACGCGGAAACAACTGCTGGAGGGATTCTCGGCTGTACCTACGACAACCACATTAGAAAAGCTTCGCAAGCAAGTTGAGGCTGCTCCAGAACCAGAGGTCTTTGTGCCCGACGGCGACTTTTTCTAGAACAGTTCTCGTCCCTGTCCTAGTACTCAACGCATATCGGCGGCCATAGAGCATCTAGAGGCGAGCATGGAACGAAGGCACAATTTCAAAGGCTCTTGTGCCACGAGAAACTGTTATTGAATCCGAGTATTTCAGTCGAATCATCGACCTTTCAACATTTCTCCGGTGATCCAATGCGTACCAGCCCATCGTGATCGCCAAGATCAACCCATCGTGATCAAGTAGATCAGCATCGTGTTCAAGCAGACCACATGGAGGCCGGCAAGCTTCGCGGACTCGACGAGAGTGTAACAGATGACGGCGACTTGAGTTCCTTGTTCGGATCGCGAACCGTAGTGGTTCTTGCGGCCGAGCACAACGCCGCGGAGGGCGCGCTTTGTTGGTTCGCGTCAATACCTGTTGCGCCAATAGTCCAACGTCGACGAATGCAGCCCCAGTGCCCTAGCTAACTTGGACTGCACCGTCTTTCATCCATTCATCCGCCAACACCAACGCCGATCCTTTAGATGTCCGCTGTTGCCGCGTGCGTCGCTCGCAGCACCTTGAAGATCTATCTGTCACATGCCGATGCGACGCCGGCCCCGGAGAACGAAGCTGAACGCTTCTGTTGCAGTTCTCTAAGCAGCTGTAATTCCTTGTTTCTTCCGACGAAACGAATAGTTGCAAAAACATATCACACTCGGCAACAAATCGACATTTGTCGATTTGTTGCCCGATTTATCTGACGCCGGCCCCGGAGGACTTGATCTCTCGCTGACAACGCGACAATAGGGTCGTCGCTTGGGTGCGTTCCAAATGAATCCATACTGGATCGGGTTTTACCCGATTGTGCGTCGCTCTATCCCAACCTCCGTACAAGCGGAGCTCTAGATAGGTGGTTGCGAGTGAACCTGGATGCGATGTAGATGTGACAGATGATATCCCGCGTCGGCTCGAGGAATTCCTCAGCACAAAAATGCCATTACAAAGGTTGATGATGGATGGGAATGAAGGCGAGAAGAGTTATTCTGGAGCACCGGACGCGTACTGGCCAAGATAGGCCGAAACGATTTCGCGGTAAACCGCAACGCATCTGGGTTGCTACGGGCGGGGGCCCGTTGTTGTTTGCTTCACGAGAGAGTCTGCACCTGTGGGAGGGTTCATGTACGCCCTCGCGTGGAAGGACTGTTTCCGCTCGTTTTCGCTGGCGGAACCCGCATGATCCCGCTACCGATTACGATCGTGCGTGCGACGTCGGTGACATTGGTGTGATCGAAGTGGGGGGCCAGCATGCGCTCGTACTGGGCGACGATCCAAACAGCACAACATGGATCGCTCAGCAGGAAGGTGGTTGCTTTGTCCGCTGGGTTGGCGCTGAGACAGAATCGGACATCTTCGACTCCTTGGCAGCAATAGAGCAGGACTGGCAGCCAACAAAGATCATTTTTCAGTGTAACTGCCCCGAGTACGTATTGTTCGATTCCGCTAGCCGGGGGACAGGCCTGCCCAAGAATCATCTGAAAATACCACTTGCGACGGGACCTTATTCCGTGGAACGTGCCATTCACGATGACGCGGGGCGTGACCTTTGTGTTGTGTTGTATCGTTTGGTCCTGCAGTAGAACAAGATTTGGCCACGCGCGTAGTTACACCACTGCACCGTGGTAAAACTGGATGGGGCGCAAGAAGAGCGAGAATCGTGCCAATCTGGCCGCTTGAACATCCGGCCCGGTGGCATCCATGGTTCGCGACATTGGTATAGGAGTTGCATTCAGAATCGCTAGTAACCGTTGGCTCAGCAAGCGAACGACCATGCGCTCAGACGACAACGAACGGCCACTACCGGGAGATGCGCGTCTTGTCGACGCGATAGGGCAAGTCACGCACGCGATCACGATGCGGGCGACTCCTGAACAGATTTGGCCATGGCTTTTGCAGATGGGGTGTCGGCGTGGTGGTTGGTATAGTTGGGACTTTCTCGACAATGGAGCCCGGCAAAGCGCGAAAGACATTCATCCGGAGCTGCAAAGCATCGCGGTCGGTGATGTTATCCCAGCAACTGTCGATGGCGATATCGGTTTCGAGGTGCTCAGTATTGACGCCCCTCGGTTGTTTCTCCTTGGTGGATTGTTTGACACGAAGACCAATACTCATCTCGATTTCCAGTCTCCGCGGCCTGCGCGTTTTTGGCATGTTACGTGGGCGTTTGTTCTTGAGCCACTTGACGCGCAACGGACCCGTTTGACCGTGCGTGCGCGTGCCGTGTTCCCCAGGCGGGAGTGGTTGTACGCCGGCTGGATGCGACTGATCCACCCGATCATGCAGTCAACGCAACTTCGCCGACTTGCCGCACGAGTCGAAGGTCGCACACGCCGTGATGGTTGGCGTGACATCGGTAGTGGTCTGCTCGGTGCCGTAGCGATCGCAGGAGGTTTGCTCACCCCATGGAAACGCCGCCGCCGAGCAGTGTGGGGAATGCCGCATGGGTGGGAAAATGTTCGCTATCCCGGGGACGACTTGATTGCTAGGTCGCGGGAGGGCTGGTCCCATGCGATCGAAATCGGCGCTTCGGCCCAGGAGGTGTGGCCATGGATTGCCCAGATCGGAGCGGAGCGGGGTGGATTTTATAGCTACCAGTGGCTCGAGAACCTCGTTGGATGTGACGTGAGAAATGCCGAGGCGATCCACCCCGAGTGGGCCCTAACCAAGGGCGACAGTTTGCTTCTGCATCCAAAGATTCCGCCGCTACGGATTGTTCAGCTGGAGCAGGGCCGCTACTTTGTCGCGTTTGGTGATCAACATGAACCGGGCAAGCGGTCACGACTTCCCGCTGTTTCATGGCTTTTCTATCTGGAGCCTCTCGAGGCAGGCCGCTGCCGTCTGATCAGTCGTTTCCGATCGAGTGGGAACAATGGTTCTGGTTTTGGTATCGTTCCGTTTTTCGTCGATACAATCGATTTTGTCATGGATCGGCGCATGCTGCAGGGCATTAAGGAGCGCGTCGAGTGGCGGCGCCAAGAAGCCCTCGCGGATGAGGGCGTGAGGAACCGCGAAACGCCGCGGTGTGTTCGCGAAAAGGAAATTGAACCACAGCTGCAACCAAGATCAGCGCAGGAGATGCCATGAGAGCAACGACCAGCGTGCTTGGCGATATGGATTTCCATTATCGGGAAGACGCCGGTTCAACTAGCTTTGATGAATTTAGGAAAGTAGTGGAGTCTCGTCGCTCTGTTCGATTGTATCAAGACGAAGCGATTCCAGACAGCGTTGTCAAACAGTGTATAGACCTGTCTCTGTTAGCGCCAAATTCGTGTAATTTGCAGCCCTGGGAATTTCATTGGGCCAAGTCCGAAGAAATTCGAAACAAGTTGGCGGAGCTTTGCTTTCACCAACCTGCCGCGGACACGGCGCCTGTTTTGATCGCGTGCGTTGCGAGAACCAAGACCTGGAAACGTTCGCGACAGCAAATGCTCGACCTGTTTTCGACAATGGAAGAAATTCCTGCGTCTGCGGTAAAGTACTATAAAACCTTCGTTCCGTTGATTTACAGTCAGGGCCCGTTGGGCATACTGGGGCCGATTAGACGGCTTCTGGTTGGTTTGATAGGACTGTTTCGACCGATCCCCCGAGGCCCCTTCGGCAAAACTGGGTTAACACTGTGGGCGACCAAATCGACCGCTCTCGCTTGCGAAAACTTGATGCTCGCATTTCGAGCCGCGGGGTATGACTCCTGCGCAATGGAGGGCTTTGATGCCCGGCGAGTGGAGAAATTGTTGAAGCTTCCAAGAGATGCGAGCGTTGTCATGATCGTTGCTGCAGGAAAGCGAAAACAAGGTGGTATATACGGCCGTCGTGTTCGCTTTGACTCTAAGCTGTTTGTTAAAGAACATTAGTCCAATTTCGAGCCAGGTCGTCGCTGGCACACTACTTGCTGTTCTTTTGGCCATTAAGGATACGCATGTATCAGCAAGGAGAGAATAATGCCAATACTATTGGAGCCGCGAGATGTTACTGCTGATCTGGAGAATGTTAATTCGGTCTTGATTGTTTCATGCCCTAGTGTGCCCACCGATGAACCTGGCGATGCAAACCAATACTCCGTTTATCGAACTGTTTAAACATGGTGTCAAGACGGGAGCTTACGAGGATTGCATCAAGTCAATCCGGGAATCGCTTGAACAACGTGGAATCAAAACCGATGTTTTCACGACGCGGCTGCCTACTCCGCTCATGTGCGTGTGGTCGGAAGGACAGCGGCGCCGGTTGTTGAAGCGTGCGAGAGGTTATGAAGCGGCGTTGGTGATGGGATGTAGTTCTGCGGTGACCACAGCAAAAGAGGTTCTCAAAGGTACCGATTGCCGCTCTAGTCCGACTTTTTGCCGTTTTCTGGGCAAGGGGGATTGGTTTGACCTGTTTGCGGCTCATAGTGGGTCGGGTGCAAAGGTGGCGCCGGAGCAATTGGTTTTGGCTCCGGCGGTTCTGCGCCCGGACCCAACGGCGCCGGTGGAGGACCGCACGCTAGCCCCAGACCGGGGCCGACGAGCAGCCAGGTGACAGCAAGAATTTTTGTGAGCAACTGACTAGTCAAAATCCACCTCCGGTACTGTTTTTGCCTGCTGATCGGCCTTAAAATAGATGCGAGTATCAAAGCTGAACAAGCCGGCCAGCAGGTTATTGGGAAACCGTTTCACATACTTATTGTATGCTCTCACTGCATCGTTGTAGCGCTTGCGTTCAACGGCAATGCGATTCTCTGTGCCCGCGAGTTCATCCTGAAGCCGAACAAAGGTTT
>CBDCWZ010000041.1:0-87902 GCA_965223575.1 Kofleriaceae bacterium
ATGTGCGAATTAAGGGGATCGCCCACGCGATTGACGGCAGTACGGGCAGTGACGAGCCCCATTGGGTCGCGTTTCATCGCGTAGGCAGTCGATTTTCCTCCGAGCGGCTGAGTCCGCAACCCACAGGGAGCCAGCCGGCAAAACCGCGTATCGTGGGCTTGGGGACGGAAGTTGTGGTCAAAGACCTTGCTGCATGTATAGAGGGGTCCGTGATAGGCTCCGGGCGTGAGTAGTTCGTTAGAGGCTGGATGGCCCCAATCTAAGACGTTGCGAGGACTTTTAGCGGAGTTGAAGGAAGGGTATACCTTTACAAGCCGATCTTGATCGAAGTCGAACGAGGTACCCGCGAGTCATTGTCTCATACGATCGAACGCACGATGACCCAGCGCAAGCCCCTCGACTGGCTGAGCAGTATGGGCGCGAATATGCGGGTCATCAATTTCTTGTGCTTGGGTCAAGTACCGGAAAAGGCGGTACCTCGGGGAAGGTGACCATCGGTCGTAGTCGTCGCTGCGACGTGCGGGTAGACAATGACTCCGTCAGTAAAGTGCATGCTTCTCTCGTGTTTGATCGTGCAAACAATGGGTATTATCTGGTTGACGAGCACTCGCGCAATGGCACTTCGATCAATGGGCGCGCGCTTGTTCCGGAGGCGCCGTCCTCCATTTGGGCGGGGGCTTACGTTAGTTTTGGGGATGCAGTATACGTTTTTATCGATCCGCCGACCCTGCGCAAGTTATCGAAAATAGCAATAGATTCGTAAGTTCTGGGAATTTGCCCCTTTCTTTAGGGTTGGCGATACGGCCTTGGGGATTTGGCGAAACGGCCAAACCGGCGTATGAAAGGGGATATAGCCTTGATGCTGTCCCTGGCCATGGGCGAATTAGCCAAATATTCTGCAAGACATCTCAAGATGGCTTCTAACCCGTATATTGCTGTAGCGGTATTGCTGCCGCTGCTTTGGTCCTGCGAGATGAGATCTGAGATTGAGGTCCGCGGCGTGGGTGAGAGCACGAGTTATGGGACAAGCGAGCTTCTTTTGTCCGTTTCTCGTATGGTCTCGAATCCAACGTCTCCAGCGTCCTATCGTCAATTTTCCGCAGAAGTAATGGCGCTGAAACCAAAGTTTAATCAGGCGACAGAGCAACTTGCAGAGCGTTACCTCGTGTTTCTCGCCCAACCCGTGATGTTGGCGGTTCGTTCTCAATCCTACCGCGAGCAATTTGACGCGCTAGCGACGACAGTGTGGCCCATTGTACTTGGAGTTTTCCCCCGAGAGTTAGAGACCCCCAACGCCTTCGCGAAACGGGTTTGCGCCGGGTCGCTCGCGGTTTTGTGCAAGCATATTGTGCCGGAGCATTGGCCCCAATTGTGGACCACACGGGCCTGGGCACGGTTTGCAGAGCGCGCCAAAGACTCGTATCGAGGATGCCAGGAGTGTAGTGCGGACCCAAGCTTTCTACGCATGCTGGACCGATACCAGGTTCGCAAACAGGAACTCGAAGCGGATTGGGACAAGCAAGCCGAGATGACGCGGCCTTATGCTTGGCCGATTGCTGGTGTGAACGCCCAGCCCTGGGCTGTTGATGCGGTGTTTCGAATGTTCGCGGATGGACGCGCCGTTTTGAATCATCAACCCGTCGCCAAAGAGAACTGGCGAGCGGCATTTCGCAAGTTTCGCGGCAAGCGGCTGGGGTTGCATATTTCCCCGCGAAAGTCCGTGAAGCTTTTGCGGCGTATTGTCGGTGTCGCGGCAAAAGCCGGGCTCTCCACGGTGATGTTGCAAGCGCGGGAGAAACTGTTCCCGTACGAGGTGCGCGGGTACCCTTTGGCAACCAAACGGACAACCAAAAGGGCATCCAAAAAGAAAAAGGGCCATTTACAGGTCAATGTTCGCGATCAAGACACGGTTCAGGTGTTAATCCGTGTTTTAGATCAGCACATGAAGACGAGCGGCGTCACGATCCCTCTAACGATTTAGTGGCATCTAATTCTTCAAAACGATCGGGTTAACACCGCTGATGGTGATGTTTCCACCTGGATCAATGTGGACCTCTGCTTGCGGTGTTTGGTTGATGTCGGCAATCGAGTAGCGGTCGCTCAGGAGGTGGATTTTTTGATTTGCTGAGCCACACATTTGGTCCGCTTTTCGCTGTCCGGATTGATATCTGCCGTCGATGAGCACGTCAATGAGCGCAAGAATCGAATTGCCATTGGGTTGCGCCCGGATTTCGTCGATTGTGTATCCGGAGAATAAAATCACCGATAGTTTGGTATGTTGGCGAATTCGTTTGAGCAGTGCCAACAGGGACTCGGATTGCTGGAGCGGCTCGCCGCCACTAATCGTAATCCCCTCCATCTCAGAGGGGTGGGTTACGATACTCTCAAATACGTCTGCGACCGAGGCTTGGGTGGTAATGGTGTCGGTGTGGGTTTTTGGGTTGAAGCAACCTTTGCAGCCCAGATCACATCCTTGAAACCATAGGACATAGCGAAGGCCGGGGCCGTTAGCTCGGCTATTTGCTTGCCATGCGTGAAGATTTACGAATTGGTCATTGCTGTTTATTGCGGGTGGTTGTTCTTTAGCCATGGTCGCTCGGGTGGCTAGGAATCTTGAGGAGTGGTCTTTGGTCTTAAGAATACGCGCGGGGAGGCAACAATCTACCCGATAATTTGGTTGCAAACCATCTTTGGCAGAGCGCTTGGAGAGTCAGCGCGTTTTGATGAAATCGTGGTATCTTCGAATCCCATGAGCGGGGATGACAAGGAGGCTTGCGCGACGCGGGAGGAGCTTGAGCGTGCGCTGCGCACGTCCAATCTGATGATTGCCAATCTTCGAGACGAGCTGCTGCAGCTTGCTGCGCAGGTTGTCACATTGAGTGACGAGCTGGCCGAGCGGGGCAGTATCGATGCGGAGAAAGTAAATGAGGCTGTCTCTGAGACGCACAAGCAGGTCCAGGCCGCGGATATTTTGGCGATGCCGCTGTCAGTCGATTACGGCGAGCCTACCGTCGACAAATATGGGCTGCCCGGTTTGGATGTCCCATGTGAAGAGTTAATGCATCTATGCAAAGCTCGGTGCTGCAAGCTTCAGTTTGCACTGAGTACCCAAGATCTAAATGAAGGCAAGGTTCGCTGGAACTATGGGCGGCCATACTGGATCCGTCAGCGCGACGAGGATGGTTACTGTGTGCACAACGATCCCCAAACCAAGGGGTGCCAAGTATACGGGTGTCGACCCGGTCCATGCCGGCAGTTTGACTGTCGCGAGGATCCGCGTATTTGGGCGGACTATCCCAATCGGATTCCGGCTTCGGAAACCCAGCTGGATAACCACCGTGACGGTAATGGTGATGACGATGCGACGACACGACGTGATGCGCTAATGGCTGCCGTAGGAGAACGAAAAACAGCGCGAATGATTGAAGAGTGGTCGGTGCTCGGAGACTAGGGATGTCCCGATTGTGCCATGTGCCTCGAGATAAGCACTTGGAATTGCAGTGAAGGCGTGACACCTAGAGAGCTGAACACGTAAAGTTGCTTATCGACGGTAAAGGATCGGAATCGTTGGCGAGGCGGACACTGCCAATGCAACCGTCTGTTTCCAGGCGAAAATCAAACGCAACCAACATAGATTCGCCCGTATTTGGGCGTGGGCGGGCGGGGTTGGGTCCCGTCAAGGAGGACAACGTAGCCAGCGATTTCGAGGGGTAGCGTCGGAAAGTGAATTTACGTGTTCAGCGCTCTAGCCTTTAGGGGCGTAGCACTACAGGGATCGGGCGTTTCCGTCCAGCAGTAGTGCCAAACACGTTGAGTTTTTTGAATAGTAGGTTTGGCGTGACAATCGATGTTTCGACGCCGGCGGAGGGGACAAATCCTTGATCGACGTTGACGCGGTGGGCAAGGTCGAGTTCGCCTGAGGCAAGATAGTTAAACACGGTCGATTTACGGCCAGTTGCGATGATGTTTTCCCACTTCTCAATGGGGACCTGGGCGAGTTGGACGCCGCGGACCAGTTCACGCTTGCCGTTGCGTCGCAATCGATAGGCAATTGCGGTTGGAGGTGGTGCGGAGGCATCTGTGGTACGGATCAGCGCGAGCAATTCGCGGCGACTCAGTTCTGGTGCTGCGGTGACTGCCGCATCGTCAAAAAGGCTTATGATGAGACCAAAGGGTAACCCCTGACGACGGGCTTCGGCAATGAGTCTATTTTCCAATGCTTTGTCACTGAGTCGGCTCGTCGATCGGATAAACAGGTTGGTCGCGCTACCATGAAACGATCCACCGGGGGCGCTTCGACGAGCATGGCCATTTGTTTTGGTGATTTGCTTTGAGGGCGTTCGGCTCATGAGCAGGGTTTTGAGCTTCCCTTTGCGAATCACCTCAACCCGCTGTGCAGGAACACCCTCGTCATCAAATCGATATCCACCGATTAAGAATCGATTACCTTCTCTGGTCTGAGTTGGATCGTCGATGACGCTGAGGATTCGGGATACTTGGCTGAACCCGATCCGACCGGCCAATGCGCCGCCGAAGTGCTTGGCTCGTTCTCTCTCGAGATTTTCTGGTACGGGGGTTCCGCCGAGGTGAACGGCAAGAGTGTTGCGGACCATTCCGGCCGCACCTATGCCTTCAAAAAGAACCGGGCCCGAATAATTTTCGAGTACGGGGGCTTTTTGCAACGCACGAATTTGTTTGGATAGGCTCAGTGCCTTTGCTGCAAGGAACTTGTTATCAGGGAGGTCTGCAGCCGTTTGTCCGTAGCGTGAGAAATAGAGTGCCAGCTCTTGTCCGTCGGGGGCTTGTGCAGTGGTTACGATGATCACGCCGCTCACACGACGAGTATCGTGGGCGCTCGTCCCTTCGCTATTGAGGTACCAACGGCGCTCCAAAAAGTTTGTAAAAGCGACCCGTGAGTCACGAAGATGTTTATGATCTCGCAGTGAGGCTGAGACTTCTTTCGCGCGCATCTCGACCTCTTTTTGCACCTCGAGGACTGGTACCAAGACCGGTTTCTCTTGCACCACCGCGGCGTGACGGGTGTAACTCGGAATTTCCGGTCGGCCGCGGCCAGCGCTACGGGCATCAGCTTTTGCGTTCATTTGGGCCAAAGCCTCTTTGTAGGCATTATCCGTGACGAGCCAGGCCGCCCGCCGAGCGATGCGAGGTGTTGCTTCGAGGGGCAGTTGGATCGAGGCGACGCCATCCACTTGTTCTGCACGGGCGACGACGAAGTTAGAGTTGTCCCGCGATAGGTTGCCGACATGGACGCGCGCTTCGAGATGGACAAAATGGCGCAGCTTGCTCGCTGTAACCGAGCCAAGACTCGCATGAACGTCGTTGACTTCTACTTCAGTCAGCTTATATGCGATATTGTATGGCCGAGCGGCCCCCGGGACTGCCAGTCTGGTCATTGCCCGCTCGAGTTCGGCGGCTAGGGCATCGACAACCGCTGACGTAACAGCGGTAGACAAGGTCGACCGATTTTGTTTGGTTTGGGCCTGTGCGAGCGGTGTTCCCTGTGATGTAAACGATGTCACATATACGGCGAGTAGGCAGAAAAGGATGAGAGGGTGATGGATGTTCGCGCGGTTCATTATAGACCTCGTCCGTGATGGTGAATCGCCGGTGGGGGCAGTACGGGAGCACGATTTGTTGGCTTAAATCCACGTTCGACTTCGAGCTGCTTTAGCAAAAAGCTAGGGGCAGACGCAGAAACAGGGACCCAGCCACTCTCGGCTCCGCACATTCCGTTAAAAGTCTCGATGGTTCGTCCCGCTGCGATAATCGCCCCCAGTGCTGTGAGTGGTGTACCGACAATATCGACGCCACGGACCAGTTCTTTGCGTCCATCTGGATAGATTCGATAGGCCATCACTGGGTTTACTTTAAAGGCCTGCGGCGCAAATCGGGTCGTATTGGTAAATCCTCCACTAATATCGGAAAAGATCATTCCAAAAGGTTTTCTTTGGCGCTTGAGTTCATCAATGAGCATCGTGACCAACTTGTCGTCGGGAACGGTTTGGCTCGCCTCAACAATCAGATTGCCCTGGCGGCTTACGGGCACTTGTCCGGGTTGTTTGCGGCCGTGGCCATTGGATTTGGCAAATCCTTTGATGGGGTTACGGCCGAGAACAAACCCCTCAAGAACCCCTTGGTTTACCAGCGATGTGCGAGCCGCTTGGACACCTTCGTCGTCGAAGCGGTAGAAGCCGTTGAGAGTAATCCCGTTAATGGTTCGCACCGTGGGGTTATCCTGGATCGTAATCCATTTTGGCATAATTGCTTGCCCGACTTTAGAAGAAAAGGTTTGTCCGCTGATATCGCTTTTTTGTCGGTGTCCCTCAACTCGGTGGCCAAATACCTCATGAAAAAACACGGCTGCCGCGCGCCCCTCAAGAATTGCTGGGCCAACATAGGGATCGACGACCGGCGCGTCATGCAATGCGCTTAGCTCGTCTGTAATGGTTTGAATGATCTGATCGACTTGTTGTTCGTTTGGTAGTTGTGCTGGCGTTGTTGCAAAGCGCTGTTCGACGCGATTGAGCGGCATGCCATCTGGTGTTTTAACGCCGGCGGCAATGGCGATTTGTGCACTGGTCCAAGATTGCTGGAGCTGCGAGTCTTCGGAGTTGACAAAATAGGTGGTTTCGAGCCGGAACTCATAACGGCAGCTGGCGCGAGTCGCTTTGCCTCGGTGGGCCTTTTTTGAGCAAGTTCGCGCCCGCTTACGCCACGCGGGTTTGTATACTTTCAGCGTAGCTGGGGCTTGAATGAACGTGACCTTCTTTGATGGCGAAAAGTCTGGAGCGGTTTTGTCTTGCGCCAAGACGCTTCGGTCTGTCTTGACCCAGCGATATTGGGCGGCCGCTTCGCGATACCGTCTATCCGTCTCGAGCCATAGGTGGGTCCGAATCGCGAGGGGATCATCGGACAATGGGGCTCGCCCGCGTCGGATCATGGCCTGGTTCAGAATCTCATCGTCGCCCGAAAGCGGACGCCGATTGTCCAGTTGAAAACTTCCCACGCGGACCTCGACATCGAGCATTCGTTCGTTCTCGTCAGTGTTTGTTACCAGCGCACCACCCTCCGCTTCGATAATGATAATGCGTCGATCGCGAAGCTGATACGACAGATAGTATGCCGGCTCGCTGTTCTGCGAACGAAGTGCCGTCATCCAACGCTGATTCTCTTTTGACATCACGTCGAGAACCGGAGACTTTTTTTCTGGTGCGTGGCCAGTGTTCGGGTCGACGATCTGTTGGTCAAGGGTGGTTGGAATCGGATCTGCAGCAACTCTATTGCTTGGTATTTGTTTTTGGTCCTTTGATGTATTAAGTTTCGTTGCCTTATTTTGCGAACCACAGGACACAACGATTGCCATCGTCATTGCGATAGCATATGGCAGCAAGGACGTTGGTGAGGGCGCGCGCAGCGCGTGATTTTTCCAGGTTAGGACCCGCCAAGAAATAAGTTGGTCGATTTGGGCGTCGAGGCGCCCGATTGGGAAGGCGCGAGAAGGGCGCATAGCCCTAAGCCAGCTTTTGCTGTCGACATCTTTGAGCCAAAACAGCGACTTAGAGATGTTTTGGTTAGGAGTCGCTCTACGCAACCGACGAGCAACGATCCCAAGCGGGATGGATCGGCGTCCAAATGCGCAGGTTATTTCTTGGCGGGTCCTTAGCATGAAAGGCAAGCGTAGGGGCCTTCCGTGGATGCGTCAAACCCTTGGGGGCCGAATGCAACTCACGAAGACCTTCGAGCTAGCCAAACATCCCCTGGCGGTAGGGGACTATACGACCGAGAACAGCCGATGCGGCAACGGTTAGGGGAGAGGCCAGATAGACGAGGCCGGGACCAGAGCGGCCCTTGTAATTGCGATTGATCGCCGAGATCGTGACTTGATTGGCGTGCTCTGAAACTCCTGGTCCGCATCCAATGCATGCACCGCAACCGGGATCGATGACGCGGACGCCGGTGCGCGCGAACATGTCCAGAAAGCCGCGACTACGGGCATATTGAGCGACGTCGGTAGAGCCAAACTGAAGGAAGAACTGTATGTGGTCGGGGATGCGGCGGCCTGCCTGCTCGGCGTCGAGCATCACCGTTGCATACATGTCGATATCGCTGCATTTCCCAGCAGTACAGGAGCCACCGTAAGCAATATCGATGGCGACACCGCTAACCACATCGATAGAAACACCATTGGTTGGATCAGACGGAATCCCCTTTTCATTGTCCCCGGGGGTCGCGACCATGACGGGAATGGTCGCGAGGTCAATCGTGTGAACGCCGCCGTCATATTTAGCCCCAGGATCTGGCGCCACCATACCAGCACGGAGGGTATCCACCGTGCAATTTGGACGATGAGCAGCAGTCCATCGCAACATCTCGTCGTCGCACTCCATGACAGCACTGCGCGCAGAACACTCGCTTGCCATATTTGCGATCGTTGCGCGTTCATCTGGATCGAGAGAAAATAATCCGTTACCGCCAAACTCCATGACCCGGTCAAGCGTTTGTTCTTGCTTTGCATAAACGCAAAGAATATGCAGCATCAGATCTTTTGCTGTAACATTGGGCTTCAGTTTCCCTGTTAGCTCAAAACGGATGGTCTCGGGGACACAGGCCGGGGCAAAACCCCAATGCAGAAGTGCGGCGTACTCAGTGGCTCCAACCCCCCAGGCGAGAGTGTTCGACGCACCGGCCATGCAGGTGTGACTATCTGTTGCGAGTACAAAATCACCTGGCTCGATGATTTTTTCTCGGGCGATCTGATGGCAGATTCCAGGCGCGGCACCCTGGGTAGCGGTGTAGTCTCGCATGCCGGTATGAGCTTGAAACTCTCTCTGGATTTGTCGCAAGAGCTGGATTTTGGGTTTGTATTGGACAAAGCGAAGTACGTCATCGGCATAGATCAGATGGTCTTCAAAAACGGCAAATTTTTCACCGTTTGCGATTTCGTAGTTTGTCCCGTAGCGGTCTGTCAAAAAGGTGTGGACCTGAGCGGAGGTAAACTCGTGCGAGTATCCTCCATCTACTGCGACGAGAACCGAGTCCCCGGGTTTGACGTATTTTCCTTGGCCTGGTACCAAATGATTAGCGAGGATTTTCTCGCAAATTGTCATTGGGCGCGCTTTGGTTTGTAGCGTCGGGAGTTCTATCGTTTTTGCAGCGTGTTGTTCGCAAAAGGAGAGAAGCCCCCGGCAGCGTACAATCAATTGCGTAATGGGGTCATAGTCTCTAGTAAACTGATCCAAAGTGAGAGTATCGCCCCTTTCGAGGCGAGCGAGCAGTGCATGGTCACCCATGAGTTGGCCGATATTGATATTGTTTCGTGCGTGAATCGGCGCAAACGATGACGCAATCGCAAGCTGGCTCCCACAATAGACTTCCGCCTGAACGGCTGTTTCTCGGCTCGATCCAACTCCCTTCCGTTGCCCAGAAACGATGACTTCGAAATTCCCGGTGGCGAGTGCACCGGGATCGAATACTGGCCGTCCTTCATAGATCATCCCAGCATAGGCATTCTGAGCGATAGCCCAGGGATCGAAGTCGAAGCAGACCCAAGCGGGCGTAATGATGTCGGTGTTGATGTCATCTAAGAGATCGTCAACAGTAAGATCGTCCATTCGTAACGACAACGTCCCTGCGAGTTGACGACGAATCAGGTCAGCATCTTTGGTGAGATACAAAACGCGCTTACCCGGTGTAAGCGAAAATGTAGATGTCGTCATTGTTAGGAGGGCTAAGGAGAGCGCCCTGCAGCAGCCAGGGCGGCGTCAATCGCACGTTTTTGCCACGCGGGGTTTTGCCAATTCGTTTGCATTTTTGCGCTCAATTGATCTACTGGATCAAAATAAAGAAAATATCCAGATTTTACAGCAGGAGCAGTATAAACTGAGATACCAGTGTCCGGATCGTAGTATTCGAAGGAGTGGATGTCACGTTTCCCGCCTCCGCCTGGCGCATCAACAACAAAAGCAGGTGTATTGAACCCTGCAGTTACACCACGAACGTGCTTTTCTAGTCTGATGCCACTTTGCAGGGTCGTGCGTAGGTCCTCAACTCCCTTTACGAGATCGTGCATATACACATAGTAGGGGTGAACGTTACAGTAGCTGAGTCGCCTGACGAGCAGCTGCATATCGTCGATCGAGTCATTGACTCCACGTTGGAGAACCGTTTGGTTTCTAACGGTAATGCCGCGTTCAAATAGGCGATCCATTGCCCTTTTTGAGATTGCCGTTATTTCGCGTGGATGGTTAAAGTGGGTATGTAGGACGACTTCTTTGTGTAGCTTTCGGCCGCGCTGCACGACCGCTGTGAGCGCGTCGAGCCACTGCTGGTCTGTGAGGATCTTTTGTGGCATGATCGCCGGGCCTTTGGTGGCAAAACGCATTCGGCGCACGTGATCGATATCAAGCAGAGTATCGCCAATATATCGCAGTTGCTCGGGTCTCAATTGATAAGCGTCGCCGCCAGATATTACAATGTCCTCGAGCTCCGGACGGGATGCGATGTATTCAAATACTGCATCCCAACGGTCATTTTTTGCTTTTAGCGAGACCTTTTCGACTTCGTCGGTGTCGATGCCTACTGCATAACTCCGGGTACAAAATCGGCAGTAGACGGGGCATGTATCCAATGCGAGAAACAGTGCTTTGTCCTGATATCGATGGGTCAGTCCAGGGACTGGTGCGTCTGCCTGTTCGTGGAGGGAATCAAGTTGAAGTTTGGGGTGGTCGGGCAGGAGCCTCGAGCCCACGGGGATAAACTGGATACGTAGCGGGTCCTCATAGGGCGCTTGCCAATTAATCAGACTGAGAAGGTAGGGGGAGACCCGGATACTCATTGGGGCTCGGGCAAACCCCTCCACGACGTCGTCGTAAAAGCTTTGGGGGACTAGATTTTGAAGCGCGGCGAGTAGCTTGGCTGGTTTTGTGATCGAATTTCGCGCCTGCCAGGTATGGTCGAGAAACTGTTCTTCGCTGACAGAACTGTATGCCGGGATTGCATGCCAGAATGGCCCATCCAACAGATCACGATGTGTAAGCGACTGTGGATCTACGCTCTCTTTTAAGGCTGGAGCGGCCTTGGGGAGCTCAGTTTTTTTGTTCAGGGAGTCCATCCGCAGGCTTTAGCTAACAACAAGAACTTCTAGTGTATCCCTATTCGTCCAATAACACCAGTTGCGTAGCTGCTCTAGTGGTCATTGGGTTCGTCTGTGTCTGTGTTGGGTGGCAAGGGGGTCGTTGCATGGTTGCACTCGGTACCGGCATCGGTGGTTACTAAATGGCGCAGTGCGTTTGTGTGGTCAATCCAAACACGTACGACCTCTGGGTCTACGGCGTGCGCCGCAAGCGTTTCCTTGAGAATTTGTAGTCTTCTGGCGAAGTGCCCGCCCAAGATTGGCGATTTGGCATGGGCAGCTCGGATCGGTCTGCCGGTGTAGGCAACATCTGCTCCAAGGAGTCGAGCGGTAAATTCCCACTCTTTGTCGATGAGGCGTTGTTTATCCTTTCCTGCAAATAGAAATCCGATCATCACGTCATCTAGGACACGGTCGTAAAAGTCCGAGATGACTTTCCGTAGGGTCTCGCCACCGATTCGATCGAAAACATTCATTACATTGATGGCAGCATAGCGCTACGCATCATGGCTGTCTACGGATAGGGGGTGTCCCGATTAACAATGCACCACCAAACAATCCCCTGAAATTCCATGCGTCGTTGCGCCTCGGTTGCGTAGGTCAACTATGCGTCCTCGCCGCGCCTCGCCTGAAGTTCCATGGGCTTGCCTGGAGGCGCTGGGTCAATCGGGACACCCCCTAGTTTTGAGCGTTGTCACTTCCCCTGCGCTCGAGTCGGATTGGTTGGTGCTGTGTTGTGGGCGTCCCTGATCGTGATCGCCAACCCCGACCCCGCTTGAACTCGGCGGTTCATTGGCACTTTGAGTTGTCTGGTTTGCGTTGCTTTCGGTGGTACGTGACCAAAGTAGATAACTCGGTCGTCTAGCTGTCGGTCACGGCTAGAGAGCACTCCCCGGACCCCCCACGCATCTCCGGGGCCATTGTTGGCTATTGTGACGTCTATTTGAGCCCGATAAGGAGGGTGTTTGGTCGCGTGAACCACAAAGGACTCGACCTCAAGTCGTGGTACTTTATGAAGTGGCTTGATAGCTCCAGCGATTTTTTGGGCAGCAAAGAACGAGTCCCGTCTGGCTGCAAGCTCGCTTGCACTAATCTGTGTCTGAAAATTTCGTTTGTCGAGTCGACCAAGAATTATTAAATCTAGCACTTTCATTTGATGCAGCAGATAGGCGTCGGTGAAAGTAAACGGGGACACGCTAAACACTCCGTCACTGTCAATATTGCCGGGAATTTCCAACCCGAGATAGTGGACAACGGCTGGTCCATCCGGAACTGGTTTGCTGCCGCAGTGACCGCGTCGATTCCCACGAGCAACAGTCTTTGTGCCGACAGGATGTCGCTCTTTGGTGTTTCCCCACAGTGGCCCGACGATGAGTGGGATGCCAACAGCGAGCCCCGCAACGCCTACGTAGGTGGCTGGAGATCCGCTGGGATCATCGCCGGAAAGGCCAGCTGCAGAGAAAACGACACCTGCTGACGTGGCGATAATGCCGACGACAAGCGTCGCTAAGTTGGGCCCAGTTTTGACTACGCGATCGGTCGTTTCGACGACCAGGACGTCCCCCATGCATTGCAAGGGATGCGCAAACAGCAGTTGCCCCTTCGGTGTGATAGAGGCGCGTGGTTTTAACGTTGTCGCGGTATCGAGTTGGGGGACCCAAGTGCGCTTGCCCAGCGTGGTTTCATGAACCGTCGATGTACTGTGGCATCCCACCATCAATGCCAGGGCTATGGCACCACTAGGAGCCATCTCAAAAACGCTGCGGGCACCCATCTGCTGTGTCCTCGCTCCGCTTCCGGTACTCAAGTATGCGAATACGTTCCGTTCTGGTTCTCGCTCGTCCTTGCATCTGGGGCTCCTCGCTATTTTTGAGGTGGCTCCTAAAAGGCTTCATCAATCCACTTAGAGATCGCATGGCCGATTTCGCTCTGCACCTCTCTGTTGGTTCGTCCCGAGCGTTTGAGAACATGAAATGCATGATCAGCGCCATCAACGACATGCAGGTGAGCGTGGGGACCAAGGGAATTGCAGGTTGATGTGATTAGATTCATATCTGCGAGCGTGTCGCGCGTACCTTGAATAAATATCATCGGAATTGATAAATTGTGCAAGTGTTTGCCGCGTTTCAAAGACGGTTTCTTGGCTGGGTGGAGCGGGAAGCCAACGAAGATTAAGCCTCGTACCCCGGGTATCGAAGCGTGTGCGTATGCTTGTGAAGTCATGCGGCCTCCCATCGATTTCCCGCCAGCGACGATTGAAAGGTCGGGCGCATGCTCTCGCGCTGTTTCGACTGCACGGCGAACGGTTTTTTGGAGAATCTCAGCCCGATCGGGCGGTCGCTTGCCCTGTTCCATGTAGGGAAATTGATAGCGAAAGGTCGCGATGCTGTGGTTGCAAAGAATTTCGCTCATGGACCTTAAGAATGGATGATGCATGCCGGCGCCGGCCCCATGCGCAAAGACAAATAGCCATTGTGCTCCTGGGGGCAGGGTCAGTGTAGCTGTGACCGCACCGATCGCTTCATCGACAGTAAAATGTATATCCGTCTGCTTCGCCATGCGTGGGAGCAGCCTACATCAATTTTGGGCTTGATATTGTGACATTGAGTCGCTCCGGATTTGTATAATTGCAAGGTAGTCGTTCTTGACACACGCGATCGAGAAGGAGAAAGTGAAACAGATATGTGGAACGGCTACTCAGCTCGGGATGCAGCTCAGTTTGTTGGCCTGAGTGAGTCAGCAGTGAGATCGTGTGTTCGCGCCGGTTTGCTTGCCTCTGGTTCGAAAACAGGGCTCGGCAAGGTACTTTCGTTTCGCGACGTAAAGGTATTGCGGCTCATTAAAGCGTTAACCGGGCAGGGCGTGTCGATGCAGCGCGTGCGTCGGCAGCTTGGTGCACTGAAGGATAGATTGCCCACCGAGACCTCGCTGTCCGTATTAGCGATCTCAAGCCATAGCGGACATGTCATCGTCCGCGATGAAAAATGCGCTTGGCACGCAGACAATGGCCAGCTCGTGTTTCCGTTTTCGATGGATGCTCCTACCGGGGACGTGGCGGCGATTGCGACGCAAAATGACACGGCGGGTGTGCAGGCCGTGCCGGGGATGACCGCCGACGAGTGGTTTGCCCATGCCATGGATTTGGAGGAGGAGGATCCGCCCGCGGCGATTCGCGCCTACCAGCGCCTTCTTCGCCTGCGACCAGATTGTACTGAGGCGTTGGTCAATTTAGGCCGGCTTCACGCTGAGCTGGGGCAACCGCAGTCGGCAGCCGAGTCGTTTACCCAAGCACTGGTGATTGACCCAGACGATTCCACAGCCCTGTACAATCTTGGCGTTTTGGCCCAGGACTCGGGCCATGACGACCACGCGATTTCACTCTACCGTAAAGCTTTAACCCTAGATACTCAGCTCGCTGAAGCCCATTACAATTTGGCCACGATCTTCGATCGAACCGGAGATCTTCGCGCCGCGATTCGACATATTAACGAGTACCGAAAACTCACCAAGCGCTTATGAGCGGCATGCTCCACCCCAGGTGAATGACTCCGGAAAAGTGCCATTGCAGGGGCGACGGTCTTGACACCTACGCGTCCTCACGGCTATCTATCCGAATCAGCCAAATTCTGTAACTTTGGGCCCGTAGCTCAGATGGATAGAGCGCCGGACTTCGAATCCGTAGGTCGGGCGTTCGAGTCGCCCCGGGCCCACCACGAATCACACGGGAAGCAGACATTAACACGATCGCAGGCGGGAAAATGGCAATCGCTTAAAAGATTGGGGGTATAGCTCAATTGGTAGAGCACCGGATTCTTAATCCGTTGGCTGAAGGTTCGAGTCCTTCTATCCCCACTGCTATCCCAGAAACATCGCGCTCTTCGTGCGTTACAGCGCGGCGTTAGTGATCATTGCTCGGTGTTTGTTGCTCTAGACGAAATCCCACCGCGCAGGTTGCAACCGCGAGTCCAAGTAACAGGATGCCGCGGCCGACCTGTGTGGAGGTCGCAACGGTCACAACTGAGAGTACAGAGCATAGCGAAAGCTTCACACCTTTAAGGACATGCACCTACAGTGCCAGACAGTCGGGCTAATTATTTCAGATAGATCGCAGGGGAGTTCTCCAAGATAGAGGTCAGATGACCCCAGAACGGATGACCCCAGTGCCCATCACTTTGGTCCCTTTCCACCTAAGCCCTATGCTTGGTTGGGTAGTTGATTGCCGCTAACCTTTAGTAAAAGAGGGCAAGCGATGATTTCGGCAATCTTACAACCACGATGCTCCATTCTTGTTGCTTTTGCCAGCGTCGCTGCATGCTCGAGCAGTGACCCGATCACGGTCGCTGTTGTCGATTCTGGTTTTGATCCTTCGGCGCCCGTATTGGAAGGGATGGTCGTTGGCCGCTATTCGGAGGTGTGTTCGCCGAGTGACCTGGTCCCGACGCAACCGACGGATCTTTCCGCAACGGAGCTCAAAGAAGCGCTGCTCAATGAATTTGCTGAGCCTGAGGACTGCGAGCTGATCGATGGCATCTCCCCAACGAAACTCGACACCTCTGCGATCGACCCGTATCGCGAGCAGTGGAATCAGGTATTCCTTGAAAAGAAAGACGTTGTCGAGTCGGGACTATCGTTCCCACAAGTTGTTGAAATCCAGGCCACGTTCGCAGGCCAATTTCATGGTACCCAAGTTGCCAGCATTGTGGCTCATGATAATCCAGATGTCGAGCTGGTGCTGATAGAGACGGTGCTTCTCGGCAGTTTTGATGAAATCGTGGATGAGTGCATTACCCAGGAGATGATTGATCGCTGGACCGAGGTGTTGGTCGACCCAGACGTCCTCGCTGCTGCGGCGAGCCAGCCGCGTAGTAAGGCGCAACAAAGGCATCAAGAGCTTGTTGCGACCCATAACATTCGCATTCAAAACGAGAGTTTTGGCGGGCCAACGGCTGATCAACTACAGCAAGTTTTCGAAAACGCGGGATGCGGAGTACTCGAATTTGAACAACTGCTCGTTTCTCTCTACGAAATGAACAAAACTGTTGCCCAGGCCGAGACGGAACCGCCGACGTTTGTCACCATTGCTGCAGCGGGAAATGAGGATACTGAGCTCGTTTCGGGCGTGGAGATTGTCGACTGCACAAATCCATCCCGTGCTCGTCTGATGATCGGCAGCCACGATTTTCGCGGGCAATTAAGCGGTTTTACCAACTTTGGTCAGTGCGTGTTTGGATATACTCATGGCGAAAGTTTGATCACCGGATTACCGAGTGGGTTTGTGATCGCTGCCGACGGGACCAGTTTTGCCGCTCCTTTATTGGTACGAATGATGACTGAACTGGACCAGAGCCTATTTGACGATACCGACATCGTAGTCGATGAGCTCGGGACGATGCTTGACCCATCGGATAATTTTGTCTTTGCAGATCCACCCTTGGAGCTGATTTGGGCGCGCGACACGCCCGAGATCGAGCAGTTTCGCCTGAAGGCTCCCAAACCTCGCATCGATCACCGATGGTGGCGACGCGTTCGTCGGTGAACTTGCTGTCTTTGGGCTGAAATAAACATAGCCACGGTTCGTTGCAAGTCGTTGCGTGCGTGACTTGGTGTAGGAGTAGGTGAGGGCCTTCGCTATCAAAAACGAACATGGTGGGGATGGATGATATTGCGCATCCGTAACATGTGATGATGGCCTACGACGGGGGATGAATACGCTGAGATTTTCGTGCTTGCAATCGTGTGGCTCGTGTCGATCGGCGCATGCGACCAGGTGGCCGGTATGGAGGATTTGATTCCCTCACGGAGAATATAGGGAGGTAGCCATGCACACATGCTCATTAGGAATTGCGATTGTGTCTACGCTAGCGCTATTGGGTGCAAGCGGATGTCTGGGCGTTGAGACCGAGGATACCGGACAAACGAGTTCGGCGGTCATGAATGGTCAGCTTGACAACAATGATTCGTTCTCAGAGGTTGTTTTCCTGCGAGGTGACGGCGGCTTGAAATGTTCGGGGACTCTTATCACAAATAGAGTTGTACTGACGGCTGCCCACTGCTTCGAAGACGCAGTGGGAAAAGGTGAGACTGATGTCGAAGTCAAAGTGGGATTTGATCGGCGAAATCCCACAGGCGAGTTCAATCATACGTTTTCGATAAGCGGTGACATTCCGACACGCAAAGCCGACTTTGATATCACTGGAATCGAAAATGATGACGTTGCAAGGGATATTGCGCTGGTTGTTCTTGATACGCCTGTGCCACCGAATATTGCTCGCCCGCGTCGTATTCCAACGTCCCCCTATGTTTGTCCAAGTGGCGACTTTCATGGGACGGTCGTGGGATATGGTCGTTCGACGTTCACTGTCATTGACAATGAGGAGACATGTGGTGACGGGAACACCGGGTTGCGGCGGCGCGGGGCATCATATGGTTGGTCACGGGTTAGCGAACCACCCCATGGAAGCATCTATGACAATGAGTGGACGTTTTCGGTTCTTCTGACATGCGATGTCTACGATGGAGTTACATTTGGCGACAGTGGTGGCGCGCTGATTGGGCCGCAAGGGAATATTTGCGCTGTCAACAGTGTTGCGCGTCCCTACCCGGTTGTATTTCCGTGGCCCATTTTATCTGCCGGATGGCACGTAGAAAATGTGATGGCGGCGGTTGACGATCCAGATACGCTCGAATTTCTCAATACCGCATCTACAAGTCAGGGCCTTGGGATCAAAGATCCCAGAGGGAACTGGCTCGGAGAGTGCTCCGCCTATCATGAGGCGTGCGAAATGGTTGGTTATGACAATTGCGCCGTTCTCGTCGAGGAAGATGCAGATGGTGACGTCGTGATGGATATTTGCGACAATTGTCCCGATCACTTTAACCCCGAACAGCTGCAATTTGCTGGCGACGACCTGGAGCCCAATGTAACCCAGGCATTTCCCGGGGACGGGGTTGGAGAGCCCTGCGACAATTGTCCCGATACGTGGAACCCGTCTCAGACCGACCGTGATGGAGACGGCCTCGGTGATGCCTGTGATCGCTGCCCGCTCGATCCGGATCCGACCCATCAGGACAACGATGGAGACGGCTGGTGCGAGTCGCACGATAACTGCCCCAACACATACAACCCAGAACAACGCAACTGCAACAAAACGTCAGAGCTTGAGCACACGCCAGACAGGGTTTGGGGGGACGCGTGCGACCCCGTACCCTGTCCCGATGAAACGGGCGAATCCTATGATGGAGGCATATTGGCAAGTTTCGAATCTGATCATTTCTGGTACACAACTAGACTCCGGTTGCAAGATCGACTCGAGATAAAGCCCTTGCGTTCCTACCCGGCTGACGGAATCAATTCGTGGCCTATGGCTGCTGGCGAGGTAGCCACGCCCGTGCGCTTTTGCCAGCGAGATATCGGTCTTGGTCATACTTGTGAGACGAGTTTCGATATTCAGGATATGCGCCTTTTTGATGCCGATTGTGCGCCGACAATCTCTGATCCAAACCCGTGCAATGGACGCGTAGAAGACAAAACCGATCCGTTTCACCGAATCCAGTTTTCTAAGGGGGGAAACGGAAACGATCCCAACGGCGCACCTGGTTATCTAAACTACGATTTTTTTGCCGGGTCGGCAGCGCCAGGGATTGAATGGGTTTGGGACTACGAGGCTGACATAGCACGCTGGAATAACGCCGGGTTCTTTTCCACGCCGCCTAGCGATACTGCAATCGAGGTATTCGAAGGAACGCTGTGGCTTCACGCTTCGACGAATATAGGCGCGAGTTGGGGACTAACGGGATTTCACGGTTCGTTTTTGGCCAACCACCATCACCGTTTCTTTAAACCGGCAGATGTTACGGGACAAGCCGGAACGGACTTTCGGGCGGTTCATAGCCCGTTCTTCGTAGTGCTCACGCTACCCGATCCAGGACCGGACGACTATCAACGCTGGGATGCTGTCCAAGGGGAAACCAATATCATTGTCTCATCGAGAGGAGAAATCGGAGCCCTTGATCGGAATGGGGACATGGAGGTCCTCCGCGGCCGGATCGGATCTGGGTTGCGGTCGTCTCTGGCAAACACTTCGATCATGTGGGCGAGTACAGCCGAACCGTTCGCGCAAATGAGCGGTAACATGAGATTTCCCATGGCGGTGGGCCTGACCCAGGATGGACCAAAATTGGTTGAGACGGTTACTTCTACCGGCGACGCACTGCTTGGTCTCGATGACCTCGGTGCTTCTCTTCCCCATACGACCGGATCTCCGAATGTGCACGGATACATCGCCGTGCTGTCCCAGGTGGCCCGCGGTGTGTTCATTATCGGTGGGGACGATCTAGATACGGGGAAACCATCTGGGCAGATTTGGTTTCATGGTCTCACTGATGGTCCATGGCGGCCTGTCGCCATGCAGGAGTCAGTGGGCAATGTTCTTGCTGCTACGTACAATTTCACGACAAGAGAGTTGTTTGTCCTAGATGAAATCCGAGCTCAAAAGGATGGTCACTTTTATGCTCGTTTGCTTGCTGTCGATCCGACTCGCGGTGCAACCCGTGTGCTTGGGAAATGGAACCGTGACGATCGTTGGGATCAACACTGGTTGCTCACAGATCGAGATGGATCGCTGCTTCTGGCCTCCTCACAAAGCAGGTCAGCGCTTGGCGAGTGTAAATATGGTAAGGGCAAGAAGTGCAAGGTTGGGTCGCAAGGATATGTGATTGCGCGACTCGATGTTGCCGATTCGAGTCGTCCACGAATCGTCGGAATCCACGAAGGTGATGGGCCGCTGGCTTTTTCGCCGGTCGTTGATGTTGCGGGATATACGGTTGTTACCAAACGCAAAGCGGATCGTGTGAGCGTGCGGCGATGGAAGGAATTGCCTCTCGACAGTGAACACGTTTTGGAGCTGTTTAGGTACAGGGGCTTAGATTTGTCTCAGCGTAACGGTTTGGATTTGCTCGGTTGGCAACTGTGATCTCGAGGGTACTGGGTCACAATGTGGCGCTGATCAGCGCCGTGTGGCTTTGCACGGCTTCGTGTGATAGCAAGCTCGATTCTGATTCAAAAACGACGACTAGATCTACCGGCGCTGACGCAACAAGTGTGAGCGAGTCTGCCGGTCGACAGCAAATTCCACCCAAGGGGTGGGTAGCGTGGCGGGGTTGGAGTAAGCAGTGCGTATTTCACTACCCTTCGTCGGTGGAATTCCTCCCCAAACCAATCGATTGGACAGCGTGTGATACATCGCCACCCGGCATGAACTGCCGCGTGATGGTCACCGATTGGACGGACAATCCGCTGGCGACCATGTCTTTGTACCCGTCGTTTTCGAGTTGGAAAGGTGTGCCGATGCTGCTCATGCGCCGGCTAACTTCTAAGTATCATCTGGATATCGTTGCAGAGGTCGATGGCCCGGTGCGTAACGCAGTCATGCGAATCACCACGCCGGATGAAACGCCGTCCAGAGCAGGATGCGTTGCTCAACTGGAGGACCTCAACGAAGGTCGTTGGGTGTTGCGGGTTCGTGGACACGGTCCGTTGGGAGACTTCCTGGCCTCCCCCCATACAGGAGGAATTGGTGGGCGCGTCGGCGTGCTCGAGCCAACGGTGCTGGCGCATGATACAGATTCGCGGACCTATTCCTTTGCAATATCAGACAACTGGGTGATGCGTGTCGGCGTACCCGGAAGCATCGTCAAGGTGTTCCCATGGTCACTGTCTCCGGCCATTCACATCGTCTCTCCAGCCGATGACCCAGAAAATTTCAAAGCGGGCCAGTTTGAAGTATCCGGCGACGCGGTATTTTGGAGCACGGCCACGACCTTTGCACACGGGATCAATGTGTGGACGCCAACAGATGGAACGAAGCCATTTGTGCGGTATGTTGGAGACTACACCCGCGGCGCAGCTGACCTCGCCACAGACGGGACCGATCTCGTATGGTCGCAAGGGGAGGGTAAAAAGAGCAATCAGTTTGTCTATCCGACCCGTAGCATCATGACCGCGCCGTTTACGAGTGATCCTCGAAAGCTCCAACCCCGCCGGCTTCGGTCGGCGCCGTACACCAATATTGGTAGCTTCAAGTGGGTTGTCGGTTGCGGTTACGCTGCCCATACAGGTGCTAGAAATGGCATGATGGTGGTTCGGCTCTCAGACGGCACCGCCTGGTTCATCGGTGAGATAACGTCGGATTTTGCGTTGAGCGCACCCCTTGGACTCACTTGCGAAGAAGTATTTTTCCTCGGTCGTTTTGCTGGCCGAACAAGCATCGCCCGAGTCCGACTCGATTCGTTGGGGGCAGGTACTCCCCCCGATTAGATCCATCTCCCTACTCCCTACTCCACGGGGGGTGGGGGACGGTGCGCGGGTTTCGCGGGTTCCATGCCGGCAAACCCTGAGAACCCGCGCACCGTCCCCTTCTACGCTTCTACGGTCGTCCCCTTCTACGGTCAGTGGACTACCTTTCTAGGATGAAGGCTCGAGTGCTTCAACATCAGCCAGGTCTTTTGCTCGCCCGGCTCCCCGTTTATTTGCCAGTAGTGCTTCTCGTCCAATAAACGGAACTTCGCGCCCAGCGATCGTAACCAGCACCGTTTCCTTCGTGGCATCCTCAAAGCTCACGGCATCAATGGTTGTGAGTATTTCGATGAGAACCGGCTTGGTGCCAATTCTATATCCATAGCACTCTGTGGCGAACAGATCTTCAGTCACACCATGCTCCTCAACAGGAGCACCGAAAGCCACCAAGGCTCTAAACACTCGTTTGGCATTGTCGATCGTCGGCCGAACAAGAATATCGAGGTCATCTGTCGCACGCCCATGGCCATGAACGGCAACTGCCCAGCCTCCGACCACCACAAATTCTGCTCGCGCATCTAACAACTCGAGCAGCAAATCTGTGTAGTCTTGGGGCAGTTCTAGGCCAGAGCTCATTTGGGTTCTAGCCATTATTTTCGATTCGAAACACGGTCCCTGGGAGCCTGGAGCGGAGACTTTTATCAGGCAGTTTTTGTCCCGAAATCCTCCACACCCGCTGGACTAGCTCCCACAGCGCCATCACACGCTGTTCATAGGAAAGACCTCCATACAGGTTGGCTTTCGCCGTGCCCACAAGCACAATCGCACCTGGCATGCCCGAGCGGCGGCGTGCTTCGGCTCGTTGTGCCCGCGTTTTCATGAAATTATTATACCACAACAGTAGGGGGGCGGGGCGGTATGTGGGGGGACGGTGCGCGGGTTCTCAGGGTTTGTTCGCATGGAACCCGCGAAACCCGCGCACCGTCCTTCATTGTCCTGATGTTCCACCTTTTGCGGAAGACCGAACCTCAGGCAAAGATTGCTGGCTTGTCCTACATAGAAATGATTCGTTGGAGGTGCGCAGGTTCAAAAAGCACAACAAGATTGCCCGTTTTGTCGCCTATAGTGTGGTGGGGGTCTCGGTAGGGTCTATCGGCTGCTTTGCAGCGTGCAGGGATGGTTCAACAGAACATAGAATCTCGAAGAGGATGTCTAAACCATCTACTCCAACCAGTCGTCAAACCAACCTTTGGCGTGCTCGGCCGCCTCATCGAGTCTGTCCGTCGCATCGATTTCCTGCATTCCAGCCGATAGTGTCGCGCCAAATTCCAAGATGCTTTGAAACGGTTCGACCTGGGCCAGCTTGTCAAATACTCCGGCTTTCTTCAGCTGCTCTACCGAGATGCGTATCAACAGTTTTGCGAAGAACGCTTTGTCCATGTATTTGGCTAGGACACCGCGATCGCCCTTGGAAAAATGCTCGATGACCTCGTCGAGCCGTGCGCGACCGGAGTCGTCTAGGAGTGCGCTTTCTCTAGCCTGCTTGAGGTGTATCACTGTACGATCAATATCGCCGTTGCGGTAGGCGACATACGCTCGCACAATCGCTGTTTCGTTGTTTGGGATTCCCAATGCATCGGTAACATCGAGCAAACGCTTAAGCTCGCGGGTCTCACCCTTGATGTCGCCACGGTCTCGAAAACACATTGCCGTGTGGCCATGGGCGAGTAGCCGGGTTACAATAGCCCCGGCGACAAACCCAACGACGATGCTTGCACTCGGGGCATGTGCAGCCAAACGCCCAAGTCCCTTGAGCATGCCGGTCATGCTGTGCGCGGTGATGGGACCCTGCTCCGCGAGGCGATCGGTCTCCACCTGAGCCATAGAACACAATCCATGGGATGCAAGGAGGTGTGCCTTGGTTGCTTGTGCCCACGCCTGCAACCCGGGAATTTTGAGCTTTGAGGTGTCGGTCATGTACGCCTCGTACAAAACGACCTTGGTGGAGATCGGAATCGGCGCATCTGGGTGCATCTTAATGGCACCGAGTCCGACAGCGAGCACCGCGTGGTCGGTGTTCTTATCCAAAACAACGGGGTCCGTTGGGCGATTCTTGAGCAGCGTCCCGACCACGGGTGGCAGTGTAGAGTCGTGAAACTTACGAAGCTCAGTCTTGCCCAGCCCGCGCAACTTCCACAATGCGATAGCAACCTTTGCAGACAGAGCGGTCACTTGCATTGCCTGTTTTGTTTTGTCGGCAGCCGGGTCCTGACGAGCAGTGCCCGCTTTTGCGAGCGCCGTGCGAACCCCCGCGATGTCTGGGTCGGATGCATCCCCAGTTACCGCTGCTTTGGCACCGACATAGAGATGTACCTCTATCACATCCAGCATCTCGCGCAGACGCTGTTCTTCGTTGGACTGTTTACATGCGATGGTTATACAGACGAGCCCGATCGTAACGAATGTGACCCCCCTCCATCGGATTATGGAAAGCGTTCGCAAATGCTTCGTTGGGGTCAACCAGGTCAATGTCGTCTATGGTTATGGTGTGGAGCTGGTGCCCTTGGTGGGGGGGCCTGGCGTACCGTGAACACATCCCGACATTCGCTATTGGTATCCATAGTCCGTGTCTTCGGCGCCAATGTCAGTCGTTGCGGGAGTGTCCTTTTGCAGCGCCGCAGTCGTCAGTGCCACGCCGGAGATAATGACAGCGGTCGCTAGACGAACGAGCCAGGTTTTGGGGGTGATTCGGCGAAAGGCGAATAATACTCCTGCCATGGCAGCTGGGACTGAGAGGAGCTCAACCAAGACACTTACCCGCATTGCCGCGTACAGATGGGCCAATGTGGCTAGGGACCAGGTCCCAATTGCTACCATCGGGATCGCTGCACGGATCAGATCGGCGCGGGGAAACTTGAGAGTTACCAGCCAGAGTGCGCCGATTCCGGCTGTGGTTGCACCGCCAAGCTGAGCCACAAATACGGTGCCCGATGCGCCCGTTGCCGCCGAGAAGGCCGAGGCAATTATCAACAGGATTGTTGCATCGATCCGCGGGTGTTCGCTCGCGATCGCATATTCCAGAGCTGACCAGTACGCGACCAAGGTGGCTGCGGCAATACCAGTCACGAGCCATCCGGCGCTGTCAGGCCATCGCGAAGCCAACAACGGACGAATGAGCAAATACGCAACGAAAATGGCCACCGCTACTCGGGTCCCCCATCGCAGCACCGCGCGATCGCCTGCGAGCTCTGTCGCTATCGCGGCGAGCAGAGCGGCTGCGCTTACATGGGGGAGCCAGTGACTGATATCGATAGGATTGATCTCTGGTACACCGACGAGACCGATGTGTCCGGCGATGTACGCCGCGAATATTGCAAGTGGTGCTAAAAGCACCATACCATTTTGCAGCTCGCCGTCTCGCCAGGGCCGAGCTATGGTCACGAGGAGAGTGGCGGCGCCGCCGGGGATGAGCACCCCGAACACCGCAAATTGAGTTAGCAGGGACAAGTTATTTGGAGCGCATGCCCTCGATGGCGATCATTAAGTCGATCTCGTCACCCACCGGACCAACCATGTTTGTCATACCGTAGTCCGAGCGTTTCACCGTGAGTTCGCCGTAAAAGCCCGTCAGGAACTTGGTTTTATCCATCATGTTGTCACCAGCACCGACATGTTCGAAGGTTGTGGTGATGCTCTTGGTTACACCGTGAAGGGTTAGGTCGCCAGTCACCTCGTACTTCTTATCGCCGGCGGCTTTTACAGACTTGCTCGCGAATGTGATCTTGGGAAACTGCTTGGTGTTGAGAAAGTCGGGGCTCTTCAGGTGGGTGTCGCGGTCCTTGCTGGCAGTGAACAGGCTGTCAGCGTCGACCTCGATATTAACTGCGCTTTTGGCCGGGTCGGCATTGAGGGTAAAACGCCCACCGATCTTATTAAAGCGGCCGAGCGAATAGGAGACGTTCATATGCTTGACGCGAAAGACCACCATGGAATGAGCACTGTCGATCTCGTACGTTCCTGCGGCGGCCGTCAACGAGGTCTTGCCGGGCGAAGCTTGGGCGGCCGGTTTGGCGGCCGAAGTCGGGGCCGATGGCTTGACCTGGTTTGCGGCGGTGTCGTTGTCAGCGTTGTCGCTGTTATCAGCTTTGTTGCAGCCGGCAACGGAGAGGAAGGTCGCGGTCAGCCCGAACGCTAACCCGCGAGTCCAAGAATGTGAGCGATTGATTTGATTGATCATGGGCTAAAACTAGCGCTCGGGGGTCGAGTTGACAATAACATGCGTGGTAACAACACTGTTTCTTCATGGAAACAATAGCGTTTCACCGCAGATTGGCTCACATGGCTGTTTTTGCGCATGTTGTCGAGCTGCAGAGCTTCTCGGCCGCGGCAGAGATCATTGGGATTTCCAAATCAGCGGTCAGCAAACGCGTGGCCGAGATTGAGCGCAGTCTTGGCGTGCAGCTACTGCATCGCACGACCCGTCGCCTCAGGCTTACCGAGGTGGGCGTTGTATATTATCAGAGTTGCGCCCGGGTTGTCGCCGAGGCTGAGTCCATTGAGCGCACCCTTGGCGAGCTACAGCAAAAACCTTTGGGAACGTTACGAATCAACGCGCCGGTCGCGTACGGTTCGCGTCATGTGGTTCCGGTATTGGCTGAATTCCTGCAAAAGTATCCAGACCTGCGCGCGGAACTCGTTTTGCAGGATGACTATGTCGATCTCGTCCAAGGCGGCTTTGATCTTGCGATTCGCATCGGTGCTTTGGCCGATTCGTCATTGATCGCTCGCCGCATTGCTCCCATATCGACGGGTATGTACGCCTCGCGCGATTATCTCAAGCGTTATGGTACGCCTACGTCACCAGACGAATTACACGGGCACGAGTTCGTCGTCTATTCGCTCGCGGCCAATCCGCGTTCCCTCACGTTGGTCCGAGGAGATAAACGCCATCGAGTGCGTATGGAGGGGCGATTCGTGTGTAACAACGGCGATGCGATTCGCACAGCAGTGATCGCCGGACTTGGCATCGGGATTCTCCCAGATTTTTATGTGGCTGAGGATCTACAGCGTCGACAGTTGATCGCTCTGCTGCCGGATTGCACCTTGCCGAGTGCGAGCGTTCACGCGGTGTACCCCGCGGGAACATCCCTGAGCACCAAGCAACGTCTCTTTACTGATTATTTGGTGAGCCGTTGGAAGAATCTCTAGGCTGTTCGTGCCACGCAGCGCTGTTTCAAACGCAAAGCGGTGCGTCAAGGTTTCATGGGGGTGCCAGCGCTGATCGCCTCAAACAGACCGGCGGCGCCTTGGCCGCCGCCGATGCACATGGTGACGATGGCGTAGCGGCCCTTGCGGCGACGGAGTTCGTGTAGGGCGGTTGCGGTTAGTTTTGCATTTGCGGTCCCCTATTGCGCTGTGGGCACGGTGTCCATCAGGACCGGGGACGCGGTGAGATGGAATCCGGTCATTGGCACTGCGGTCATCGATTCGACGCCGCCGGCAATCACAATCTTGTGATGCCCAGGTGCAACCGGTCCGGCGGCGATCGCGATGGCCTGGAGGCCACTGGGGCAAAACCCGATATCCATCATTGTTTTTTCCCTTGCTGATTTTTTATGTAATTCCCCAATGTTCGGGGTATTTTATTGAGTTTGATATTCTTGACACTGAACGAATGTACCCTTATTGTTCTTCCATGAAAAAAATTAGTTTGGTTGCAATGTGAGAGTGTTGAACGGGGAATGTTTAGCGACGAATTGGCTGTCGTCATTTCGCGAAGTAACGGTTCGGTTGAATCTTATTTTGTACCAGCTGAGAAGGTTGAAAAAAGGCACAACCGGGTTCAAGTGGCAGTTCGTGATGCAGGTTCGTTGGTGTGGGCAACACTTCCTACTCCTGAACCAGTAACGATTCCTGTTAACAGGTCTCGCATTGCAACGACATGATTCTTTCCAATAGTTCAATATTTGATGCCTTAGATAGTAAGCGCGTCATTATTGAACCTGAACCACTCCCTCGATATCGGGACGATGATCCGAATACCGACTGCCCTTATTCGACTAGTGCAGTTGATCTACGATTAGGAGATGAGATCTCTTGGTTCAACGATGGTTTAGCCATTAACATTGATCTTCGCGGCGGCAAGTTCGCCAAGCTCTTTGGTGCGAACTCCAGCAGTCGTAAAATTACCTCTGATCAGCCGTATTCTCTTATGCCGGGAAAACTTGTTCTCGGAAATCATTGGAACGAGTCGAACTCCCGATAACTTCTGGGCAAACTGTGCTTGCTGCACGGGTCGAAGGTCGGAGTTCTTTTGCGCGTTGCGGTCTCCTCGTTCATTTCACCGCTCCAACGATTCACGCAGGTTTCAATGGGCGTATCACGTTAGAGCTCATCAATCTTGGGTCGATTCCAATTCTACTTTACCCCGAAGCCTATATTTGCCAACTGATCATTGAACAAGTTGTGGGCACACCACTAAAGAATGATAGTCAGTTTCAAGGACAAACCAAGCCAAGCGGGAGTTAACATGAAATTGGGAATGCCCATCAAATAAGTCAAGTTGCAATCGTTAGATCGCCTCAAACAGACCGGCGGCGCCTTGGCCGCCGCCGATGCACATGGTGACGATGGCGTAGCGGCCTTTGCGGCGGCGGAGTTCGTGTAGGGCGGTTGCGGTTAGCTTTGCGCCGGTGCAGCCCAGGGGGTGGCCAAGGGCGATTGCGCCGCCGTTGACGTTGAGTTTTTCATCGGGGATACCGAGTTCGCGTTGCACGTAAACGGCTTGGCTGGCAAATGCTTCGTTGAGTTCGACCAGATCAATGTCGTCCATGGTAAGGTCTGTTTTGGCGAGTAGCTTTTGCACTGCCGGGACAGGGCCGATGCCCATGATGGCTGGGTCAACCCCAGCGGTGGCGAAACTGCGAAAGTAGCCAAGTCCTTGGATGCGTAAATGATCCGCAGTGCTTTTGCCCATAATCAAAGTCGCTGCGGCACCATCAGATAGCGGTGATGCGTTGCCGGCGGTAACACTACCGTCCTTAGCGAATGCCGGTTTTAGTTTTGCCAACCCCTCGAGCGATGTGTTGGGTCGGGGAAGCTCATCTTTGTCAAAGGAGAAGGTCTTTTTATTGCCGTCTTGATAGCGAATCGCCGTGACCGGAACAATTTCGTCCGCGAACTTGTCCGCGGCAATGGCGGCCTTTGCTTTTTGTTGACTGTGCAAAGCAAACTGATCCTGTGCCTGGCGGCTCACGTCGAATCGTTTGGCGACGTTTTCGGCGGTGATTCCCATCGGTGTGTGCGCCGTGGGTAGTGTCTCCATCAAGACCGGGGACGCGGTGAGGTGAAATCCGGTCATTGGCACCGCAGTCATGGATTCGACGCCACCGGCAATCACAATTTCATGATGCCCAAGCGCAATCGATCCGGCGGCAAGCGCGATGGCCTGGAGACCGCTGGAGCAAAACCGGTTGATTGTCATCGCCGAGGTTTCTTGGGGAAGACCTCCGAGGAGGCCGGCAAGACGGGCGACGTTGAGTCCTTGGGCCCCCTCGGGCATGGCGCATCCAAGCACGAGGTCATCGATTTGATCGGGTTTGATTTGCGGAACCCGAGCGAGCAACGCTGCGATGACCTCTCCGGCGAGCTCGTCTGGCGGTTTATGGATCAGAGAACCTTTGACGGCTCGCCCCACCGCGGAGCGGACAGCATCGACTATCACGATATCCATCATTGTTTTTTCCCTTACTAATCTTTTCGTCGCCGTTCTTTTCGTTGATTTATAACCCACGGTATCCCTCTAATTCCGAAGCGGCTTGTTCTTCATCAGCATGTGCTGCATCCGTTCTTGGCTCTTCTTCTCCCCGCACAAGCTGAGAAAGGCTTCACATTCGAGTTCGAGCATTCGCTCTTCACTCACTTCGCCACTTGCGCCGTCGATACCGCCGCACAGTACCGTCGCGAGCTGGTTGGCGATCAGACCGTCGTGTTCGGTTGCATAGCCCCCGGCAACCAAGGTGTTGACCATCATCTTCAGCGTGGCGATGCCGCTCTCGCCAGGAAGTCGGTAGGCGCGGGGAATGGGAGGATGGTATCCGGCGTCAGCGAGTGCTTTGGCGGACTGTATCGCCTCGTATAACTGTCGAGCTCGATCGAAAGAGACACCATCTCCTTGGCGAAAGTAGCCGAGTGCTTTGGCGTGGGTGGCGCTGGTCGCGACTTGGGCCATCGCGATATTTTTGAACACCTGGGTGACAAACGCGTAGACGTCGTATTGCGTACCCTCGGGGATGCCATCAAGGGCGCGCCAAAGCAAGTTGAGGGTTCCCGCTCCTCCAGGGATGACACCGACGCCCACTTCGACCAGACCAGTATAGGTCTCGGCAGCTGCTTGTACCTTGTCGGCGCCCAAGCATATTTCCAATCCGCCACCCAAGGTCATCCCGTAGGGGGCGCACACTACAGGAACTTGGCAGTACTTCATCCGCTGGGTGGCCTGCTGGAAGGATTGGATGATCTGGCGGATCTGATCCCACTTTTTTTGTTGTGCTGCCATCACAACCAGAAACAGATTGGCCCCGACGCAGAAGTGCTCGCCACGGTTGGCCAAGACGACGGCGCGAAAGTCCGTTTCGGCGCGGTCGACAACATCGTGCAACATCGCGATGACATCCGAATCGATGCTGTTGGCTTTCGTTTTGAAGCGAAGGCCTAAGATGCCGTTGCCCAAATCCCAAGCTTCTGCCCCAGAGTTTTTGAGTACGGGGTTTTCGCCTCGCCGTAGCGTAGCAAACTTTTTCTCCCGCGGGTCCTGATTGAGTTTGCGATAAACTTTCAGAATCGGGTCGTAGACGCTGTTTTCGGTATAAAACGAGGGGATTCCAGCAGTCGTCATCGTCTCGACCCAGTCGGGAAGCGCGATGCCGTCGGTTCGCATACGTTGGGCAGTCTCTGCGACGCCAAGCGCGTCCCAGGTCTGAAATGGTCCCAGTTCCCAATTGTAACCCCATCGCATGCCGTGATCTATAGCAGCGATGTCGTCGCTAATTTCCCCTAGGCGACGCGCCGAATAGGCCAACGTTTTCGCGATCGCTCGCCATGCGAAAGTCCCAGCCTTTCCATCGGTGTTGACGAGGGCGCGTACTCTTTCAGCTGGGTCTTCGATTTTTGCGATCGATTTACAGGCCTTGCGAATGTCTTGGTCGCCACCACGAACGCGGTATTCACCCGTATTGGGATCGAGCGTCTCGATCCCGCCCGGTCGCTTACGATAGAAGCCACCGCGGGTTTTGTTACCAAGCAGCTTACGCTCGACCATTGCGCGCATATATGCCGGCGCTTGGAATACTTCGCGATCTTCGTCCTCAGTCAAAACCGCATAGCAATTGTCGACGACATGGGTGAGGGTGTCGATCCCGACGAGGTCCCCGGTTCGAAAGGTCGCACTTTTGGGGTGTGCCATTGGCACCCCGGTGATTGCATCGACGTCCTCTGGTGAGAGAGCATGCTCTTGCATCAGGTGAATCGCCGCCATCATCGCGTGGGCGCCGATCCGGTTGGCGATAAACATGGGGGAGTCTTTGGCAATGACAATGCCCTTGCCCAAGACTTCTCGGCCAAAATGGGCGATCCGATCGAAGACCGCAGGGGAGGTCTTGGGGCCCGCTACGAGCTCCAAGAGTTTCATGTAGCGTGGCGGGTTAAAGAAGTGCATGATCAAAAAGCGGGCACAAAACGACTCGGATCGACCCTCGAGCATGTCTGAGATTCGCAGCCCCGAGGTATTGGATGCGAAGATGGTGTGCTCTTGTGCGAGTGTCTCCAGTCTCTCGAAGAGTTGTTGTTTGGCATCGAGACGCTCGATAATGGCCTCGATGACGAGATCACATGTGGCGACTTGGTCCAGGTGGTCGGTGAGATTTCCGGTCGAAATCAGTCGCAAATTGCTTGCATGATATGCCGCCGCCGGTTTGCTTTTACGTAGCTTCGCTAGCGCGTTTTGCGCAAAAGAGGAGCGCGCAGAAGGATTGTTTTTATCAGACTCGTCGAGATTTGGCGGCAGGATATCAAGCAGTAGTACTGGGATGCCTGCGTTGGCGAGGTGTGCGGCGATGCCCGCGCCCATGACCCCGGCCCCCAGAACCGCCGCACTTCGAATTGGTTTGTTTGGTTTTTCCCCCATGACCCAGAGAAGATAACCCAGTTCGGGCGCGGAGGACAGGTTCTGAAAGGGGACCGTCCCCTTTCTCACACCTCGGTAGGAAATTCACCTACAGTAGGATGGTGCCGCGGAGGTAGCAGCGGGCTTGGCCCGAAATGACCACGCGGGGAGGCTTCAGTTGACATCGAAGTGTACCGCCGCGTGCGGAGACTTGACGCGCGTCCAAAGTGTCTTTTCCAAGTCGGGCGCCCCAATAGGGCGCGAGCGTGCAGTGTGCAGAGCCAGTCACCGGATCTTCGGGAATGCCTTTGCTTGGGGCGAAGAAGCGGGAGACAAAGTCGCAATGTGTCCCTGGTGCGGTGACCATGACGGTTTGATCCATAGCTGTCAGCGCTGCCATGTTAGGACGTAGATCGACGATCTGCTGCTCCGTCTCGTATACGGCCATATACTGGTTTGAATAGTAGAGCTCGGCAGGTGGCGTCCCCAGGGCGTCGTACAATTGAGGGTTGGATTGTGTAGGGTTCGCTTCTAGGGCCGGAAAGTCCAGGGATAGGAGCTCGCCCTGCTTGGACACGTGTTTTGACACACCAAGGGGCCCCGACCTGCGACTATAAAATATTATGTCTTGCCTGGGATGGCCTTCGTACGCAAATAGAACATGCGCCGTCGCAAGAGTAGCGTGTCCGCAGAGCTCCACCTCGACCGTTGGGCTAAACCAACGAATTTCGTAGTCGCAACCGCCTGGGGCGGGAACGCCGCCTGGGGCGGGAACGCCGCCTGGGGCGGGAACGCCGCCTGGGGCGGGAACATAGAATGCCGTCTCGGACAGATTATTTTCTGCCGCGATCGATTGCAGTAGAGAGTCGGCGGGCCAGGAAGTGAGCGGGCAGACGGCAGCAGGATTTCCTTGAAACAATCGGTCGGTAAACGCATCGACCTGGTAGATGGGGATTGTTGCCGCCATGACCTTTGAGATGAGTTCTACGCCTCAGACAAATATCTAGGACTTATCGCAACGCCATAGGACATCGGTAAAGTAGCGTCGCTCGTCAAAATAGTGGTCGACAACCGAAAATCCGGTTTCGTGTGCGAGTTTCTCTAGGTCCTGGGCGAGGAATTTAAACGAGTATTCAAGATGGACTGCCTCATAGGGCATAAACTCAAAACTTTTACTCAGTTGACCAATATTGACGTGCTGATGCTCGGTACTGACCAAATAACTTTTCATCGCGCCATTGATAACGTCGTAGGTTCCAAAATGTTGAAATGCTTCGGTGCGAAATTCGCCACCAAGATCTCGGTTGATGCGCTCTAAAAGATTCAAATTGAATTGTCGCGTAACTCCCCGGGCATCATTGTACGCCGAGATCATGATGTCGAGATCTTTCTTGAGGTCAAAACCGATCAAAACGTGGTCGCCATGGGAGAGTGAGTTCCATAGGGTGCGTAGGAAGTCGCGAGTTTGTTCTGGTGAAAAATTGCCAATGGTCGATCCGAGAAACAGCACGAGTTTGTTGCCAGAGAGGTTGGTGCTCGACCAACGAATGCCATCAAAGTAGTCACCGACGAGACCCTGACATTTGAGCGATGGGAACTGGCGCTGCACGGAATTGGTGAGTCCGGCAATAGCTGCCTCGGAGATATCGATTGGCGTGTAGCAAAAACGGGCATTGGCGCGTATCAGCGCATCGATTAAGATCGTTGTTTTCCGCCCGTCACCGGCGCCGAGCTCGATGAGACTAAACTCGTCCTTGTTGACAGCGTTGATAATATCCTGCCGGTGGGCGGTAAGGATCTCGGACTCACTTCGGGCTAGGTAGTACTCGGGCAATTCCATGATCTGCTGGAACAGCCGATCGCCGATGTGATCGTAAAAATATTTGCTCGATAGGCACTTTTGCTCGCCGGAAAGTCCTACCAATACATCGAGGGCAAATTGATCGAGATCGGTTGCTTCGGATACGCCGGGTTTGAGGATATGGTACGGTTTGTTCATTCGGCGAGTCGGAATCCAGTGAACTGCCACCGCTTTTCCGCCTGGAAGAAATTGCGATAGGTGACGCGAATATGGGAACGGGGAGTTGCGCACGATCCGCCGCGAAGAACAAGCTGGTTACTCATAAATTTGGCGTTGTACTCCGCTAGGTGGCCGGAAAAACAACGGTACCCCGGATATGGGACGTAGGGACTTGCGGTCCATTCCCAAACGTTGCCGAGCATGTCTCGCTGCCCGACGGGCGTGGTCCTTGGGTGGTATTCGCCCCGTTCTAAAAAGGCGCCTGAACCGTCGTCGCCCCACAAGGTGGCAGCGTGTTCCCACTCAAACTCAGTCGGTAGGCGTTTGTTAGCCCATCGGGCAAACGCGTCTGCTTCATAGTAACTGACGTGGCAGACGGGCTCGTTGAGATTGATCTGCATCGGACCAGCGAGGGTCATCGTGTGCCAACGCCCGTCACTTTTTAACCAGTACAGCGGAGCGTGAATCCGATTACATTGGACCCAGTCCCATCCGTCGGCGAGCCAATATTGCGCTGACCGATAGCCACCCGCATCGATGAACTCGAGATACTCGCCGACTGTGACGCAGCGGTTGGCGAGTTTAAACTCGTTTAGGAATACTCGATGGCGTGGCTTTTCGTTGTCAAAGGCAAACCCTGTTGTGTCTGCACCAACCTCGACCAGTCCCCCCGGCACCGCAATGTACTGAAGTGGTGCAGCAGGTGTCTGGGCATCTTCGTCTCTATGATCATATGCTGGTCGCAACGGGTTCGTTGCAAAGACGTGTTTGATATCGGTGAGGATGAGCTCTTGATGCTGCTGCTCGTGATGGAGACCAATCACCATCGTCGCTAAGGCACTCTGATAGTCATTGTTACTCGAACCTTGGATAAACGCCTCTATCGCGCTATCAATGGTTTCTCGATACGCCAATATCTCTTTGACCGTGGGCCGAGAAAGATGGCCGCGTTGGGGTCGCAACACGCGGTCTCCCATGCACTCGTAGTAGGAATTGAAGATATGATTGTATCTCGGATGGTAGGGCTGATAGCCGGACTGATGTGCGACCAAGATCATCATTTCGAAAAACCAAGAAGTGTGCCCAAGATGCCACTTGGCCGGACTCACATCCGCCATGGTTTGAACGACGTAGTCTTCGGTCGCAAGCGGCCGGGTCAGTGCTTCGGTGAATTGCCTGGTTGTGCGATATGTGTCAAGGATATGCTCGCGTGAGCCCGCAGACCCGTCGCGGTTCGCTTGCTGCTCCATAGGCGGAGATATTCACAAACCGACGGGGCAAAACAAAGCGCCAGAACCGGGAAAGGTGGAAGCTGTAGAGTATAGGACAACCCATTGATTTCATTGCAGTTTGAGATGGTTTCGACGACATTTTGGTTGAAAATGACCCCTATTTGCGCCGCAGCGTGGTCGAATGAATGGTCTATATATAGGGCGACGTTAAGAGTTTCTGGCGCGCTGGTACAAAAACCAGCAACGCAAGTCATGGATCGTTTGCGGCAACAGGTAGGAAAAATCCACGTTAGTTCGTTACGTTGCGGGACGAAACCCCGCTGATGCGGAAGCAAGACGACTAGAAACATCCCTTGCTCCATTTGCACCGGCTTCTCCTAAGGTTCCAACACCGAAGCGCGGTTGGCTTAGCGTGAACCAGTGGCGGGTTGGCGAAACGCGTTGTTGTCTTGGGGGGGGCACTGATCGTGGTATGGCTGACAAGTTTCGTTCCGCTCCCGGGCTTGGATATGGAGATTCTCGGCGATCTGTTTGAGTCAGCCCCTGTCGGTATGTTCTCGCTCGGTCTCGCACCGGTGATTTCAGCGTTTTTACTCGTTGAGGTCGTTGCACTCGTTGTCCCTCGCTGGCGTCGTTTGCGAACAACGGGAACGGAAGGGCGCTCCCGCCTTGGAATGGCGATCGTGTTTGTAACGATTGTCCTCGCTACGGTGCAAGCATGGTGGATCACTTCCTATTTGGGTGATTCGGGGGCGATAGGAGCCATGAACCCCGAAATGAGCACGTTTCACGTGGGTCTAGGTTGGCGCATTGCTGCGACGGCAAGTCTTGTTGGTGGCTCCTTCTTGCTGATCTTGTTGGCTGCGATGATTAACCGTTTTGGTCTCGGCAATGGCTATGTTGCGGTGTTTTTGGCGAGCATGCTGATCGAAGCGAAACGCTTCGTGTTTTGGTCGGTCTCTTCTGGTATGAGCGCGACGTCTCTCGGCTGGTTCATCGTGTTTGCAGCTGCTGTCGTGGGTTTGACCACTGTGTTGTTGCGCATTCGACTCCGCAAAGACAACACAGAGCTAGAATTGCCAACCTGTGGTTTCGTTCCACTCGAGTGGGCCATCAGCTTGGGCGCCCTCGTTGGCATCTAGAGAGCTGAACACGTAAATTCACTTTCCGACGCTACCCCTCGAAATCGCTGGCTACGTTGTCCTCCTTGACGGGACCCAACCCCGCCCGCCCACGCCCAAATACGGGCGAATCTATGTTGGTTGCGCCTGATTTTCGCCTGGAAACAGACGGTTGCATTGGCAGTGTCCGCCTCGCCAACGATTCCGATCCTTTACCGTCGATAAGCAACTTTACGTGTTCAGCTCCCTAGAAAAACAGTCGGAGTGATCATCAACGACTATGACTGCGAAGGATTCGAAACAAAAAGCCAGGACCGATTTGATCCTGGCTTTCTTGGGCGGGGTGGACGGGACTCGAACCCGCGGCCTCCGGCGTGACAGGCCGGCGTTATAACCAACTTAACTACCACCCCTTGGTTTGTTATCTTGTATTATTCGAACCTACGACCACCGCCTTGTAAGGGCGACGCTCTCCCGCTGAGCTATCCGCCCAGTGCTCTTTGTCTAATCTCGCTCGTTTCTAAGCGAACGCTAGCGGGTTGTCAATAACCCCGGCGGATGGTTGTTGGTCAAACCGCCCGCGACGCGGTTTTAGTGCGCAGAGGGCTGTTCAAGTGAGTGTTTGACGGGTGAATCAGGGTTTGGCTGTCGTCGTTCTTCGATGGCAACGCGCCAGTCCAGGACCTCAGTGGGTTCTAATAAGAATCCCTCTTCCGAGTGGGCCAGGACAATTCTGAGCACCTGGTCCATATGCTCCACGGGGTGGACGGTCATCTGCTCCAGAACATCCTTTGGGATATCTTTCAAATCTTTGCGATTGTCCTCGGGGATGACAACGGTAAAGATCTCAGCGCGATGGGCGGCCAAAATCTTGTCCTTGAGGCCGCCGATTGGCAGGACTCGTCCGCGGAGGGTGACCTCGCCGGTCATAGCGACATCTTGGCGCATGGGGATGCGCAGCAGAGCGGAGGCGAGTGCGGAGGCCATTGTGATGCCGGCTGAAGGGCCATCCTTTGGAATTGCACCCTCGGGAAAGTGAACGTGAATGTCGACTTTGGTCTGAAAGTTTTCGACGAGTCCCAGGCTTCCGGCGCGAGAGCGGATATAACTCATCGCGGCTTGAGCGCTCTCTTGCATGACTTCGCCGAGCTTTCCAGTCAGGGTGAGTTTGCCCTTCCCTGGCAACACGGTGATTTCTGTTGCGAGTAGGTCCCCACCATACATCGTCACCGCCAAGCCGTTGGCGAGGCCAATTTCGTTTTTGTCCTGTCGAACGGTCTTGCGAAACTTTTGCACTCCAAGATAGGTCTCAAGGTCTTCGGGGGCAACCGTATAGTCGTTGTCTTCCGGCTTCCCTTCCGTCAACCAATCCTTTGCAATTTTGCGGCACAGGGTCGCGAGGTTGCGCTCTAGGTTGCGGACACCGGCCTCCTTTGTGTAGTGGTGAATCACGGCCTGCAGGGACTCTTCGGGGAGTGTTACATTGAGATCTTGGATTCCGTTGGCCTCGAGTTGTTTGGGGATCAGGTACTGCTTGGCGATAGCCAGTTTTTCCCACTCGGTATAGCCTGGTAGTTCGATGATTTCGAGTCGGTCTTGCAGAGGAATGGGAATCTGATGTTGATTGTTGGCCGTGGTCACGAACATCACGTCACTTAGATCGTAGTCTAGGTCGAGATAGTGATCGTTAAACGTACCGTTTTGTTCGGGGTCGAGGACTTCGAGCAAAGCAGATGCAGGATCTCCACGAAAGTCCTGGGCCATTTTGTCGACTTCGTCGAGCAAGAATACGGGGTTGTTGGACCCCACCTTTTTAAGGGATTGAAGAATTTTCCCCGGTAATGCACCAATGTATGTTCTGCGGTGGCCGCGGATTTCGGCTTCATCCCGGACGCCACCAAGCGACTGGCGGACAAATTCGCGACCGGTCGCACGCGCAATAGACCGCGCAAGGGAAGTTTTACCGACGCCGGGTGGGCCAACGAGGCAGATGATCGGTCCTTTGAGCCGCTCGACGAGGGTCTGAACCGCTAAGTATTCCAGGATGCGCTCCTTCACTTTTTGCAGCCCATAGTGATCTTGGTCAAGAATCGATTCCGCTGCGGCAATGTCTTCGCGATCCTCGGTTTTTTCTTCCCATGGTAGACTGAGGCACCAATCGATATAGTTTCGTACGACTGTCGCCTCGGCGGACATGGGCGACATCGCTTTGAGTTTTTTAAACTCCTTAATGCAGCGCTCTTTTGCCTCGCGGCTCATTTCTTTGCGCTTAATACGCTCTTCGAGCTCGCTCAGCTCATTTTTGAACTCGTCCCTATCGCCAAGCTCTTTCTGAATCGCTTGCATTTGCTCATTCAGATAGTATTCCTTTTGCGATTTTTCCATCTGCTTTTTGACGCGGGTCCGGATTTTCTTCTCTACCTGCAAGATCTCTATCTCTGATTGCATTAATTGGTAGAGCCGCTCGAGTCGCTTGGAGGCCGCGGGGGTTTCGAGAATCTCCTGTTTATCCTGTAGTTTTAGCGATACGTGGGCGACGATCGTGTCGGCAAGCCGGCCGGGATCTTCGATGGTCTGCACCGAGACGAGCATCTCTGGTGGAATCCGTTTGTTTAGCTTGACGTAGTTTTCAAAAACCGTTTGCACAGAGCGCATGAGCGCTTGCAGCTCAACGGTTCCCTCTTGGGGCTCCTGTATTTCTTCAATGAGGGTCGAGAAATGAGGCGTCGTTTGCTGGAAGTCGATGATTCGAGCGCGGTGTTTGCCCTCTACTAAAACCTTGACAGTGCTATCGGGCAGACGGAGCAGTTGGATAATGCTCCCAACCGTGCCAACACGAAAGATATCCTGCTGTTTGGGATCATTGGTTTTTGCTTTTTTCTGGGCGGCGAGCACGAGTTCCTTGTCACCGGACATTGCCGCTTCGAGTGCGTTGATCGATTTCTCTCGCCCGACAAAGAGGGGGACAACCATGTGGGGAAACACAATGATGTCGCGAAGGGGAAGCAAAGGCAGAACTCGGCTTTCCGAGTCCTTACTCTTAGATGATTCGTCGTTCTCAGTGAAGAACATGACTTATTTAACTCCAGCAACAGGATTCGAGAAACGTAAGTTACTTAGTAATCTACGTCGCCCCCGGATGAACGCAAGATCTTGCTTTGAATACGCGAGAGCTATGGTGATAATACCATGGACAGCAATGGCTCAATTGCCACATTTGGATTCTAGCCAATCCAATACATCTCAATAGTTGAAGGTAAAAGCAACATTTTTACGTAATTTGAAGTACGAAAAAATGGTGCGGCATTTTCTGTGCTTCCTAGACGGGCGGTGCAGCCCCTCGTTTACACCAACACCTATGAAGTGTTTCTTGTTTTAGAGCGATTTAGCAGCTCTTTTGACAAATTTATTACCACAACAGCACAACTCGATGTTTCCAAAGTCTCTCCGATACTGGGTGTGGATGTCTACTACCGGCACGAAACGGACGTCGCTCTACTGGGACTTCGGTTTGAGCGCAAGCCATCTACGCGAGCGGCAATCAAACGGCTATCGCAGCGGGCCGGCAGGTTAGACATGCCGCTACTGGACCCCTCTCGACTCGGTGAGGGCGATCAGCACACGTTTTATCGCTCGTATTTGCAGCTGTACCGAGCCCACGTGGAAGACGGACAAGAAATTCGGGATGCCCTGATGGAGTTGGGATACCGTTTAGACCTTGTCAAGGAGAGGACAAGACCCTCGGAGAAGATTGTCCGAGAGCTGATCGCCTCATCGACGCCAACGCCTGTGAAAGACCGAGCTTCGATGTATCGTCTGTCTCGTCAAGCCAATAAAACACCCCCAGGCGGGCAGCGAACATCGCCTTATCCAAACGTATCGAATCCCGCTCGCAAGAGAAGGCGTGCCGAGCTTACGGGGCCGCATCGAAAAGCACCAAGACGGTCGCGCGGGGTGTCCAATCATGCACGCTCGCTGCCTCGGGTATCCCTGGCCGAGCAGGCAGCGGCCGCTCGCACGCGCGCAAAACGCAAATCTTCTCGCAGTCGCGTGGTCGATCATGAGCAGGTTACCAAGGCGGAGTTGCATGCGGCTCGTGGCAAAAACAAACCGCGTGCGCGCACCAATACACTCCCAGCGACGCCAAATGCCAGATCTGAGCGGGTAGCCGCGGTCGGCTCTGGGTCTCATGAGGCGATCTCGCCCATAGAGGTGCGGTTTGTCAGGGGAGATCGATGGCTTGCAGGTCGTTTGGCAACACTCAGCTCAAAGAGCGCCTATATCATCACCACAGCCCCATTGCGGGTTGGAGACCTCGCCCATGTCGCGATCGAATTCAATCGTCATACCGCGATGGTGTACGGAAACGTTCATCACGTGACGACGCCAGAGGACGCGACGCAAGCCGGGATAGGTGGGTTTTCGGTCGTGTTTGCCAATCTTCACGGCAAGGTTCGGGCAGATTTTTTGGCACTATTGCATGCTGCGCGAAAATCTGGCGTGCGACTGACGCGACCTCCGCAACGCAAGGCGATTCGGTTTCCGGTGGCATGGCCGGTGCGGATCAGCACGCCTCGCGAAGGGTTTCGGGCCAACGCCCTCGATATGTCAACGGGTGGGATGTTTGTTGCAACGGACCACAATATCGATACCCGTAGCGATATTCGCCTGCCATTGGATACGGGAGGCGCGCCGATTCAGGGGACAGCATTGGTGGTTCGTCAGGTGACCGATGCCATGGCCAACAGCCGGGGACTCAGTGCCGGATATGGCCTGCAGCTTGACCTCGAGCATGATGCAGATCGCTATCAGCAATTGTTGCTTCGTGTTCAATTGCGCGCCGACAAGCGGATTCTTATTGGTGCATCGCCGGAGCGACTGCAGAGCCTGAGCAATGGACTTTCCGCAGTCGGGTATTCAACCGCTGGAGCAAGCGATCCGACCGCGTTGGCGCGGCTTACGACGACTCCGGCAGATATTGCGATTGTCGATACCAGTTTGGTCCAGGGAGTCGGCAACTCTTGGGTTCGTCGGGTCTTTACAAGCCGCAACATTACTTGCTTGAGCACAAATCGAGAGCCGGTCGAAAATACTCGCGCGACCGTAGACAACATTCTTCGCGTGACCTCCTAGTACACATTACTAGCAGCACGGTATTTTCTGTATTCACGATGACTTATGGAGCAGGTAAACTCTTGCTTGCGCGGGTAACTGACTCATCGTACTCTTAATAAGAGGATTGGTCGTCCGTCTTTATCAATGATCGAATAGGCGAATTTACATATGAAAACACTGAGGCGAGTGACGACCACTCTCATGATTGCCGCTATTGGTTTGCTTGGGTTCCCGGCACAGGCGCAACCTGGGGCTGCTCCGCCCTATCAACCGGCTGATCCGGGCTATGGTCCGCCGCCCCCACCACCACCGAATCCAGACTATAGTCCACCGCCACCCCAATATCGTCCACCGCCACGCTATGTTCCGCCGCGGATGATCAATCCCCGGCGGAGAGGGTTTACGATCGGATTCGGTTTTGGCCTTGGTGCAATGGACAGTGCCAATGATCTATTCCGATGTGCTGGCTGTGGCAAGGGCGATGGGATCGCGGCTGGAAGTGTCGATTTTCATATTGGTGGCATGCTGACGCCGCGCCTGGCCCTGTTGCTTGAGGTCTGGGGGACCGGTGGAGTGCTGGACAATGCCGGCGATGTATTGTTGTCGCAAATGATGGCGATGGGAGCAGCCCAATATTGGGTGTCACCAAAGTTATGGATAAAAGGTGGCATTGGTGCCGCCGAACTCAGGATTGATCGCGATGCGTCTACCTACTCGGAAGACCTCGATAACGGACTCGGGATCATGGCGGCAGTCGGCTACGAACTGCTCGCGCGCCGTGGCTTCGTGATGGATTTCCAGTTTCGTGTCGGTGCGGGATTTTATGATGACCTCGGTGCCGACGGCGATGAGGTGAGCGCCGCATCATTTGGGCTCGGTTTTAACTGGTATTAGCCGTCATCCCCTTCCCCCTAGAGGAGAGCCGCGTAAACTGTCCTGGGTGAATCGTCTGATCGAAGAGTGTTCTAGACTGTTTCCATCTTCCACTGATCGCGCGCGATCTCTGCGTTGCTCGCTGTGGTGCCTCCGCACGTACTAAAATGTACGCTTACGGGGGGCTCCTCGCTCGCGCCTTGACCTCACACACGCTCAGTCAAATCTGAAAACAGTCTAGGCGGATTCTTTTTGCGATTCTTTGGTGTAGGTCACCATGGGGGCAGCGTGTCGCTCAATGACTTCTTCGTTGATGATGACTTCGCTGATGTTGGGCTCCCCAGGGGTGTCGTACATGATGTCTAGCAATGCCGCCTCGAGGATTGCACGCAAACCCCGGGCACCACTTTTGTGATTTTGGGCCAGGGTTGCGACTTTGTAGAGTGCGCTCCGGGTGAACTTGAGCTTGACGCCATCCATTTGAAATAGCTTTTGGTATTGTTTGACCAAAGCGTTTTTCGGGGCGGTTAAAATCTCAACCAGGGCGTCGTCAGAAAGTTCGTGCAGTGGGGCGATAACCGGGAGGCGACCGACAAACTCGGGGATCATGCCGTATTTGAGCAGATCTTCAGGTTGGACTTCTTTCATCAGTTTCCAGCCGTCTGCGGCCTTTTTGGGTTTCATGGCGGCACCAAAGCCAATGAGTTTTTGGCCGATGCGGTTTTCGATAATGTCCTCAAGGCCGGTAAACGCGCCCCCGCAAATAAATAGGATGTTTGTCGTGTCGACTTGGAGGAACTCTTGTTGTGGATGTTTGCGGCCGCCCTTGGGTGGCACGGCTGCGGTTGTTCCTTCGATGATCTTGAGCAGCGCTTGCTGAACACCTTCACCGCTGACGTCGCGTGATCGAGGGGTTGTCGCTTTTGCGGGCGATCTTGTCGATTTCGTCGATGTACACGATACCGCGCTGGGCGCGCTCGATGTCGTGTCGGCATTTTGCAACAGATTGACGATAATGTCTCCACGTCCTCACCGACATAGCCGGCCTCGGTCAGGTTGGTCGCGTCAGCGATCGCAAAGGGGACATTGAGAATGCGTGCCAGGGTTTGGGCGAGTAGGGTTTTTCCCGAGCCCGTCGGTCCTAGCAAGAGAATATTGGATTTCTGTAATTCGACATCGTCATCGGTGCTGGGTTTTGCATCGATGCGTTTGTAGTGGTTGTGGACTGCGACAGCGAGAATCTTTTTGCCCGCTCTTGACCGATAACGTACTCGTCCAAAATGGTTTTGATTTGTGCCGGCTTGGGAATATTGTTTTCGCCGTAGAGCTGATCGTCTTTTTCGATCTCCTCGGCGATGATGTCGTTGCCATAGACCAATGCACTCGTCGCAGATGTAGACGGTTGGACCCGCGATGAGTTCTTGACCTCTTTTTGTGATTTTCCACAAAAGGAACAGGTCAGCGTGTTTCCCTGCTGTCTTTTTTATCGCTTGGCATTGGCTATGGTTTTGTAGGGTGTGGGGGGACTAGTCCTCTGGATCTAGTTTCTTGTGGGTGATGACCTCATCGATGATTCCATATTCTTTGGACTCGTCGGGACTCATAAAGTAGTCGCGCTCGGTGTCTTCGGCGATTCGCTCGATATCCTGACCGGTGTGTTTGACCCACAGCTCGTTGAGTTTGTCCCGAGTGCGGAGCATTTCTTTGGCGTGAATATCGATGTCCGTTGCTTGCCCCTGAAACCCGCCAAGGGGTTGATGAATCATGATGCGAGCGTGGGGCAGGGAGTACCGTTTGCCTTTGGTCCCTGCACCGAGAAGAAACGCGCCCATCGATGAGGCCTGTCCCATACAAATGGTAGCGACGTCGCAGCGGACGTATTGCATCGTGTCGTAAATCGCTAACCCCGCGGTGACGTGGCCGCCGGGGGAGTTGATATAGAGCATGATGTCTTTGTCAGGCTCTTCCGACTCGAGAAAAAGAAACTGTGCAATGACAACGTTGGCGACTTCGTCATTGATTGGAGTCCCCAAAAATACGATGCGGTCCTTGAGGAGACGAGAAAAAATATCCCATCCACGCTCTCCCCGATGGGTTTGCTCAATGACAGTAGGGACCAGGTAGTTTCGAATATCGGACATGACTCTCTCCAATGTAGGGCGCCAATGTCCGGGGCGCAATGAAAGCTGCGCAGAGACCTGAAGTGAGTGCTATTTTTCTGGCTCTGGTGGTGTTTCCGGAGCGTTTGAAGCTTCTTCGTCTGGTGAACCTTCTTGTGGGGAGATGTCTTCCTCGCGAATTTCTGCACGCTCGACGAGTAGGTCCAAAACCTTGTCTTCACGAAGTTGGTAACGAATATCCTCTAATCGTCCGTGTCGATCAAAGTCCGCTCGGAGTCGTCCAGGGTTCATGCCTCGCTGTTTCGCTTGCGTTGCAACGTAGGTATCAATCTCTTCGTCCGAGACTTCGATATTTTCGATGCGGGCAACCGAGTCCAATAGCAATTGGCCGCGAACGCGATCCGTTGCGGATGGTCGCAAAGAGTCGCGTACTTCGTCGGTGATTCCTTGCTTTGTCGCGTCCCCTGCGCCGGCACCGAGCATCATCTGAAACCGCTGAAATTGCATCTCGATAGCGCGCTCGATCAACGAGGACGCAATCGGAATCGGATTTTTTGTACATAGCTGTTTAAGAGCCGCGTTGCGAAGCTCTTGTTTGGCGGCTTCTTGTTTTTGCGTGGTGATTTCCTCGCGGATTGCTTGTTTGAGCTCGTCGACGGATTGCCCGCGACCGGTATCCTTGGCAAACTCGTCATCGAGCTCGGGAACGTGTTTTTGCCGCACATCGAGGATCGATACCGTGAGCGCGGCATTTGCTCCGGCGACCTCCGGATTGACACCGTCGCTGGGGATTTCAAACTCGAGTAGGTGATCTTTTGTATCGCATGGGAGCCCGATGAGGGACTCAACAAGTCCCGGGATTGGAGAACTAGTTGGTTCGCCGAGGTCGACGGAGACGTTGGGGCGATCGATGGTTTCTTTTGCTACGGTGCCTTTGATGGCAATGGATATGACGTCCATTCGCGAGGTGATATCGCGATCTTCTACCGGCAATAACTCGGTATGTTCGCGGCGAAGTGCAGTGAGCCCCTGTTCGATCTCCTCATCCTCAACTGAGATCGGCTTTGTCGTAAGACTCATGCCAAAGTAGTCTTTGGCTTTGACTTCTCCTTTGACCTCTACCGTAGCTTCAAATGAGAAGGCTTCGCCCTTTTTTATCGATGGGTCATTTTCCACACGTGGCTCAGACACCGCTTCCAGCTTATGATCTGTTGTTGCGCTCACAAAGGATTCGCGCACCAGCTGATTGGCGACCTCGGCGCGAACGCGTTTGCCGAACATTCGCTCGAGCACACTGCGCGGTACTTTTCCTTTGCGGAACCCCTTGAGTTGGACGCCGCGAGCGAGGTCGCGGTAGGCGTCTCCGAGTTTGGTTGCAACGGTGGTCCAAGGGACTTCGACAATTAGCTTTTTCTCCACTGGGGAGACTTCTTCGATTCGTAGGTCCATGATTTTTCCATGTCTAGAGAGCTGAACATGTAAAGTTGCTTATCGACGGTAAAGGATCGGAATCGTTGGCGAGGCGGACGACGCGGGCGGGTTGGGTCCCGTCAAGGAGGACAACGTAGCCAGCGATTTCGAGGTTTAGCCGTCGGATAAGTGAATTTACGTGTTCAGCTCTCTAGGTACCACAGGATTCGCGATCTATCCCGCATTTCTCACCACTCTTTGCCGCGTTTCCGTCAAGTGTGCGGAAAATCGCGAAGTGCGCCCTTGGCCGGATGAAATAAAGGCGGAAAATTCAGCGCGATGTCTTGTTATTTTAGGGGGTTGGGGCGAGTTTTCGTCGGAGTCGAAAGGATGGATTGCCGTCCTCTTCTTCCCCACAGACAATCACGTCGAGTCCACAGCCGACCAGTTTCGCGACGAATTCGCGCATCCACTCACGGCCATCGCTGGCTCCGGTGAGCTGTGCAACCTCAGCAAGTGACAGGCCGCCATTTCCGTCCAGGGCCTTCAGGACCTGTTTTTCACTCGGGTCCAGGGTAAGCCCGAGCGGCAGCGTATCTTGAAACAAGCCTTTGGCGAGGGTGGGAATGGGGCCCGAGGGCTCGGGCAGGTCTCTAGGGGTTCCTGGCACCCAGTGATTCGTGCGTTTGCGCTCAAAGCGGGAGTCTTCATCGGCTAGGAGAGGCGGGTTCCCCTTGGAGCCAGCCAGCCGCTTGGCGGCGAGCTCGAGCGAGGCGCGGACTTCTTGTGCGGTGCCATCATCGACCTCGTCAACGTGAATGCCCCAAGTTCCGTGAGCATCTTTCCCCGCCGGGCCAATGGGATGCCTCGCTGCCGTGCAGCATGATCGTAGGCTGGGTCTGATCGGAACAAGAGTGAAATGCCCGCATCAGCACGCGTTGTTCGGCCCACTGATCCGCGACAATCATCACGGTACGCCGATTGACCACACGGGAAACCGGACTTCGGCGCCACAGGTCGATGATGCGAATACTTGCCATTCGGTTCCAGAATACACCGAAACGTCCCTCGTGCGTGATATCCTTGTGTGCGTTGCCTCAATCCCATGGAACTGGACAGGTAGATCGGTCGGCTCTCGCGGCGTGCGGAAGCGGGGTCGTGATCGAACCTGGGGCTCTGGTATTTCATCCAGAGAACGTAGAGATTGGGGATGATGTATACGTCGGACACTACGCGATTTTGAAGGGTTACTATCGAAACCGGTTGCAAATCGGCAGCGGTAGTTGGGTCGGTCAGGCGGCGTTTATTCACAGTGCCGGGGGTGTGCTGATTGGTAGGAGAGTGGGAGTTGGCCCAAGTGTCAATATTATTAGTTCTCATCACCGAGGCACGGCAGGACCAAGACTGAGCGCCATTATCGATGCCCCGCTTGCGTTTGCTGAGGTTGTCTTGGAAGACGGATGCGACATTGGAGTAGGGGCGATTATTCTTCCCGGCGTACGGGTTGGTGCGCGGGCGCAGGTGGGGGCGGGCGCAGTGGTGACCAAGGACGTTGCGCCGGGAGCAACTGTGGTGGGTGCTCCCGCGCGGCCGATATAGAAATGTCTACCAACTCGATCGAAGAGTCCTCAACATGTAGAGAGTCTCCCGTTTTGGTTGCGGCCATTGTCGTGTTTGTCGGGAGTTTTTGTGTCTTTGCGATCTTGTCAGCGCCGACGGTCACGTGGATGGATTCTGGTGAATTGGTTGCGGCCGGGTTTTCGCTGGGGGGGGCGCATCCCCCTGGGCATCCGGTTCACTCTTTGCTGATCAAACTCGTTTGTTTGTTTCCGTTTGGCGATGTAGCGTTCCGAGGCAATCTATTGAGCGCAATTGCGATGGCAATGACAGCCGCGGGGATTGCCGCGCTTGTACAGACGATGGTTCCAAGGCCGGGATGGACCGGTTATGCGGCTGCGCTGATGTTCGTGTGCTCGCCCCTGGCACAGGCAAATGCAACGAGAACGGAGGTGTATGCACCGGCTGCGGCATTGCTGGTTTGGGCTGTTTTTCAGGTCGTTCGGTTTGGGAAGGGGCAGACGGTTGCGTCTGGGCCTTTGGCGGCGGCGTTGGGATGTGGCCTGGCCGCCGCGATTCATCCGCTGATCGCGTTTGCGGTAGCTATTCCTGTGGCAATTTGGCTTGTGTTTCGGTTGCGATTGCGGCTGAACCGGCTCGCCGCCCCCATGATTGTCTTAGGGGGGCTTGGGCTGCTCGCGTATGCGTATTTGCCGCTGCGGGCCCTTGCCCTGGACAGGCCGCTATTTATGTGGGGCGATGCTGCAACCGGGGCGGGGTTTATGGATATCTTGACCGCGCCCGCGTACCAACAAAATTTTTCATTTGCGGGATTTCTACCCCGGTTTGTCGATCTCTTTGGTCTGTTGGCCGATGGGATGGGAATCACCATTTTGATCGGAGGATTGGTTGGCTTGTGTTTTGGCGTGGTATCGGGGTTGACTGGATCCGGTTTGTTGCTCGCATGCAGTTTCTTTGTGGTTGGGGGTGCTGCGACGCAGCGAGCAACAAATCCGGACATGGCTGGTTATGTGTTGCTTGCCCAGGTGTTTCTTGCGCCGGGAGTGGCGATTTTTGCGTCTGCGCTTGTCCGAACCGTGTTATCGTTTTTGCCGGCAAATCGCAGACTTTTTGTCGTTTGCGGGTTGGCAACCACGGTGCCGTTGATTGGGGTTGGATGGTCGGCAGACCAGATTCGTGTTCGCGATGCCGGTGCCCGCCGTGGAGAGGATGTCCATCGTTTATTGGACCAAACTGTGGCCTCTATGCCGGCGGGACCAGCGGTTTACTTTGCCAATGGGGATCACCTTTTGTTTGCGGGTGTTTACCACCGCATTGTTGCGGGTGGACGACCGGACGTGGCCATTGCCAATGCAGAGTTGTGTCGTGATCTGTGGTTTCTTCAGTTCGTCAAGCGTCAGCTTCCCGGTCTGTCGGTTCCCTATCTCGATGATGGCGGAGTGCGTGGCAAAACGGCGGAGAGGTTGGCTTTTAATACGATGCGGAGTGGTTTTCCGGTATGGAGCGACACGCCGACCGTTGCAAAGCTGCCGCCCATCCCCGTTTCTCCTGTAGGGCGGAGCTACCGATTGTTTGTAAAGTCGCGTGGCGGTCCTGGCCCGCTGCCGCTTCCTCCCTTGGTTTTTCAGGGCACAACTGGGAGTCGAGTGGCGGGATACATCGCCCTGACGCGGGCTGTTCACGAAGCACGCCTCGGCCATCTTGCCGCTGCAGCTCATGCTTTGGGTCTCGATCGGCGTTATCCACCCCTTTCTGCCCTCCCGGCCACCGTTGCGAACCAGGGGCAACCGTCTTTGTTTGCGCTGGTTCCTCAACCGCCCGTACTGCTCTTTGCCCCTTGGCAAGCCGACTTACTCGCCGACGACCTGGCTTGGCAAGCTGGGATTGCCGCGCCGCCCCTAGGAGAAAAACCAGTGCCGCCTCGCCGTGTCCATCGGATGTGGACACAGATATTGAGCGGCGCGATGACCCCAGAAGCGAGCGAGATCCGCGCCTTTGCGTTCGACCAACAGTTGGCCACCGGACGAATGCTGGGCGCACTCGGAAAACATAATCTGGCCGAGCGCCATCTTGAGGCAATGCGGCAGCAATTTGGCGATCGTGGGTCGATTCTCATGCTACTCGGCTCCATGCTCGGGAACCAGGGGCCGGCCGAGCTGGGCCGGGCGGAGGCGCTATTCCGTCGGGTTACCCAAATCGAGCCGAGCAATGCTGAGGCGTTTATTCGCCTTGGCGTCTCCCTGGCCAAACAACGTCGAGGCGCCGAGGCAAAAGCTGCGCTGGAGCACGCACTGCGAATCGATCCCAGTCGTCGCGAGGTTCATCAGTTACTGCGGAAGTTGCCTCCGTAATGAGCCCCTCGGGCATGTCACATTCTCGCGACTAAAATCTGAAACCCATTTCTGTAGTGATCTTCGCGGGCATCAGTGGATTTTCCGGGTTAGGATTGGTCCGTGAAATTGCATTGCTCGTCCATTGCTCATGGGTCTCTACGCTTCGCGCTGATTGTGGGCCTCGCTTCGATTTTCGCCGCGTCGATTCTTCCTGGGTGCGCCAGTGGTCCGGTGGGTAAGCGAATTGGCGAGTCTGATGATAAGCACGAGCTTTCGAGGTTGATTCGAGCTGGCGATAAGGCACGTGATGAGGGTAATTTCGCGGGGGCCGAGCGTCACTACCGGGCCGCGGTGACCCGTTTTCCGACGCGATTGGCTGCAGTAAAGCGGCTAACAAAGCTGCTGACTCGGACCAATCAAGTATCCGAGGCGATCAGTATCGGCAAACGCTATGTCGAATCGGTGCCGGGAGATCCTGGTGGATACTATGTCGTTGCTGAGGCACAGATCGCCGCCCGCGAGCTTGGCCCTGCAGAGAAGACTTTGGCAGAGGTGCTCTTGCTCGATGAGAAAGACCCTCGCATGTACGAGCTCCGTGGACGCCTGCTGTTGCTCCGCGGTAAAAATGAGCGGGGAATGGCGGATCTGCGCGAGGCTGTGCGGATTGCTCCGCGGAGGATTCGGTTTCGGATGCGTTTGGCATCAGCGCTTTTTGGGGCGAGAAAACTGGGCGAGGCCGCGTTGCACTTACGCGCTGCACTTCAAATTGAGCCAGAGCATGCTCGTGCTCACCTATTGCTTGGGATACTGTTGCGCGATCAGTTTGAGTTTCGCGAGGCCCTTAGTCATCACCTGAAAGCAGCGCAATTTGCGCCAGAGAGCGCCCGTGCTCATTACCAGTTAGGGGTGTCGCAGTGGAAGTATCGCGATCCCATCGGCGCATCGCAGAGCCTGGCGCTCGCGACCAAGCTCGCTCCAAACAAGGCACACTATTTTTATACCCATGGTGAAGTGCTCCGAGGTCTGAAGCGCTTTAGTGAGGCGGCGCAGGCCTATCGGAGCGCGCTAGATCTCGATTCCAACCTGATCCAGGCGCGTGTTCCCCTCGGTGTATGCTTGTTCTACCTTGAGCGCTATTCTCAAGCGGAGAGCATGCTGACGACAGCCGCGCGTGAGCGGCCACAAGATCCGTATCCTTACTTCAATTTGGGGAATGTGTACGACCGCACTGCGCGACCCAAAATGGCGATTGCCGCGTTTCGTAAATTTGTCGAACTTGCACCACGGACCGACGCCGATATTGCGACGGCCCGAAAGAAGATTGCCAAATTGCGTCGCCAAATTAGGCGCAGGTAGAGGGGGCACGATCTTGGGACCTATCCCCCAAGAACGTGTCTCCCTCCAGAACGCGCTGGCGCGATGGGCAGTGGTGATCCTGGTCGCGCCACTGTTGCATTGTGGCGATCGCTCTAAGGAGGGTGCCCCAGAGATAGGTCCCCCTACAGTTCGTCCCGTCTCACAAGTACGGCGTCCTGCTCAGCAGCCGTCACAGCAAATATCGCCGCAAATGCAACCAAAGTCATTCACGCCGCCAACGCAACCGGTGCGCGATCGAGCAATCGGTGATATCGCCGAGCTTCCGGTGGGGTTGCGTCGCGCGTTCTCTCCGAGTTCCCAATTTTCAACCATCCCGGCCCCCTCTGCTGGAGACTGGTTGATGGAGCATCCCGAGCCCGATCAAAGCTATGATCGCTATGTAGCCTCCAACCCAAACCGCCCCGATCGCAATCGATTTGTGATCTACATCATCCCAATTGGCAAATTCCATCGTCCCCTTAGCCCATCTCTCGATACGCTAGCGGACTATGTGCGCCGTTATTATCAACGTCCCGTGAAGCTCCTAGATACGGTTCGTGTTGACCAAGTGGACTATTCTCAGCGGGCCAATGCAGACACTGGGCAGTTGCAATTACTTACCGGTGAGATTCTAAAGTTTCTGGCGAGCAAACTGCCCCGCGATGGGTACTGTTTAATCGGTGTGACCGAGATTGATTTGTATCCCGAACCGTCGTGGAATTTCGTTTTTGGCCAGGCATCGTTGACCCAAAGAGTCGGTGTCTATAGTTTTGCGCGCTACCATCCCTCCGATGACGCACATAAGACGTCGGCGACAACCCGCGCCCTCGTGCTAGGACGCGCGATCAAAGTGATGGCCCATGAGATAGGCCACATGTTTGGGATGGGCCATTGTACGTATTTTCACTGTGTAATGAACGGATCCAACTCAATAGAAGAGTCCGATAGCCAACCGCATCATTTGTGTCCGGTTTGTCTCCGCAAGCTCTACCATGCACACTCGTTTCAGCCCGTTCGCCGCTACCAGTCCCTAGCGAAATTCTACCGCAAAGCTGGTCTGATGCCGCAATACCGCTGGACAAAAACTCGCGCGCGCGCGATCGGGGGACACGGAAAATAGTCGCCAGGGGCCTGGCCCGCAGCATTTTGGAGAGATGTTCTAGGCTTTGTAGGTACTAAGCACCTGATCAAAGACCTCTTCTAGATCGTGGTCAGTACCGTACACTTCGTCGACGTGATCGGAATTGACTAGGCATTTTGTGAGTTTCGCGCTGAGTTTGGTAAAGGTATCAGACTCGGAGGCGCAGACTGCTAGCTCTTTGGCAAGACCGTCCCGGTTACTATCTTGTACTTCTAAGAGCTCTCGTGCTGTCAGCGTGGTGATGAGTTGCAAGACCACGCTGCGAATCAGAGGTTCTAAGGGGCTGGTTGTCGGTTCACCGGTTTCGGATTGTTGCTCCATGCCGCCATTCTAACAACGGATGGCAGGACTACCAGTTCTTTATTGCCCTGTGCAGCGAATATTTGTTCCTTTTTGGATAATTAAGGACGATGGATCGAGGCTTTGACACCCGTCACTCTAGATTCGGTATCCGATCCCGGCCATAAAATCGAATCGAGTCAAGGAGCTAATCTCGTCCCGCAAGATATCGATGGATGGGCTGTAGGAGAACGTGATGGGAGAGAGATTTAGTATTAGATTCTCAGTAATTGCGTAATCAATGCTCGCCCCCATACGAAGATTCAGCAGGGTCACGGGTCCGTCTGATGCTTTGCCGTCGTCGGTGAAGACATTTCCGGTTTTGAGTCCTGATATGATCAATGCGCCGACGCCAAATTCGCCGCGGACCGAAAGTTTACGATTAAACGCATATCCAGCTCCCACGTTTGCCAGGACGCCGGTGAGTACCGAGGTGACGCTCGTGTTGGCACCGTTTTCCCAGGGAACAGGCGTAATCGTGAGCATCGCGCCGAAGTCGAAGTCAATGGGACCAAACCGAATCGGATAGCCGAGCCCGGCGGCAAAAGAAAACTGGACGGGAACCGAGCCATTTCCCAGCTTTGTTGGAATATACGCCGCCCCAGCCGAGATCCGGGTGCTGAGGATTCGAGGTTCGTAGCGCTGGCCCCGCCTTACTGTGCCGAGGTCTCCGTCATCGTATTCGCTTGGGTCGCCGCTTGCCGGTTTGCTGCCTGACCCTGCCAATCTGTTTCCGCTCTGGGAAGGCGGCGCATCGTGTTTCCCGGTTTTCGGGACCGAGGGGCCATTAGGGGGCTTGGGGATGATATCGTCAAGCTCCTTGCAGCTCCGGTCTAGTTCTTTGACTCGCTCTTCGACCTGGGCACGCTGTGGCGGGTTTTTATCCGATGACAGGTAGCGCCGGTAGAAGAACAACGCGTTCTTACAGTCGGGAATTTGCCGGTATGCTTGGGCGATATTAAACAGGAATGCCGGGTCTGGAAGCTCTATGTATCCCTTTTTGTAAAACCCGATCGCGGCTGGAAAATTCCCCAAATTGTACTCTGTCAGTCCACGCTTATAGTACTGCTCTGCTTTTCTTTTTGCCTCGCGGCTTTGGGCAGAGGCGGGGGATCCGAGCGCGAACAGTGCTACCGCGGGAAGCAGTACGAGAAGAAAACGAAGCATGTTGGAATGGTGGTGACGGGCAGGGCGCATGAATGAACTCTCGGGCTTGTCGTTGCTGGCGTCTCCGCTGCGGTAAGGTGTGCAAGGAGCGGCACAGATTATACGTATGAGAGGGATTCATCCCCCTTAAAAGGTTGGCAATCTTGAAAAATCTGAATGGTAACGGATGATTGAGTTATCGGGGAGATTTTGACTTGTCGTCGCCGCGCAGGAAGCTCGGGGTCATTACTCTCGTATCGTTGTTTTTGAAGTTGCGGCCACCGGGATCTCGAGGTGGAGGGGTTGGCCGGGTCGGTTTGGCGGGCGGCTTGGTCGATCTGCTTGGTCGGGAAGAAGTTCTGCTTGGTCGAGAGGAGGTTCGACTCCGTTTTCGAACGAGATTGATGTCAAAGCTACTATTCTCGGTCGAAGCAATAGACTTGCTCCACGTCTTGTAACCAGTCATTTTGAGTGTGATCTTGGTTTTTGATTCTGCGCGGGGAATCTCAAAGGTAAATGGAGTTGTCCCTCGAGGTGTCGCGGAGGAGCCGACAAAAACCTGTGCTCCAGACGGTGAGGACACGATGGCGATCCGTACCGTTTTGGGTTTCGCGGGATCTTTTGGTGGTTCGGCTGGTTGCTTGGCCACAGGCGGCTTGGGTGTGACCGGAGGCGTAGGGAGGGCGGTGATTGGTTGCTTGTTTGCGGGGGGCTGTTGCTGCGTCTGCTTGGGTTTGACTGTTGGTTGGTCATCTTTGGGTTTGCCCGCAGCAGTTGGCGGCGCTGGACTGGGATTTGGTGGCTTTCGACCTATGACCAGCAACAGGACGATTGCCAGGCTGGCGATAGCGACGATGCTGACGATTGCCGCGGCCATTTTTCCGCGCCGGGTTTCGAGCAAAGTGGGCGGTCGGATCGGTACGGGCGTGTGAAGTGCAGCGCCCGGTACCGGTGACATTTGTCCTGGGACGGGAGAAGCGAGCCCGGGGACCGGCGAGATTTGGCCGGGAATTGGTGAGCCTGGAACCGGGGATACCTGACCTGGGGCTGGGGTGAGTGTCGCAGCCGATGGTGCCGAAATTGGTGCGGAGGCTGCCCGCGCCAGAACGGGAGCGCCCAGGTTTGCGGACGTAAAAGTTGCCGGTCCGCCATGATCGTCGACATACGTGACTGGATCTGTAATCGCTTTAAGAAACTCTTGCATCGAGGGATAGCGTGCATCTGCCTTTTTTTCGAGTGCCTTTAGGCATACCGACTCGATGTGCGGTGAAATCTCTTTACGCAACGTGGTTGGCGGCGCGGGAGGCTGGGTGAGGTGTTGTACCAGGACCTCTCCATATCCCTGTCCAGAGAACGGGACCCGGCTTGTGAGCAATTCATAAAGCAAAATGCCCAAAGCATAAATATCGGTACGGTGGTCTACGTTGCCTCTTCCCTCGCATTGCTCTGGTGACATATATGCCGGAGTCCCCATGACAATCCCGGTACGTGTTCGTTTGGATCCCTGGTGATCTCCGGTTAATTTTGCAATGCCAAAGTCGAGCACTTTGACAAAGTCTTCTTGGCGACTGCGTTGAATCAGAATGATATTGTCGGGTTTCAGGTCCCGGTGGACGATTCCAGAGGCATGAGAAGCGCTAAGCGCATCAGCGATTTGTGCGATGATCGCGAGAGAGCGCTGAACAGGGAGCGGAGAATCTCGCCGGATAATTTGGGTGAGGGACTCTCCATCTAAGAACTCCATGATGAAGTAAACGAGATTTGGCAGGCTATCTCGCGTGAGCACCCCATAGTCAATGATATCTACAATGTTGGGATGCTGGATGTCGTTAACGGACTTTGCCTCGGTAAAAAAACGGCCGACAACATTCTCGTTCGTTGCAAACTCTGGATGCAGCACTTTGACGGCGACCTTTTTACCGATCATCGGGTGTTCCGCCATGTACACAGAACCCATGCCCCCTTCGCCAAGTTTTTGACGGACCTTGTAGTTGCCGATTGTCTGCCCGATCAATCGATCATTGGCCGCGGGTTGTTGCACGAAGATTCTCCAAACACGAATACTGTATTCCCGTGAATACCCTGCTTATACCACGGGGAAACCTAAGGATTTCAATATCAAAAGATCCATACGCACCATAGTAGGAAAACGTTTTGTCGGCAGGTAGGGATTTGCTCCGCCGGGATGATTTTTTATAACTATCTGAAATATAGTTAGTTTTTACAGTTTGGGACGGGGACTAGGCGGATACTGATCGCCCCAAGCTGTCGTCACAGGCATTGCGAAATCGCGTGAAATCGCATGCGCTTGCGGTCAATGGTCCGAAATGCGGGGTCGTTACCGAATGGTTTTGCCGGGTGCTCTTCCGTCGCGTAGACATAGCGGAGGCTCACGTTGACGATTGGGTTGTTGCGGTTTGGAAACGAAGCCGGGACAAGGCTTACGACCGAAACCCGAAGGGATTTGCTCGTTTTGGGGGCCAAGGTGGAATCCCACGTGGTCAGCTTGCCACCCAGCGGGTTTGGCCGGAAACGCCGTCCGATAAACAGCTCCTTAACAAATTCAGGGGCTTGCGAGACCCAGATGCGGCCAATGAGATGGCGGTGCACATCTCCCGTCGGTACGTTGTGTCCTGCCCCTTGATTCGTCACAGTCGCGACGACGAGCCCCCTGGTTCGGCAAACGTTCAAGGTGACTGCTTTGCGGAGCATCACCATATCATGGGCACCTGGGTAAACATGCTTTGCCGGACTTTGCCCATGACAGTCTCCGCAACTCGTCGCGTTGATCATAGATTTGGCGGCCAAGAACTGGGAGACAGTTGCTTGCATGGGCTCGGTTGTGTAGCGCACGAACTGCCCGTTGCTATGAATCACTGGGAAGGAAAACTCGTGGCATCCACCGCAATACTTTGCATCGCCAAAGCCCTTTACGACGCGGGTGTTATGGGGGGAGCCTGGCCGCCTTTTGGCGGCATGAATCCTCCCATTGCGGATGTGGCAAACCGCGCAGTTGACTCCCTCAGAGAGTAGGGAAGTCCTCGTTGCTTTTGGGTTTGTGATTTCTATTTGCTGTTCGACCAGCGGCGCATGGCAATTGCGACACCAAACCAGATGACGCTTGCGATACTCGGATTGAAAAATCGGGTTTGACCAGGCTTTTGCGTGACGGCTGTGTTGCCATTCCGCAGCGATTTCACTGTGACAGGACAAACAGCTTTGCGCGGACAAACGGGATAGAGGAGATTTGGTGTCAATGGCAGTGATCCCTTTAGAGAACATGCCAGCAGCTAAAAATACAACGATGCTCCAGTATGCCATGTTTTGATCGTTTTAGTGGGTGGGGTTAGCTTTGTGGACCCGCTTGCGAACAATCTGAACTTTATCAGAAGCAAGTGTTCGAGGTCACCCTGATAGATAAGCTCCGCAGCAGCAATACCAGTAGATTGTGGCGAAGGTAGTCTCAGCTTTTGCAGCTCGGCATGAGCATGTTTGAATTGCGGGATGCTCCGCGTCAACGACATAACGACATGTTGCAACCGACCCTGATCTGGCGGGGGTCGCACCAGGCAGCCATGACCGAGAGGAGGCCAGAACACCGTGGACACTGCTTGGAGGCGGGGTTCACCTCACCAAGTATCGAGCTCCATAGCAATTTCGGCCGACCAGAGCTCACTTCTCGCGAGTGTGACAACCCAATGCTATAGTAATTTAGTGGTCCTGGAGTACGACAAACCGCCTCTTGTGGAGGCTCTCTGCGAGTTTCGCTTTCGTAGCGACTCATGGCCTTGGACCGTTCCTAGCCTCTTCTATCAGGAGGTCAAGAAGTCCGGCTACACGAAGCAACGAGAAGCGCGGTCGGTCGAGTTCACAATTCCGGGACCACAAGAGCCAAGGTCCCAAGTGACGAAGAGGCAATTCGTGTTGGAAGACGACTCGGCGATGCTGCAGGTCGGCCCTAACCTGCTCGTGATTAATTTTCTTATCTACCCCTCATGGGATGAGTTCTCACGAGTTATTCTAGAGAACCACAAGCGATACTCTAGACTCGCGGAACCCGACTCTATTGAACGCGTGATTCTTCGCTACATCAATCGGGTAGAGGTGCCTTCCGACGACTTTGCATTTGAGAAGTACTTTGCCTTCTTGCCTCAGTTGCCCGAGGCAGTGCCGAAGACGATCTCGCAGTACCTTATTCAGTCCGAGGTCCCGTATGAGGACCCGCCCGGCATGTTGCGATTTGTCTTCGGATCCGAACCTACCCTGTCTTCGAGCAAGGTAGTGTCGTTCTTGCTTGATATGTCGTTTGGACTGGCAGGAGGGCAGCTTGCAGGCCAAGACCTTGCAGAGTGGCTCAAGACGACGCACCAGCGGCTGGAAGACGTATTTGTGTCCTCAATGACGCCGTACGCCCACGATGAAGTATTTGGGAGACGCAAGAGATGACGAGTAGCGTTGAGTATCGTCCAGAATTTCACAGCAATTTGTTCGATAACGAGGAAGTAGACAGCGCTCTCGCTCAGCGAATAACTGTCCGTGAGTCGGTTGTCTTCGACGAGAAGGCCAACCAGCTGGATACGTCACGCAGAGCGCTCTCACGCTGGCTCTCTGAATGGTCTCGTGCTGCAGTTGCCCGCAAGGGGGTGCGAGAAGGCGACGTGAGCTTTCTGCTCACAACCTATGACTTCGAGAGCATTGCGGAATCCGGACGATTTCTCGCAAACGCGCCCGAGATCTGCGCGGCCCTAGCTGTTCTTCGTCCCGATCCGGTTCGACCCCTCATTCGGTTGCTCGAAGGAATCCCCGTTGTGGCCTGTCGTACGCAAGAGCAGTTCAAACAACTGAAGAGTGCGTTGGACACAAACACTCTCGCCAGGATTGTCGTCAGGGAGCCAAGCTCCAAGCGACCTGCTCTCATCCACGAGCGGCGCCACGAACAGCGGTTGGATGCTCTCTACGCGGAATTGGGCGTTCTCTTTGAGAACGAAGACGCCCTCGATCATGATAGCAATACCGGAGTCAGGATCGCCGAGGTAGAGGCGCAGATAGACGAATTGGAGAGGGTCGAGGCGAAGGCTACTGAAGAGTTATTCAAGAAGACCCTTCTCCAACCAATGGACGCACACGCGAAGGCAAAAGAAGAAATGGCTGTTATTTTGGCAGAGTATGAAGATACTGGCGACAAAGACCCCTCCGCCGAGTAGTCCAATCGCAGGGAGGCACACTCCCAAGCAAGGTGACTACACGACCTATCGTGACTGTCTGCGGTGGGATTTCTCTTTTACGTGCGGTTTTTGCCTTTTGCATGAAGCGGAGATCGTTTTGGGCGGAATTCGCGGGACCGGGTCAACCACTATTGAGCACGTAAAAAGAAAGCAGAGGGGATGCTTTCCCGAGCTAAGAAACGAGATTCCGAATCTTGTCTACGCATGTCGTTTTTGCAACAGCGCTAGGGGTAAGAAGCGCTGGAAGCATCGTTCCGGGGCCGTATTGCTGAACCCCAGAGAGGTTGCCTGGTCACAGCATTTCTACCGCGTCGGAGATGAGCTCAGGCCAATTTCCGGGGATCGAGATGCACTATACACCTTTGACGTATATCGCCTGAATGATGCCCGTAAGATCAAGCGAAGAGAGATCAGGCGGAACCTGATTGAGAGCAGGCTAGGGCTACTTCGAGACGGGCCAGGATGGGCGCGCAAGTTGCGTGCATTGGCCAAGGTGGAAAATGACACTGGGAAACGTAGCTTCCTTATTCAGCAGGCTCAGGAGAGACGGCAAGAAGTCCGCAAGGCATGGGAGGAGCTTCGATTCTTCCGTGCGGTGCCATCGGATGCTCCGACCTCTTGTCGGTGCAAGACGACAGAACACCACACTGTTGGGGCCTTTGTGCCAGTGGTAAATGTAGAGCAACCGACAGCCGACTAACGGGGTGGTCGAGGCAATCGTTAGAACAACCAGTGCGAGAGGGGGGACTCGAACCCCCACACCTTGCGGCATTGGATCCTAAATCCAACGCGTCTACCAATTCCGCCACTCTCGCGATTTGGCGCGGCAATATACTACAGGTTGCGATGTGAAGGCACTACAGGGTTAAAGATTCTCGAGATAACTCATAGGTTAGTTCTTAAGCCATCCCCTTCTCGATGTTTGAGTGCTCCACCGGAGGTTATTTGAAGCGTTTACGGGGAGGTCCGACGAGTCGCGGTGCCGAGCGGGTTGCAAGCTATTCCTTTTTTCAATCACGTTGGGATAAGTGCTTGGACCATTAGCTATGGTGACGGTGCTAGCATTGTACCGGACGCACTTGCGCATCCTCGAGGAACTCTGCGAATGCGTCCTCAATGTCACTGTCATCAAGACGGAAGCTGGGCGACAGGCTGAGCCAGGCAACCGGCCAAGGGTAGCCTCTGCAGATTGACTGACCGCCATCGCCCAACTTGAGCGCGGAACGTGAAACAGTTCGATCTGGTTTGTTTCCAATATTTCGAGACTCTCTACGAGATTGGAAGTGATGGCTGCAAGTTCATCTAGAATGGTTGGCTGCTTAACCGTCTACAGCATCTACCTGAAAGACACGCTGGTCGTCTAGGCGTAGGGCGGTGAGCTGGTTTCCCCATACACAACCCGTATCCAGCGCAGCGTATTGTTTGGTGATTTGCAGGCCGAGGGCTGACCAGTGGCCAAAAATGATGAATCCCTGTTGAGATCTTCTCTCGGGCACTTCAAACCAGGGCAGGTAGCCTGGTGGTGCATCTCGTGGTGGTCCGGCAAAGTCGTTGTTGATTGCACCGCTTGCTGTACAAGTACGAATGCGCACCAAGACTGCGGCGATGGCACGTAGGCGGGCATCTCCAGTGAGCTGGTCAGTCCAAACAGGTGGCGGGGGACGGGTGATCGCACCGATCTTTTTCGCCCAGTGATCGGAGCGCAAGACATCTTCGACCTCACGCGCAAGCGTATTACTTTGCGCAAAGTTCCAGGCAGGATGGAGCCCAGCGTGAACCATGAGATGATTCCCCTGTTGGTGAACGAGAGGCTGGAACCGTAGCCACTGTAGCAGCTCATCACAGTCTAGTGCGTCAAGAACCTTGGCGAAGGTGTCTCGCTTTGATTTTCGAGCGCCGGCCGCGGTCGCGAGCAAATGCAGGTCGTGGTTTCCCAATACGCAGGTGGCACGGTCGCCAAGGGCACGGGCCCACCGCAGAACCTCCAAGGATTTGGGGCCCCGGTTGACGAGGTCACCGACGAGCCACACACGATCGCTGGTCGCATTAAAACCAATATGATGCAGTAGCTTTTGGAGCGTATCGTAGCAGCCCTGAATATCGCCCATGGCATACGTGGCCATGGCTGCGTTTGTACCATCTGATTCCGACTGGAAATCGGGATCTTTGTGTCCTATAGGTGAGTGGCGAGGGGATCTATTGTTAATAGTTTCGGTTTGTTACTGTTTAGGTGGGATGCTGTGGCAGGCAAGATTGTCGCTTGCGCGAATCGGACTTAGCGCCCATGCTTAAGCTATGCGTGCCTCATTACTCGTTGTTGCTGTTTTGCCAATCCTGTTTGTAACTGGTGGATGCTACGGGGTTCACGGGAGTGTTGGTGTGGGGTATGACGCTCCACCGCCACCGCATCACGATTATTATGTAGACGTGGGTACCCGAGCAGGTTCTGTTTGGGTCGATGGTCGTTGGGTTTGGGACGGTGGGCGCTGGCAATGGCAGCCGGGCTATTGGATTCCTGCCCGGGCCGATCACGTGTATGTCCAGGGGTATTGGGGCTACCGTTCCAATCGCTACGTTTGGATTCCCGGGACCTGGACCCGTGTACGCTACGGGCACGTTTGGACTCGAGGATACTATCATCCGCGTACCAACCGTTGGGTTCGAGGCCGATGGGTGCGAAGTCGGCCAAATCACACCTGGCGACGGGGCAGCTGGTCCTCTAGTAGAGGGAGACGTCCGACCTATCGACGCGGTCGATTCGTTCCCAACCGCAGCCCAAAGAGTCCACGTGTGCAACGTCCGCGCAGTCTGCGTCGCCCGCGCCGCTAAACAAAACATGCTCACCTAGGTTGTGAGCCATCGCAAGACAAGGCAGAGGCGAGGAGCCGGTACGTGCGCAGGCACCACAGCCGACAACGCAGTATTGCGTTGACTCACGACCTAGAGAGCTGAACACGTAAATTCACTTTCCGACGCTACCCCTCGAAATCGCTGGCTACGTTGTCCTCCTTGACGGGACCCAACCCCGCCCGCCCACGCCCAAATACGGGCGAATCTATGTTGGTTGCGCCTGATTTTCGCCTGGAAACAGACGGTTGCATTGGCAGTGTCCGCCTCGCCAACGATTCCGATCCTTTACCGTCGATAAGCAACTTTACATGTTCAGCTCTCTAGGTGAGCATGTTTAGTCCCAGGCGGCGATGATAGGAGACGGGCTCCTGTCCGCTTTATCCATTCACTCTGCGAACAATGCTCCGAGGAAGGCGATCTTGCTCGACGAGTTGATCGATCTGTGCTCCCACTGTGCGGATTTTTCGGATTGCTCCGACATCATCATGATACTCAATAAGCAATTCTGAGTACATTTCGCGAGCTTCATCCGCAACAGCTTGCGAGTCATAGGCATCTACGAGCTTGGCGGCAAGAACTGCAAGCCGGTAGCGAAGAACAGAATCAGGTCCGCATCGTCGCGCAAGATCGCCAATCTCATCACCGCATTCGTAAATAAAAGTCGGGTCGATTTTTGCGGCGGCAAAGAACTGTTCCAAAGCGACGTTGACTTGGCCGTTTGCAAGCAGGGCATCACCATAACATCCCAGAAGCCCCGGTTGATTTTCGAATCGCCCGACCATGGTTCGCCAAAATGACACGAGCGTTATTAGGTCTTGCTCCTGTGTGGGGGCATCTGGACTGTGATGATGTTGTAGCTCGTGGCAGATTCGCGCAATCGTCGTGTTTTCGATCGGGCCAGAAGCGGGGAGTTCATCCAAGATTCCTTGCAGGAACGCCGATGTGTTTGGATAGCGGCCACGCTCCGCAAAGATCTTCTCGATCCTGTGGGTTTGTTCGCTGACGCGCGTCCGATCGAGAAATCGGTTGAGGAAACGTGGGATCCACATCGGGGCGGATCGTACCAATTCGCCATGACGCAGGGATCGAACCGCCTACAGGATATCCAAAAATCCCGTTATCTTAAATGATTACGACGTTTTACTTGATCATTGGGGATTCGCCGCGGGGGCGCCGGACCTCAGTTGCGTGGAAAAAAATCGTCGGCCTGTCGAATCGGAGCGATATTCTTGATTTCCGGTCTCGCGCACAAAGTGGTATGTCTGCAACTCGCAATGCAGGCACTTACCAGTAAGCAAAAACAGCACCTAAAGGCACTCGCCCACTCGTTATCACCGGTTGTCCAGGTTGGTAAAAACGGGGTCACTGAGGCGATCCTCAAAGACGTCAATCAGGCACTAAGCGATCACGAGCTGATCAAGGTACAGGTTCTAGAGACTTCGCCAACGGAGAGGGTCGAAGTGGCAATGATGCTCGCGGACAAAGGATCTGCGACGGTTTTGGGGCAGATCGGCCGAATTGTGATTCTCTATCGCCCAGATGATAAAGAACCGTGTATCCAACTGCCTTGAATCGTCGATAGACATCAAAGCGACTTGCGTGGTGCGATGCACGTAGCCGATGATCTAGAGACGTGAAGATTTTTGTTACTGGAGCTGGGGGCCAGATTGGACGCGAGCTGATTGTCGATTTACGCAGCCGCAATATCGCGGTCGTCGCAACTGACAAGTACCCAGATCCGCAACTTGGTATCAAGAGTCTGGACGTCACCGACCTTGCGGCGGTTTCGTCCATCCTTTCCCATCATCAACCTGATTGCGTTTTTCACCTTGCAGCCGTGCTAAGTGCAAAAGGAGAAGCGAGTCCGCTCGTCGCTTACGACACAAACATGAACGGCACATGGAATGTATTTGAAGCCAGTCGTATCGCGGGGGTAAGACAGGTTTTATTTGCGAGTACAATAGCTGTTTACGGCCCAGGTACGCCCGATCCAGCCCATGAGGATGTTCCGTTGGCGCCGACCACCATCTATGGAATTACAAAAGTAGCTGGGGAACTGTTAGGGCAATATTACGCTCGAAGATACGGCATGGATTTTCGTTGTGCTCGCCTTCCAGGTCTTATCAGTGCATCTAAGCCTGGTGGTGGCGTTACCGATTACGCTGTCCATATGTACTTTGACTGTGTTAACAAAGGGCGCTACCAGGCGTTTTGCCGCGACGATACCCGGATACCACTCATGTATCTTGCCGACGCAATTCGAGGCCTCGTGGGTCTGACAATGGCACCGGTTACAAATTTGTCCCGTCAAGTCTACAATCTCGCCTCCTTCAGTCCAACCGCTGCTGAGCTCGCGGGTAGCATTCGCTCTCTGGTGCCGCAAGCAAAAATCGACTTTGTGCCAGACCCGGCAAAACAATCGGTGCTTGATTCTTGGCCCCAAGAGTTGGACGATCGGAAAGCTCGAGAAGACTGGGGCTGGGATCCACAATTTTCAATTGAGGAAACGAGCGCAGATATGGTCGCTCGGATTCAATCAATGACAACCACTGGAGGCACGGATGTTTGAGTTGGCTGCACAACATATCGCCAAAAGCTTGGCCGAAATCCGCAATGCGGGACTGTGGAAACATGAGCGTATTATCGCGTCCCCCCAAGGGGCATCGATCACGGCTGATGGGAGGGTTGTAACCAACTTTTGCGCCAACAATTATTTGGGACTCGCAAACCATCCAGACATTATTGCAGCGGCGAAAGCGGCGCTTGATGATCGCGGTTATGGTCTTTCCAGTGTACGGTTTATCTGCGGGACGCAAGACCGACACCGTGAACTAGAACAAGCCCTTTCCGAATTCCTCGGCATGGAGGACACAATATTGTACTCGTCGTGTTTCGACGCCAACGGCGGATTGTTTGAGACCTTGCTCGGCCCAGCTGATGCTGTATTTTCGGATGCTCTCAACCACGCTTCGGTGATCGACGGGATCCGTTTGTGCAAAGCCCAGCGGTTTCGCTTCGCCCACGACGATATGGACGATCTCAAGGCAAAGCTCGATCAATCCACCGATGCTCGTATTCGGCTGATAGTAACGGACGGAGTATTTAGTATGGATGGCGATATCGCCAGGGTCGACAAAATTTGCGAGCTCGCCGAAACACACGGTGCAATGGTGATGGTTGATGATAGTCACGCAACTGGTGTTGTTGGGCCAAGCGGGCGCGGGTCTCACGAGTACTGTCAATGCATGGGGCGGGTTGACATCATTACTTCAACCCTCGGCAAGGCTCTCGGTGGAGCTTCTGGGGGATTTACCAGTGCTCGCAAGCCTATTGTGGAGTTATTGCGTAATCGGTCTCGCCCCTATCTCTTTAGCAACACGCTTGCGCCGCCCATTGTTGCAGGAAGCCTGGCCGCGCTCGAGCAGCTTACGAGCTCAGACCACCTGCGGAGTGATCTAGCTCGCAATACAGCTGTCTTTCGTGAAGGAATGAGTCGCGCGGGGTTTGAGATTCGCGATGGTGAGCACCCGATTGTACCTGTCATGTTAGGAGATGCGAAGCTTGCAGTTATATTTGCCGACCAACTCTTGGAGCAAGGAGTGTACGTGATCGGTTTTAGCTACCCAGTCGTACCCAAAGGACAGGCACGTATTCGTGTACAATTGTCAGCTGCGCATAGTCCCGATGAGGTCTCTCATGCGATCGACGCATTTTCCCGTGTTGGCAGACAACTTGGCGTCGTATGATTGGCAACAAGGCTTGTCATAACAATGATTCAGCGACGGTCCCGAGTCGGTCTCCGTTTGCGTAGAGCGACGAAACAAAGGCCGATGAGTAGTAGAGCAAAGAGGTACGAATCCGCGGCGGTTGCCAAACATCCAGAATCGTTTGAGTTCGTAGGCAGGGTATCCTCGTCATGGTCGTGATCGGGACTTGAGTCGCCCGGATCCTCGTCGACAGGGTCGTTGGCCGATAGCCGCACATCCGCACAGCGAAAATATAGCCCCTTTCCCTTGGGAATATTGCTCCACCCGTCTTCTACGTCGCCTTTGTCTGTCATGACCTGAATGACTTGAATTGCGCAGTTTTCACACTCGATGTCGGGGAGGGTGACAGTGACATCGTACTCAGTATTGCTGATTGCAGTGCGCTCACCGGGCGTATCAAAATCTCCGCAGTGTTTCCCTGGCGCCGGAAGGACATGATCCTTCAGTAGCTTAATATCACTTGGGAGATTTTCGGGTACTACCAGCTCATCGCACGATTGTTGAACTGGAAAGTTTTCGCCATTGTTGATGTCTGTATCCAATAGAATCCGGAAATGTCCTTCGTGGCCGATTGTTTCTGTGATCCGCATCTTGAGCGTGGAGCCAGAGCGTAGGGTAACGGGGGTTTTTGCGTCGGCGCCTTCACACGGCCCATCTTTTTGGTTGCCACCTCGCATGGGCGGCCAATTGATGTCGACGTGCGCGTGGCTGATTGCGGTGGTCGTAAGTACCAACGCACTCACACAGAAGAGAATCGATTTCGTCCACATTTTTATTTCCTATCATCTGACTGATTGTCCCTGCGCGAAGAGTGTTTTGGGCAGGGTTTATCGTACCGTGCATTCGCTGCAATAAGTGTACAATAGCGATCGTGATGACGCCGCGATTATCTCTGGGACTACAGTGGGGGTATTTGTAGGTCCTGTGAAAATCCGCATTGTTTGATGGTATGCGAAGATGCCACCACTATACATTGATGGACCTTATTGGCGGATTATTGTAGTTTCTCGAGTAGTTCTTCGCGACTGATGAGCCCCTTTTCAACGATGACTTTGAGAACGCCGCGCAGGAGTTTTCCATCTCGTCGGACATAGGATTCGAGTTCCGATACCCGCTGTTGCAGAGCGCGGACCTCGGCGGTCCGTTCTTTTGTTCGATCAAACACTTGGGTGGTATCGGACAAATCTGCGTCCGCACGAGAACCCGTCTCAAGAATGCTGCGAGCACGTATCTGCCGAATCGCCGGGGGAGTATGCCCGATGGTCGCTGTGTCTTGCATCTGGGGCTCTTCGCCATTTTTGAGATCGATTTTAGGATTGGAACGAACGGTTGTCGCTGCAGCGGGGTAAGGGCTGACAGAGATTGAAGGTTCTGTGTTTGCGTGATAGTTCGTTTCGATCGCTTCGGCGATGGTCTTGGGTCCAGCAAGATACCAGCGGATATTGCGCTGTGTACGAATCCGGAGCTCATCAATAATTCCAAGATCTGTTGGATCCCCCATTGCGACGTCGAGGAATTTTTCGTCTGCGCCAAACGGCAGTAACATATGTCGCTGTGCAAGCTCGATTGGGACCAATGCCAACACCTCCTGACTAATTGTCAGGTTTTTCAAATCAATGGTAGGAAAGTTTAACTGCTGACTCAGTGTCTGTACGAGTACCTGCTCGCTTATCATTTTTAGTTGAATCAGCACTCTGCCAAGTTGCCCTCCCCAGCGTTGTTGTTCACCGAGGGCAATACGCAAGTCCCCTTGGCCGAGTAAGCCGGCATCAATAAGTAATTCTCCGAGTTTCTTTCGTGGCATCGCCCGACTGTACAAGGAACCGAACCGCCATTCTATCTCTATTTTGTAGTAGTATCCCGCCGAGGTGATAGATTTCGAATCGGGTTAAACTGGTTTCTGGACTGGTCGTGTTTGTTGGTCTTGTGAGCGTTGGGATCTTCTTCCCTGTGGGTGAGCTATTGTTAGCCGTAGCACAGAAAACGCGCTCTTCAGGTGTCATTGGAGCAATCGTATTTGGCCTGTTGTACGTCGCAGCAACGATCGCGTTTCTGCCCGCGTCCCTATTGACGATTATCGCGGGATTTTCTTATGGGATTGATGGTGCCATCGCAGTCGTATGGCCCGCGAGTGTGATTGGGGCGACGATCGCCTTTACCTTGGGAAGATATATCGCACGCGATTGGGTCTCCAAACAAGTTGCTAAGCGGCCCAATCTGGCAGCAATCAACGTTGCGCTTGCGGGTCGAGCTTTTTGGGTCATTTTCTTATTGCGTTTGTCACCGCTAGTACCGTTCAATGTTCTCAACTATTTTCTTGGGATTACGCGGTCAACAGTTGGCGCATACGTTTTGGCAACGAGCATTGGCATGCTTCCCGGTATCTTCCTCTACACCTATGTTGGGTCGGTGGTTACGGACGCCGCTGCAGTGCTGAGTGGAAATCGGCCAGATGCGGGTCCCTGGGGGACCTTACTGTTTGTGCTCGGTTTGATTGCGACATTTGCGGTTACATTTTATATATCGCGTGCGGCAAAACGATCTCTTAGCAGGGAATGGTGATGTGAAACAGAGTGTTAAATCGATCGGTTTCGGTGCACGAAATATTCCCACCGTGCGCTTCACACACAAGACGACAGAAATAGAGACCCATTCCACACTGCGCCTTGCCATCGTTGCCTTTGCGATATTTGCTGAATAGGTCGTTACGCAGTTCTACGGGAATCGGTTTGCCTGTATTTCCAACGCTGATATGGAGTTCTCGCTGATTGGACTCGTTTATGCGGACGTCTGCAATGAGCGCTATCCTGCCCCCCGGGTTTACATAGCGGGTCGCATTATTGAGAAGGTTGTGGACTACGCGCTCAATCAGTACAGGATCGATATTCGCAGTGAGCTTTGGCTCTACTTCCAGTTCGATCCCATGATTTTCGGATTCTTTTCGGCGATAGTGAATCATCGCTGCAGCGCTCAGAAGCTCATGAATATCCACATCGGAACGATCGGGAGTAATTGCAGCGTCCTCGAGACGACTGATGTCAACAAAGTTTCGCACCAAGCCGATCATGCGCCGGATCGCACGCGAAGCAGCGGCCATGGATTCTTTTTCATCGCCGGCGAGGGCCAAGTTTTCTTCGAGATATTGCAGATTCGCAGTCGCGATGCACAGCCCATTGTTGAGATCATGGGCAAGCAATGCCGCTGCTTCCGCGCCGAATAACCGCAAGCGATCGGCGCGTTCGTTGGCGAGCTGTGCTTCGGCATAAGCCTGTCGGGTTCGCTCGAACGCGTTGATACGCTTTAGCAGCTCCTGCATATGCACCGGTTTGGAAATAAAGTCGTCCGCGCCGGCTTCAAACGCTTGGATTCGGGCGTCGCGGTCGTCCTCGCCACTCACGACCAGGACAGGTAGGGCGACATGATAGGTGGATTTGAGGGTTTGGACGACTTCCAATCCATCCATTCTCGGCATGCGAAGGTCGACGACTGCAATGTCAGGCAAGTTTGATGCGACGATCTCAACCGCCTCAACACCGTCTTTTGCTTCCATGACTTCAAAGCCATTTCGTCTCAGAAATATTGCTAGCATTGACCGAATCGGTTGGTCGTCATCCGCTAGGAGGATGCGGGCAACACTCGCATCCACGTCCGCCGCTATGTCTGAACGCGAAGAGTGTTGGACTTGTTTCATTGGTTATCTACTGCACCCGTATTTTGCGATTTCATTGTGTGGAGCGCGATTCTCAAAATGCCCTTTAGATCGATATGATCCCAGGGTTTGAGCAGGAAGCGATGTACCGATCCCTCGTTGAGCGCGCGCACAGCAAGTGGCATGTCTACCCGACCTGTCAATAGGACTCGCAGGACCGCTGGCTTTACGATGCGTACTTGAGTAAGGAGTTCCAGACCATTCATCCGGGGCATGTCGTAGTCGCTAATCACTCCGTCAACCGTTAGCTCGTTGATCATTGCGAGAGCTTCGACCCCATCACTCGCCTCATGAAGAATGATTTCGGGATCTTTTAGTGTGCGGCGAAGAGCTCCGCGAATGTCGTGATCGTCATCAACCAGGAGAAACGAAAGTTGTTTAGTCATGATTTGTCGTCTGTGTCAGTGGGGTGGGCGAAGTACTAAACATATTATACGAGTGCACTTCGTTCGCCGATAGCAACAAAATGACACCGGGCCGAGAAATGGCCTACTTATCTATAGCGTATGACGAAACTTTGCAGCGATGCAACGAATTCGCGAGCTCCACTAGACGTACACCGAGGTTTCATGGCGACAGTGGGCCAGAATTTTGACTTTTGAGGAAACGTCAACGGGGCCAGATTTCTGGCCCCGTATCGGTTTGTCGAAATCTGCTCCGGTGTGTTTCTGTCGCACATACGAATTCAATCACGTTATATTCTCGCGAGAGAACAGCTCAGATTGGTGAGCAATTCGCTAATGCGAACGCGAGCCTACAGTATTGCGAGGCACAAATATGTAGATCCGGCAATTGCCAAGATCCACAGTGCGAGCATGATTGACGAGCTGCTTTTGCCAAAGAGAAAGCGTTTTGGGTTTCTACCATTGCTCGGCGGCTCGGTGTGCTTCCTGGCTTTGGATAGTGCGAAAGAGGGCTTGTGGACTGACAGGGAAGTCGAATCGCCAACATCCTGAACCCGAGGGAGCACGTGCTTAGAGGGCGTCGGGACAGCATGCGGATTGGTTGTTTCCCAGTCACTATTTCGCGACTGTTTCAGTTGTTCTAGAAGTTGCGGCGTGACCTCCACAACTCGAGTAGGTTCCTCAAAGGACACCGTGAGCGTGGTCACTTCAGGAGTATCGCTAAACGCTTCCAGCATCGGCTTTTCCGTTGCTGGCCGCAGGTCAGCAAGTTGCGGGAACGGTGCGATACTGCTAGACAGCTGGGGAGGTTGAGTCATCCCGCAAGCCCTGCGAGTTGACTCCGGAACTCCCGGAGGCAGATTGGCATCTGTTCCGATCTCTCGCGTAAATTGTTGTCCAGTGATGTCATGGCAGGTCGCTTGTGCGAGGAACCCCAACCGATCTAGTTTGCGAATCGTCAGATCTATTTTCAACGGTGTGACCGCCACACCGAGATGTACCCAATCCGATAAATCGTGTGCATCGCGGCGACCATTCATAGCGGAGACGATCATGTAGTCGTGCTCATTAAAACGCTGTGTTTGCCCAGAAGCCGGATCGCTCACATCGACAAAAAGATGACTTCCGTGAGTGACTCGCTGGATGACCAGATCATCCCTAAGCTTGGGATGCTTAGGGTTTCCAATGTAGGAGGTTCCGCTACATGGCTCTACCGGTAGGGCGATCGCTTGGAGTGAGCGACGTGACACGTATTAAGGATTCATCATTTGACAGAAATGCCAAGTCGGATTTCTGATTTTGTGCATTAACTATCGATGATGAAGGGGCCAAACTCGTCGAGTTCGGTAATGGTAGTAGTCCGCGATACAGTACTGTCTATTGCGATGGCAAACTTCGTAGCAACGAGCCCCACGGGCGTATTGACATGCGGTGGGGGAGCGGAGTGCGAGTTACATCGAGAGGTTTCGTGTCAATCCGCGCTCGTAGCCGATACTTGTGAGAAATGCGGGCTAGGATAGTGCGCCGCTACAGCTTGATCCGGCACCTGCGGTACAGCCGAGGCAGTGAGATCCGGTCGCAATCAATTTGTCGTTAAGGTCATCAAAGCTAGAGAGATCCCAAACGGTTTTTGACGCTGGGTTTCCATCAGAATTGGGCATTGCTAGGTCGAGCATCTGATTGAAATCGCAATCATAGATCTTCCCATCGTATCCTATGTTCACCAAGGAGCGGCACATCACTGAGGGAACCGTATCGGCATTAAAATTTTGAGTGAGTAGATCGAGATAGCTGTTGTATTCCCCATTTCGCTCAAGCTGACGAGCAAACCGGCGGATAGGAAGATTGGTGATCGTAAGTAGTTGGTTAAACGTGATGCCAAAATTGGCACTAAGTTCGCGTTTGTACTTTGTTTCGAGTTGGTGCTGGGCAGGGGGCAGAGAAGCACCCAAGGGATTATATACGAGATCAATGTACAAATTTGATCCGAGTTTTCCGTACCCAAGCGCGTTAAGTTTTTGCAGGGCAGCGATGCTCTTTTCGAACACGCCGTGTCCCCTTTGCTTATCCACGTTGTTTGCGCTGTAACATGGCAGGCTGGCAATCACGTGCACTTGGTGGTCAGCAAGAAATTGCGAAAGGTCTGCCATATTGGGTTCAAATAGGACGGTCAGGTTGCAGCGGTCGATAATGTGAAATTTGCGCTGATGTAGCGCAGCGATCAGATCGCGAAAATGGGGGTTGAGCTCTGGCGCGCCCCCAGTAATATCTACGGTATCAATGCCATGTGTGCGATCGATGAGTTGTAGGATCCTCTCAACAACCGCTTGCGCCATGACCTCGGTTCGCTTTGGACCGGCGTCAACATGACAATGGTGGCAGGCCTGGTTGCACCGTTTGCCGACATTGATTTGGATGGTTGATGTTTGGCCACGCCGCAAGGGAGCCAAGCGGTTCCTTTCGAGGGTAGTCGCGAAAGAATTTCTGACTGGTGCTGTTTGCAGTACTGGAAGAGCCATAGATTCTCTTAGGGACAGCAGGTTTTTTGGGGATTGGTTGAGGCTTTCGTTTTATAGGCAGCGACTGTCATGCTACGAAACTCGATATCTCTCACGACACGCCATGGATCGGTTTGTCGCTCTAAGGTCTCGGTGGTATCAAAACCAGCATCCAAAAATGCTTGTGAAAAAGAATGTTCTTGGAGTGCGCCCGAAATGCATCCTGACCATAATTCGGGGTCATTTTGCATGTCTGGTGGTACTGGTGCGCCGCTAACAATGTCGGATATCACCGCGCGGCCAGATGGTCTTAGGACACGAAAGATTTCGCGAAATAACTGCTGCTTCTCTTCGTTACGAACGAGGTTAAGGACGCAGTTTGATACGACAACGTCAATGCTTTCACTTGCCACGATGGGCTCCAGGTGCTGGATTCGGCCACGCCGAAACTCAACATTCGCGTAGCCAATACGTTCGGCAACAACAGGCGCATTTTCGGTTGCGAGCGCAAGCATGTGCTCGTTCATATCCACTCCGATCACACGCCCCTCCTTGCCGACCACCTGTGACGCGATAAAGCAGATTTTGCCACCACCAGATCCGAGATCGAGAACTGTTTCGCCGGGTCTGAGGTGCTGAGAAGGATCCCCGCATCCGTAATCACGATCAATAACGACTTGAGGAATCACCTTGAGAAACTGTGTATTGTACTGCGTCGGGCAGCATAACGCTTCCACTCTCTCACTTGCCCCTTCTGTATAACGGTCTTTTACTGCCTGTTCTTGCGATGTGCTCATTTGTACCCTTTGATTAGGAGGCCTCTCGCGCTGGCGGAACCCCCCAACTCTTGAGTTTTCTCCAAAGTGTGTTTGCGCCAATTCCCAATGCTTTTGCTGTGTGAGTGCGGTTCCCTTCGAAGCGATCTAGCACCTGCATAACATATCTTCTCTCGAGATCCGCGATAGGTAGCACATCTGTGAAGATTGCGCTATCAACGCTTGCCGGGCCATTGCGAACTTGGGGCGGGAGATCTCCGCGACAAACCTTGGGACGATCGCCTGCAAGAATCACCGCTCGCTCTACGGAGTTGCGAAGTTCTCGGACGTTTCCTGGCCAGGCGTAGGCGGTAAGCGTGTCTACGGCATCGGGGTCAAGGTACTTGGGGCCAGAATTCATCCGCTTCGTCGCGATGGCGACAAAAGAGCGGGCGAGAGGAAGAATGTCGTCACGGCGCGCTCGCAATGGGGGAACTTCAACCTCGATTACTTTCAGTCTATAGTAGAGGTCGCTACGAAAATCCTGCGTAGCAACCATTTTGTCTAGATTCCGATTGGTTGCTGCGACGACGCGCACGTCGATGGGGTGTTCTTGTGTGGAGCCAACGGCCCGAACGCGTTTTTCTTGTAGGACTCTAAGCAATTTCACTTGAGTGGCAGCCGATGTCTCCCCGACTTCGTCAAGAAACAGGGTTCCTCCTTGTGCTGCTTCGAAGAGACCTGTTTTGTCGCTGTGGGCACCAGTAAATGCGCCCTTTACGTGGCCGAATAACTCGCTTTCTAACAAGGTTTCGGGGAGTGCGCCGCAGTTTACTGCAACAAAAGGGCCGGTGTTTCTCGGGGAATCGTCGTGGATGAGACGCGCAAGCAGCTCTTTTCCGACGCCACTTTCGCCGGTAATGAGGACGGTTGAGTCAACGCGCGCAACGGTTCGGACAAGGTCAAGAACTTTGTCCATTTCGCGGCTTTTGGCAATCAGTCCTCCTCGAGACTTTGTGGTATCTCCTCGGAGTCTTTCGAGTTCTCTTTCACGGCGGCGGAGGGCGCGGCGATGATTGCGTAGTTCTTTCTCGCGACTTTCGAGTTCGTCGGCCAAGTTTCTTGCTTCATATTCGGCAGCGAGGAGGTCCCCTCGCTGTCCCCAAGCGCGCTTTGTTTTGCCAACAACGCGGCAGTGAGGATCTCCCAAGGCCATGCACTGCTCCTCCACAACATAGACTTCTTCTCCCATAAGCGCTGTAGAGAATCCCGATGCGAACCCCACCAATGTCCAACAGACAGGTTCATCTGCCCGCCCGAAAACTCTTCGGTGTTGTGTGGCCTCGTAGGAGTGATTCCAAACCACCTCCATCTCGAATCTCCCAGCATTGCGATCGACAAGCAGTTTCTGCGGTATCGGTTGCACCTTTCCTTCATGTTTTTGCAGAGCAGGACAGGATAGCCACCATTCGGTGTCGTTGTCCCAATGAAATGCCTCTCCGGTGGTTCTGGCGTCGCGATATCCATTCGCAAATCCAAATCGTCGCAAGATGCCTCTCGCTTGGGTGATGCCAAGACTTTCGATCAACTCACGTCTCAGGCTACCGAAGGCATCTGCGTCCCAGAGTAGCATGCGTCGATTGTTAAACCGGATACTTCCTGCATCGGGGTCCAGATCCAAAAACTCGAGGAGGTGTAGATCTTTAGCTTTCAATGCAATGTCCTTTTTAAGTGGTAATACCGGAGGCCAGCGCTTGGGAGCGAACCATACGCCGCGCGCGAAACGCACGCTGTTTGGCAGCATTAGTCGAAACGCCTAAGATAGTGCCGAGTTCTCTCTCCGTGGTTCCTTGGATAAAACGCTCGGTAAATGCTACCCGGTCTTTTGTTCCCAGTGTATCGAGACACTGCCTAAGACGTCCGGCAATTTGACGTGCAACTGCGGTGTCTTCAGGCGAGTCACAATGAAGCGTTTGTTTTTCCAGAATCAGGTGGACATCGTCCGAAGCGTAGCGACGGTGAAAGGGTTTTCGCAGATACGACAGTGCTGTGTTGTGGGCGATTCGATACAGCCACGAATGGGGCTTGGCGCGCCCAGCAAATGTATGTCGAGCCAAATACGCATTGATCAATGTTTCTTGCGCGGCATCTTCTGCCTGATCGGGAGCTTTCAAAACTTTCAAGGCGACACGATATGCGAGTTGCCATTCGGTGTTTCCGAAGCAGAGACGTTGGGTCATACTCAAAGTGAATACGCACGTAGCGTGCCATCCTACCTTTTGAAATAATTGCTTAATAAACAATAGGTTGAGGCGACTCACCTCAATGTTGCCTATTCCATAATAGAATATACATAATTCCATTATGGAATGATAGCGCAGTATGCAACGAATCCCGTAACATTTCTCAGGGTTTCAGACTCAGACCCAATATGGCCAATTTTGAAGCACAGCGCCAATGACGCTGCACCATTTGTGGACGGCTTTTCGCCGAAATCTACGCCGGGCGATCATGATCGCTTTGATCGTGGGGACAATTTTAGTCCTGATCAATCACGGTGATCACATCCAAGACGAACCGGTATGTAGCAATTTTTTTCTAAAAGCGTTTTTGTCCTACGTCGTTCCGTTTTCAGTATCCATTGTATCCGCAATTCTCGCCGACCACCGGACAACCGAACTGTCCTGAGGCAGCGGCTATTAATATAGATTCCCCGAACATGTTGCTTTGGCACTTTCTGAGGAACTAGCAGTTCAGCGTCGTTGAAACAGCGCGTCCAGTTTTTTGTTTGCTACCAGGATCTGCGCGATGTTTCTAGATTCGCTAGTTTCTAGCTCGCATTGCTCGGGGCGCGCGTCTCATTGGGAGAGGGGTCCCCGGCTAACATCACTGCCAACCAACGAGAATCATCATAGTGGTCTAGGACGATCTGAACGATGACGGTCAGAGGAACAGACAGTAGCATGCCCATAGGCCCCCATACCCAACCCCAGAACATCAACGACAAGAATACCACTAGGGTAGATAATCCAAGTCGCTCGCCCATCAGTTTTGGTTCAATGATGTTTCCGACCACTACATTGATGACGACGTAGCCAATGCCGAGCAGTAACGCTTCCCCTGCTCCGAGCTGGATCAGGGCCAATAGGATCGCGGGAATTGCTGCGATGATAGAGCCAATGTTTGGAACAAAATTAAACAGAAACGCGGTAAGCCCCCACAAAAGTGGAAAATCTACCCCAAACAAAGCAGTGAGAATGGAAACGCTGATCCCTGTGCCGGCGCTGATCCACGCTTTAATTCCCAAATATTTGTTCACCCGCTCGGTGATTTGTGAGAGTTCGCTCATGTTTGCGCCACGGGCGAGCACGAGTTTCGCGGCAAAACCGCTGGCTTCAAATAGCATAAAAATCATCGTTAGAATTACGATAAAAATATTCGATAGGGCGGACAGAACACCACGGGTTGTTTCACCGACAAGTTCCATGAGTGCGCCAGTATGGATCCGTGCGGCGATGTTTGTGGGGTCAATATCAACACCGCGATTGGCAAACCATTCTACCGCAGGCTCGATAATCGCATCGAGCCGCGCCTGATAGCTTGGTAAGGATTCATAGAACTGATCGATTGAGCCACTGATCACGAGAGTAATGAGTAGTACGAGGATGGTTGCAACAAAGACGACAACTGCGATCGATATGCTAGCAGGTAGGCCGTGGCGCTGAAGTCGCCGCATTGGAGGAATGCACAAGAGTGATAAGAACAGCGCGAAAATGATTGGAATCAAAAAGCTTCCAGCTGCCTTAAGGCCGGCAATGACCACGACGACACTTGCCAAGGTAATGAGAAGCCGCACGCCGGAATGAGAACGATCTTTTGCCACCGAGCCGACTATACGCGGGCCCTCCCACACAGGCGCAGGGGGTGTCCCAGTACTGAAGCACGCTTCCATTAGGGTTATTTTCGTAGTATTGTTGCCAAACTCATGTGCGCGAACATGAGTTAATGTATGCTTGGCCGCGCGACCGATGTCCTGAGAATTGTTAGCTTGGAAAACGAGAATCCGGTCGATTAAAGAATCGTTGTCGCGATAAATAAATAACTCAGGCAAAATAGTAGTATGAGGTGTCGCGGATGTCGTAATATGCGTAGTCTAGGGCGTTGTCCGGGCTGCTCACTACAGCGATGTCGTGATTGCTTTGCGAAGAGTCGGTGCTTGTGTGTACAAAAGCGCAATCGGATACGCCCCCGGCAATTTGCGCCCCATGCGATGCTTGTTCTCTCTGGTTTACTTGCACCGTTCCGCGACGCTGTGGTGGCGAGAGCAGCATTGCTAGAGTTTGACTAAACATGCTCACATTGGATGTGAGCATGTTTAGAAGAGCCATCTTAAAAATAGCGAGGGGCCCAGATGCGTCAGTGAGTCTCCGAGTCTCCGGGAACGCATTTGGAAGCCCGTATTGAAATGCGTGGGCAGGGGGTCTCAAAACCCACACCTTGTCTTTCTAGATGGAGCACGAAGGTTGCATGTCCATTTCCGAGATACTTACTATGTCTGATATTATGATTGTAGTTGGATTTACAGAAATTGTTTTACTAGTGAAGCACAATTATTCAATCTCCCTTGTCAGACACTGAACGAGATCGAGCTCTTCCGAGAGTAACCCATTACACGCTGATTCGGTTGCTTGGGAGCGGGAATCAGGCTGATGTTTATCTTGCTCGCCATACCAATACCGATGATTTGGTTGCGATCAAGTTGTTTCATCGTTCGGCGGATTGGGGTTGTTTACGGATTGTCGCTGAGATTGGTCATCCCAATATTGTTGGTGTTCGGGAATTGGGGCGCGAAGATGACCGTCGGTTCCTTGCGATGGAATATGTCGAGGGCGGAAACTTGGGTGATCGGGTCAAACATCACGGGCCTTTGAATCCTTTGGAAGCGCTTCAGTTTGCCCTTGGGACCGCGCGGGCGCTTCGTCGCCTTCATGTTGCTGGGATCCTTCATCGAGACATTAAGCCGCAAAATCTGTTGATCGATGCAAAGGGGAACGTCAAACTTGCAGATTTTGGATTGGCGACAAGGTTCGAACATCAAAATGTGTCCGATGGTCCAGCTGGGACGCCTGCATTTATTTCGCCTGAGCTGTGGCTTGGTAATGTTGCCACGATGCAATCCGATGTCTATAGCCTCGGCGCTACGTTGCTATTCTTGCTGACCGGCGAAGGACCGTTCTCGGCAAAGGACGTGGAGGGTTACCGAAATGCCCATCTCAACCAAGAGCCAGTCATTCCAAACACCGTTCCTCGACCTATCGTTTCGCTGCTGACCTGTTGCTTGCTTAAGGATCCAGATCACCGCCTAAAAAGTGCCAACAGATTGGTAGGCATGCTGAAGCAAGTCCTGCAGGTGATGACCAGACAGTCTAGTGACGCACTTCCAGTAATCACTGATCTGATAACTGGTGGTGCTGTTCGGAATCTCATTGCGCTTGAGCCGGACAGTGAACAGATTGATACCAGAACCAACACAGTACAAACCGACGCGATGACGGCACATGTTCATCTTACCCGCCTTCTCGATTGGGGAGAGAACTTGGTACTCTTTCATGGTTCTTTTCGCCATGTCCAAGATCGAATCCTACGAAACACTCTTGCCGGTGCTCGAGATCGGTACCAAGTTGTTGCGCGCGCGAGGATAGAGGGGGATAGCTTGGCCAAAGCGTTGCGCGCGCGATTGGATCTATCCAGCGAATCTCCGGGCCAACTTTCTGATGCGTTGATCAGTCGGTGTAAGGCGATGGTCGAAGCGTCACCAGTCAGAGAAGCGGTCGTGTGTGTCCAGGTCGTGAATCGTTTGGGGCGCCTTGATTTCGCGACGATTCTCTCGCTTGCACTTCGTCTGTCCAATAGCAATGTTCGTTTGGTCCTCATTTGTGATACCGCGGATGCGATGGAGGTTTTGACTAGGTTGCCGGATCGCGTCCAGAACTGTCCCTCGATGCTCGAACTGATACCACAAGACCCAGCGGCTCTCCCCAAGTATATCGCTTTGGAGACCGACTATCGTTCGTACGGAGAGATCCGCTGGACGGTGGATGCCTTGGATTACGTTGTACACTTGACTGCTACGACCAAAATGCCGCTAGACTTGATCTTAAACAACGTTGCCCGGATAACGGAGGCGGCATCCGCACGTCTGGTGACGACATGGTTTGTCCTTGCTGCTTCGGCTCATGAAAAGTGGCTGCATTCTCCTGAGCAGATTGGGAGCAAGTGGCGTGAGCCACCAGTGTCCTGGCCATCGGAGAAATTTCTGGGCATTCTTCGCGAAGTTCGAGAGCGTAGTACTCCGCAAAGTTCGAAAACGGACCCATTGCTGTCGCTAACCCTACAATAGTTGTACTTGGCTCCCTCCTAGAATCTCCCACTAGACCGCTGTAACCATGCGTTCTCACTTGGTCATCAAACCGATTGGGTGCCCCCTGCTTTCCAAACTATCGCCTCGATTCCCTGTGTAGGTATAGTAATTTATATTATAGAAATAACATGCATAGTAACGGAAAATATATTTTGACGGCCTTTGTCAGACATTGAAGAAAAAGATAGCAATCTTCCGCGGATTACCCACTACACACTCATTCGCTTGCTAGGAAGTGGGAACCAGGCCGATGTTTATCTTGCTCGCCATATTCATACCGAGGACATCGTTGCAATTAAGCTGTTTCATCGTTCGGCTGATTGGCATTGCATAAGAACAGTCGCCGAGATTGGTCACCCCAATATTGTTGGTGTTCGGGAATTGGGGCGCCAGTCGGGCCGCCGATACATTACGCTGGAATATGTGGAAGGCGGAAGCCTGCGCGATCGGGTCAAGCATCATGGTCCCTTAAATCCCTTGGAGGCGCTTCAGTTTACACTCGGGGTTGCCCGGGCGCTTCGGCGCCTCCATCATGTGGGAGTCCTCCATAGAGATATCAAACCCCACAATCTCCTGATCGACGCAAACGGGAACGTCAAGCTTGCGGATTTTGGCCTGGCCACAACATTCCACAATCAACATGTGCAAGACAGCCCGGTCGGAACCCCTGCGTTTATCCCGCCCGAGTTGTGGGACGGCCAGGTCGCAACAAAGCAATCTGATATCTATAGTCTTGGTGCGACGTTGCTATTTTTGCTGACCGGGAACGAACCATTTTCTGCTGCTGACCTGGAAGGTTATCGCAAGGCGCATCTGACGCACGAGCTGGTGATACCGAGGAATATTCCCCGCACTATCGTTTCGCTGCTGAACTGCTGTTTGCATAAGGATCCCGCCCACCGACCCAAAAACGCAAATAAGTTGGTAGGGATGATGAAACAGATTATGCGCACGATGACGCGACAATCCAGCGATGCTCTTCCTGCGATCACCGATTCTGTGGTCGGTAAGGTCGTGACCCCGTGTGTGTGTGAAACTGGAAGCATTGATGCCGGAACCAATCAGCTACAAACTGACGCAAGTGGCGCGCAAGCTCGCCTCACTTGTCTTCTTAATAGAGGAGACAACTCGATCCTGTTCCACGGTTGCTTTCGCCAAGTTCAAGATCGAATTTTGCGAAACACCTGCGCGAGTGTTCCTGCCCGCTACCGAATCGTGGTTCGCGTCAAGCTCGAAGGTGATAGTCTGGTTGGGGCATTGCGCGAGCGTTTGGACTTTGGACGGGGGGGTCTTTCCCAACTGTCCGAAGCGTTGATCAAAAGGTGTGAAGAAATGACAGCTGGACCAGCGATTCGGGTGCCGGTGGTTTGTTTCCATGTGACCCACCGTTTTACGAATATCGATTTTGCGGCGATCCTTTTTCTGGTTCCTCGTCTTTCAAAAAGTAATATTCGCTTGGTCATCATTTGTGATACGGCCAGTGCGCTTGAGATCGCGACACGGCTGCGAGATGGAGGCCATAGATCGCCATCCATGCTCGAGCTAATACCTCCCCACTTGAATGGCCTGCCCAAGTACATTGCATTGGAAACAGATTATCGCACGTACGGGGAGGTTCGTTGGACCGAAGACGCCTTGGCGTACGCGACCTACTTAGCCACGACGACGGATACTCCATTGGATTTGATTCTAAACAACGTAGCCTGCTTAATGAAGGCGACATCAGCACGTTTGGTAACAACATGGTTTGTACTGGCCGCATCGGCCCACAAAAAGTGGTTACGTTTTCCCGAGCAGATTCAGAACAAGTGGCGTGAGCCCCCGGCTGCGTGGCCATCGGAAGCGTTTCTCGGGACACTCCGCGAAGTCCGAGAGCAAAGCGCTCAGCAAACTGCCAAAGTAATTTAGTTTACTGCGCTGTTTTGATTGTCTTACTGCAAAAGGTGGCAAATTTTCTCTTAATCGCTCTGCCTTTGGATACTCTTACCTAAGAGTTTTGCGAATTCGTAGAGAAGATACTTGTGGACCGGTTCAACGTTTCGCCGAAGTGTCACCGGTTTCTCAAATTCATCCAAGGATAGATACAAGCTAAGTCCCTTTGTCGAGCTTGAGGTAAATACTTCGTCGATGCAAGAATTGGTGGTTTCCATTGCTGTGGTCAATTGGCGGTCCGAGCGGGTCCCGATCCAGATATCAGCTTTGTCAAAGTCGACCGAGCGCAAATTGCCAAAGAAGATTGGCCTTGCAAAAATTCGCTTGCCCCGTTTATCTAGGAAGATTCGGTATGCTTTTGGCGCATAGACAAGATAACCAATAATAGCGATCGTGAGAACAAGGGAAACAATAGGAACCACTGTCCAGAAGTACGGCGAAAATTCATTCCAGGCGAAGATATAGCCGACAATCGGAGCACTCACACCGATAACAAGTAGGCAGACAACGAGGCCAAACGCCGTCCTAGGAAATACTGTCCATACACGCCAGTCGTTTTTGGCGGCAGCGCGGGTATGGGATTCTAGCAATTCGAGCATTGAGCTACCTGTGTATGAACGTAATGCGCAAACTGTGCCATCGCCAATCCCAAACGTAATAACTGTGTTTTTCGTTAACTACCTGTTTACACTCTTGTGAACCGGGCATAGACAACCTATTGGTTTCGTTGATCGCTATTCGTTCTGGTTCAACGATGAGGTGATTCACTGGTATGGCCGCACATGGGTGGGATTGTTTCCTCCAGGTGGGGAGTGTACGCACCGGAATTCAAGAGCTCCCACAGGCTAGACCGCTCACCGATTGAAATGGTCCTATCCGACGCAGGAATCTTGGCCGAGCGGAAGGCGCGAGCGAGACGCATAGTAGACCTACGCAACGAGAGAGCAACGCTCCGATCGGTCGAGAGAACAAGTCAGATAGGATCAGATCAATCGGTGGGCGGTCTAGCCAAAGGCGTTGTCTGTGGATATCGTTGGGCCCCCTATCCTAGTATGGCAAGTATGGCGAGCGATCTTTCCTACAACGCTACCTTAGCGGCTAAACATGTGCAGTCCGATCACGCGGGTATATTTCAGGTCGCACCCGACTCTATCGTTGATGGAGACGCACCTTGGTTTGTACCGGGACAATACCTGACCCTTGGAATCAATCCAGGTGGGAAGCAAGAGCCAGTGCGGCGTCCGATGACGATCGTATCTTCGACCGTGCAGAGGCGTGTGGTCGAGTTCTATTTGAACCGAGTTAGCAACCCACGAAGCGAAACGCCATTGACGCATCTGCTTTGGATGTTGTCGCCCGGGGATCGACTCTATATGCGGACGCATCCTGCTGGTCGATTTACGATTGCAGATACAGTGGGGCAGGACGATAATCGGCTGCGAATCTGTATTGGTCAAGGGACGGGAATCGCCCCATTTGTTTCGATGATTCGCAGTTGCGATGAGAAGAAAGACTTCGTAGGGCGCTACGCATTGATTCATGGTGTAGAGCGACAGGAATTTTTGACGTTTCATGATGAGATGGTGCGGTTTCAACAAAACGCTGGATTGCATTACTTTCCAATCGTTGAAACTCCATGGTCAGGAATCCAGGGGCGCGCCTGCGACTTCGTTGGCGAACCGCAAATCGACTTGCTCGAGAAGGAGCTCGGGTTGGGAGTCGGTGAGCTATGTCCAAATAATGCAGTTATTTTCGTTTGTGGGCTGCAACCCGAGATTCTGGCGACGATCAAGCCGCTACTGGCCCGGGGATTTGTTCCCCAGCATCGCAAGATTCGCCGAGCATTGGCGGTGCCTGCCGCGGACCCGTCCAGCCTATTTTTTGAACAGTACGACAATACGCGAATTTTCAACGTTGAGGATCCAGGTGCGCTTAAACAGCTCAGAGCCAAATTTAGAAGTCGTGCACTTTAAGTGAATATTTGCCATCGGCGGGTTTTCTGTAGAAATCGGGAATAGAGCCCTTGCGCATAGCGGTTCTAGGTATCATGTTAGGATACGTCCATCGGGCGAGGAAAGATGTAGCTATCTAAGAACATTGAGAAAATGCTTCGCCAGGCGGGATCAGGGTGCCTGCTAATTACGCCAGAAGCCATTTTATCCTTGGCGATCAGGCGGATTATAGGCTAACAGTGCGGGCCTCGCTTTATCTTGGGAACCGTCAGAATTGTCCATATCATGCAAAATCATCGCGCAAATATCCCCCCAAGGGGGCAGTCTACGCCATCGCCGGTTACAACACCGGTTACAGCGGCGGAGCGCGCAGATGTGCTTGGCACCTACTTTCGAGATGTCTCCGAGCATCAGCTACTAGGACCGGATGATGAGATTCGCCTCGCGCAGGCAATAGAGGCTGCGGATGTTTACGCCTGGGAGCAAATCTTGTCCTACGCTCCGACTGTCGAGCATGTTGTCACAGTGGTTGGATCGGCGATGGAGAATTCACTTCCCGAATTTCGTTCGATAAAAAAGGCGGCGCTGGAGGCGCGAAAGACTCGAACGAAAGCGACACGATTGCGGCTCGCAGCCCTCGCCCACAAATCCGCTACTCGCTTACGCGTATTGGATCTTGACCGCACATTTAGAGAGCTGGTCGTCGCGGAGTTACTCCGGATCCAGCGAGGGCAGGCGAATGCTAGAGCGCTGTCCTTCGTCCCCAAGAGTCGCGGATTCCGCGAATACATCGCGCGTGTAACAGCCGCAGAACGTGCTGCCGCGGCGCAGCGTACGGAGTTTGTGTCAGCCAATCTACGGCTTGTTGTCATGGTAGCTCGCAAGTACCGTCATATTGGCATGCCACTAGAAGATCTCATTCAAGAGGGCAATATTGGACTGATGAAAGCCGTCGATCGTTATGACTATCGCCGCGGCTATCGGTTTTCGACATACGCAACGTGGTGGATTCGTCATGCGGTTGGTCGTGCTTTAGCGCAAAAAGGTCGCACCGTGCGACTACCCGTACACTTGCTCGACGCGAAACAGCGTATCTCCCGGGTCCGTCGCGAACTATCGGCATCGCTTGGCCGAACTCCAACGACCCTTGAGGTTGCCAAGGCTGCAGATTTGTCAGCGGCAAAGGTAAAAAATATCGAAGAGCAGGTTCCTTCTCGCGCTGTCTCCTTAGATCAGCCTGTTGGTGATGATGACGGTACAGCTCGCATTGACATTTTTGAAGATCCAACGGATGAGCCTACGACGCCATTTGACACGGTTGTGGCAAAGACGTCGGCTGCCGTGGTGCACAAGTTGATGCGCGATTTGAAACCGATCGAAGTCGACGTTTTGAAAAAGCGCTTTGGTTTGATTAATGACTCTGAGCTCACGTTGCAAGAGATAGCAAACGAATACGGTTTGTCCCGTGAGCGGATCCGCCAAATCCAAGCAGAAGCACTGGAAAAATTACGCTTGGCGATCCCCCACAATATGGGTTAAGTGATTTTGAGATGGCTTCTAGTGTCGGCTGTGTCGATCCATAAAGTGGCGAGTAGCTCGCGTTAGCTTCTTTGCGGTTTCGCTAATCGTCGCATACATGTCATCGCCCGTTGCCTCGACGACGATGGGATCAAATCCTGCTGGCCGCGCTTCTATTACGCAGCGTTTGTCGTTCGGCCCACTTTTCGCTGCATTGTCGTCGTGCAAATGAACCTCTACACGAGTGAAGCGCTCTTGGTAATGGCGCATTGCATGTTCTACCTGATTGGTTACATGGGTTTTCAATGCCTCTGAAACCCCGACTTCGCCGTACTTGATAAAGGTCTGCACAAGCGTAGTCTAGCGGTGAGATACACGAGCGTCAAATGGACGGATACGTGCCACATTACGCACGGATACATTCCTTCAATGATGGCTCTAGGTGGAATGGTTCGCTACAAAATTGATCGCTACTGGGCTTCATTGCTTGATTCGAGGATGCAAACGGGCATGGGGGGCAGCGCTATGGTCCCCACAGTGGGGGAATCTGGTCGCCACAAACGTTCATTGACAGCAACTGAAAGCGCAGCGGAGACTGTTATTTTATCCAGTTATGACTGTGGGGGACTATGTTTCAGTTACGGAATGTTGTTAGCACCATTTTCCTAGTAACGTTATTTGGTTGTGGCGGTAGTGATACTGACCCTGTACTTGTGGAGCTACCCTCCAGATTGTCTGATTCCTGTATTGGAGGACGGGGATGGAATCTACGCGCAATCTGAGGAGCGTGCGCTATCAACCGATTGATCTGCCTTGTCTATCTCAACACCTTGGCAAAGGCGGATTTGATCCCGCGAATCTGATCGTCGTTGATATCTCCAATGGTGCTGAGTTGAAAGTGGCTCTGGTCGCCGGGAATTCCGTAGAGCAAGAAGTATCCGGCAGCTCCCATGCGCGAGGCAAACAATGAGTAGGGGAGATGGGAAGGTAATCGGAAGTTGGTTGCGATTCCAGAGCGGTGCTCTTGGGCGAGCATGGGGGGAACGCCCAAATGCGCAAGGTGGTCGGTGAGTTCGGCCATCTGCTGGCGTATCCGAGCCATGTGGTTAGCGATACCTACCTCCTTTAGGTGGCAGCAGGCCGCTGCCAAAGCAGCGTAAAGTGCGACAGGTTGCGCGAATCTCGGTTCAGAGTCGCGCAGCTGCCGCTCGTATTCAGCGATGATGTCGAGATAGTAGCTCTGACGTGGCTGCGCGGACAATGCGCTCACACTCGATCGGCGGACAAACACGATGCCAATTCCGGGTATGGCCATGAGTGCTTTTGCTGAGGACGCGACAGCGAGATCGAGCTCTGCTGCTTCCATATCGATTGGATAGGCGTATGCGCTCGAGACGATGTCAGCGGCAACGATGCGTCCGAGTTGTTTGATTCGTTGGCCTAAACTGGCTACTGGGTTGATAAGTCCTACCCGCGTTTCGTGACTCACAAAAAATACCCATCGCAGGTCGGGGTGATTGCGTAGTTTGTCCTCTACGACATCCACGTTTATTGGTTGGTTGGGATCCAGGCGCAATTCGAGATGGTCAATTTGATTGACTTGGGCTTGATGGAGAATGCGATCGCCAAAAAATCCGTTTGAGAGGATCAGCCCTTTTCCTGTTGGGGCGAGGGTGATCAAGCATGCCTCGTTTGCTCCCGTCCCTGTGCAAGTGAGAAGTGTGGCAAAATAGGCATCCTGATCCCGGACTCCGAGCAGGGTTTTGAGGTCCAACTCGATGCCGCGGAACAGCTCTCGGAACCCCTTCTGGCGGTGGTAGTTGCAAGGGGGATCTTGGAAAGCTTCGGCGACAACCGGAGGGATTTGGACAGGGCCAGGAGTAAATAGGACAGGATTGGGCACAAAAACGCTCTTAGCGGTAGATATCGTTCACCGGCTGGAATGCATGGGAAGATGTCGGTTTTTTACCATTTGAATCACAGATCGTTCAACGGATTGAGCTCGAGGGGGCTGTTTGCTCGGATTTTGCTTCGGCTTTTGCTATTGTCCCCCCGATGCGCGACCAATCGGGAGTGTATATGATAAGTCAGCTCGGCAGTCATGTTGGCAAGCAGGTCATTTTTGGTTTTGATCGCTACATTGTGCCGGAGCTGAGCGCGTATACGCGTGCCTTATCCCCCTATGGGATCCCGGTTCCGACGGTTGCTACCAGTCATATTCACTACCTGACCTCGGCGGAGAAGGTATGTGAGGCGATCCAAGGTCGCGATGACCGGATCGGAGTACTGGTTTGTGCGACGGGGATGGGCATGTCGATTGCCGCGAATAAGTTCCGTGGCATTTATGCTGCTCGATGTGTCTCAGAAGAGGATGGCAAACTCGCCAGAGTGATCAACAACGCAAATGTGTTGTGCCTTGCGGCAAACAGCGGGATTGAGACCAATCAGACAATCATTGATGCGTTTATGAGGACTCCGTATCGTGGACGTAAGTTGGAACAACTGGAGTATATTACCCAGATGGAACTCGAAACGGAAGAAGAGTCCTCACCCCGTGGAGAGGCGCCCAGCGTGCGTGTTGTGTCGCCGTATTCTCGTCGAAGTGCCTAGAAAGACCACGTTGAAGTTGTTTGGACTCAAGGATATATTTACGACGATTAACCTGCTGGGTGGTATCGTCGGTATTTGTTTGTGTATTGACGGCTATCCATTTGCGGCGGGAATAGCGGTTCTTTTGGGGTACGCCTTTGGCGATACCCTCGATGGGTGGGTGGCTCGTAGGCTGAATAGCGCCAATGCATTTGGCTCGGAGTACGATACGATTTCCGATCATCTTGCCCATTGCGTTGCGCCGGCGACGATTGTGTACACAGTATATGATCGGGCACAGCTCCTGTCTTCGGTATGGACGAGCAAGCTGCTCGCTATTGCTCTCGCCGGGACAATCATTGTTGCTGCATCGATTCGGCATGCTCGTAACGCTGCGCAGCCAGTACGATTTGATGGCATATGGGGAGGATTACCCCGCTCTGTTTTAGGGTTTGCTGCGATTGGATACGTAAACGGATCATTGACGACCACCATTCCCGGCGGTTTGTGGTGGGGAGTGGTGTTGGTTCCTCTGCTTTCTGCGATGACCCTGACGCAGCTTCCTTTTGCAAGTCATCGCCTTTCCCGCAGTCACAGTCTGATGGTTCGGATTGCAATCGCGATGTTCTTTGTGACGTTATTGGGAGTAGGAGTCTTTCGTGGTGAATTTGTTTTTGATGTTTTGTTTGGCTGGATGATGTTTTACATGCTCGTGTCCTGGGCAACACTAACGCGAAAAGAGCGCATCGAGCATACACGGGCGATTGATTCAGCACGGGGCACAGTGTCCACATGACGATTTCTCGCAGTGCGCTCATCGTAGTTCCCTCCCCGGCCCAGGATCGGGTGATCACCGGGTTGACTCTGAGCGAGCGTGCTCGAAGGGTTGT
>CBDCWZ010000042.1:0-38326 GCA_965223575.1 Kofleriaceae bacterium
CGCTCGCGGCGACCCGGCGACTCACCGCCCTGCAGCAATCGCTAGGACCGAGCCAATCGGGCGCCGCGGCCCTTTCACGCTTCAATACCCTAAAACGGCAACGGACAAACGCGGGACTTAGCAAAACGATCGCCGGCGTCGAAACACTCCTGGCAGATTCTCCAAACTGGCCTGGTGCAAACCAGGCCCGTCTTTGGCTCGCGGCAGCCTACAGAGAAAACGACCAACCAAAACGGGCTTTGGCACACTATCTGACCGCCGCCAACCGTGCGTCATCCCCGGATATTGCCTTTCAAGCATTTACCGGTGCGGGACAAGTCGCCACCCAGATTGGTCAATTTGAACTTGCCGCCCAATATTACGGTTTTGCATCTGAACAAAACGTTCCAGACGCCAAACAAAGCGTAGCAAGCCACCTTGACTATCTCGCGGTCGCACGAGTGCGATGGCAAGTCTATTGGATCGTGTGGCTGGTCCTGGTCTGTGTCCTGTTAGGATTGATTGGCTCGGTGCGCTATCGAAGCCACAGCTGGAGCCAGACAGCGAGACGGCTGGCACATATCCCTGGTGAAATCGTTTACCTCCTCCCCGTATTTGGCCTACTTTTGCTCGCCGCCTACAGCAGCCATATGGCCATCGCCCGGCTGTGCTGATTCTTTGTGGTGTTGGCCTTGTGGTCACCTGGGCAAACGGTGTTTCCCTGCGAGCGACAAAAGCATCCGGACGGCGAATTGTATTACACATCGTGGTGAGTGTTTTCGCGATCCTTTCGGGCATCTACATTGCCCTGCACCGAAATGGACTGCTCGATCTCTTGGTGCAAACCATCCAATTTGGCCCCGATCGATAGGCTATTGATTCACTGATTGTTTGATTCCGAACTTTTGGGCGGATCGCTAGCCTCGCATCGGGCTTGCGAATCCTATTATACATTATTGGCAGTATATTCGTGATCATTTCGGGCAGTTACACTGCTGCATCGAAACGGATTGCTCGATTTTGCTAGTAGAAATAGTCCAGTTTGGCCGCGATCGATAGATCTCAAAATCTCACGAGGGAGAGTGGGTAGTGGGAAAAGATCTAGAGTGCTATAGTCACGGAGTGCTTAATCAGGCGTGGTCATGGCCACGGGAAAGACGACGGAAGAAGGCGGGGCGCATCCTCGCGGTGAAGTGGGGACTGAATCCCAACTCATCGAGCCTTGGCGTTGACGTCACCCTTTCTATTGTTTGGAACCGCAATGATCTCCCTCGTTACGCCGGTGGTCGCATCACTTTTGCATTTTCGTCGGAGAAGCATCGCTTGTGCGGCAGCCGCCGATACAGCAACAAAGACAGTCTCCCGCCCTCATGATTCAGGCTCTTCTGACACGACTCCGCAACGCGAGCAATAACCGCAGGGCGCGACACAAGGCGCGACGGATCAGGCTCGAACACTTTGGAGCGATTATTCAGCTGCATCGACCGCAGGCGCTGGTGTTTGTTGATCAAACCTACGCAGCGAAACTCGGAGCCCAGCCGAAACCTGCCGATTTATTGTGGCAAACGGGTGCAGATGGCGAGATTGGCAATCGCCCGCTTAGCGCTCCCCTCGAAGCACATATGCAACTCACAAACGCCTGTGGAGCGGGCTGCAAAGGATGCTATACTGCCGCAAGCCCGCAGGGCGGCAAGGGCGAATGGGGATTGGAGCAATGGAAACGAGCCCTTGACCATCTCGCAGCGATGGGCATTTTTCACGTCGCGCTTGGTGGGGGAGAAAGCGCGCGCTTGCCGTGGCTCGGCGACATCGCTCGTTATGCTCGCGACCTAGGCATTGTGCCCAACTTGACCACCAGTGGACTCGAAGGTCTCGAGCAAGTGGTAGAGATTGCCGACCTATTTGGCCAAATCAATGTCTCGATCGACGGACTCGGCGAAACCTACGCCGCCGTGCGCGGCTTCGATGGATTCTCTCAAGCAGACCATGCGGTCCAGTTGCTACGCGAAAGAGTGTCCACGGTTGGGATCAATGTTGTCGTCACTCGCACCAACTTTGACCAAATCCCCCGTCTATTTGAATACGCCCGGAAACGCCGATTGAACGAGGTTGAATTGCTACGTTTCAAACCGGCGGGCCGGGGACGCAAGCAATTTTCACAGCTCACATGCCTGCCGGAGCAACATCGCTCCTTTCTCCCAACCCTACTCGCTGCGTGTAAACGCTATCGCATCCGGGCGCGCGTCGATTGTTCCTATACACCGATGCTGACCTACCACAAACCAGTACCGATCTCTTGGCGTCCCTGGCGGTCTACGGCTGCACCGGAGGAGACTTTTTGATCGGAGTCAAAGCCACTGGACAGGTGTCGGCCTGCAGCTTCGCCGACCCTCCACCACAAATACCAAGCGCCCAGATACCAAGCGCCCAGGCGCTTCAATCCTACTGGAAACAAGACGAAGCATTTGGGGCATTTCGCAAATGGAGATCTGCGCAAGAACCGTGTCGATCGTGCGAGTACCATGCACTATGTCCGCGGAGGATGCAAAGTCGTCTCTGCTCACGTCCTAGGTGACGCGAGTCTCCCAGATCCAGAGTGCCCTCGCGTCTACGGTGGCAAGCTCGCTATCAAACGTGCCCTGGCAACACGCAAACGAGCCAGCCGGGGCGACTCCCCGTGATATCCGAATGAAGCCGTTTACATCGTCAGTGATGCGACCGGAGACACAGCCGAACGCATCGTTCGCGCCGGACTACGACAATTTTCCGATACAGATATCGAGGTAAAACTCTACTCAAGCGTACGTGACGCGCAAGAAGTCGGGCAAATTGTCAAACATGCGGCGCTTACACACTCTCTTGTTGTTTACACTGTTGTCGATGCGACGGTCAGGCAAACCCTTCGCGCACAACTCGAGGCGCACCATGTGCGCTCGATCGACCTGATGGGTGGTGTTGTCGCCGTACTCTCGAGCTTTTTGTCCGAAGCACCAGCCGGGGTTCCCGGACTGCTGCACTCCGTCAACGATAGCTACTTCCGTCGTGTGGAGGCCGTTGAATTTGCCGTCAAACACGACGATGGCGCGCTACCCGAAACCTTATCCAAAGCCGATCTCGTGATCGTCGGTGTTTCGAGAACATCAAAGACGCCCCTATCGATGTACCTTGCCCAGAAAGGCCTTCGTGTCGCCAACGTCCCTCTGGTCCTGGGCATCAATCCACCCGCCGAGCTCGCAACGCTCGCAGACGCTCGTGTTTATGGTCTCATTATTCAAACCCCCACACTGATGCGAATCCGCCAAAACCGATTGCAATACCTAGGGTTACAGGGAGACTCAGACTACGCTGTCAAAGAACACATCGACAGCGAGCTGCGCTTTGCGCGCCAGTTCCTCGCCCGCCACCCAGCGTGGCCCGTCATCGATGTAACAAATCGTGCCATCGAAGAAACAGCAGCCGATATCCTGCGATTGTACAAACAACGGATCAAAGAACCGATCCCAGATTGACTCGCGCAAACATCGCTACAAGCGCACACATCTAGCTGTGCCAGTGCGTATTCGGCAAAACAGTGGGCCGATAAAAGTCCCTTTTTCCCGTTGCAGCGACTTGTGCTAACTGGAGAAATGTTTGATTGTCGCTTGGTTTTTCCTTACGTCTAATGTCGGGATGGTACCACTCCGACAGTGACATCACCCACGAGAGTCCACTGGGGATGCACTCTCGGCGGCGCGTTGCCGACGCAAAAGCAAAATTAGACTCGCTGCTCACCAACAGTCGCAGTAACTACGGTCCTGTAACGTAGGGGGGCATATCCTAGGACGGATTCCGCGAGTTCCGTTGACAAGGGGTCACTCAGGCTCCTCCTCGGACTTATGGCAATTTGCGGTGGTAAAACTCCACGGGGGCGGGGTCAGGGCCAACAAGATGTACTGTGCCGGTGCTATCCATCATCCAATCTTGCTCCCAGCGGCGTTGTCTGCTACCCACAGACCTCGATTGAATCTGCTTGTCCAAACCAGGGAATTGCCAAGTAGTGCCGAAATTAGCTGATCGATTGTAAGTCAGATTGCTGAGACTAACATAGACAACACCACTGTCGTGGGCAAGTACCCGTGATGAAACGGCGTCTTTGTGTGGATCGCCTGGAACGGAAAAAACGGTGTCTGACCAGTTTTCGCCGTGATCACCTGATCGATTTCCGAACACCCGGTGCGTTTCATTGCGCGCATCGATCCAAGTCACATACACATTGCCAGTACCATCGGCGGCAACGGAGGGGAAAAACAACCGGGGTGGTTGTGAACTATTTCTATTCATCGAAATTCCGGGTGGACCATTCGTTGCCAAAATCTGCCGAGCTTGCAACAAAAATATCACCCTCAGTGCCGCCCAGCCCCATCGCCCAAACAGCGTGAGCGTGATCGCTGTCATCCACCGCAAGCTGGAGACCTGTCGCTTGTGCTCCCGCAACCGTCGGTGAGACCAGAACTTCATGGCTCCAACTACGTCCATTGTCTGTGGAACCAGTGGCGTAGGCCCCACCATCACTTCCCAATCGAACCGCAAGCAAACGCCCTGACGAACTCAGCGCAATATCATAAGCGGAACCCCGCCCCTTTAAATTTTCAAAAGTATCTAAGCGGTTGCCAAAAACCGGAATTGGCGAACCGGGAACAACTTCGGGGTCTGTCCAATGGCTTCCTCGGGTGTGCGATCGGGCGATTTTAAGCTCCCCTTCCTGCCACCAGGTAGTGTAAACGTTGTCTTGATCCTTACACAATACCTTTAGATTAACCGCCCTCGTCCTGGATGGAAAAATCAGCAATCACTACCGACTGATCTTGCCAAGTCAGTCCGCCATCTAAGGAATAATCGAGATCAATGCCCTGTCTGTTTCTCAATACGCCCAATCGCGCCACGTAGATACCACCATGGTCGTTTGCACAAAGCGCGATCTGACTGGTTAAAACGGCAAGACTAAAACGTCCACCTACGGGGACTGAGATATGAGCCAGGCGGGTTGGTTTTCCCCAAGTCTCTCCCTGATCGGTAGACCGCGAAAACTCGACGGTTTGATTGTTGGGACCACTGTTGCCGCCCACACTCGGATCCGATCGAACCCAAGCACTGTATAATGTGCCGCGGCTGTCAACAGCAATCTTGGGACGCACAACATTTCCCGGTTGCCGTTCATAGGCGCCAATATCCGCTTTACCGACCCGTGGTCTAGATCGCTGATCGAGCACTCGAGCCGCTTCTGAATCCCATTGGTCGATCGCGGGACTGTCTCCGAGTAATGCCATTGTTTGCGTGGAACCGCCATAGTTGGCCAGGGAGTTGAGCGATGGGTTCAAGGGAGACTCTGTGCCAATGATATCGGTATCCGCAAATCGAATGCCGCCATCGGGAGCCATGAGGCCGATCAGATTGTAGCCCGCAGACACGATTCGCCCCTTGTGCCAAGTATATAGAATCTCCGTTCGAAGCGCTGTGATTGCTAGCAACAATGGTCCCTTGGAGTCGAACCGCTCCACCACGTCGCCTCACCGCGCTGCCACGTCGACTTCTTACAGCGCGAACCGATATCCCACCCCCCAAGCCGGCGAAAGATCGATTCCGAGCAATGTACTGCTCACTATGAACACAGAACCGCTACCGACATGTATTCCACCACCAGTAGTAACACTGGTGTTATGAGCGATTGTGGCGTTGTCGATGACGATGACACCACTATGGTTGTAAATTCCTCCACCATGGCCGCCGGCATGATTGTGGGAAACTGTCGAACGATCGACGAAGAGATCTCCACCGTCATTCATGATTCCTCCACCTGAGCCCCCAGTCGTCGTGTTTTTAGACCGTACATTCTATCAACGAGAGTTCGCCTTGATTCAAAATGCCGCTTCCCTGTTCTCCTGCACCACCGATGATGGTGAGTTGGCGAAGCTGGACCGTGGCATCTCGGTGAACTTGCAAAACGCGTGTTCCGTTTGGGAACACTTCGGTTGGGCGGTTGCCACCATCGATGCTGGCGTCGTTTCCTTCTACTACGATATGGCCTCTGAGATCGAGGCTGTTCTCCAGACCGTCATAGGTCGCGCCCGATTCGAGCACAATCGTATGTTCGAATTCACCAGGAGAGCTTGGCCTCTCTACCGCTGCCCCAATCTCTTCCAGCACTGCCCGAAGTTCTTCGCTTGTGCCTGGATGAAACACCGCCGGGTGACATTGGGGATCGTTCATGGTCACCTCGATTCCTCTCTCGTTATCGAGGCCCTTGCTTGTCCCTGCAGGTGAAAACCGGTTCAGATTGGCCAGGGCACAGGCTCAAGCGACGCCGTGGGGCTGGCAACCTCTACTAAGATACTCAGTGGCTTTGTTGCTCCGTGCTTGTTCACAAGCGACCCAACACCAAGGACCCCTACGCCATCGCCGCCATGAGGAAAATACAAAACCCCCATGCCACTGGCAGTGAGAGGACCTAGATGGATGCTTGTTTCCTGGATAGGGGTACGATCCTGAGCTTGCGCGTATGCCGTTGACCAAACCGCGGTAATCAAGCAAATTAGGGCGTGTCTTACGAATTGAGGCATGGCAGATCCTTCGGGCAGATTACAGAATATATGAAAAAGTCCGTTCATTATAGGGAGAGGTTTCCTACCATGCAATGGGAAACTTGCGGCTAACATCCTGTCCATGGGCGAACCAAATCACACGAATAAGCCACAGCGCTCCGACGACGAGGAGTGGCACTGGATTGAACCAGTTACCCAGATTGCGGCTTCGTTGGGTCTTAATCCAGTCCGGGTGCGCTGGAAGTTACGCGCGGTGCAAAACCGCTGGAATCGGTCCAAGCGGCGCATGACGCAGCGAGCCGAGCACATTCGCTATCAGCACAAAACCTGCCGGGAATGTGGCGCTGTGCAAGACCACGCGGCGAAGCTTTGCACCAGCTGTGGCGAACGTTTGACCTCGCGGACTTGGCAAATGTTACAACGCATCGGAGTTCGCTCCCCACAATTACTGTCGATGAGCTCATTATTAGGGACCGCGCTGGTGATCATCTACGGGCGGATGATTTTTGCGACCACAACCGGTGACTACTTTTCGTTCGACGCTCAGCTACTGATTCGGTTTGGTGGCACTTGGGCACCAGCAATCGAATCTGGACAGTGGTGGCGCTACACTACAGCAATTTTTCTTCACGCGGGGCTGTGGCACCTGGGTTTCAATTTGATCGCACTTACGATAATCGGCCCACCAGTAGAAGAACTCTATGGTCGCCTACAAACTCTATTTGCATTTATGTTGACTGGCATATTGGCCAACGTCGGTAGTCACCTGATCTCGCCGGCGGGGTCGGCATCGGCGCTTCGGGCGCGGTACTCGGGCTTATCGGCATCGCCGCCGGTTGGGGTCAACGCGAGGGGACTAGCGACAGTCGTGAGCTGCGCAACCAGATGATCAAGTGGCTGGTCTATACGATCATTTTCGGATTCGCGGTCGGCGCCGACAATGTGGCGCACGTTACCGGCTTTGCCATTGGAGCGGCCATCGGCTACTACGTCCGGCCACGCTGGCTGAAGTCGAAACCTACGCGGTGGCTACGCCGCACAGCAACGACACTCGGTGCTATCGCCGCGTGCGGTACCATTTATTTGACTTTGGCTCCACCTCCTTTCGAGCAAGATCAAAAACATCCAACACAAATGCTGGACGGCGAACCGCTCAAAGACAAGCTTCGCAACGCTCTGAAACCCCTAAAAAGCGCTTGTGCCGCCCGTGCGCGGGGCAATATCAAAGAGGCGATGCAACAATTTTCCCAATATGGAGGCATTGCAGAAAACAACCTCGATACATTGACTGCTCTCTGCGCTGACTTGCAGCGTCGCAGAGAAGAATGCCAATCCGGTATTGTCACGAACAGGGATTCCGAGGTCGCCAAAATGCCAGCAGACATCCAGGCCCAAGTCGTACGCCATTTGTTGCAACAATGCGATATCTTGAACGAGTAGTAGTATCAGTGCACGATGCAAAAACCGTTTTGACACTTGCCTTGGCTCCGCTCCTTACGAGCAAGCATCCCGACTACAAGAGCACAACCTATTGGTTCTCATCAAAACAACTGACGTTATGGCAGTTGATGCTCAGCCAATACATCGTCCAGACGCTCCGAAACGAGTGTCCTTAGTCTTGGGTCATCGATCCTTCTTAACCAGTTCCTGGCACGCTTAGTGCTGAAGTTACGCGGAAACCTAAGCTCGGGAAAATTCCCAAACCGTTTGTTCTTACGAAACGAGAGGTATAAACAATCGACAAGCGCTTTCTCTTTTGTCGCACACAAAAACGTGCTGTCATTTCCATACCAGTCAAAACCATCAAAGAAGGTTGGGGCAATTTGATGAAACGAATATGTTCCAATAGGCGTGGTAATGCGTCTTGAATGGCCCGTGGTTGAAGCGTAAATCACAACGGGGATCTGTTCGATGATCCCGTGAAGATACAAAGCCGACACAAACGAAACATATGCCTGATGTTCCCCACTGAGGTAGGGGACCAAAGAGAAGGGTGTAAATTGCTTCGCATCCGGATCACACCAGAGTCCCTGCCGAGCTCGTACCACCAGTCCTTTGTTCGCCAACCGGCCCAGAGATTGCGACGCCGATGACATGCTGGTTCCAGCGAGTATTGCGATTTCTCGAGTGGTAAATACAGGACGCTTCAGATCCCGAATCGCCTTTAGGAATGGAACCCGTGCTTTCATGCAGAATCCCGATACAACATTTCCAAAACGAAAACCCGCATCGCCTCCCAGTTTTGTTCCGAGCGATATAGGTTCTGATCCTCCGGCTCGAGATATTCGACAACCTGATCGCAAAAGAACCTATATTCCAACTCGTCCACACTGCGCTCTGCAGCGATTCGCTCGTCAGGTTGCAAGTGTTCCCGAGGCACAAGATCAGCAACGCCTTCTTTTGCACCCAGCATATATAGGTCAAACACATCCCGAGATTGCGGTTCTTTCCGATGGGCGAGAGCAAGAATTTTTTGAATCGCCGCAGCGGTGGGAATGTAATGGGGGGCGACAAATGGAACCACTTGGTACGCTGATGTGATTGCCGGCAAAATCTCAGCGCCTTGATACTCAAAAACGATTCCACGCCGCGAAAACTCGATCTTGGTGTGCAAACTTACCCCTGCTTCCGTACTGAGAAGCACCTTAAAGCGCTGCACGGTGTTGGTCTGTTTGTGAGACCGGGTCGCAATCTCGACGATACCAAATCGGCGAAGTGTTATCGAAATCGCCTTCCCGGTTAAGACCCGCATCACGTTGTTTCGCAATGTGTGCGACGCAACATTGGTCACATCAAGATCAATGTCCTCAGAATAGCGAGGACTTCCCAAAAAGAAGCGGAGATTGCAGCCTCCCTTTACCACAAACTGTTGCGTGGGCATGCAGCGAACCAGACCGCGAAGAAATTCAAGATGAAATGATTCAACCTGTTGGCGGACAGTCCACATATATGTATTATGATTTATACAAAAATAAATTTCAAACCATATATTAGGACAAATATCGCTTATTATTCAGATAATTGCAAAGACTTACCGGCTACGCAACCCTACACGCAATCAAGGCGGTCCCCGCACGACAACGTACAATCCCACAGAGCCTGTAGCACACCAACCTAAAGGTCAGTCAGCCCGATTGCAAAATAGATCTCGTGGGCCTGTATCTCTGGACTGTAACCAATGTCTAGACCGAGCAGCGGCAGTACAACCGAGCGAAGGTACACACGCGTCCCAACCCCCACGGTGTTACGAAAACCACCAAGCCTACTATCGTCGTAGCCCGGAAGATAATTTCGCTTGGTGTCATCTCCCGTGCGTATAAAGCCGATATAGGTACTGTCTACAAAGGCCAGTGCCCGAAGCGCAAACCCCTTGACTGTAAATACGGGGACCGAATACTCGGCAGTCCCGCCCAGTTTTAGGTTGCCGCGCAATGCACTGTTCTTATAACCACGGAGATCGGTACCTCCAGCGACGTACTCTTGTTGAAAGGGCATGCCATGCCCATACTTCGCGGTCGCCTTAATAATAAAGTTATGACGCTCCCAAAATTTGCGCGCTCGGACCCACTGGACATTAGCGCCCCAGTAGCGAAAATCAGAATTTAGCGCCGGAAGACTGCGAAACAAAGTAAACTTGTATAGATCGCCAGTACTAATCCCGTACCAGTTTGCTCGACCGTCATACTTAAGCGCAGCCTCCGCAGATATATCCCACCCCTCCTCACCGGGCCCTGGAATCGTCTCTGGTGTCGCATCTACATCGTCGGTAACTTCAGCAACTGTGGCTCCAGGAGCGAGCCGAATTTGATCAAAGGTTACTTTCGCGCCACGAAGCCGGAAATCAAGCGATGTCGTACCAAACACCGTAACCCCCGCCTTGATCCCCAAGTTCAGGTAGTTCATCTTGCTTTGCCTGACCGGGACCAAACCTGACCGAAACGAGGTCGGAGGCGAATAACTCGATCACGCGCTCGCGGCGAAGAAACACGTCCAACTGCCAATTAAATCGCGATCCAGCAAGGGATGGGTCTACGTAGGCACCGATAAAAAACGTATCCCCCGTAGCGATTTGCCCATACAAGAGGATCTTTTTGTTCTCGCCAAACAGGTTGTTTTCGCCAAAACCAATCCCGCCACCTTTATTTGTCGGTTGGTTATAGACAGTCGGCGCGATAATCCAAGAGTGTTTATCCTTGGCTTCGATAATAAGCTTCACCCCGCCCTCTGGAACGGGAGTGCTAAACACGTTTACATCCTTAAATAGTCCACTGGTAACGAGGTCCTGGGTGATACGCTGCGGCAGGTCATCGGTATAGGTGTCGCCCTTTGACACATCCGCTATTAAAAGAACTGTCTCGTCACGGGTCTTGGTATTCTCCGCGACCTCTATGTCTACGATTTTCGGAGCGGCCAGGCTTCGGCTGGGAATCGCAAGCAGTCCTAAGACAAAGATACCGATGACGATCGATGACTTTTGCACGCGGTAGCGTAATTTATCGTGCCTTTGGATCACAGATAGAATAGCTTCATTTTACCCACAGCCTGTCTGCCTTCCTACGTGGTTTGACGCAGAAAAGCGCATCCTGCCCCCACCGAATCCCCCTCTAAAGGCCGCCTGGGTCGGGTGAGTGGGAGCTGACGCTAGTTCGGCGCACCAAAGCCCGCATCGGTCACCAGTTTCCTGGGGGGGCTTGCCGCCGCCCGGTAGATCAGAGGGGGGAAGCGAGCGTCAATTGTGCGAAATATCGACGCGTACTCGCGCTGTGCTCCTCCCCTATATCCAGATACGCCTGCCGGGGGCTTGCCCCGCCCAGTAGATCAGGGGGGAGGCGCGCGCTACGTGCGCCCCAATCTTTCGCACACTTGACGCTCTCGCCACAAAAACTGGTGACCGATGCGGGCTAGTGGTCGGCAGCCGCTGTTTTGTGATATCTGATCTTTATGAACCCCGCCGAGAACAAAACCCGCTCCGTCATCGAGAATACCCTCCATGGCAGCTCAGCTTATCGAAAAGTGGATGAGCGCCTGTACGTCGTCAAACAGGTTCGGCATATGTAATGATCAACATCGTGCCTTGGAGTAGCGATCGGGCAATGGTCAGGTGTGTTGCCCAGCTCGTCAAAGGCATCGAACTCCAGACCTCGCTTGGCCAACAGCTGCTCGAGCTCAATAGCCATCTTCGATTTGGTGCGTTTGCATACGACGAGGTCCACAAGCTGGTTCTATTCATCCATTCGATTTTAGGCGGTGATACACTCGATTCAGAAGAACTGATCGCTACGGTGTCAGATGTTGCGCTGATTGCCGATGAGTACGACGATAAGATTGTTCAGAAATACGGTGGCCAAACCATGCGAGACCTAGTGGAAGAAGCCGCCTTTGATCGCATTTTGGGCGATTACCCTGAAGACTTTCAATTTCACTAGAAGCCATCTCAAAAATAGCGAAAAGCAAACCAAACCATGGGCAACTCGCGCAATCTAGGTTTTGGAACCCGCGCCATTCACGCAGGTCAATCGCCAGATCCATCCACCGGTGCAATCATGACACCGGTTTATCTAACATCTACCTACGTGCAAGATGGGCCCGGCAACCACAAGGGATTTGAGTATTCGCGGACCCAAAATCCAACCCGGCTTGCGCTCGAGCGCAATATTGCTGCGCTCGAATCCGGCACCCACGGGTTGGCCTTTGCCTCCGGTCTTGCGGCAACTTCAACCATTCTTCAGCTGCTGCAGGCTGGAGATCATGTGATTGCGAGTGACGACCTCTATGGCGGCACATTCCGGCTGTTTGATAAAGTTTTCCGCAAATTTGGATTGACTTATAGCTACGTGGATCCGGCCGGCGGAGCTGCATGCTTCGCCAACGCAATTGTTCCCAATACGAAATTAGTATGGATCGAGACACCGACAAACCCAATGCTAAAGCTGTGCGATATCGCCGCTGTATCGGCAGTCTGCCAGCAGCATCAACTATTACTTGCCGTCGACAACACGTTTATGACGCCCTACAACCAAAAGCCATTGCTTTTGGGAGCTGATCTCGTGTGTCACTCGATGACCAAGTATCTTAACGGTCACTCTGATGTCATTGGTGGCGTTGTTGTCACCAACGATCACGATCTCCATGACCGACTGGCGTTCCTGCAAAACGCGGTCGGCGCAGTTCTTTCTCCAATGGACGCGTTTCTCGTTCTGCGCGGGACCAAGACTCTTCATGTTCGCATGGAGAGACACGAGAAAAATGCCCGATCGATTGCCGATTGGCTCCAATCTCATCCCCAAGTCGAGCAAATCTACTATCCCGGTCTGAAATGCCACCCTCAACACGAACTAGCACACAGACAACAAGAGGGATTTGGCGGCATGATTAGTTTTGTGCTCCGCGGTGGACTCGAAAATGCCCGCCGTTTTCTCAAATCCTGTCAGATTTTCGCTTGTGCTGAGTCTCTTGGCGGCGTCGAGTCTCTGATAGAACATCCCGCTATCATGACGCATGCCAGTGTCCCTCCCGAAACGCGAGCACAGTTGGGGATCGGTGATGGATTGATCCGATTGTCGGTTGGCATCGAAGATGAAGCGGATCTAAAGGCAGACCTCGCGCAGGCATTTGTAGCCGCACAGTAAATCGACCTTCACATTTTGAGGCCAGAAATCTGGCCCCAAGTACGACAAGCCCACTACAAGCCACTACGAGCGTTAGTCGTCGTAAAATAGTGGATCGCGTTGCTTTAGAAACTTTCCGATTCGCGTTTTCGCGTGATCGTCCAAATCGACAAAGTGAATCCCAAACCCCGCAGGCGACTCGCGACTGGATTCCTCTCGAAACCACCTGACCTCACCAGTCACAGAAATGGGTTCTCCCCCATCGGGCAAAGAAAATCTCAGAGAGATATTCGTTCCTCGCTTTGGCAGATAGTCGGTCGCAACAAAAACACCACCTTCACTGATGTCGTCTATTAAACCCCAATAGAAATTGCTTCCGGTATCAACGTCAACATCCGTCTCGACAACCGTTTTCCCTTCGCTGCAAAACGTGACATCGGTCTTAAGTCGTTTCCGTATTGAGCTCCGTCTTTCATCAGCAGCAGCTGGAGCCGGTGGTGTAGGTGGTTGGCTGACCATTAGTAATTAGTATTAACGATCACCGCCCTGATTGCAATTTCACAAATACAAGCAATTGGGGCCTTTTGTCAGCTCTTACGCATTTGGGGATCTAGGGCGTCCCGCAGTCCATCCCCTAAGAAATTGAGCGCAAAAATTGTCACACTCATCACGACACCTGGGCCGATTAAGACCCAGGGGTAGGCCAAGATCTGTTTCGCCCCCTCGCTCACAAGCGTTCCCCAGGAGGCATCTGGCGCCTTCACACCTAGTCCAAGAAACGACAAAAACGCCTCGGTCAACATGACCCCGGGGATTGACAATGTCGCATAGACGATGATCGGGCCGAGCGTGTTTGGGACAATATGGCGAAACAAAATCCGATGCGTCGGGGCACCAAGGCATTTGGCAGCCTCGACAAACTCGCGATTTTTGAGTGACAAAACCTGACCACGGACGATGCGCGCCATGGTCAGCCATGAAATAGCACCAATGAGACCGAAGAGGGCAACAATGCTCTTCATCCCCAATACAGCGGTAATTACAATCACGAAAACAATTGTCGGAAACGCGTACATCACATCGACAAAACGCATCATCGCCTCATCAGTTTTGCCGCCCAAATACGCTGATATCGCTCCCCAGGCAACGCCAATCACCAACGCGACACCCGTTGCGACAACACCGACAAGGATAGCGATGCGACCCCCCTCCATTGTACGAACCATCATATCGCGGCCTAGCACATCTGTTCCCATCCAGTGGGTCCAATTGGGTGGCACCGCGCCGAGTTTCGTGTTCTGTACTGCCCCGTCAAGGCCGCCTATCAAACCGGCGACCAGAGGGCCAAAAAATGAAAATAAACATATCAAAACGAAAACAACACCACATCCGACCGCCATTCGATTCTTTTTGAGTTTTCTCCAGGCGTCTTGCCACAGCGATCGACCCGCCAAACTCTTCGTTTGTGGAGAATTATCACTCATTGTTGATCACGAATCCTTGGATCTAAGAAACCATAGGCGATGTCCACGAGAAGATTCAGGACTACCAAAAAGACCGAATAGAAAACGAGCACACCGCTCAAGACCGGATAATCACGATCGGTCACCGAGGCTACAAAGTAGAACCCGAGCCCGGGGATTTGAAATATTTGTTCAACCACGAAAGACCCCGTAATTAGTGCTGCAACAGCAGGGCCGAGATAGGTCACAACGGGCATCAGTCCTAGCCTGGCTCCGTGTTTCCACACCACCTGTTGCTCGCTCAACCCCTTAGCCCTCGCAGTCCGAATATAGTCCTGGCGCATCGTCTCAAGCAGTCCGCTCCTCGAGAGCCTGGCAATGACTCCCATGTAAATCATGCCCAATGTCATCGACGGCAGAACCCAGGTTGAGATGCCCTCAAAGCGGGCGGGGGGAAACCACTTGAGTCCAAACGAAAAAATAACGATCAAAATGGGACCAAGGACAAACGCCGGTATTGAAATGCCCGTCAGTGCCAGCCCCATCGCGCTATAGTCGGTCAACGAATTTTGTCGCCATGCTGCAATCACTCCCAAAATCACTCCAAAGAGGGTGGCAAAGGACAGAGCCAGCAATCCAAGAATCACGCTCTTCGGAAAATGATCGAATATGATTTCGCGAACGCTTTGTGTCCGTTTCATCGAGTGACCGAGATCGATGGTGACCAAGCCCCACATATAGCTTGCGTATTGCGTCAGCAGGGGCTGATCTAGCTTATAACGTTTTTCGATATTCGCCTTTACTTCCGCAGGGAGACTTCTTTCCTCTGTAAACGGCCCCCCTGGCGCCGCACGAATGATCCAAAATGCAAACGTCGCCACGCATAGGACGACAACGCAACCGAGAGCCAATCGGCGAGCGATAAGCGCCATCATCAGCGATGGTCTCTCCAGTCCGGGTCGAGCCAGGCATGTTTGAATAGCACACGGTTTGCCTTGTTGATTTTCATTCCGCGAAGATAAGGCTTTTGCAAATGATACTGCTGGTAGAGATACATGGGAATCACTGGGACTGCCTCAATCATGATTTTTTCAGCCTGGGCTGTGAGTGCTAGGCGTTTTTTGCGATCGGCTGTACGCTCCAGTTCAGCAAAAAGGCGATCAAATTCTGGATCACAAAACTTGGTTCGGTTACTCGGCGAATCGCACTTAAATAGCGGCGCGAGAAACGCGGTCTCGGGATCCGGAGTCCCCGATACCCAACCCATGCGGGCAACGTCATACTGGCCGTTGCGCGTATCTGATAGAAACGTTTTCCATTCCTGGGACTCGAGTTCAACGCGAATCCCGAGTACGCGTTTCCATTGCTGCTGAATCTGTTCGGCGATCAGTTTATGTGCCTCCATCGTATTGAACTTTACTGTAATCGTATCAGGAAATTTGTCGCCCATTTCCTTGCGGGCAATGGCAAGCTCGGCCCGTGCACGTTTTTCGTTAAAGTCCAATCCTTGCGGCGGAACATAGCAATGCGATGGCGTTACCATCATCGCCACTCCCAAATGCTTCCGCGTGATACCGCAGGTAGCCAAAGTGTCCGCAGAAAGCTTTGATACAGGGGTCCCCGGGGTCCACTGATAGGTTGGCTCTTGGCCTCCCTTTAAAATTCGAGGAAAATGTGACCGATCTGTCGCATAGGCAAGTGCGCGACGAAAGTGTACATTGGGAAACTTCTTTGTGTTGACGAGGTATGCGTACACACCGATCCAATCGAAGCGAGTGTAGTCGCGAAACGGTTTCCTCTTGTATAGCGTCCCGTCGAGCAACGGGATATAGGCACTAGGAACTTGATTCGATCCGTCACAACCTCCGTAATAGTAATAGTTTGCGGAGGCTTCCGCATCACTGATACTAAATACGGTAATCGTATCTACTCGCACTTCAGCACGATCCCAATAGGTAGAAGACTTTTTGAGCCGGATATAGTCCCGGATGTTCCACTCCGCCATGTGAAACGGACCTGAGGTAACAATATGCTCCGGCTTCGTCCACCGCCTCGGGTATCGTGACACCACATGTCTAGGAACGGGACGAAAAATGCGATCGGAAGTCTGATCCATCATCGAGGGTAGCGGTCCAACGGTCTCGAGGATCAATGTATAGGGATCAGGAGTGCGAATCCCCAACAAATCGGGCAACATCACCAAGTCTTTTCCGGTGATCCGGCCCTCGCGGCGAGGCAATTTCCGGTCCTCATCGAGTTGTTCCAGGCTATAGTCAACCCGTGGCAGTTGCGCTTTGTCCACCCCACGGACCTGATACGAAACGTCTTGATTGGGCTGAACGTCGAGTTTCGATCGAGGTACCCAACCGTAGACCCCATCATCGTCGCCCCAATGCACATATGCCCAGGAATCTTTGTCGCCACCATATTCAATCAGCGTGACATCGCGATTTGCGGGGACTATCGCGTAGGCGGCGGAAGCATCGGCGTTACGATCACGCAGTGGCAGTGGACTCGTCGATCGGCGGATGTTGGTATCCGGCAATATTGTCGGTGAGTCTCCGGATTTTTGTTGCGGACGAACCAGTTCGACAATATCACCGGCCCGAAACGGGGGCACGTCGCGCAGAACTCTGCGCACACGATTGCCGTTGTACAACACGCCGTTTCTGAGTTTGCCTAGCGGCTCCGCGTTACCAGATCCGGTCAGGGGATGCAGAATCCGAATGATATGATATGCGAAGTCACGAGAGGTAATGGGGGTGCCATCGGAAAACTTTGCGTCCTTACGCAACTGAAACGTAAACCGGCGCTGATCGGGTCCGATCTCCCAACGCGTTGCTAACGACGGGGCCGAATCACCATTTTGGTCATAGTCGGTAAGCCCATCAAACATTGCATTGACGATCGGAATCCCAGTTGTGCTCGATACCAAAGCTGGATCGAGATATTGCGGCTCACCGGAATTGCACCACCGCAAATGCTTTGGGTCTGTAACCTCGGGAACCCGGCCAAAATACACGCCATCGGAGACCCGACAACTGGCCAGCGAAGCGGATAATAGAAGACATCCAAACAGCACTCGGAAGAAACACAATTGCATTCGCAACCATTGTTATATCGGACCGCGCATTGGTTTCAAACAAAACGAAGGTCGTGGCCGTCAGTTGGCTAAATCTCGCTCAATTTGTCTCAAGTTCGCCCACCGACTGACTAAAAACTCTCCAATCGGCCGTATTGTCCGACCAGCCGTCGTCAGTATGGGCTTGCACAAACCGTCAGAGTTCTTCACTGTGAATGGGTGAGCCAAAACAAGAAACTTGTCGCCGGTCTTTTGGGGCTCATGCTTCTCATCGTCTTCCTGCTGGTGCCCTCAGCACGCGGCGTCCACAACGTTGAATGGTTGTTTGGGGTCGGACTGACCTATTTTGAGCTGATCCTATCGCTCGGATTGGTCCTCCTTTTGACACATTGGATCCCATCGTCGATGCCTGTGGAGATTGCCCTCGGGCTGGGCTGCGCAGTCGGCTCGCAGGTTGGCCTAGGTGTCTTAAAGTGGCTGTTTGCCCCACAACTACTTCGGTTTGAGGGCGAACCAGACCTGGCAATCGTCGAGGTCGTAGGAAATGGATGTCTGCTTGGTTTTCTGGTGTTTGGTCTGTGGGTCTTGGCTTTTCGCTACCCCAAAATTGTCGCGCGCGATGCCGCCTTGGACAGCGAAGCGAAGCGACTCAGGCTGGTGGCCGATCAGCAAGAGATGCGAGCTCGTCTCGCGCCTCATTTTTTGTTGAATACCCTCAATGCGATCGCGGGCATGGTGGGCTCTGATCCTGCCTCTGCACGCCGAACTATCTCTGTGTTGGGGGACCTCTTAAGGGCGTCATTGACCAAAAGTTCTGAGGATCTGCATACTGTTGGCGACGAATTTGAATCCATGAAGAATTACGCCCAGATTCTTCATGTCAGATACGGTGACCGCATCCGGTTTGAATGGAAATTGGCCGATGAGGTTTTGACTTTGCGTATTCCTCGTCTGCTGATTCAGCCATTGGTTGAAAACGCGGTTCTCCACGGCGCATTGCGCACGTCGGGCCCGTCGACGGTCGTGGTTGCCGCCTGTCTCGATCAGCGCCACCTCATCATTCAAATCGAAAACGATGGGGCCTTGGGAGATCTGGACAAACCGGAGAGTCATGGCGTGTCGGTGGTACAGCGCCGGCTGAGCCTATTTGCCAAAGATTCGTCTCTGCGATTTGACACTGCGGATGGAAAGACAAAGGCAACCCTTCATATCATGATCGCGACTTGATACCGTGCCGCTATCGGTCCGCTCCATCCCGGTGCTCATCAGCTCACGTAAAGACACCGTCCCACAGTTGTTCGAGGAACATATTCCAGGGCAAAATGTCGATACCATCAACTCGTCTTGGTCGTTGTTCCATGCACACAATTACGTAACGACGAAGTTTGTTCTCCTCCTGAAGCGCCTGAATACCGCGAAAATCTCGTTTTCCGAGTGGCGTTTTTGCCTTTACTTCGATGGCGACCTTGTTGTTGAGAACGAAGTCGACCTCGAAACCAGACTTCGATCGCCAGAAATGCAGGGTTCCGTCCGAAGTTTGATAATCAATGTAGGAGCGTAGTTCGTGGTAGATATAACACTCAAAAGCCTCTCCGAACTCTGGAGACCTGGACTTCAAGCCGCGTCGGTGCTGCAGATAGCGCGCAACACCGACATCGAAGAAGTAAAACTTGGAGGTCACGATCGGCTTGCGTTTGACAGTTTGCTTCCAAGCGCCGAGCTCGTTGGCAATCAAAGTATCCTTTAGAATTTGAAAGTACTCTTGCACTGTACTTTTTGCCACTTGCGCATCATTCGCGATTTGCGAGTAGTTAATAAGCTGACCGTTGCAAAGCGCAGCGACCTCAAGGAACCGACTAAAAGCGGGTATGTTGCGCGTGAGCCCCTCCGCCGCTATCTCTTGGGTGAGGTAGTCGCCGGTATAGGACTTTAGGTCTTCCACCGGCGATTCGGACAAGTAGATCGACGGAACAAGACCGATGTCGAGTGCTCGTCTAAGATTAAAATCGCTAAGCTCAGAATAAATAAACGGGTGCAGGGTATATGAGCGTGCGCGCCCTCCCAATAGGTTCACTCCCCCACGGCGTAACTTGCGCGCACTCGATCCGGTAAGTAGGAAGCGGATCCCACGAGTCTCCATGAGCAAATGGACCTCATCCAGTAATTGGGGAAGCTTTTGAATCTCGTCGATAACAACGATACGGTCTAAGTCATGAATCTCTTCGCGGAGTTGGCCGGGCCGTCGAGACAACGTAAGAAAAATATCGCTATCAAGTAAATTGTAGGTAAGAGCGTCTGGTAGTTCGTTGTAGATGAGTGTGGATTTCCCCGTTTGACGGGGGCCAAACAAGAATAACGACTTGCTCCTTGCTAATTTTGCCAGGTCTAATGCCCGTTTCTTGTAGTTTTGGATCCTGCGGTTTGACATGTAAGTTGTCAAATATCATGACAATTGACGACTAAAGTGTCAAATTGACGCAACCTGGTCAAAGGAGTTTTCCTGCTCAATGGCGTGTAAGTCATTGATTACATTATATTCCATGGAAGAAACGCAACATAACGCCTGGCCCGGCCAGGAAGACGGCACTCAAGAGGAGGTATCAGTGCTTGACACCGTGAGGTGTTTGCAACCCCTCGTATCATAATCGCGACTTGATGCCCATTGTGTTGTTGAGAAGCAGGCGACGAATCTCAGCACTGCGATCTCTAGATACGGGCACAGTAAGATCTCCAACCGTTAGTATCGTACCGCTATCGGTCCGCTCCATCCCGGTAATCTGCTCGCGGTGAACGAGCCAATTGCGATGAACCCTAAGGAATTCGCTGTCAAAGTTGCGCTCAAACATCGATAGGGTCACATCAACATCAAACCGGCGTCCCCGGGCATGAACATAGACCAGCCGGTCCTCAGCCTGAAAGGCAACCACCTCATTGAGCTCTAGAAACACAAGCCCACCGGACGTCCTTCCGACAACTCGTTTGGGTGCTTCCACCTTGGACCGGTCCGCCATCAAGGGCATAAGCCGGTCAAGACACGCATCGACCCGCGCCGCATCAAATGGTTTGAGGAGATAGTCCCGCACCCCGAGCGCAAACGCCTCTACTGCGTGCTCGGGATAAGCTGTCGCCAACACGAAGAGAGGGCTGTTTTCTTGATCAGGAAACTCGCGAACCAAGCGCAACCCCGCCTCATCCCCAGCCAAATGAATATCGACAAACGCAACGTCAAAAGCCAAACAATCAGCAGAAAGGAGCTCGCGGGCCTCATCATAGGTCTCTAGCGCCGCCCCCACCTCGGCGCGACCGGTCGCCTCGAGAAGCTCTACCAAATAACGCCGAGCAATCTGTTCATCTTCAACAACAAGTACTCGGAGAGTCATCCACGAACAGTTTAGCACTTGCACAACGGCAGGCGAAGTTGTCTGAATTTTCGCTAGAAACTGACGACTCACTGGGCACAGTTGACATGTAAGTCGTCAACGCCCTTCATCATGAAGGCGTGCGAAGACCACCCAAGGAATTGGTTTTACACGAAAATTTTCGTGTGGGAACAAAAAACCTTGATGAGGGCGCGCGGAGTGCGGTGATGTTTATGGGCTAGTGCTTGACGCCGTCGGGACCGATTTCCCAGGTCATGCCGGAGTAGAGCAGCTTTTTCAGGTCGCCTTTGCCGCGCGTCGCGACTGCTTGCTCTGCTTGCGCAACCGTGAGCTCATCGTAACTGGGCCGATCGACCGCCCGAAGGACACCAACCGGAATCGGAAACTCGGGTGCGGATAAAAGACCCAGCATAAAGGCATAAGGCGCTGGAGCTTGTTCGTCATGGACAACGAGCTCACTTGGAGAACATTTACCCGGGCCCTCACCGACCTCTACGACCTCGGGGGTGAAGTCCTTCTTCATGCGAATCCCAAACTTTCCATAGGTTGAGGACTCACTCGACTTTCCAAACGTCAGTGGGCTCCCATGGCGTAAAACGAGCTGTTTTTCGTCTTTGGTCTTTCGGTTGGATACGCCGTCCCAAACCCCGTCGTTAAATACCGGACAATTTTGCAACAGCTCGATGAACACACTGCCCTTGTGCTGATTGGCGCGCGTCAGAATCTCGCTAAAATGCTTTGCGTCGGTATCGACCACACGAGCAACAAACGAAGCGTTGGCCCCCATCGCCACCGAAATGGGATTGATTGGGTGGTCGACAGATCCCATCGGCGTAGACGGCGCTTTGGTCCCGGTTTGGGACGTCGGCGAATACTGTCCCTTGGTCAAACCGTATATCTGATTGTTGAACAATAGGATGTTGAGGTCTACGTTTCGCCGCAGCGCGTGAATCAAGTGATTGCCACCAATGCTGAGACCATCACCATCACCAGTCACAACCCAGACGCTCAATTCGGGACGAGCGACTTTTAGTCCTGTGGCAATCGATGGCGCCCGACCGTGAATGCTGTGAAATCCATAGGTTTTCATGTAGTAGGGAAATCGGCTCGAACAGCCAATCCCAGACACAAATACGACATTTTCGCGCCGTAAACCAAACGTCGGCATCGCGCGCTGAACTGCCGCCAAGATTGCGTAGTCGCCACAGCCTGGGCACCACCTGACATCTTGATCTGACTCAAAATCCTTTTTTGTCAGCTTAATCAGCGGTTGCTGTGCGTGATGCCCAGATGTGTCTTGGCCTGATGTATCCCGCCCAGATGTGATCGGTTTCGTCATGGGGTTTGCCTCTGGTTGTTCTCAACCATTTTCGCGTTTCCATCATGGCGCTCTAGCAATCCTTTTACTGCGTCAACCACCTCGGCAACTTTGAAGGGTTGCCCCTGTACCTTGTTAAGGCCAATAGCGTCGACGAGATACTTTGCACGCAGTACAAATCGCAGCTGGCCTCGATTCAGCTCGGCGACCAATACAGTGCGAAACCCACGAAGTAACTCGGGGAGCCGCGGATTGACAGGATGGATATAGCGCAGATGGACATGAGATACAGCATGCCCATCATCCTGCAACAAGCGAGCGGCCTGGCGTAACGCACCAAAAGTACCGCCCCAGCCAACCACAAGCACCTCGCCCGTGTCCTCGCCACAGACATCGAGCAATCCGATATCCTGAGTAACCCGATCGATTTTCTCTTCGCGTATGCGAGTCATCGCCTCGTGATTGTCTGGATCGTAGGAAACATGACCGGTTAGTGAATCCTTCTCCAATCCACCCAAACGGTGCTCAAGACCTGGAGTCCCGGGAACAACCCAATCCCGCGCAAGCGTATCTGGATTGCGCGCGTATACCTGGTATCCCTCTGGATCGGCACGGTGGGTCACGGGGATCTTTGGCAGTGTGCCAATGTCGGGCAACTTCCACGGTTCGGCACCGTTGGCGAGGTAACCATCTGTTAGCAGAATGACTGGTGTCATGTATTTGACCGCAATCCGCACCGCCTCGATGGCGCACTCAAACGCGTCAGCGGGTGTCTTCGCGGCAATAATCGGGAGCGGCGCTTCTCCGTTGCGACCAAATAGGCTTTGCAACAGATCCGCCTGCTCGGTCTTGGTCGGCAAACCGGTGGAAGGACCGCCGCGCTGCACGCTAACAATCACCAGTGGCAACTCGGCCATCACCGCCAAACCGATGCCTTCGCCTTTGAGGGCAATTCCGGGTCCAGAGGAGGCAGTGACCGCAATCGCACCACCGTAAGCGGCACCGATCGCGGCACCAACCGCGGCGATCTCATCTTCCGCCTGAAGGGTTAGAACCCCGTAATTTTTGTAGTTTGAAAGCGCATGAAGGACTGAGGACGCTGGGGTAATCGGGTACCCAGCGTACACCATACGATGATTTGCTAAGGTCGCTGCCGTGACCAATCCTAATGCGGTGGCCTCGTTGCCGGTAATATTGCGGTACACGCCCGGCGCAAAATGAGCAGGCTTAACTGTATACACCCCCTGAAACACCTCTGCGGTCTCACCATAGTGGTATCCGGCTTTAAACACTTTGACGTTTGCGTCGGCAAGCCTTGGCTTGCGGCCAAACTTGGCCTGGATATTGTTCACTTCTTGCTCGGGTTTACGACTGTAGAGCCAAAACAAAAGCCCCAAGGCAAAGAAGTTTTTGCATCGCCCCTTCTCTTTTGGGGTCAAATCGGTGTCGGCCAGCGCCGCATTGGTAAGCTTGCTGATATCGATGGCGTGGACCCGATAGTCGGAAAGGCTGTCGCCATCCAGGGGATTTTCTTCGTAGCCAGCCTTCTTGAGGTTTGGCTTTGTGAACGTCCCCGTGTTGACGATTGCAATTCCGCCTTTGACCAAATCGCGAATATTGGTCCTTAGCGCCGCTGGATTCATCACGACCAGAACATTGGGCGCATCCCCGGGCGTATAGATCTCGGCAGAAGCGAAATGCACTTGGAATCCAGATACACCAGCGAGACTGCCCGCCGGCGCGCGAATCTCAGCGGGAAAATCAGGAAATGTGGAAATATCGTTGCCGGCAATCGCCGCGGCTTTTGTAAACTCGGTTCCGGTCAACTGCATACCGTCACCAGAATCGCCGACAAACCGGATCACAACATGCTCAAGCGCGGTGGTCGTGGCGCTGGTCCCTACGGATTGCTCAGCGTTTTTGTTCATGCTTGGTCTCAAAAGGCTGCCGCGGCTTTATTACCCTCGCGGGGGGATTGGTTACCTCCTTGGGCGCGCATGGGCAAGGGTTTGGCCACCGATTCTTGGCACGGGCCTTGCGGGGTCAATCATCCCAACCCTGGAACAAAACGGCGATTGGCGCTATAACGAGCCTTGTCGTCACCGCGTCATGAGGGTATATACCCAATGCTCTCGCACGCTTAGCTCAGCTGGATAGAGCGCTGCCCTCCGGAGGCAGAGGTCACAGGTTCGAATCCTGTAGCGTGTACTACCTTCCCGCCGACCCCATGCCTATTTGGAACAAATCAGCATCGAACCCATTGATGCGCTATAGTTTTGACGAAACGCCGATCATTCGCGAATAGAGCCGCTTAGCAGTGCCAGAAACTCTTCAAACAATGACCTGCACCCGCTGCCGGCGGGAATTCGAACACACCGCATTGTTTTGTCCGAACTGCGGGACCGCCAAAGCGCGGGATTTAGCGCTCGATCCGCTGATCGGCCAGCGCGTCGGCGAACGTTTTGAGATCGTAGAGCGAATTGGCCACGGCGCTTCCGGAACCATCTACCGCGCCAAGCACATTTCGCTACCGCGAAAAGTAGCAGTAAAAGTGCTCCATCACGAGTTGTGCGGCAACGAATTGGCAATCGAAAGATTTCGCCGAGAAGCGACAACTGTTGGAAATATCGACAATGACCACATTGTGCAGATATATGATTTTGGTCGCACGACAGACGACCGATTGTATTTAGTCATGGAGTTGTTAACTGGGCATACTCTGGATACGCTGCTCAAACGAGACGGTCCCCTGCCCATTCCCCTGGTGACCAATGTTCTCCTGCAGCTTGGCGAAGGCCTCTCAGAAGCCCACTCGCTCGGCTATGTCCACCGCGACCTCAGGCCACACAACATATACCTAGCGGTGCGGCGGGGCGCCCACAACTTTGTAAAATTGCTTGACTTTGGCCTTGCGAAGCTCGTCGAGGGAGAATCGCAAACCACCAGCTTGGGCATGACTTTTGGGGAACCGCGATATATGTCCCCCGAGCAGGCACGCGGCGACGCGACTGATATGCGCTCGGATATTTATTCACTTGGCTGTATCGCCTATGAAATGGTTGTCGGCGAACCGCCGTTCCAAGCGAGTCGAGTCCATGAGGTACTGAGTCAGCACACGCAGGCAAGCGCGACGGCGCCGATTGTCCGCCGACCAGATATGCCGCGTTGGCTGAACGACGCCATTATGCAAATGCTGGCAAAGTCCCCGGCAGACCGATTCCCAACAGTGCTTCGAATCAACGAACTGCTCGAGGCGAACGGGGCGACCAATGCCCACGACAAAGCTCGCATCCGTACCGCGACGGGGTCCCCGATTGAGGAAACGCGGGTGGATTCGTCAGGCCCTTCGACGTTTCCCGACAGCGGCAAAACCGAGAGGACCGAGCTCGATGAGCTAGACCGAGCAAAAACAAATATTTTTCGCCCCATGGCGGCTGGTAAAGAAAAGAGACATCCCGAAACAACAGGGGATGATTTCCGCAACCATGAGGAAGAGGAATCCGGAATCTCCGCGGCATGGTTTGCCAACAACAGCCTCAGAGATGAGGGCAAAGAAGCCGAACTCGATCAGGTGCACCAAGCCAAACTTGATGAGGTCCGACCTGCGATCTCGGTTGTTATCGATCCAAGCACGCAATCCTCGGCTATGTATTATACGCCCAAGCGCAGCGCGCTTCCTGCAATCGCTTGGACCCTGGGGATCATTGGCGCGCTACTATTACTGGGGACTCTATTGTGGCCATCAGGCGAAACCCCAACATTGGAAAACGACTCACCATCGCCTGGCGCAGAAACTGATACAGCGGCATTGGTGCCGCCCGAATCTGAAGATCAATCGCCAACGATTGGAACAACTGACAACCGGAAGCCACCCCGCATTGCGCAAACATCAAGGCTGAGATCGCGATCCACGCATAAACCGGGTCTGAGACCGTCTACTCGATCGAGTAGCCAGCCGACCTCACCACCAACGACATCCCACCCGCCTGCAACCACCCGCCCCCCACTCAGTCCAACCAATGCTACGAAGGCCAACTTTTATGCAAAACTAGGACAAACCGCCTTGCGAAACAACCAGCTGAGCATCGCGCAGGGGCACTTTCGCAGGGCGCATGAGCTCAATCCAAATAGCAGAGCGGTACAGCTCGGGCTAGGAGAAATCGCATTGCGCCGGCGCGCGTTCACAACCGCTCTATACTATCTCAAGCCCCTCAGCACCTCGTCAAAAAGCGCGCGGCTTCTCACACTTCTGGGAGAAGCGTATCTCGGCATAGGCAAAAAAAACCGCGGCCAGCCGACGTCTTTAAGCGAGCACTAAAAATCAATCCAGACAATGGCCGCGCCCTGCAAAGGCTATAAAACCGCCACGCGGACGACAGCGGATATCCAATAGCAATTTATCGTAGGGGGGCAAAGACCTTGGTGATACCGGCACGAAAAGCCTGATGTTTCCGGACTGGAACCACTGCAGAATGTTTCACGTTCCCGCGAGCGTCAACTCGTGCCGATCATGTTGTTTCTTTCTAGCCTGATTATGGCGTTGGCTTGGCTTGGTCATCTGCGATTTAAAGAATTGTCGTTTGGATTGGCCACTCTGTTTGCCTGGCTCTTGGTTTTTCCCGAATACTTGCTCAACATCGGTGCGATACGCCTCGGTTATCGGTTTTACACCGGGGGACAGATGGCAGCCTTTCGCTTGTGCTCCGGCGTGATATGTGTGGCTTTGGTGGCACGCTACGTGTTAAAAGAGGACGCTGACGTTACAACAACTGTGTGGATTTGCTCTCATGGCGGTTGCCATGTGGTTGATTGCAACGCGTGATCGAAGCGACCAAAAAGGGCGAGAATGAAACCGATCTCGTCCCTCTCATGCTGTTTGCTTCCAGTGCGCTCATGGCCTTTGCGTGGGCTGGGGCATATTCGATTTCGGCGTCGCGGATTTGTCGCAGCGCTATTGGTGAGCCTGGGTACTGGTACTGCCGGAGTACATTCTCAATATCACCGCAATTCGCTATGGGCACGGCTACTATAGTGGTGGCGAAATGGCATCCTTCAATCTATGTAGTGGCGTCGTATGCGTGGCTTTGGTATCTCGATTCTTCCTCAAAGAAACCCCTCACAAAGCGCGCGATCTTGGGGTTCTTTTTGATGGGGATCGCGGTGATACTTGTCGTCTACAAGTAAGCACATGCAGGATCGTATGGGTTTGTACGCCCCCGCTCGCACATTAGGATTGATCTCTGTTTCGGCTCTTGATTTGTTATAATGATGTATTGGTTAAGAACTACCACGTATTCATTGAGCGGCCTGACAATCCGGGGAAGATCAATCAGATCGCCAAAGCGATTGCCGATCGCTATGGCCTCCCCGCCGCCGTGTTGGTCCAACACTTAAACGCCGACCGGTTTCGTGTAAAAGCCAATGTCGATTTAGCGAAGGCGACCAGTATTGCACAAGACCTCAAGGCGCTTGGAGCAACATGCAGCATCATTGACAACACGACCGGCAATAGAGTTGATACCTCGCGACGGCCAGCGTCCTCTAACGCAAAACAAACCATGTTTGGCGTCGGTGCCGCGAAGATCCCGGCCCCCGGATCTACCACAAGCCAAGTCAAGCCAGCTTCACCGCCTGCACAAAACAATCTCGTGCCCCCTGGCAGCCACCATTCCTGCCAAACCGGGACGACGCGATGGTTCGAAATTTCAATCCGGTCTGTCTGCGGCCGCAATGGGAATCGAGCAGGACCTGGGCGCACTTGGAGATCTCGGTGCGATCGCATTAACCCAACTTGATGGCACCGATGAACCCGCTGCTCCAGCCCCCATATCAGCAATGCCCACAGCGTCTACCGCACCAACGCTACAACCAACACCACAACCAACACCTAGCCTAAGTCCAAATCAGTTCGCCCCACCAAGTAGCGAAGAGGACAACATTGAGCTGGATCTCGCTCCGGTGCTGGATCGGAAGCCGAAGCGGGGCACCTTGCATGGTGCCGGAACCGCCCCTAACGCCATCCCAACCGTTCGAGCTGCACCGAGTGCCTCCGGCAAACATCCCAACGCTGAGCCCAAACCAAACCCAACGTCAAACACTTCCGCCTGTGCCTACAACGGGCCCAGTAGCTACCCGACGTTCTCAAACAATACCACCATCTATTCCAACCGCTGCGGGATCTTCCGACCGGCTGTCCCCTCACGCTGTGAAGCGCGCCGCAGCCACAGCGCCATCGTCGATAGAGCGGATTTGGAAGGTACTGGCCCGTGATCGGCGGCGGCGTTTGATCGCCGGAGTGTTTCTATCCTCTTTTTCTCGGATTTATTCCCGTGCACATCATTTCCGCGGCCCGCGAAAATGCCGCCTTTGCCGCCATCGATGATGATGTCCGTGACCTATACGCAGATGTCACAAGCCCTAAGGAATGGCACGCCCTAGACCCAGCCATTGCCCAATACCGAGACCCTCAAAAGTTCAAGGCAAACCAACATTGCAATCACCGGTATCCTATTGTGGGCAATCTTCGGCTGTGGTTTGGGATTTGTTTGGTTCCGAAAAAATCAACTGGGATTCGACCTAGCCCTGCCATTTTTGATCAGATCTCTGGCGTCAAGAGCCATTTGTGTGCAGGAGTCAGCGCAATGATCAAACCATTTTCGCGTAATGTCTCTTCCCGGTTGAGCGTGATAATCTGGCCATGTCTCAATCCCAGATCGGTGAGTGCTTCTTGTAAGGCCAACACTTCCCGTTTGTAGGTCTCTTCACTGTGTATGCCGCTTGCGCAGACTTGGATCGCTGAAACAGGTTTGTATTGTTCTGTAACGATAAAGTCTACTTCGCGTTTCCCTCTGTAGTAGGAGACTTCGGCCTCGGCCCGTTTCAGTTGGAGGAAAACGAGGTTTTTAAGTAGCTTTCCTGTATCGTCCTGGATAGAGCGCGACGATACATTACGCAAACCTGTGTCTATCACGTACAGCTTCTTGGCATCGCGCGCCTGCACCTTTAGGTTTGCATGGTAGCGTGCGACTTCAAACACCAAGAAGGCTTCCTGTAGTGCTGCTGTATAGGCAGCCGTTGTATTAGTGGAAATACCAAACGCCCTTTTTTGTGGCAGAGTAGGAATGATTCTTTCTAATACTTAACTATCTAGAATTATATAGACTCTGTCTCTCCCCTGCGTAAGTCCTAACTCTTGAAAAACAAAACATCCGCTGAGACCTGCGCGTCGACCGCTTGATTCAAGTGCCTTTGGCCGGTAGCGCCCGATGCAGCTAGAAGAATGTTGAATACGGCCTTACGCGTCTTCGTTACAGCAATGAAGGTTTCGCGTCGTTCAATCAACCGCCGGGCGTATGCCGCGGTCATCCGCCAAGGTGCAGATGCGTATTTTATCTCGCAAAGATTAATGCAATGATCGTCGCGGTCGATGACTAGATCGATTTGCGCTGTCGTACGCCCCCCTGCGTCCAGAAGCCGCCAAGAACTCGAACGCGTCAATACACCAGAAATGCCCAGCGCCTGTTTTATCGCTCCTACGTGCTGAAGGCAAACACGTTCGAATGCACGCCCCGCCCAAGCTTGGTAGCCTGGTTTCGAGCGTTGTTTGGCCCAGTGATTCAGGTCGTCGTTAAACGGACTACGCTGAGTGGATTCGATCCATTTCAAATAAAAGTGACTATATGGGTCCGCAACCCGCAACACTGCATCTCGACGTATTTGTCCGAACTGGGGCATGCGTAGGACAAAATCGGATGCCATCAGATCTTCGATCGCAGCGGAAATCGAGCCGCCCTTTGCAAGACGAGCTCCCTTGATGAGCTGCTTTTCAGATAGACCTTCTGGGTGCGCTGCTAGGTGTTTTATGATGGCACGATGAACCCCAGACTTTCCAAACAGCGATGACAAAAGTAACTCGAATTCCTGGCGGAGGTAACCCGTTGGGGAAAAACATAACGTTTCGATTTGCTGGGTTGCCGATCGACCGGGAATGCAAAGTTCCAGGTACTTGGCGATCCCACCGATGGCCATATAGAGGTCAATGATCTGAATACGATCCAAGCGAACCTGACGATGGTGGAGAAACTGCTCTGTTTCACTTAGATCAAAAGGCCGAAGCCTGACTTTTTGAGTTAGACGACCGTGTAACCCACCTTTGTCACCAATGACTCGTTTTATCATCCATGAGGCCGCCGAGCCGCACACAATAACCACGACATGTTTCATCCGGCTCCAGTGGCGATTGTAGGCATAGTCGAGGGCACGCAAAAAGCCGCTGCGAGGAGACGCTAACCACGGCAACTCGTCGAAGAACAATACGACCTTACGAGATGTCTCCCTCACGGCGGTCAATGCCGCGGTGAGCTGCTCAAACGCAATTTGCCAACTCATCGGAGGATCATTCGCATGCCCTTCAAATACTCGAGCGAATTCATGTGAGAAGTTCCTCAGCTGCTCGTGAAGCTTTCCCCCTCGGGTACCAGTCAACTCAAAAAACCGCGATCGTGGACGCATGATCTGGTTTACTAAATAGGTTTTACCGACCCGCCTGCGGCCATACACAGCAACAAACTCGCTCTGTCGTGTCTTGAGAACCTCCCCTTAGTAATGCCTGCTCGGGAATTCGTCCGATGAGCGATGATTCTGGTTTCATTCTAGTAAATTATCGCATTATACGTCCATAATATCAAGATAATGCGTGTTTTCAATTATAATTACTCATTATATATAAATTTTTTATAGATAGTGCTGCTTTTTGTTCCAACACTCTTTCATGGGCATAGCAGGAGAAAAGGTTACGATCGCTCCCCATACCTACGCGACTTCCTTTACCTGAAATTCATCGGCGCGGTTCTTATTTGCTCGCTTTTGAATTTGGCTGGCTAGGCAGGCCAGAAACGCACCGTTCATGGGGTCTGGTAGCAAGATGTCCAAGGTTCCTTTGGCGAGGTGAAAAATCTGTTGCTGTTCGTTCTTGGTGCTCGCCACGAGGATTCGCAAAACGTGGGGTTGCAGCGCGATATTTTCTGTATTCTTGCATACCGAGCGTATAAACTCTATTGGATTTTGGAGAGATTTGTCGCAAGGCGACCACAACACTTCGTGTCTGCTAAACATATAGCAGAGTGTATACACTCTGTTTATGGTTCTTAGGTTTGGCTAGCAATAGAGAGTGGCTCGGACATCTCGCAAAGAAATTCGACGCTCGGCATACGGGGAGAAGATTCTTGCCGAAGTCGCCTCGTCCATCGGACAAAAGTTGAGGCGACATCGAAAAAGACTCGATTTGACGCAAGAGGCAGCTGCGGAAAAAATTGGCATTCACCCGGTCACCTTACGAGGAATTGAGGCAGGCCGGATGAATATGACCCTAGCGACCCTATGCGCCATCGCTGTCAGCTATGATATAAAGCTCAATAGCCTGTTCCCTCGCTCGCTCTGACAGCACTTGCTCTGACGCGTCCTTGGGATCTCGCACAATCAATCGCGACACCATCACGGGTGCCTTGTCTCTAGCCGCTTGGCAATATCTGCCAGTACCGTAGTCAACGTAAGCAGTGCATCGGGCTTGATCGATCGAGTATTGATATTGTTACGAGACAGCGCCTCCTCGACAAGCGTCATGCTGCGCCCCGCATCAACGCCGACGTTATAGTGGGCAATACAGTTTGTTACAGTGCGTCCGGTGAGCAATTTTTCAAGCTCGAGCCAAAGCGTTCCCAAAGGATCGGGAAGTGTCTGTTGAAACTCCTGCTCTAACTCAATCGCCTGCTCCCACTGCTTTTTGAGAGCCAAAGAGGCATCGATGCGCTGCATGGCGGCATCGTGCACCGGATGTGGACCCTCCATGTCAAAATCTAACGCTCGAAACCAGTTGTGATGCTGGGTATCTCCTTCGCCAAGTAGCCAGTGGTCTACGTCGGCGGCTGCCATGCGCTGATACAGCGTGCGCATCGCCTTTGCGGTCATCTTGGGCTTACTCGTCACCTTGGAACTACTGGTTACCTTGGGACTACTATTGGACTTGCGCTTGGGATCGGTATTGGGCTGATACTTCTTGGCCGGCGCCCCCTTGACTCCTTGGGGGGACCGTTGTCTTCTCCTAGTCATGGTTCGTTCCTTTTGGTTCGTAAAGGGATGTTCCTAGGGGGACTTAGCAGCCTTTTTCTGCTTTGTCCCCCGACCTATTTTGCACGCTGTTACGAGATGTATGGGATAGGGGACAATTCTCGGACGGCAAAAAAATCAATTCGCATGCCCGAGATCCCTCCCACGCCATGCACGTTTTGGCCTCACGCTGGGCGAGTTGCTGAAAGCGGCAAGGTATCCTCTATGGGGGATCGATAGACAATCTCCTATGAGGAACCACGAGCGAAATTCCCCTCTAACACGAACCGGGAACTGTTTGGCCCCGCTAACATCAAACAGTTTTCGATCGCCGCCAGGGCCACCGACCAAATGCGAATCGACCCGCAAAGGACATTACCACGCAGAGAAACAATCCAATCATCAGCGTAATCATCGAGCCAAACCACGACTGGGAGAAAGAATCGATCCGAGCGAGGCCAGCAACCCGATGTCCAACCTTACCCTAGCAAGTTGTTTGAAGGCGTCGCGAAAAACCGGGGGAACGTTGTTAAAAAGTGTTCGTTGCGATTTTATCTAAAAACCGCAGTAAGCCTGAAGCATAATGTTTGTTGCGGTTTTTACTGGAGCTCAATGCAACCATATTAGGAAGTTATGTATATAGCGTGTTTTCTATCGATCTTGGGGCGCGAGCGCTGCGTCGTCGCGCTTGCGGCCTACAAGATAGGCAATCCCTATCGATAGATTGTAGAGAACGATGAGTGGCACCGCCATGAGCGCTTGCGATGCAGGATCGGGCGGGGTCAAAAATGCGGACATGACAAACGAAAGAACGATCCACCAGCGATTGAATTTCCACAAGCTGCGATGGGTAACAAGACCCACAGCTGACAAAACGAGTATGATCAGCGGCAACTCGAATACGAGGCCAAAGCCAAGCAAGAGTTTGCGAGAAAATTTTAGATAGGATTGCACCGATAACATTGGGTCGAGGGCGACCGCGCTACCAAGCTCGTATTCGACGCCGGCGATATGAGACACTGACATGAGGTTGTCCGAGGCGAACCCGAGCAAAAACTCATACACGGGGGAAAGTACGAGAAAATAACAAAACACGGCGCCACCGGTAAAACACGCTGCAGAGCCGACCGAGAAGGCAAATCCCCACCGAGATTCGTTACGGTGCAAACCGGGGACAATAAACTTCCAAATCTGATGAAACACAAAAGGCGAGGCAATAAATAGTCCTGCCCACAGCGATAAATTGAGATAGGCCCAAAATGCCTCGGTTGGTGCGGTTGCGATTAGCCGAAGGGGACTGGTCACACCGCGCTGTTCCCATGCCTTTACAAGGGGGACAAGGAGCACTGCGAGAATGTCCTGCTTGAATTGAAACGCGATAATAAAGCCGCCAAGCACAAACAGTGCTGCGTTGCGCAGGCGCAAACGCAACTCGCGGAGATGCTCAACAAACGACATCGCCGAGTCGTCTAGTGGCTCGCCAACTTGTGAGGGGTCGCCAACTTGTGGGGATTCGTCAACTTGTGGGGATTCGTCGACCTGTGGTTTGTGCGGGTCTACAGGCTCGCCCGCTCCACTGGCTTCAGACATTGGGGTCCGGCTCACTCGCGACATCCTTTAACTGGGGCGAATAGGGCTCTGCATCAGTCGATGGCGTGGGAATAATCTCTGGGTTCGATGTCTCTCCGCTACTATCCACTACGTCAGTGTCACCCTCATCAGTATCGCCATCATTCGCATCACTCACGTCAGTGTCAGGAACACGAACGCGAGTATCAGCGATATCCGTATCGGTAACGTCAGTTGTCGTTACGACATCGATGTCATCCTGCGGCGAAGGCTGTTCTGCAACGGTGGGGGCTGGCTCATCGTCCACGGGAAGCTCGCCTCGGAGTGCACTATTAAGATCGCGAAACGCCCCCCCAACCTCGGTGTCGACATCGATCACCTCGCGGAGCTCACGACCCTGGCGGCGCAAGTCACGAATCCCCTTGCTAAGCGTCTTTGCCGCGGCCGGAAGTCTCTCTGGACCAAGAACCAGCAACGCGACAACCGCGATGACAAGAATCTCGCCCATGCCCAAACCAAACATGAGTAAAAGTGTATTGCTTTCGGGGGTAAACGTGCGTTTTTTGGGGTGCCAATTTGACCCTTTTAGGCTCCAATTTGACCCTTTTAGGCTCCAATTTGACCCCTTTAGGCTCCAATTTGACCCCTTTAGGTGTATTTTGTGTATTCAACTGCATAAATTTCCGTTTTTTTGTGCAGTTTATTTTCTAAATATTAAAAAATTTGAACAACAAGAAAGCATATTATGGAATTCCAACGAATTCGGCGCCGGATCATAGAACAACAGCAGGAGCTGCAGGCCAATGCAAGCTTGCAACTGATTGATCGAGAAGTCTACGCTCTCTATTCACAACACGTCTCATCCTCAATGGTGAAGGTCATTGTCGGACCTAGGCGGTGTGGAAAATCTACCCTTGCGCGGCAACTATTGTCTTCTGCGTCCATCGCTTACGCCAACTTTGATGATGAGATTCTCGGCTTACTTCGTGCAGAACAACTCAATCAGGTATTAGAAGCACTCTACGGAGTTGTCAAAAACCCTTCGACGCTTCTCTTTGACGAGATACAAAATATTCGTGGTTGGGAACTCTTTGTAAACCGGCTTGCTCGTCAGGGACTCAACATTATTGTTACGGGGAGCAACGCGAAGTTACTCAGCCAAGAACTCGCAACACATCTCACAGGTCGCCACATCAAACTCGAACTGTTGCCATTCTCGTTTCGAGAGTATCTAACGTTTGTCGGCTTTTCCAAACCATTAGAATGGACAACGCCAGAAATAGGCACAGTTCGCGGGCATCTAGAGGACTTTCTCCATAAAGGTGGTTTCCCAGAGGCGATACGAGAAAAGCAACCAAACTCGTATTTGCGCTCCCTATATGATTCCGTTGTCACGCACGATATCGCGCAACGATATCGGGTCCGATACACAAAAACCCTAAAACAAATCGCCCACTATTTAGTATCCAACTTTGGGTGCAGGATGACCCACAACAAGCTGAAAAATATCTTTGACCTGAAGAGTGTGCACACCGTCAAAAACTATACCGAACATGTTGAGAATGCATACCTGATCGTTGTCATTGAGCGATTTTCCCAAAAACTCAAACAGAGAAGTACCGCGGCACGCAAAGTCTATGGCATCGATACTGGACTTGTACAAGCGATTGCAGATCCCTCAACAATAGGACGAGGAAAACTCTATGAAAACATTGTCGCGATCGAACTATTGCGTGCTAAATCATCGAATCCCAATCTAGAGATCGGTTACTGGCTCAGTGCCAAAGGAAGCGAAGTAGATTTCATTGTGAGCCACGGTCGTAGACCACTATGTGCGATTCAGGTTGCGTTTCGTCTTCGTGACCCGTCAACGCGTAAAAGAGAAATAAAAAGCCTCTTGCGAGCATCAGAAGAGCTTGGCTGCAATCGGCTCATCCTGATCACGGACGAAGAGGAAACCCATGAACACATAGGTGATACGGTCATCGAGATCATACCATTGTGGAAATGGCTCGTTGAGGGGCCCATGACATTGGGCAACGATATCGGGACCGGTACATAAAACGACTAAAATAATTTGCACATTATTTTCCATCTGGTTTGGAGTGCTGGATGATCCACAACAAACTTGAGAAGGCATTTGGGTTATCCCCTTGAAGTAAAAGCGAAAGCACGGGATCGGGAAAAAAAAATTAACGGTTGCACCAAAATGACATGGGTTTCCCTTTAAGCGAACAAACAAGAAATCTGTCCACTGCAAGCAGAAAAGTGTAGTGTCACAGTCATATCTGCTGTAACCCGTTTCAATGGCAGATCGTATTTGTTGTTTGGCCACGACCAACCAGTGGCAAAACGCTCGGCGGCGATACGACCGTGCGAGCTTCGTTTTCAATAAGGTCTTGGCAGTCGTATTGGGGATGCTCGCGGTATTCCTCACCCAAGTGCCACTGGGGTTTGCGGATAGCAATACCTACGTCGTTGATGAGTCTACGGGCAGTACAACTGTCGTTATTGATGACAATGACGGCGGTGGCGCCGACACCTTGGTTCTCAAACAGATCGCCAATATTGACCAATTGGTACTTCGAGTCAGTTTTGAAAAAACTGACTCGACCACTACGCCTGATAGCGATCTCACAATGACGCTGCGATTCGATGGAGGGCAGACAAGACAAATTATTGTCCGCAACCATTTTGTAGATGAAATATCACCGGATGACGAACCACTTGATTTTATCGATCCGGTTGACTTTGTCGAGCTGGCTGATGGTAGCTTCTTTTTCCTCGATGCTCTCGTAGAGCTTGGTTTAGACGAGGAGTTCCGCGACCTGGTCCAAGAGCTAAAGATGATCGTGCCCGTAGCAGATGCTGAGCTCGCCGCTGCGATCGCAAATATCGATGTCCCTGATGACACCGATGACCGAGTGTTGGAGCAATTGGACATCATACTGTCATATGAGGCGGAAGAGACGCGTGGGATGTCCCTATACAAAACGCCACTTCCAAAAACGCAACGCCTCAATTCAAGGCAAAATCAGCTGTCAGGTCAGCAACAGGACCCGAACCAGATCTCCCTGCGTTTGAGAGGGCCGAGCAAACTGCAAGAGCCAATATCGAAAGAATTGAGGCGCGGATCGCGTCCCTTGAGGAATCTAGATCGACCATCTCTAGAGAACATACTCAGGTTGGTATCCGGTTCCGAACCCAAGAGTTCCTGGCCCAATCGATCGAAAAACATAACAAGATCGCAACGGAAAACCTTACATCCGTTAGACGTACACTTGGCGAAATATCTGACTTTTGGGGGCTTGGTAACGTTCATATTTCGGACCTACGCAGGAGACTGGAAGACGATGATCGCATCCAATTCGATGGGTTTGTTAAATTTGGAGGCATCAAAAAAGTACATGTCGACCGGTTTATCAAAAAATACTTTTTTGCCGTCGAAAAAGTAGAAGAGCGTGGGTTGTCTAGTCCCGCTGATTTCCGTCTCAAGGCAACGATCCTGAAGGCCGACGTGGATCGCCTCGAAGCAAAGATGGCGCGAATCGACACGCTACTCGGCAAGCTGCACGACAGACGAGTTGGTTGGCTTAACAACATAGAGGTCAACAAAAAAACGCTGACGGACTCTGCCAAGACTGGAGTCATTGGCCCTAGAACTGCAAAAACGATTGGTGTGCTCAGTTTGCTTGGGTCCCTGGGCGAGGTCATCGCGCCAGATGTCGCGGGACAAATGTACCACCGGATGCAGGCAAGAGATCCAGAGGCGCATAAACTCCTTCAGGGCGTACTACTAGAAACAGCAACCAACGGCGTCCCCGACGCGACACGATTGGCGGAGGTGGTTTACACCGCCAATCAAAAGATTGACGACGCGATAGCCAACACGCCCGAGTCCGAACTGCCCCTAGATGCAAGCCGCTTAGACGACCTGGTGACGACTGAGAGCATTCTGGATTCGCTGCCACCGGCAGGGGTCCCGCTCGATCCGACTCCGGTTGAACTCCCGGCTCTTGTCGAATTTGTAACGGCTTATCTCGATGCAGCGCCCGAGGGGATCGAGACGGTCCTCACCGTGATTGCGCTGGCGGCCCTAGCGCCAGAGATCTTCGGTGCCAGCGTAACGGTCGGAACCGTCATTGGCGCATCCTTTCTCGCAGGGGCGGCCGGGAACCTAGCGTGGGAAACGCTGCAAAACATTCCCGATATTGTCGATGCTACGGGCAGAGCGGGCAAATCTCT
>CBDCWZ010000043.1:0-29458 GCA_965223575.1 Kofleriaceae bacterium
TATCGTAAAAGATGGCGCGCATGGGTCGCTCGGAAACGATCCGAGCATCGAGAAGTTTAATCGACCCAGCTGCTAGGTTCCTTGGGTTTTTGAATAAGGGTTGATTTGCCGCAGCGCGTTTGCGGTTAAATGTCTGCAAAGTCGTCGTTTGTGATGTACACTTCTCCGCGGACGATAATGTCAATAGGCTCTCGAAGCTTGAGTGCAACGCCACGAACGGTTCGTATATTAGCGGTGACATCCTCACCAGTGAGGCCATCGCCACGAGTTGCACCGAGGGTAAGCAGCCCTTGTTGGTAGCTCAGTTCGATGCCAAATCCATCAATTTTGGGTTCGATTACGTACGTTACATCAGCGTGGTTGAGTCCCGCGGATGACTCGCTCATGAAACGCAAGCAGTTCTGCTTCATCGTAGGTATTGTCAAGTGAGAGCATCGGTGTCTCTCGGACAACTTTAGAAAATCCAGATATTGGCTCGTGACCTACCCTCTGCGTAGGTGACCAATCGACGATCCAATCGGGATGACTTTCTCTCGATTTTGCGAAGCTGGACAAGGAGATGATCGTACTCGCGGTCCTCAATAATCGGATCTGCATCTACGTAGTAGCGACGGTCATGTTCGGTCAGCTCGGATACGAGCTTTAGATATGCAGTTTTCGTTAGAAGCCATATTGAACGCTCAAAGTGGGTGTTAGAACGGTCTCATGGTCCTAATCAATTATAAGTCGGAGGGGATATCCACCGCGGTGTCTGTATCGTCGTAATCATCTTGCTGGACTGGAGGCGCTTGTATTTCCACATTTGTTTGTGCTTTGTAACCAATAAGCGCTCCCGCTCGGATTGTCACCTCAAAACGCGCGTCCATGGTAGTATGCATCGATCGCCTCCTTAATATGCCAGAAAATATCCTGCATTTCCTGGCCGACTCCGGCAACTTCTTTCCAAGCAGAGAGTGGCCCATACTCTATTACCGGTGCGTATAAGAACTCACGTGCTGATTTAAACAGCAGAGAAAACTGCTCGATTTGGATATCGAACTCGCTAAAAAACTCGCGGTCCATCCAGTGTTGACATTCTTCAAAGGTCGGATAGCTGTTTAGGTGGCGGTTGAGTCGCTCTAAGGCGTCGTGTTTGTCATGTTTGACGAGGACTTCGCGAAAAATATCGTGAAATTCTTCAAAGGTTTTGGCTACAGGGATGGTGCATCGGACTTGGCCCCCCGGGGTGGTAACACGTGCAAACTCAGCGATGATACTGGCTGGGTCGGGCATTTCGCCAAGACCAAGATTGCAGACGACCAAATCGTACACATCGTCGGCGAAGGATAGCCGAGGCCATGCGCTTTCTGTGCGAAAATAGACTCCTTTACGACCCGTCTCTTCGATCTTCTTGCGTGCAATATTCAGCATTGCTGAGGACGCGTCGATGGCAATCAGGCGGCAATCATCCCCAGTCCTACGGAGCAATTCCACCGCTGGATAGCCAGTACCACAAGCGACATCAAGGATTTGGCACGGTCTGGGTAGCTTCAGATCGCGCAATAAGAGTTTGCCAAATCTTTGCGACCAAACTGGAAGAATCTCGTCGTCGTAAACTCGAGCGAGTTTTTCCATTTTGTGAATGCGCGAGCGTTTTGTCACCAAGACTCCAAAGAATGCGCGATGCGTTCTCGCGACCGAATAAGACTGATTACTCTAGCCATCGGGCAATACTCGCGTGGGATACAATTGGCGTCCACTACTAGAAAATTCATCGGCTTTGTCGCGTAACCCCTGGGCAAGGGCATCTGCTGGGGTCGTTTTGTGTGCCTGAGCGTATTCTCTCACATCTTGGGTGATTTTCATCGAACAAAATTTGGGACCGCACATCGAGCAAAAATGTGCACCTTTAGCGGCAGGAGCAGGAAGAGTTTCATCGTGGAAGTCCCTCGCGGTATCTGGAGCGAGGGAAAGATTGAACTGATCTTGCCAACGAAAGTCAAAGCGAGCCTTGGAGAGAGCGTCGTCTCGCTGTTGCGCCCTCGGGTGTCCTTTGGCGAGATCTGCTGCGTGTGCTGCAATTTTGTAGGCGATGACCCCAGCCTTAACATCTTCACGATTGGGAAGCCCCAGGTGCTCTTTGGGCGTCACGTAGCACAGCATGGATGTGCCAAACCAGCCGATCATGGCAGCCCCGATTGCCGAGGTAATATGATCGTAGCCGGGGGCGATATCCGTGACCAAGGGGCCCAGCGTATAGAACGGGGCTTCTTTACAGATCTCCATCTGTTTGGTGACGTTTTCTTTGACCTTGTCCATCGGAACATGGCCCGGGCCTTCGATCATGACCTGGATATCGTGTTTCCAGGCGCGTTGGGTGAGTTCGCCCAAGGTTTCAAGTTCGGCGAACTGGGCGTCGTCGTTGGCGTCTGCGATGCATCCCGGGCGAAGACCATCTCCTAGACTAAAGGCGACATCGAATTCTTTCATGACTTCGCAAATTCGTTCAAATTCAGTGTAGAGGAAATTCTCTTTGTGGTGGGCCAAGCACCATTTTGCCATAATGGAGCCACCCCGCGACACAATCCCCGTTACTCTATCGGCAGTTAAAGGGACATAACGTAGCAGGACCCCTGCGTGAATCGTAAAGTAGTCGACCCCTTGCTCGGCTTGCTCAATGAGCGTCTCGATAAATCCATCAATGGTCAGATCTTCAATAACTCCGTTGACTTTCTCGAGCGCTTGATAGATGGGCACGGTGCCGATTGGGACCGGGGAGTTGCGGATAATCCATTCGCGAGTCTCGTGAATATTGGGACCGGTTGACAAATCCATTACCGTATCGGCGCCCCATTTCGTCGACCACCGAAGCTTTTCCACTTCTTCGCCAATCGACGATGACACCGCAGAGTTACCGATATTCGCATTGATTTTGACGTGAAAATTCTTGCCAATAATCATCGGTTCTGTTTCTGAGTGGTGAATATTGGCGGGAATAATTGCCCTCCCCGCAGCGACCTCGTCACGAACAAATTCGGGCAACACACCTTCTCGGACAGCGACGAAATACATCTCCTCGGTAATTTCGCCATTCCTTGCGTAGTGCATCTGCGTACGGTTCTTGTCTGCACGCTTGAGTCGTTTCTCGATCCAGGGGGCCCGCAACTTGGGGAGCCCTTGTTCAAGATCTGTTCCCGAAGGGCCTGAAGTGTCATAGACATCAAAAAACTCGCCGTTGCTCAAGGCGATTCGCCGTTGGGGCACGCTGACTCCATGTTGCTTTATGTAAACCTTGCTCGAATTTGGCAATGGAGTGTCTGCCTGAATCCCCTGTACCGGGCTTTCACCAAGGACCCCAAGCTTTGCCCTGTTGAGATCTCGTCCGTTAGAACTTTTAGTATTGCTCATCGATTGCATTCCCTCCGCCGGTACTAACCGGATCAGGTTATGGGGTCGCACGCGATCGAACTACGTGCCTCTCAGCCTTGGCTCCCCCAGCTGTATTTTGTGGCGCTGACCATATCGTGGCTTTGTCGTTTTGCAAACGGTTAGTGTTTACTGCAGTCCCGAAGCAATCGGGCGATAGATGAAACGTCGCAACTATCTGAAATAAAACAATATATTCTAATAGTATCGATCGCTCTAACCGGACGGTGGTAAGAAGAATGTTATGAATGGTTCCCTGGCGAATAAGGCGATGGAGATTCCTCTCGATCTCGAGGATGCGATTGTTTCGCTCAAGGAGCAGCGAAATGCAGTGATCCTCGCTCATTACTACCAGGAGTCGGAGATTCAGGATTTAGCCGATTTTGTCGGGGATTCGCTGCAGCTATCTCAACAGGCCCAGGCCACGGACGCGGATGTGATTTGCTTTTGCGGTGTCCATTTTATGGCCGAGACCGCGAAGATCCTCAACCCAGAGCGGACCGTTGTTGTGCCTGATCTAAAGGCCGGGTGCTCTCTCGCGGATGGTTGTCCCGCGCCTGCTTTTGCTGAGTGGTTGAAGAGATATCCGGATCATAAAGTTGTGAGTTACATCAACTGTAGTGCTGAGGTGAAGGCGTTGTCCGATGTTATTTGTACTTCGTCTAATGCCTCAAAGATCGTTGGCGCGTTGGCTGGAGAAAAGGTGGTGTTTGCTCCTGATAAGCACCTGGGACGATATGTCGCGAAACAAACAGGTCGCGAGGACTTGGTCCTGTGGCAGGGAACATGCGTTGTCCATGAAACCTTTAGCGAGAAAAAGCTACTTGCCCTCCGCATGAAGCATCCGGACGCCAAGATTGTGGCTCATCCTGAATGTGAGGATTCTATTTTACGTCATGCCGATCACATTGCCTCTACTTCAGGACTGATCAGGTTTGTCGCAGACAGTGATGCAAGCGAGTTTATCGTCGCCACAGAGGCCGGTATTCTTCATAAAATGCAACAGCAAGCGCCCAACAAGACGCTTATCCCAGCGCCACCAGAGGACGATAGCTGCGCGTGCAATATGTGCCCGCACATGAGACTCAATACGATGGAGAAACTCTATTTGTGTCTGCGGGACTTAACGCCGCAAGTGGACGTTCCAGAGGAAATCCGTATTCGCGCGTTGAAACCGATCGAGCGCATGCTCGAGCTGAGTGCCTGACCTGAAACTGCCGACTGCGACCCTTATGGGATTTCAATTTGTTACGGTTAAGTTTCAGCCTAGTTGTTGTGCTTGTTGCCCAATCGGAGGTTGACGAGCAAGTAGAGTGGCGATATCAGCACCTCGAATACAAATACCACGGGAATGCATACGTAAAAGAACGGCTTGAAAAGCAGATCCAATAGCGACTCTGGAGAACTTTTTGCTTGTTTGTACACATCCTTTGTGGCACTGAAGGGCCCCTTTTTATCATCTGCAAGATACATATGCGGACAGGATAATAGCATTGTAGCTTGCTCTGCACACATTTTTCACGATAGCGGAATCCTAGCGCTAATGATCAGCGTTGTGATCCACTTTTGGTGGATTGTACTTGTTTGCCGGTAGAGCCTTTTTGATCAACGATTCAATCTTCGCGACAAGCGCCTTCGGAGAACCACTACTTTCAACCTGCATGTTCCCTTGCGTGTTAGAGACCTTTATGTGTGGCAGATTGAACCCCTTGGGGATCAAATATTTTTTTGCTGCTGCACTTTCCCAGTCGACAACGTTGATTTTCCGAATTACGAAAGTGTCTGGGTGCTGACGGGCTAACGATATCATTCGGCGGTCAAGTTCTTTGCACGGCTTGCACCATGGTGCCCAGAAGTCAAAAACAGTGATCTTGCCAATTGTTGGGGTGAGCGGTACTGCTTCTCCGGACTTGGCAATTTCGATCACATCGATACCAGTCCAATCGGTTCCTTTGTGGTCACTATCGCTGTCGTGCGCATCGTGGTCGCCATGTCCGTCGTGGTCGCCATGTCCGTCGTGGTCGCCATGTCCGTCGTGGTCGCCATGTCCGTGGTCGTTTTCGTCCATAATCGGTTGTTTGGTCGCTCCGAGATCAAAGTTGGCGCTGAATCCGACCTGGACAATGACGGGATAGTCGAGCTGGCCACCAACAACATGGGTAACGATCGGAATTTTCGCGCTCAGATTGGCAGACAAATTCGAATTTAGGGTTCTCGCAATCCCAACACCCGCAAGTACATCGATTCGTCCTTCGTTGCCTTCATCTGATTTTTCACCATCCCAACGCTCGGGAGTTTCGGCTTGCATCGACACCTCGCCATTAAATCGCCACTTTTTTGTTCCCAATCGGGTACTGGCGCGAACCCCTGCCGCATAACGATCGCCGGCATGATAGGTTTTGCTGTTTTCGTAGAGATTTTGAATCGACAGGGCATATCCGGACAGGCTCCACTGGGGAAACGCATAGCGGATATCGACACCGAAAACGGGCGCAACGATGCCGGTACCAAACTGCAGATGTTGGTGACGAAGGCCTGCGTCGCCGAGGACAAAAGGATCTTCTTCGGTGCGTCCAATCGGAATCGTGACACCAGCCTTCAATACTAAGCGGAGCGCCTTTCGATGCCAGGTGTAGTTGCCGAGCAGCCAGGGATCGCTGACACCGACGAGGGTTTCGTTGCGGTGGTGGATATCGGGGTTTACCAGCTCTACTGGTTCGTTGGTGATTCGATCCCGGTATACGATGTTTGTACCGATAATGCGAAACGGCAAAACAGCTTCGAGGCCAAAGCGTTCGCTGATCCCGTAGCGCGCATTCAAACGAAATTCTGTAAATAGTATCGACTGATCGTGAATAATGTTGGTTTCCCCTCTGCCAATAACGTCATCCACGTCGTCATGTGTCGCGTCGAATGCCGCGACGAAGGTAGAGAACCCCAATAGCAACCGGCTTTTTGCAAGCGAAGTTTGGTTTGACCTCCCGACCGGGAGATTTGGATTCGTTCAGCCAGGTCAACCGCCGCCCGCCAATACTTCGGGCGAAACGACGGTCATGAGTAGCAGCAACACAGCTGCGCCAATGAGCCTGTTCATCGCATACGACATAGCGCATTTATTGTTGGATACTCAACGAAAACAATACGTTCTTTTGGCAAAGGTGCAGTGATCACAAAACACGCCCTTTTACGGATGATATTTTGGAAGCGTTTCATACGTCGCGAACGAGAGGGGATGGAGGGCCAGAGCAAGTAATCCAGAGTTGATGGGCTGCTCGGGTCGCGCCAATATGAAGAAGGTGGCGCGATTCGAGGGTTTCGGGATAGCTGTTGGCATTGACATCTAGCAGGACAACGTAGTCGAACTCTAAGCCCTTTACTTGAGCGACGTCGGTGACGTCAAATCCGGGTGTGAAAACAAAATCCTGGTTCCGAACTCGGCGGAGTTGGGGAATATCGGCGCGTGCGAGTCCTTGGTAGTACATGTCCGCCTGCTCAGGGTATCTGGAAATCAGCGCGACCGACGCGGTGGGTTCCCGATTTGCCAGCTGGCGTAGCGCGTCGGCAAGAAACGCGACGACCTCACCCACGTCACCAAACTCGTGGAGCTCGACTGGTGCACCGGAGCGCGCGACCAAGTGCTCTTTTGGCGCGAGCTCGGGGCCGAGCACTTGCTGCGCCAATTGCATCACCTCTGCCGTCGATCGGTACGATAGCTTGAGTGGGTGCACAATCGACGCGGCATGTCCAACGATGGTTAGCAGTTCTTGCCAACCGTCAAAGTTGTTATCAAACACCAAACGCTGCGCAGTATCTCCAGCAATCGTAACTGACCGACTCATCGGACCATCTTGCTGGTGCGTGGCCTCCAGGAGGACTTTGATTTCAATCGCGGAGCGATCCTGGGCTTCATCGATCGCAATGTGGTGATATCGAGTCTCGGAACCGTCTTTTTGATAGAGTCCGCCCCGTTTTAACTGCGCGAGCCTGAGCAAGAGCGCATTGTCTTCACGATCGAAACGGCCGCGTGGGTGGTCTTCTTCTAAGGCCCGGCCGTCGGCTGCTTTATACTGTTCACTTCGCTCGACTCGTTCGAGTGGATTTTGCTCACTTTGCTCGAGACTCCAAGAAACAAGTTTATCAATCTCGCTGACACTTACCTCGCTACCAAAATGTTTGATGAGCGTTTGTTTGTCCGTAAGCAAATCACTCCAATCGCCAATGAGGTCGTTGGTTCGCGCAATCAATCGTTTGGCGAGGGCAAGTGCCGCGTTAAAGCTCGCCGGCTGCATGTTGCCCTGCGCCGCCTGGATGGCGGAGTAGACCCGCCGAAGTCGCGGTAGCAGCGCTTTATTTGCAAATGAGGACCAACTTTTCTCGATGACATGACCTTGGTCCATGTCGTCTGCCATAGAGAGTAGTTGTGACTCGGCAGAGGCAGTTTGGTCCGCCACCAACGCCTCAAGTGCTTTCAATAGGGCTGGGTGTTTCTTGAGCCTCGAGCAGATATCGGGAGTCGCATCGTTATAGCGTTGCGGAGACGAGCCAATGACCCGTGTCCGTTGCCGATGCGCCCAGTCCAAGTAGGTGACAACCGGGACGCCGTGAATGCCTAATGATGGCAAAACTTCGGCGACGTAGCGCATCAATGCGCGCGACGGAACCACAAACAGCATCGATTTGGGTCGAAACAGTTTCGGTTGGCGAAAGTTGAGATACGCGATGCGGTGCAGGGCAACGGTCGTTTTTCCCGAGCCAGCACCACCCTGAATCACAACAAGACCCGCGCCGGGTTGGGTAATTAAGTCGAACTGTTCGCGGTCAATGAGCGCCGCGATTTCGGGCATGTGCTTGTCGGCGCGCTGAATTTGGCCATGGTGGACACCCAGGTTGGCACGACGGTCTCGCCCACGTCCTTTGGCAATAGCGCGGGTGCGTTTGGGCGCCCGGGACGCTTTTCCCTGCCCGCCGCGCAAACTCGGGGCAGCCTCGCCAACGGCCTGATGCCATACGTCTTTTTGATCGCGGATAAAGGTTCCCTGGGGTGCCCCGATTCGCCGCAGTCGGCCGCCCGCGATCGACACATTTCGGCGTACCTCGACGAGTCCTTCGACGTCTCGCCCTGCGATGTTTTCTTCGTAATCGTCCCCTTCATCATAGCGGTAGTAAACCTGCGAGATGGGGGCATTGCGCCAATCGACGACGTGGATGCGATGTTCGCGATCGATAAACCCTCGTTTGCCGATGAGGATATCCTGCTGTTTGTCTGTTTGCAGCACCATGTGGGCAAAATAGGGCGACTCCGGATCGATGGGAACCGTGCGGGAACCGCCGATTTTTGAGCGGATTGCCTGCAATCGCGTCATTTGCTCAACCAGGGAAGCATGGTCCTCCGGCTTTGCTTCGCCAATCGCATCGCGCAGATCGAGGAGCTGCTGATCGATGCTGGCGGCAACTTGCCGGGAGTCCGTTGTGTCGACTTGGGTATTTCCAATCAGGCGACCGCGAACCCGGTCAAAAATCTCCTGCTCTTCGGCGATAATAGCCGCTTCTTGGGTATTTGGTTCAACAGGCGTGGACATTTGGGCCGGGCAATGTAGCTCGGATCCTCTCCTGCTGCAATCTGTAGCGGGATATGCAGTTTTAAAACTGACAGAGCAATTTTTGATTGCATCGGCAAAGGGAAAGGCGCTATGCATCGAGAATGGCTCGTCCCAAGGCAGCATGGACCGCTGGGCTGTCTGATCATCTGAAGCCCTGGTCAATCACCGACTCAGAGGAGATGTACAATATTCACAAATGGGGCTGTGGGTACTTTGCTGTCAATGATGCGGGCAATATGGCAGTTCGCCCCCAGGGTGCCAACGCTGCTGAAATCGACATGAAAGCCCTTGTTGATCAACTGACTCGTCGTGGGTTGCAGCTTCCCCTCCTACTGCGCTTCTCTGACATTCTCAATTCGCGAATCGCGTTGCTCAACCAAGTATTCGCCAAGGCGATTCGCGACTATGAGTATCAAGGGGATTATCGCGGTGTGTTTCCGATCAAGGTCAACCAGTCGCGACAGGTGGTCGAGGAGATCATTCAGTTTGGGCGTCCTTTCCACTACGGCATGGAAGCTGGATCCAAGCCTGAGTTGCTTGCGATTATGGCGCTTCTCGAGGATGAGGAAGCACTGGTCATTTGCAATGGCTACAAGGATGACGAGTACATTGAAACTGCGTTGCTCGCATCAAAGCTTGGGCGGCAGGTTGTATTGGTCATCGAAAAGCCAGGAGAAGTCGACCACATCCGCCGAGTGAGTGAGCGGCTTGGAGTGGTCCCCCAACTTGGGGTACGGGCGCGGCTGACTTCGCGAGGCGCTGGGCGCTGGGAACAATCAGGGGGGGATCGCTCGAAGTTTGGTTTGAGTGCGGCAGAGATTGTCAGGGCGGCAGAAAAACTGCGCCAGTGGGGGTGGCTTGAGCATCTTGCCTTGCTCCACTTTCATATTGGATCGCAAATCTCGGCGATTCGATCGATCAAAAATGCCCTGCGGGAAGCCGCCCGGATGTTTGTTGAGTTGACCAAGATGGGGTGCTCGTCACTTCGCTACTTAGATGTCGGGGGCGGCTTGGGCGTCGACTACGATGGGTCGCAAACAAATTTTCCGTCTTCGACTAACTACACGGTACAAGAGTATGCCAATGACGTCGTGTTCACGATTCAACAAATCTGTGATGCTGCACAGGTTGAACATCCGACGATTGTTTCTGAATCTGGCCGTGCTGTTGCCGCCCATCACTCTGTATTAGTCGTCGATGTCCTTGGTGTGAGCGAGCTCGTCTCGTATCGATCTGACCTCAAACGGATTGAGGGTGCGCCCGAGGTCGTCGACAATATGTTCGATACTCTTGAACTCATCACCCAAAAAAACTTGCGCGAGAGCTATCACGATGCTCTCGAATACAAGGACCAAGTCTGGCAGCTGTTCAGCCTAGGGCATCTCTCTCTCGAGCAGCGGGCATTGTGTGAACAGCTATTTTGGGCGATCTGTGACAAAATCCTTGCAACAGCGCGTCATCTACCCGATATGCCCGAGGAGCTCGCAGGTTTAGAGAAGGCACTCAGCGACACATATTTTTGCAATTTTTCGATGTTTCAGTCTCTCCCGGATGCCTGGGCGGTCAATCAGCTGTTTCCGATCGTCCCGATTCACCGACTTGCAGAGAGACCAAGCCATCGCGGCGTGCTTGTCGATATTACCTGCGACTCCGATGGCATTATCGATTCGTTCATTGATGCGCGCAACGTCAAAAAGGTTCTAGAGCTTCACCCGATGGAAAACGGAGACGAGTACTACCTCGGCATCTTTTTAGTCGGCGCTTATCAAGAAATTTTGGGCGATTTGCACAACCTATTTGGCGATACAAACACTGTCCATGTCTCTCTCGGTTCGGACGGCGACTATAACATCGAAGAAGTTGTTACTGGCGATACCATTGCAGACGTGCTGCGCTACGTTCATTATTCGCCCGACGATTTGATGCGAAAGCTACGTCACAATGTAGAGACGGCTTTGCGCAAAAAGACCATTACTCTCGAAGAGTCTCGCCAGCTGATTGACCGCTTCCGCGCCGGAATGGCGAGTTATACCTATCTCGAGCGTCACTAATTTCGGCAAGGACTATGGAACCCGAACACATCATCGCAAAAATTCGCAAGTTGTTACCCGATGCCGAGGTCGAGCTAACGGATTTGACCGGCACCAAAGATCACTGGCAGGCTACGGTGGTCTCTGTCCATTTTGATGGAAAGAGCTTGGTGGAGCGTCACCGGATGGTTTTCTCAGCCCTTGAGCAAGAACTCAAAGGGCCGATCCACGCGCTAAGTCTTAACGTGTTGACGCCGTCCGAAACGTGATCCCCAAGCCGGCGGTCGCAGAAGTAGTGACTCATCCCGTCTGTCTAACGTCACTCGCATCACCACCCATTTCACTTAAAGGGAAATGGCAACGCAAGATCGCTCCATGGATGTGACAAAGCGAACAACTGTTCCAAAAAAAGTACACGTGTGGTCTCAATTTTTGCTTTGACAAGTTCGAACGCAACCGGATAGCTTGCTTGGGCATAACGAGTCACTCTGCGTGACGAACTGATGAAGAGAGCCCCCACATGAAAAATGAAAAAATATTTAGTAGGCACTTGCACCCTGCACGATTGTTATTGGTTGTCTCGATAGCTGTGTGCTTCTCCTGTAATAGTAAGCAACCTGCGACTGCTGAAATCGCAAGCGCGGTGTCCTCGCACGACGACGATGAGATGATCGCCGTTGCTAGCGGAGAGGAGTTGCTACGTCGAATTCAACACGCCAATCCGGGTGAAGTGATCCATCTTGGTCCTCAGCGCTACCACGTATCACAGTCTATCGTGGTTAGACGCCCCATTGTGCTCGTTGGGTCGGGCATGTTTGATACTGTTGTGACGACGGAAGATGTGTCTGTCGCGATCGATATTACTGATGCGGCATCGGGTACACGGATCGAGGGGATCGCATTTGAGAACACGTGTTCGGATGAGACGCAGAGATCAGCGGAGTGCCAGCGTGGGGTTTCTATTCGGTCCAAAAATAGACAGCCGGGTATCGTGGCCGAGTCTCCACACCTCGAGGTTTCGCATTGTCGGTTTCTCGGTTACGGCGCCGCGATAGCCCTAATGGGAAACAACGCCTATATCCATCATAACCTCATTGTTGATTCATCGAGCAGAGGTGTGTTTCTCGAGGCCTTTTCTGGATCGATAAACAATAATACGATCGTAAATACCGGGCGGCCTGCCCAAGACGCACGGCCGGATTGGGGTATTCAGGGGACGATCACGGACGAGGCTCGTATCACAAACAATCTAATTTACAATGACAATCATCGGTCCCTCAACAACGCGATTTACGTATCCAGTGTATCCACCGCCATTTTGCCGAGCGCATTTTCGGGGAATCGCGCCTATCATGCCGATCCAAGTGGTTTTGGACGAACGTTTCGCCTGCGCGCTCAAAACGTAGAACAAACAGTGCCAGCCGATAACCTACAAGTCACAGCCCTCTCGCTAGGCCAAGGAGATCGCTACTGGACGTTGGATCGGTCTGTGATGCGCGCCGGGTATCAAGGGTTTCATGACATTGATCCGACTTTGCAAGGAAGTTCGGCTTTGCACGACGCGATGGTCAAAGCAAACCCGGGGGACCGGGTCATTATCAAGCCAGGCACCTTGACCCTACAAAAAACGTTGGTCGTCGACCGTCGTGTCCTTGTCATTGGCGAAAATGGCATGTTCGAAACAGTCATTGATGCCAGCTCCGTGGGTGCCAATGCAGAGGGGCAAAGTATCGCTGTGGATATCGCAAGCAGTGGTCATGGTAGCAAGATCGACGGGATTAGTTTCATCGGACCGAGTGCAGAGACGGCTCCGAGTGTAGGGATTCGCTCGCATTTTGGTGCCGAAGGAGTGGAGATTGCAAACAATCGAATTGTCGGATTCAAAAATGCTGTCGCTCTTCGAGGTGGCAATGCAAGTGTCCATCACAATCTGATTGTTCGCTCGTCGCTGAGGGGGGTCTCCTTAGGGGATCTAAGATTTGCTGGTGAGGTCTACAACAATACCATCGTTGATTCTGGCACCGTTGTCAGCGCGAATGCGATTGCATCCTCGGGATGGGCGATCCAAGGAGCTGTCGCGTCGAATGCAAAAATTGTAAATAACCTAATTTACAATCATTCAGATCGTCTTCTGACCAATGCAATTTATCTGACCCATCGGCAAGATCCGAATCGTCCCAGTGGGGGCATTCCAAGCGAACATTTTCGTGGAAACGTTGTACATGCAAAGCGAAGTGACGGAGGCTCTGCGATATCCCGTTCCGTCTTTCGAGTAAACCCGGCATCCTCACGCCCCCCGGACCTCATCAAAGACAACACGGTGCTAGATGTGCTTCGACTGAGTGAAGCGGAGGGATATATTCCATGGCGGGCTGGCCTTTCTTCAGTTGGGTATTTTCAACCCCTTTGGTCTCCAGTGGAGGATTTGGACGTCCAATCGCAAACATTACGGCCGAATTTCGATCATGGGCAAATCCGAATCGAATTGAAAAACGGCAATAAAATCTTTTTCGGAAAGTTTCGGTTTGCGTTGCGCTGTATCTCTGATGAACCGTTATGTGACGCGCTGGAACTCTTAGATGCCTTGCTTGAAACGACAGCCAACGAAAAAAATACTGCGGTTGTTCGCGATGGAGACGATCAGGTTGTCGTTCTGCCACCTTTTGATACAGTTCTGTTTTCTGCCGATGCGATTCGCGAGTATTCAATAGCGTATAGCAATCTTGCAGGTGCTGACTTTGTCATGTACCAAGAGGGAGCCTTGGCGCCGTGTGGAAGTCCCGAGGCCCCTTGCGCCTTAGAGGCAATTTGCACACCCAAACGATGCATGCCCGAGGACTGTGGTCAGAGTATTGACGATCATTGTGATGGTATTATCGAGTGCCAGTCGTGCGAGGATAATCCTGATGACCCGAATAACCCCAATGAGCCAACGTGCAGCGGATGCGAAGCCGAGTTCTGTCTAGATGGCAATTGTGTCACCCCCGGAAGTCCGTGTCCCTGTCCTGAGGGGTTGCAGTGTGGGCCCAAGCAACAATGCCAACCTCCCGAGTTGCTTGCGACCTGTGGTGATGGTGATAAGAACGGCACCGAGACGGGTGACGACTGCGGCGGCGTGTGCGGCACCTGTGTGGAAGGGCAAACGTGCAATGGGCCTTCTGACTGCCTTAGCCAAAATTGCCAGAGTGGACATTGCGCACCAGGAACCCAACCAATTACCGTGGCTGCACTTCGCGCATCGGCACAGTGGCAGCAGATCGATCGGCTCTTGGTCGATCTATTTTCGGCTGCACTGGCCGATCGATCCGAGCTGAACATCTCGGACTTTAGCGATGTTCTCAAGTTATCAGCGGACGATCGCAAGTCGGTCCTCGAAGCGATGCAACAGGCTTCAGGCGCTATCGTAAATGCGCGGAGCCAAACACCATCTTTATCGTACCACGGGGATGAATCACCGCCCATCATGCTGTATGGTCGGCTGAAGCGCAGCGAAAACGCGACACCCGAGTATCTCGATTATGCCGCCTTCCAGACCGAGATTACCAAAGCGCTCAAAGAAACCCCCGACACAGCCAACCGATTCTCGGCGACAGTGTTTGCGCGGATTGGCACTTCCACCGCATTGCGATTCGAACCGGGCGATATGGTTATCGCAAGCTACACACCGTCGAGCAATGAGCCATTGGAATGCCAAATAATTCCCCAGGGCGTCGGACCGGTGCATCCGGCTCGCGTGCTATCCAATGTGACTTGTTTGTACAATAACCACAAACATGGCGAATTTCGCAACGTGATCGAAGACTATCTCAAGTCGATTGTCGGTCCCAAACAGTCAATTACAGCCTATCAATTTGGCTGTCCGAAGCAGGGTGATTCCCTACGCTTTGCGTGCTCCAGCGTAGATGAAGACTACCTGCTAACCCTAACTCCCCTTAATCCCCTGTATGCGTCTGCGTTTTCCTTTTTTGACCTGCGTGGCAGTGACCTAGAGAAATTCCGCCAGGGGCGCCGGCAAACCGCGAAAAGTTTGTCATCACTGCTCGTTGGTTCTCAGCACCCTCTTGCCAATCAGGATATCTCTTCGATCTTGCTACACGTACGCGGCGAGAGCATCCCACAAACGTACTCCTTTGCCGCGATCCTAGACGCGCTTTCTGGATTCGCAAACGCAACAGCAGATGATGTCGGCGCCATGGAAGGACTGCTGCAGGCTCTTGGGATTAACGTTATCTGGGTAAACGCGATAACCGCAGCTAAGCTGGAGAAATACTACAATGCGTTTCACAAGAAGGACTTTGGTCTTGTCCCCTACACCAAGCAAGTTCGAATCTGGTATGGCGCTGGTGGATTAGAGGAATCGAGATTCGACGAATTCGATACCCATGCGTTTTTGCTTCATCATAACGTTAAAAGAACATTTCCCGACTACAATGTTGAACACAACACGATGCTACAGCGGTTTGGTACCAAAAATCTCCCATCACTCATCGAGTGGATGGAAGATCCATCAATTCAGAGCTTGTATTTCTCCGCCCACGGAAACGTAAGTGACGATTTACTGTATGCGGACTCATGGTCCTTTGACCCAACTTCGGAGTTTTTCGATGTCAATTCCCAGACTATTGATACTGACACGGGGTTTTTCGTCCCCACTCACGTGACAGCACCGTGGTTTCAATGCGTGCTTCGTTGGAACGAATATAAGGAGCTTTATTCATCCTACGCCGACACCAGAGCAATCCGCTTTTCCTACCACCCGCAAACTGCGCAAGAGCTCGCTTCGTGTTCGATAACGGTTTTGCTCCATTGGCTAAAACAGACGCATCAAAAAGCATTTTTGTTCGGTGATGTTCCGTTTGGGGAGAGTGTAATGGGCGTGGTAGAAGATGTCGGACATGTCGTCGGTGCCGCGTCTGGGAGGGGCCCAACTACGCTGTCCAATGACTACGATCTGGAGTTTTTTCCGACCTTGCTCAATGATCCAAATGCATTTAGTCAGTTGAATGAGCGGGGGGCTGGAAAATACTATCGATTGTGGAATGCGTTGCGTCACTCAGTGCCAAATTTTGGTCAGGAGTCGCAATCCTTTGCGCAAGATCGCCAGATAGCTTGGCAAACCGGAGTACTGGCGCGATGGAGAGACATCGCTGCCACGAGCATTGGTACAAGACTAGAAGCGTTTCCCAAGGTAGTCAGCATTGACGGGCAGGGGACAAGTTTTACGATCAGGATTTCTAGCCCGGTACGAAAAAAAGGAATTAGGCTTTACGAATATCATCATGGTGACCCCTCGCTCCCTTCAGATATAAGCGTCCATGAAACATTGGTCAGCGTCCCGGCCTATTGTGCAACGAGAAACTTTTCTTTGAGCAATACGGGTGTAAGGTGGGAGGGGAAGGTGGAGATCGATGGTGATTCCTTTGCTAGCCATCTGGTCGTTGGCGGCACTCGCGGCCTGATTCGTAACCGACACAGCGTCCCATCGCTGAACACGACATGTGATGTTCAAAACGATGTGGACGCGCAGGAAGAGTTTGAAAAAACGCTCAACCTGTCAATTCCGTCGATCCGAATTTTCATTCCTTCATCGTTGGAAGCACCCAATGGGATTCGATTGCACGGCAACAATGGATCATATGATTGGGAATGGGAAAGCGAGACGGTTACGACTGTCATCTCGGTAGCGGATTCATTGACAAAACAGTGCCGCAGACCCACTTGGAAAGAGTGGGCGCCAGAGGGGCATAGATTCACCGTAAAGATCCCGTGCAAGGAGACCGATCCGGTGCGCATGCTCGTCACCGAGTCGGAGGAAATCGAACCTTTATGCCCGGATCAAAATATCTGTGACGCCGTAATAGCCGCGGTAGAACTGCAAGCCAAAAAAAGTCTAAAGAAGATTTGTGACAATACACATCGAGGACTCTCAGACTCGAGCGATCCCCCAGCAAACACGTTTCACCCAATGCACGACCAGGCAAGCATCACCAGAGGAAAATATCAAATTAATGCGACAATGGACTGTCGCTTGCCAGGGAATAATCCTTAGGAGTAGGGAGTCCCGAAAATTCTCTCACCCAGTAGATTGGGAAAACTTGGGGATTGTCCTGAAGGGGTTTCTCCATAGCTTTTGAACGACAGCAAAAGAAGGATAACTAGCTATAATGACTACTATCTTAACCCTTTTTAATGCAGAACTGTGCTATGATTTCTATGAAAAAATGAAAAAATACTCATTTTTTCATAGAAAAAAATGTACATTTTGATATAAATATCTTCGGTGGATCGCGACATCGATGCAAAACTTCTTGCCTGGAAAGCCGGTAATAATAGACGACCCCTAATTCTACGGGGAGCGCGGCAAACCGGAAAGACATACGCAATTACTCAGTTTGGCACGCGTATGTTTCGGGAGCTTCACTATCTAAATTTCCAAGAGACGAAGCGCTTGCATCAGATCTTTGCTGGTGACTTAGAACCACAGCGACTTTTAGAGTCTATCGAGTTTGCGCTCGATCGATCCATTGATATCAATGCAGACCTCATATTTTTTGATGAGATTCAGGATTGTTCGCAAGCGCTAAACTCTCTCAAATACTTTCATGAGCGAATGCCTCATTTGGCAATATGCGCTGCCGGTTCCTTATTGGGAGTGACGCATACTGAGACATCTTTCCCAGTCGGAAAAGTATCATTTTTAGATCTATACCCGATGTCGTTTGGAGAATTTCTTCTCGCCCTAGGAGAACATCGGAGCTATGACATCATCAACAATGTTTCGACTGTTAAGAAAATCCCCAATGTCGCTCATGAACACCTAATGGGTGTACTGAGAGAGTATTTTGTGGTTGGAGGAATGCCAGATGTTGTTGCCCAATACGCACGCGGGCGAGACAATAAGCGAACAGCGTTTCGTCAGGTCCGTGAGACGCAGAAGAATCTCTTATCCGGTTTTGTGGCTGATTTTGCCAAGTACAGTGGAAAGGTAAAGGCACGAGAAATTACTGCTATCTTCGAGTCGATACCAAGTCAATTGGCGCGTGAATCAAAGAAATTCAAAGCCTCATCTGTAGTACCAGGGGGGCGATTTTCCAAACTCCTCGACGCTGTGGATTGGCTGGAGGGGGCTGGGTTGATCATTCGCGTTAAGATCGCAAACTCTGGCGAACTTCCGTTTGCTGCTTTCACAAAGGCGAATCGTTTTAAGCTCTATTTTTTTGATGTCGGTCTTCTCGGTGCTCTCGCAGGGTTGTCACCATCTGCGCTCTACCAAGCTGCAAGACCCTTCTCTACATTTAAAGGAGCTTTCTGCGAGAATTTCGTTGCGCAAGAATTTTGCTACGCAGGTCATATGCCCTTGCATGCATGGGCGAGTAACACGGCAGAGATTGAATTTTTACTCGAGATAAACGGTCAAGTGTATCCGGTTGAAGTAAAAGCCGGTGTATCTGGAAAGCTCAAAAGTTTGGCGGTTTTTGCAAAAAAATACGGTGCGAAGCGGCGCATTCGTATCAGTGCTCACAATCTACAAATCGATCCAGAAAACGATCTACACACGTACCCTCTTTACCTCGCATCAAGGTTCCCAATTACTCCACACGAGACGCCTTCTTGAGTCTCCGACGATCTCTTCTTAGCCTATAACTGGATTGTGGGGCCCTCTTGGGCCGCAAAGACGTCGATGTCCAGTTGTTGGTTCGCCTGCTCGGTCATTGTATCAATGATGTTGTCGGTGGCATCGGGGCTGTGATGGAATAGGGCGAGTTTTTTTACTTGTGCTTGTGATGCCACTGCGATTGCGCTGCTTACGGGTGAATGTCCCCAACCACGTCGTCTTTGATACTCTTCTTCGCCAAACATCGCGTCATGAACGAGTAGGTCGGCACCCTTGGCCAAGACGAGTGCCTCTTTTGTTGGTGTCCCGTTGGGATATTCGACATCGCTCAGGAATGCGAGTGTTGCGCCATCAGCACGAATCCGAAACGCAAGGCAAGATGTGCCGCCGTGGGGCAACTCGGCTGCGGTGACATCAAATCCTTCGACCTCAAGCGAACTGCCCGGAGCAATGGTGTCAATGGTGACTCCAGCAGCGAGGTTTTGTAGTCCGTAGAGCGGGCTGTAGTGAGGATTGAGTTGATCTTGCAGTACGTGTGACAAGGATGCTCCGGGGGGCTTTGCCCCAAGAATTCGAATATGGTTTCCCTTGACGAAAAACGGGGTGAAAAATGGCAGTCCTTGAATGTGATCGAGGTGGGTATGTGTCAATAAGATGGGGAGGTGCCCTTTGCCGACGCCAAACTCGCTATCCGCAAGCTCCTTGGCAAACTCGGTGACCCCTGTTCCCAGATCAATGAGTACTCGTTGACCGGCCTCGTTGGATACTTCGACCGCGGTCGTATTGCCGCCATAGCGAAGAAATTCGGGACCAGGCGTCGCAAACGAGCCGCGGACTCCCCAAAAGCGTACCTTCATCGCGCAGCACCTCGGTCATCGGCATCGCCAATGCCTAGGGTTAATCCTTCGCGTGCGGCAACCACTCGAATCCCAAGTGCCTTGCCCTTTTTTTCATAGTCGATGACCATTTTATCGATCATTTGATCGGTGTGATTGGGGGCGTGGTGATAGAGTACCACCCTCCGGATGTCGATACCTGCGCATAAATCGAGTGCATGGTCCGGAGTCGAATGTCCATAATGAGGAAACGCTTCGTATTCTTCCGGAGAGAAATGCGTGTCATAAATAACAGTATCGGTGCCAGTGATTGCGGTGGAGATCCTCTCCCGCATGGTTGCGAGTTCTTTCCGATCTGCATCACTGAGTGTCTCCGGTGCGGATAGGAAATGCTGCTTGTGGAGCACCTGATCAAATGGGGCGGTGTCGCTGACATAGGCAATGCTGGTGTCATCACCGTTGATCCGATATCCGACTGCACCAAACGGGTGGTTTAGCGCAAAGGGAATCACTTCAAAGTCGTCGATGCGAAATGGTTGTCCCGCATTGACTTCGTGGTACTCAAATTCCGCGGGCGTTGCGTCAAGCCGAACTGGAAAGAACTCGTGGCGCGTGATTCCGCTGATGACTTGATGTAACTCATCTGCCGCGGCGCGCATGGCATAAACGCAAATGTGACTTCCTTTGGTATATGCGGGTACGAAGAACGGCAAGCCTTGGATGTGATCCCAGTGCACATGGGACAATACAATGTGATAGGTCCGCGGGCGTGCGCCCTGCTCGTCGCCCAACTTGCGTCCAAGGGGCCTTAGACCCGTGCCCGCGTCCAAGATAAGATGCGCACCATTTTTGAGCCGCACTTCGACGCAGGAGGTCTGACCTCCGTAGCGCACAGTCGTAGGCCCCGGGACCGGATAACTACCTCGAACCCCCCAAAACGTTACATCCATCTACTGAAGATTGTAGCGATTTTGCTGCCAATCTACCAGGTTGGCGGAGACCTCAGTGGCGGATCTCTATAATGACTCGGCCGTTTTCACGGCGAATTTCCAATCCTCGGGGAATTTTTGGCCCAGTGGTCGGCGCATAATTGCGGGGTAGGACGGTAACCCCACCCGGCCAGCGCGTGTAACCCTCCGGTCCGGGCGCGAATCGCGAGCTCAATTGACGAGCACTGTTCAGCTCACGTGTCCCCATGCTCCAAAGCACGATTGCTAAAAGGATGAGGTACACATTTAACGTCGCAAGGGCGTAGAGCCCACCGGCAATTGCCACGCCACGGGAGATTTTGACTGCAATAGTTGTGGCACTTAGATAGTCAAACCTACGGGTGAGCAGGGCGCGGAGGATACGTCCGCCGTCCATGGGCAAAGCGGGGATGAGATTAAAGGCGCCGATGACGATGTTGATCCAGCCGATGACGGATAGTACAGACACACCGCTGCCAAAGTGCAGCAACATTGCCAATCCCCCCAAAGCAAAGGATACAGCCGGTCCGGCGATCGCAATTGCAATCTCGTCATTGGCACTTTTGGGTGGGTCGATCAGTTTTGCTGCGCCACCAAAAAATTGAAGTTCAATGCCAGAAACACGGACCCCAAGATGCCGAGCGACAACCGCGTGCCCGAGTTCATGGAGCAGTACCGAGGCGAAGGCTACGAGTACAAACCATAGGCCTGCAAGACCACCGAGCCATAGGACAACAAATGCCAGCAGGATGAGAAAAGAGACGTTGACCTCAATGGGAAACCCCAAAAGGCGGCCGATACGATAGTTGCGAAACATTGCTTCTAAGATAAGCAGCGTGGGAGACAAGTCAATAGGTGTAAGGTATTGATTATACTGTTCTAGAGCCCATATCGAAAATCGGATCGAGCTTGACTCGTCGGGTACGCGCCTAGCGAGCCAGGCGATGCGAGGTTTTTGAGATGCGCTCCAGTCTTTCGTGTACACTGCGCCACCATGGCGCAACAGTACGTATATGTGATGCAGCAGTTGGGGAAGGTCGTTCCTCCCAAGCGAGAGATCCTAAAAAATATCTCTCTGTCATTTTTCCCGGGAGCAAAGATCGGTGTCATCGGCAACAACGGATCTGGAAAAAGTAGTTTGCTCCGTATCATGGCTGGCGTTGATCCTGAGTTTGTCGGCGAAGCTTGGGCCGCGGACGGGGTCAAAATCGGTTATCTGCCGCAGGAGCCTGAACTAGATCCGAACAAGGATGTTCGCGGGAATGTTGAGCTTGCGGTCGCTGAGACAAGAGCGATCTTGACTCGGTTTGATGAAATCAATGCGAAATTTGCAGAAGAGATGTCTCCGGAGGAAATGGAGGCACTCCTCGAGCAGCAGGCAAAGGTTCAGGACGCGATCGATGCGGCAAATGCTTGGGAGCTGGATCGCACCGTAGAGATAGCGATGGATGCGTTGCGGCTTCCGCCTGGGGATGCAGATGTATCAACTTTATCCGGTGGAGAACGCAGGCGGGTTGCCCTTTGTCGCGTTCTTCTTGAGAAACCTGACATGCTTCTGTTAGACGAACCCACCAATCATCTCGATGCGGAGTCAGTTGCTTGGTTGGAGCGCTATCTGGCAGAGTTCCCGGGTACAATTGTGTGCATTACTCATGATCGCTACTTTTTGGACAATGTCGCCGAGTGGATCCTGGAGCTAGATCGGGGCCAGGGGATTCCATTTAAAGGGAATTACACCTCTTGGCTGGAGCAAAAACAAAAACGCTTGCAGGTTGAGGAAAAGCAGCAGTCTGCAAAGCAGCGAGAGATATCTCGTGAGCTTGAGTGGGTGCGTTCTTCGCCAAAAGCGCGCCAAGCCAAAAGCAAGGCTAGATTATCCCGGTACGAAGAGTTACTTGAGGAATCGAAACAGCAAGGTCGGGATTCGTCATTGGAGATTGTGATTCCTCCAGGCCCACGGTTGGGTGATGATGTGGTGTTGTGTGAAAATGTCTCGAAGGCGTTTGGCGATCGTTTGCTAATCGACAACTTGAGTTTTCGATTACCTCGGGGCGGTATCGTTGGCGTGATTGGTGCCAATGGTGCCGGGAAGACGACGATGTTTCGAATGATTACGGGGACCGAGGAGATAGACTCGGGGAAGTTTGTCGTCGGATCGACGGTAAAGCCGGCGTATGTCGACCAGGGGCGTGAGTTAGACGGTGAGCAGACGGTTTGGCAAGCGATATCTGAAGGGGCCGAGGTGCTCGAGCTGGGAGATCGAACGATCAATTCTCGTGCCTATGTCTCCAGTTTTAACTTTCGCGGGCCAGATCAGCAAAAATTGGTGAAGAACCTCTCTGGGGGAGAGCGCAATCGGGTCCATTTGGCATCCATGATCAAGAGTGGCGGAAATTTTTTGTTACTCGATGAGCCGACAAATGATTTGGACGTTGAAACGCTGCGGGCATTAGAAGACGCGCTGTTGCGGTTTCCCGGATGTGTTGTTGTGATTAGTCATGATCGTTGGTTTTTGGATCGGATCGCGACGCATATGATCGCGTTTGAGGGGGATAGTCAGGTGGTTTGGTTCCAAGGGAACTATCGCGACTACGAGGCGGATTTGCGGCGGCGCAAGGGAGTGGATGCAGATCGGCCGCAGCGAATAAAGTATAAGCCTTTGATTCGGGGGCACGCATAGTTTGATGGATGTTGGTTGCGTTGCGCTCCTAACGTGAGCGTGGGTTCTAGCACGATGTTGGGTGCGCATGGCAGAGGGGGGTGGGTCGTGCTCAAACATCTTCGGCGAGTTTCGGGAGTGCAGAACCTGCTTGAGTAGATTGTTTTGCGAAAGTGTTTTTGCGCCGAAGAACTGCGCGCGACCCACCCCCCTCTACCACGCTCTTGCCGCGAAAGCTTGGCGTTTGAGTTGGCAATTCTGTTTCCCATTGAACTGTCTGTACAACGAAAATTTTGTCTGTATCCGTTTTGGGATTTTTGGATTGAGATGGTTTTACGCTGGGGTTAGTTTTGCTTGAAAAAGGGAGGGTGAAATTGCCTAGTCAAAAAAGGGATAGGTGAGTCGCGAATAGCGTTGCGTTGCTTACAAGAGTGGGTGTTCGTGGGGGCGACATGCGGTTACCTCAGACTACCTAAGATGGCAGAAACACGCGCTAAGGGTATGTTTTAAGGCGGTAATGTTGGCATATAATTTTTTACTATGACGGCAACCAAAATGAAGTATCTCTATGGTGACGCAACCCCATTTCCACTGAATGAAAACTTTATTGAGACTTTGTGTTCGGTGGCGGATGCATGCGTGAGTTTGTTCAATGTCCACAATCGTCTTGTTGATCGAGATCGACGGATTCGTGACGCGCAGCAACTCGCAGATTCGGAGATCAGAAAAATAGATGCACTCTCTGATTCTATCGAAACGGCTTTGGAACCGTTTGTCGGCCCATTATCGAATCAGCGTTCGCGATCCGCGGCACTGAGCGTTGTCGAGGCAGCCAAGACCGCGCTCGCGGAAGCAACGCATAAGGCGATCGTCGCGCGGAATGACAAGATCCGCGCTATCGCAAATCCCCATCGCGCCGAGGAGATACGCAAAGTGGTATCTTCCTTCTTTGCTCATCATCAGTTACCGGAAACAAGCTGGGGGGCAAAATGGCGGGTGACGAGGGACGGTTTGGCATCCGGATCTATTGTCGGAACAACGGCAGGAGGGATTTTGCAGCAGCAATTTGACGTCGCGATTGCGGATTCATCGCTGTGGAGTCGGGCGATCAAGGTGCGGACCTTTGGGACCAAGTTCAACATCGAGATTGGCACCGAGAGCCGGCGGTTTCGGAAGTCGGGTGTTCGTAAGATTGCGCTACACAGACAAGAGATTACAAAGCTGCAGTATGGCCAAGATCATAGATGGCTGATAGTACGTTCGTCTGCAAAAAGAAGCTGCGAAGGACTCATGCTCATCTTGCAAGATAAGAACGATAGGGTGCCCGCGGTTATGAGGGTTGACGAAAATGATGTTCCCTTCGGTCCGCGAGAGAGCATGACGGATGACAACGCCACTGCGATCCGCAGACTCTGGAGCTATGTCGATAAACATATTGGTGGCTTAGGGCAAATGCGTCGGATATTGACCGGGATTCGCCATGACGAAGATCGAGAATGTGAAGATCCGGCTGAACTCGCAGCGGTGATGTTGTCAACGGTTGCTCCGATTGTTGGCGAGATACGAAAACGGTCAACTGTACGCGGTGAGCTGACGCTCAAGCGAGAGCTCCGTGATGGAAGACGCGAAGAGCTATTTGTGTCGCAAGAGCAATTATCGGCAAAATTTTCAGCACTCCCCGACTCCCAGCGGCGAATGTTTGACTCTTTGATCCCGCCGACAAATCTGACCCGAGAGTTTGCGACGGGCTTGCTCGCATCCACCATTCGCGTCGATGTCGCCGCTCGCCCGAGCAATGACGAGTTTCGTCTCGACCTCTCGTCCGCTATCGATACGTCGGTGCCCCATTAGATTGCCCGCGGTGTATATTCAATCGGATTTGGCCGGTTCGATCTGTCGATCGGATGGTAGCTTTCTTCGGCAGCGCTTCGGGCACGCGCCGGCTACGTGGCCAAGACGTCTTCCAAATTTCCATTTTCGTCATAGGACTTTTTCATCCCAAAACGTTCGCCGCGGCGGTATGTGATCTCTGTTTTGAGATTGCCGTTGTCGTAAAACCCCCTGTACAGTCCCTCGAGCTTTCCGGCTTGGTAGGTCGCCTCTTTTCGAAGTGCGCCATTTTCATAGAACCACTGCCAGAGTCCGTCTCGACCGCCGGAAGCGATAACCCCTTTGGCCTCGATGTTGCCATTTTCGAAAAACCACTCCCATTGGCCAATTTGCTCATCATCCGCATAACGGCCGTTCTTTTTCAAGTTGCCGTTTGGGTGATAGGAGAGCGATTCCCCATCGCGCTTGCCGCGGTTGTAAATATCTGTGTCACTTACGTCCCCGTTATCGTAGAAATACGTCCATAGTCCTTCCTGGTTTCCATCCCGAAATACTCCTCGGATCTTCGGTGTGCCATTTTCGTAGAAGGTTTCATAGTTCCCCGCTGCGGAATCCTACCGGGCATAGGAGGAGTCGATGTCGTCGACGAAGTATGCTCGTTGGCTTGCATCGTAGCGGTGGCCGCCGAGTTGGCCGTATGCGATCCGATCTAGGTGGTGTTGTGCCCGCCGGAATCTGCGGGGGTCTACTTGTTTGAGCAAATCTAGGGCCTCTATAACAAGCTGGAAAAACCACTTGGCATCGGTTTCATGGACGGTGAGTAGCTGGAACCCCTCGTACTCATGGCACGGCGAACCCCAAAACAGGAGCCTTTGGAGTCCGGATCGACACTTTAAGCCTACTGATCGAATCGGCCAAATGAGAATATCCAAAACGAATCGCATGTGACCGATCAGGTGATTTCTAGATTGGCGATCAGGGGCAGGTGGTCGGAGGCTTGTTTTGCCTTGGCGAGGCGGGGGCGGTGGACTTCGCAGATTTTTACTCTGCCGCGGACATAGATGGAGTCGAGCGGGCGCAGCGGTGCGTAGGCGGGAAAGGTGTGGAGTTGGCGGGGCATCCCGCGGAAGCCGGCGGGGAGTAGCAACTGCTTGCCAAGAGAGCCCCATAGATCGTTAAAGTCACCGGCGACGATGATGGGGGTATTATGGTGGAGCCGGGAGAAGGGGTGGCTATCCAAAAATTTTCGCAGTTGCACTTTTCGCTCGATTCCCGACAGCCCCAAGTGCAGATTGTAGACGTGCACAGTCCGTGTATGGCCGTTTAAGCGGACTCGATAGCGAGCGTGGAGCACACTGCGGCGCTTTTTGAGAGGTACGCTAAGGTCAATGTTTTGCGTCTCTGTAAACGGAAATCGGCTCAGGATTGCGTTTCCGTATTCGCCACCGCCCCGAACGCGGACGTTGGGAAAGTAGGTCCGGTGGCGAAACCCCAACATATCACCCAGGACATCCACTTGACGGTCGTGTTTAGAGCGCTTGACGTGTGCATCTACTTCCTGCAGCAGAACAACATCGGGGTTGTAATGAGATATGGTGTCGTGAATGCGTTGGGGATTATAACGACGATCTAGACCGCCAATGCATTTATGAATATTGTAAGTGATTAGTCTAAACTTCATTGTACGTACCGATATTTTCCACAACTATAGTAGTATCATGGCGTTAAATTTTTGAATGCTGTGATTATGGCGAGTTCGTGCTTCCTCGAGTAGAGCGTTGGATTGTTTTGACTTATTGATAGACTTTGCTAGTTTGACAACGGCACTCATGGCATTTAGAAAAGATCCCGCACCGGAGACTGGTTGAGCGATTCTTCCCTGCACGTAGTCTGTCGCGTCCGTGTATCTTTGCAGTAGCAAATCGATTGCCTTTTTTCGTGCCTTTTTTGACGTGCTCGCGCGTAAAGACCAAACCAGATTTTGGGATGCGAGGGCTAGATCTCGCAGATACACGTGGGTTGTTTTTCCTTCTCTTGCTGCAATCAGTTCCAGTTCGCGTTTTTGTACTTCCATACGGAACGATGTCACGATGGAACCAAGTTTGCGATGGAGCGCGACGACATCATTATATCGTTGGATCAAAATGGGATGCGTTTGTCGACCAAGTTGTAGTTTGTCTTTTTCGTAACCCTGCTTTTCATAGTATTCTGAGAGTCGAACAAGTACGGAAACGAGGTGGTCGACGCTTTCGAGGTATTTGGGGCCAAATTGATCGATTTCGCGAATCTGCGGGGTTTGGTCTTGAATGTCTGTGAGATGGGTTCTGCACTGTCCTACTGCGTCGATCGGCAGTGGTTGTACGACCGGGATGCGATCGCGGCGAATCGACCGAGCGCGGGGAGCCGATACAAGATAATTTTGTTTCCCCGTTTGGATACTAGGAGCGAGGTTATTTAGGCAGGTTGCGTAAACGTTTAGCTTTGCAAGTGTGTCATCAATTTGTTGGTGGGTGGTCGGCGAAGCAGGTATGTTAGTAACATCCTTTTGTTGCAGCGACAGGGTGTCAACTTCGGACATTGCGTAGGGAAGAACGACGGATATCGAGGGAGTCTTTTCTAAAGTGGGTGTTAGTGTTCGCTTTGCGCGCAATCGTCCGCGCAAATGAAATTCCATGTCATAGCGAACCCCAATCTTCGCTCGAAAAGGACGGGAGGTGAGCGGGTCTCCGTTTATTTTGATATTTGCATCGTCAGGATGTACTTGAAGATAGACTGTTGTTTCGTGTTTGACTGGGGGGGTGATCAGATACCCAAGCGAATAGTAACGATAGCCCGCAGTGCCCCCAACGCCGAGGACGAGTATCAGTAGTATTATTTTGACGATTCCGCCGATTTGCAATCGTTGTTTGCGGTAAATTGGCCTCGGGTTGTGGCGGCCATGGTTTCGCACAGCCGGATTGCGTTCCGCAGTTTGTCCCGCTCGCGGACCATGTGTTGTTGGCGTTTGCTTCGCGGTTTGGATTGGCGCGAGCACGAGGGACTGTTGTTCATCCTCACTTGGTGGTGGAGCGAAGCGATCGATGTCCGGCACCGGAGCTGATACCGGTGGTGATGCTGGTTGGTCTAGGGGGGGCGTTGGTTGTTGTATTGGCTCTGCTGCAGCATCGGCGGTGACGAGATCGACAGGGCGAATTTCTGCGAGAGCGATCCGATCGAGTGCCTGTGCAAGCTGTGTTTCCTGGATGGCAGGGTTCTCGGCCGTGTTCATGGGGCCTCCAACCGGTGCGGCGGATTCGGTCCAGCCTGACATTGCTGCGATGAGTTCACGCCGCATCGCCTCTGCACTGGGAAAACGAAGCGATCTCTCCTTTGCCAAAGCGCGAGCGATGACTTGTTCTACGGCATGAGGAATATCGCTTCGTACACTTTTGGCTGGCTTGTAGTCGTCGCGGAGAATAGCAGTCAATATTTGTTGATAGTTTTCGCCATCAAACGGAGTCTGCCCGCAGAGCATTTCGTAGAGAACACAGCCGGCAGCCCAAATATCCGCGCGTTGGTCGATATCCGTTTGTCCGCTTGCTTGCTCCGGTGACATATACAGCGGTGTTCCAAGAATAGTTCCAAAGCGTGTGGACCGCGCTGATTCGCTGATGCCAAAATCCTCTGGCCCCTCGAGAACTTTAGAAATGCCGAAATCCAATAATTTTACGCATTCTCCGGTTTCGGATCGGATGAGGAAGATATTTTCCGGTTTTAGGTCGCGGTGAACAATGCCGAGTCGGTGAGCAGCCGAAAGGGCAGACAACACGTCGCCCATAATCGCACATACCCGCTCTGGTGTAGGGCAAGGTGCCCGGACGAGCATCTCGGCGAGGTCGTGTCCCTCGAGGTACTCCATCACCATGAAAAAGGCGCCGTTGGGGCGACGAACGAGGTCAAACACCTCTACAATATTGCGATGGCCGATCGCGCTTGCAGCGCGTGCCTCCTGCTCAAATCGACCAATAACATCGACATCTTGAGCGATGTCTGGATGAAGCGTTTTGATCGCAACCCGTTTGTTTAGCAGCTGGTGGCGCCCTTCGAAGACGACCCCCATCGCACCTTCGCCTAGCTTGGCGACAACCTCATATTTCCCGTCTAGGACGTCGCCGATGGCAATAGGAGAGTCCACTTTGACCATAATAACCTGGCTTGAATTTCAAATAAGTGAAATTCGGAACAAAACGTGATTTGTTCATCAAAGCGACACACCGTAGAATACATATTAGGTGGGGGATACAGACGACAAAGCGAAATCGAACCAGGTTGGGCGTTCGTTACCCCTGCCGCCGCCAACACCTGAAGATGGTGGCACGCAGGTCGGAACACGCGCTCGTGTACAGGAGCATGTTCCGCACAGTACTGTGCGTGATCTACCAACCCTACCGCCTACTCCTGAGGTCCCTCGCTCCTCAAATGAAGAGCGAACCTTTGTTGATCCAAGACTCCCTGATTTTAAGCAGAAGGGAGATG
>CBDCWZ010000044.1:0-5414 GCA_965223575.1 Kofleriaceae bacterium
GTCAAGAAATTGGGGAAAAAGACAAAGTCACCGTCGGACAAGCGTCGTGAGGAGCTTGTGCAGGAATTGCTTGCGATGAGTCCGGGCGAAGAGGGTCGTCCAGATGTTTCCGGGCTGCTAAAAGCGATGACCAAGCAGGTCGTGGAAAGTGCACTGTCTGGGGAGCTCGAATCGCATCTTGGCTATGGTCACGGGGCGTACGCACCTTCGTCTCAAGACAATCGCCGCAACGGCACGAGTTCCAAAACACTTCGCACGGAGCAAGGCCCTTTGCCGATATCGGTTCCTCGGGACCGTGCTGGCACGTTTGAGCCGAAGCTGATTGGCAAGCATCAGCGAGCCTTTGAGGGTTTCGACGACAAAATCATCTCGATGTACAGCCGTGGCATGAGCACTCGGGACATACGCGCTCACCTTGAGGATATGTATGGTGTCGACGTTTCGCCTGATTTGATTTCTCGGGCCACATCGAAAGTGGCGGAAGATTTAAAGTCGTGGCGGATGCGGCCCTTGGAAGCCGTGTACTGCATTGTCTATTTGGATGCGATGGTGGTCAAAATCCGGCAAGACAAGGGCCCCGTTGAAAACAAGTCAGTGTACATCGCTGTGGGCGTCTTGCCGGACGGCACCCGTGACACACTCGGCCTCTGGATACAAAGCACCGAAGGCGCCTCGTTTTGGGCCGGTATTTTAGAGGAGCTTCGCAACCGTGGCGTCGAGGATATCTTGGTGCTTTGCGCCGATGGCCTCAAGGGCATGAGTGAGGCGGCGAGCGCCATTTTCCCGCAAACCGTATTTCAAACCTGCATCGTTCATGTGATTCGCTCCAGCACGCGTTTTGTCCCCTGGAAACACCGCAAACAGGTCTGCGGTGACCTTAGGGCGATATACACGGCCATCGACGACACGGCTGCCTCCGAGGCGCTAGCGCAATTTAAAACAAAGTGGGATGACGTGTATCCAACGGTCGCCAAATCCTGGGAAGCGAGATGGCAAGACATCGTTCCCTTCCTCGCGTACCCAAAAGAAATGAGGAAAGCGATTTACACCACCAATGTCATCGAAGCGCAGAACAGAGCTCTTCGAAAAACCCTAAAAACAAAAGGACACCTGCCAAACGATGAAGCTGCGTTGAAGCTGATGTACCTCTGCCTGAGAAACCAGAGGAAGGGAACCATGAGAAAGCAAAGAGACTGGAATGTCGCGTTGAACCAATTTGCTATTTACTTTGAAGGAAGAATCAACTAACTGAAAAAGGGGAACGGTTACACAAAAAATCAGACACTCCGCATTAAGCCACTCGACCCGTGCCTTATCCAGAGCATCCGCAACGGCATGGCCAGTTTTTGCTTCATTGCTACAGCCATTGTCGGACTGGGTCGCCAACTGTCCCGAATCGCCGCCGTCCACCACCTGAAACCGCGTACTTGGTCGGGCTCTGTCCACCTCTGTCGGGTTTGACTGGGACTTAGGAAACCGTTGTCATTGGTTCATATTGCCGAATTGCTATCCGTTTTTTTGAGTTCATATCAGCAAGCTGCGCTCCAAACAACAATAATATGAAGTTGGACGATGAGGGTAGCAGGTCCCCGATTTGAACGTTCGATCCTCTTTCCGCAAGACGAGTATCCTCTCGAAGCCCACAGCGGGTCGTTGGGGCAATGAATCCGTATTGTTTGCTAGTAGTCGGCATTATCGAGCATCCTGAGAAGGTCGAGTAAAGCTAGCCGTAATGTCCTCACGTCACGGGTTGAGACCCAACTGGCTTTCGCCATTTCAAGGCGTTGCGCGATCGGTTCTTGGGCATTTACTGCACTAATACTGCAGTGATTTTTAACTCGCTGAGTTGATTGAGAAAAATAAGTGCAGTCCGTCAACAAGGTACCGATCCCCCAAAAAAGTCCAGGTTTACTACCCGCTGCATCCTCTCGTCGGTCAAGAATTTGTGGTACGCGAACGACGTTACGGCGCAGAGTCCTCCTACTATCTAGAAACGCGCACGGGCGAAGGATTGAGCATCCCTGTGTGGATGACGGAGCCTGCGGCGAGGCTCGTTCATGAAACCAATAGGAAATATCTCAACGTAACTACGCTATTGCAGATCTCGACGATAGTGCAACGAGGGCTGGAGTCGATCGGCGTTCCAGAGAAGGATCTCCTAAGTGACCAAACCAAGGAGAATCTCAATGACCGCCAAACGACTCCAGTTATCCTTAATACCGGATCTCTCCCAGCAAGCCCAGCCTCTGATGGCCGCGGTTTGCGACAAAAGTATCGAGGTGATCGCAAGAATGCTTCTTCACGTGGTCGACACACGTTGTCGCCCGCTTGCGAGTTGGGAGGAAAACGATGAATCCCGGTGACGAACACCGGATTACACGATGCCATCTTGCGCGCAGTGCGATTGTGTATGTTCGACAATCGGATTCCTATCAGGGTTCGCGAAAACACGGAGAGCACGCAATTGCAACGCGGCTTGCGCGAAAAAGCGATCGCGATGGGCTGGTCGATGCCTAAGCTCGTCGAAGATGACTTGGGGATATCCGCCAGCGGATTTTCAGACCGACCTGGTTTTCAGTGGATGCTGACACAGGTGAGCTTGCGCAAGGTAGGGATCATCTTTTGTATCGAAGCATCGCGACTATCGCGGAATTCATCTGATTGGGCTCATCTATTTGAGATGTGTGGATACTTCGATACGCTGGTTGCCGACACGCAGCAGATCTACAATGTATCGATCCCGAATGACCGGTTGGTTCTGCAAATCAAGGGGACTGTAGCAGAATTGGAGCTGTCGAGCTTAAAGACACGCCTTCGTGCAGGACTGGAAGCAAAAGCGGCCCGCGGCGAGCTCAAACTCATGCTGCCACCGGGATATATCTACGACTGTATGGACAAGATTGTTATAGACCCGGACAAGCGCGTGCAGCAGGCGATTCGTTCGATGTTTTCAATGTTCGAACATGCAACGAGTGTCCGTCAACTCGCGATCCAGTACCGAGACACACAGACTCTATTCCCTGTACGCAAGCCTCGTGTACGCGACCGCCTGGTGTGGACGCTTCCAAATCACGCTATGCTTCACAAGCTGCTGAGCCATCCGTTGTATGCAGGAACCTACGTTCATGGGCGTACACAAACCTATGTGGACTGCGTCGACGGAAAACTGGTGAAACGCACCAAAACTGCCTCCCAAGCAGAATGGAAAGTATGTATAAAGGACCATCACGAGGCTTACATTTCATGGCAAGCGTATCAAACCAATCAATCCAAGTTAGCCGAAGCCAGACCCCGGTGGGCCATGGATGATAATCGATGCGCCGTCAGAAAAGGTCGCGCACTATTAGCAGGCCTATTGCGCTGTGGTGGGTGCGGCCGCAAACTCCGTGTCATTTATAGCCGCAAGAGTAGCGCGATGTACTTCTGCGATGGTGCGGGACCTCGAGGGACGAGACAGTGTCTTTCCTTTGGTGCGAAACATGTCGACCAGGCGATTGGCGAAGCATTATGCCAAACCATGGCCCCCCTTTCGATTGAAGCAGCAGAGCGCGCATTCTGTCTTGCGCGACAGCAGCGCGACCAACGTGCAGAGCAAGCTCGATTGCGTGTAGAAGCAGCGCAATATGTCGCCGACCGTGCATTCGAGCAATTCGACTTAGCTGACCCCAAAAACCGATTAGTCGTTGACAATCTTGAGAAACGACTCAATGAGAAACTTGCTGAACTCAGCGTTGCAAAAATGGATCTGGATCGACAACACGAAGTCGATCCAGATCTGACTCAGGACCAACGTACCGAACTCGGTCGTTTGTCTCAAGACTTTCCCCACCTGTGGAATCATCCCGATACGCCTACCGTATTGCGAAAACAATTATTGCGTACTGCCATTCGAGAGATCATGGTAAGTCTCGAAGGTGACCGTTTGGCATTTGCCATCCACTGGGCGGGAGATACCTACACACGACTCAACGTTAAGAAACGCAACACCCCTGTCGGATTGAAAACGGACCCGTCACTGACGGCCTTGGTGAAGCGACTGGCAGACACACTTGACGACGCGCAGATCGCACGGGTCCTCAACATGAAGAAGATGACAACCCCGCGAAATTTGCGCTGGACCAAAGACCGAGTCCAATCGTTTCGATCTCGCAATGGCATTCGATTCGTGAAACAGAATGTCGATCCGAATGTACTCACCGGTCAGCAGACGCGAGATTATCTCGGCATTGGATACCATGGCCTCACGGCACTCGTGGAGCGGGGCGCCATCCACACCAATCAAGTCACAGATTTTGCGCCCTGGCGCATCTCACGCGCAGAATTAGACTCGGAAATCGTCCAATCCCTCGTCGCCATTCTCAAAAAAACCGGAAAACTCCCACCGAAAGGGGAGTCCTCAAATTGTGGGGGGTCCCCGCAATCGCAGCAGAAGCTTTTTGCAGAGATTTCAACCCCTTCCCGAAAGGATGTATTGTGACAATAGATAGTGGAGGCGCCGGGAGTCGAACCCGGGTCCGAGGAAGGGTCCAAACGAGCATCTACATGTTTAGCCGACGATTTGAATTTCGCCTATGCGAGCGGCCATCGGCGGCCTATTGCAAAGGCTAGTCAACCCTAGATTTAACTCACGTGTCGGTTGGCGCTACACGTGAGCGAGCCTGATTGTTGGCGGTATGTCGCGCGCTACAGGCGGAAGCCCGCGGATACCGTCGCCGTCGTAGTAGGCTACGCAGCGAGAGCAACAGCGTTATCATTCGCAGTTGCAATTGTGCCCATTTTTACGTGGCCATGGGCGCCACGACATGCAGCTCGGATTTCGTCATCCCCGTCGAAACCGTTTCGCCCCCAAATTGTCATAGAACAAGGGCTTGTGCCCAAGCCTCGACTATGAGCTGATGATCTCGAATAGGTCAAGGGATGATCGGGATAACTCATTGAAATGTTGGATTGGACTCTAATGGGTCATTTTCGGTCGAGTTGCGATGTCTTGCACTTGGTCTCATAGGGTTGGGTTGTTACCTTAGCGCCAAAATCGAGGGTATAGCGGCCGCGCGGTACATACATTGCCGATGGCGGCGCTACGACGATGACCGATTGACACTTGCAATGATACTTCTGGCGTCGAATGCGTCGCACGACGAATTGTCGCGAATGACATCGATGACTTCGGTGTCTTCCGACGAGCCAATATTAACGTCAAGCGACTAAAGGACCTGGGATGCTATCGGGGACTGCGGCATTGCAAGGGGCTGCCAGTCCGCGGACAGCGCACCCATACCAATGCCCGTACTCGCGAGGGCAGGCGACGCCAAGCAGTAAAGAAAAAGAATACGAGAGGCAGAAGTAACCAATGGCCCAACCAAAGCGACAAACCAATAAAAGGTTCGCAAGAACATTCAAACCGGTGTTGCTCA
>CBDCWZ010000045.1:0-23317 GCA_965223575.1 Kofleriaceae bacterium
AAGAACCCCCGCAGCCATTCCCCGCGGCAAAAATACCGCAGCAAGCCGCCGTGCCGGCGGAGAAAACCCAACCCCGGATCGTCGCCAAGTAAGCAGCAGGAACCCGGGCAACAAGCAATGTGACACCAAGCAATCCCCCGATGCAAACCAATCCCCACGGCGGCCCAAGCATCGCGCCAATAAACGTAAAGAAAAACGACTTAATCATAAATGCAATCTGATCGTGCGCGTTATTGACTCGATGGCCAAGACTCGCCGTCTTTGCCAACCCGACCACTTTTGACAATGATGGAGCATTCCCCACCATTACTGCGACAACGAGAATCCCGAGTGGCGCACTACCACCCAGCTCGTCAATGAGCACGTATAATACCATCAAAGCACCCAGCGTAGCCGGATACGCGTATTCGCTGCGTCGCAATTGCCGAAGCCCCAACAATGACAACGTGCCCGCAACAACACCAATCACAATCGCGATCAAAAACGACCGCCCCAGCATCATCGCTGTGGCGCCTGCACTAGACGTCCCACTGACCATGATGTCGATGCAAATTGCCGTTGCAACAACACACAAAACATCTGTCAACGCCGATTCTAGTTTGATCAAGTTGGACAATTCGGGCGACAAACCAGCTTTGCGCAGCGCAGGCATAATCACGACTGCGCTCGGCCCCCCCAAAATCGTACCGAGCAGCACACCATGCATCCACGTCCAAGACTCGGTCAAAAGCCCAGTGCGCGCGGCCCCAATGGACACCACGGCAATTGCAGCAACGGATAGGCCAAAACTCGCAATCGCAAGCGCTGCGCCACGGGAAACCACGCTGGATAACTCCTTCAGAACCAGCTCGCTCCCGCCATCAAACAGAACCACGACAAGCGTCACCGCACCAAAAAAGGGAGCAATGACAGAAAGCTCCGTGCGGCCGACTAACCCAAAAACCGGTCCAACCAGCGGCACCCGCGACGATCAGCCATACGACGTCGGGCACCCAAGTTCTTTGAAATACAACTTCGCCGATGATGCCAACCAAAAAGATCGCGGCAATCGATAGCAGAAATATCGAAACTGGCCCCATTCCCCTACCTGCATAACCCAAAACATCAAGGAATTCACATTTTTCTCATCTTTCGCTATTCTCTGTCTGTGATAGTGCATCATCGAGAAGTGGGCATGCGATTTCGCATTGCGTTGGGACTCTTGGCAATGCCTGCCCTGGCACACCTGGCAATCATGCTATTTACCATGCTAACGCGGGTCTTTCTATCCCTTCGACCTAGGAGTGGATGGAGGGAGGCTTGCTGACCCATGCGTCACGTATCGCGAACGGAAGCGGCATTTACGTCCCACCCTCAATTGCATTTGTTCCGTTCCCCTACCCACCTCTATATCCAGGGCTCATCGCCGGCATCGGCTCTTTGCTTGGAATCTCCTACCTGGTTGGCAGAGTGATCTCGATCATCAGTGTCGCTGCGATTGCGTTGCTCCTGATCGCGGAGATCTTGCGTACAACAAATCAAAACGTACGTTTGTGGGCATACTCTGGCACCGCAATTGGACTCGGACTTCTCAGTGCTACCTACCCTTGGGTAGAAGGGATGGTACGATCTCGTCCGAGGCGACATGCTATTTGTCGCACTTGCAGTTGCGGGATTATTTTTGATCTCTTGCACACGCTCAAATTGTACCAGTCCCCATTTCCTGATCGTTCTTGCAGCAATACTTCTCACCGGGAGTTTCTTCACCAAACAAACCGGTATTTTCTACGTTGGTGCTGGTGCAATCCTCTTGGCTGTCTCGAATCGGCACCTACTTCCCCACTTACCTCATTGCCACTTGCGTGCTCGGTTTGGGGGGCACCTGGCTTCTCAATCGCTATTCTGACGGTTGGTTCTGGACCTACACCTTCGAAGTCTTGCGCACTCATTCAGTCGATCGCGGACGAATGAGTGCGGCGCTTGGCCACATACTTGGCCAGTTTCCGGTCATGACGCTTTCTATCGCCATTGCCCTCATTGCGACGACCTATACATACTGGCGTACACGGCAGTGCTCACATCTTTCCAAAACATTGTTGCTTTGGAGCCTTACGTGGTCTATTTCTGTTTTTGTTGGAGTGATTGGTTGGGGGAAAACAGTGGGCCCACTTCAACGTATTTATTCCCGCGATGATCACCGGTGCCATCACGGCGGGATTGACAATCCCATCGATTTATCAAACATCGCTGATCCTCAGGGTGCCGGTTCGTGTCGCACGCGGTATTGCCTTCGTACTTGTGCTCGCGTTCGCGATCCAATTCGCTATTGCGCATTGGTCACCCCACACCTTCATACCGACCCAGCAAGATCGCCAAGCCGGCACCAACTTACTCAAACAACTTGCCGCGATCGATGGTGACATTTACATGCCATACCATCCCTGGTACCCACATCTCGTGGGAAAGCGAACGTTTGCGCACCGCATGGGGATGCTCGATCTCGGATTCTCAGGAAAATGGCCTATCGCCGACATTGGCCAAGCCCTAAGACAAAAACGGTTTGGAGCAGTCATTCTTGACAATCGCCCTCGCGGTATTGAATCACGCGGCCTGCTCCAAGGATATTCCCTCCACCCCTTCCCGCTCGACGCTCGCCCATCTCTTTATACCGGCGCCGGAAGACACCACCAACTCGGTGGAAACGCCCTCTACCCAAACCAACTTTGGCTCCCCCGCACACACGATTCACTTCCATCGCCCAAATCAAAAGCTCCCTAGCCCGGAAACATCACGGATGCGTGCGAAAATCGCCAAAGAAATTGTTTTCACACGGAGATTTTCGATTGCAGGGAATACTGGTTCCGGGCTAGCGCCCTACTCGCGCACGTAGACGCTCACCAAAGGAACGCCATCAAAGGTTAGGACATAATGCGGTTTCGTCGTTCCATATGCTTTCCAAATCATGTACTCGTGGCGCCGAAAATGAAGCTCGTGGATCACAAAAGCAATCTTGGAACGCATGATTCCACGCCACTCGCGTCCTGCATCGACAAGTGACGGATCGACAAGTCCCAGTCTACGATACCAAGACCACGCAGGCGATGCATCATGACTGTACACAGCCACCTCCTCCAGCCCCGATTGATTTGCGATGCGGTGAACTGGCTCGAGCACACCGCGCGCAGCGTACCCCCAAAACTGGCGATTCATACCAAGGGTTGCCCCTCCTGGGGCACCGCCGGCAAGCGCGTTGTAATAGGACAACGCATAGGGCTGCGCGCGATAGGTCTCACCCGCCGCTGGAATCACAACAGCAATCGCGAGAAGCCCCGGAAATACCGTGTAAATCGACCGGGTCCACGAATGAAACCGAGCCAGCCTTTCAATGTACGCCGGAACCAACTGTGCGGCATAACGAACACCAACGCCCGCGCAAACACATACACTGATCAATGCAGCGATCCAATGCTTGCCAGCGCCAAAGATAGGTGCCGAACCAACAACAAACGGCGCAATCGCGATTAGTGCTGACAGCCCAAGCAAAACACCAGGAGCAGCATCGCCATTTGTGCCCGTCGGTAGCAGCTTACGACTGATTGCGAATACCCCCAATCCAGCAGCAACGATTGTAATCACTGGAACCGTAACAGCTGCCGTAACAAATACCGCATGCCACGGATACCCAGAGGTGTTCCAGTTTCGCCCTAGATATTCGTAATTGTAGTGGACATGGTTGAGATGAAAGCCGACCCAATCGACCAAATGTGCAATGGTGTCAAACCACATCCATGGCCACAACGCGATAAACACGACTGGCCCTAACAGCGCGATAGCCGGAACGATGGCAATTTGTTTGCGAACAAACCCGCTCCACAACCGACCCAACCACCCCCCATCTGGCCTAATTTGACAACCGTGCCGATAAGCGACCCAAAGATAATGTAGCCCGATCACCACCGGAAGCAGCAACGCATTATGCTTTGTGGCAAGTGCCATGCCCAATACAATCCCCAGCAGCACGCACCACCCCCGTGATGACAAAGCAAGATAGTAAGCATATAGCGTCGCGAACCACATCGTTACGATCGGTGCATCCATGACCGCAAGCCCGGCGTAGAAAAACAGCCGCGGCAAGCATAGCGCCAACAGCGCAGCGACCCCGGCAGCAAGTTCCCCCCAAATCCGAGCAACAAAACCAAACACCAGCGCGACCAGAAACCCAAACAACACAGCCGTAGGGATCCGATGTGCCGTCAGCTCCGAACACCACCCAAGCGTTTGATAGAACAATCTATGAGACAGACCAAAACAGCGTCTTCATCAATGGCGGATGTTCGCGGTTGTTGTCGGTTCGGCCTATTCCGCCAAAATACCCAGTAATGCTTTGGCGATCCCATACTTCCCCGCCGGACACGGCCTTGCTCCACCATGTAGCGTACTTCGAACCGTATGTCATATAGACAGTCTCGTCGCGGGCGATCCCCTGACGCTGCTGATTGGCAAGAACGACGACGATAGTTAACGAAAACAGCACGAACATTGTGGCCCAGCGAAACAGAGAACCGCGCGCCCGAAACATCCCCAGACTACCCACGGCTACCGCATTTGCAGCGCTCGTCATCTTCTCGCCTCCGCCGCAAAACAAATGCGACGATCGCGGGCGTCCACCCCGGGGGATTCTGCCGTAAACACCACCGTAGAATGAGACGCAGGCGCTGTCGTAAGCGAAAAGCGCATCCAGCCGTCATCATTGCCTGCAACGATCCTGACCTGCCCAGGACTCTCCTCCCCCTTCACAGACACCAATAGCTGCCCCGGCTCACGAACATCCCTCCGGGTAAACACATCGGCCAATCCGACATAGCCAACAAGCTCTTTGCCAAGCGCAACGTCATTGAACTGAATCGAAACCGAGCCGTTTGCGTTTGGAATCGCGCGAATACATTTTCGCAGCGCAAACCCCACCTCTTCTAACTCGACACTTGGCGCTCGCGCAAAATCGCCTTTGACAACCGCGGCTCCATCAGCAAATTCCTCGACAAAATCCGTCACGAGTCGAATTGGGGTTTGATCATATCGAGCAACCGATAGCGCCCCCATATCCCATTGACCCGCTACCCGAAGCGCTTCTGTATCCGGATGTCGCGTCCCGGCAATTGCAACAACCCAGATCGTGCGAAACCGAGCGTTGTCCATCCGCGAAATCACCTCCAGCGGCATCCGATCTCCCAAGTATTGCCGCCCCACTGGGGCCAGCCATTGCGGATGAAACAAAATCCGATCCCCGAGCTGAGATTGCTTTCGAACCAACCGAGAGACCGGCTGCCAATCCTCTGCGGAAACTCCGCGACCGCCAACGAGCGTGAAAATTGTCTCCCAGACTGCAATAACTATCAAAAACATCGCCGGTAAGACGCATGTCCAACCGGCTTTTGTCTTCGCACTGTTCATGCTTTCGCGTTGTTCATAACCGGTATCAGTCCAATAGTCACATAACCGCTGCGCAAATGATACCATAGGTCCGTCAATGGAATGGCTACGCCACCGACTTGCCTACGCCGCGTTATTTGCCCTGGGGCTCGCCGTGTTTGCCGGGACCAGTGCTGGCCGGCTCGCCCATCGCTCCACTGACCCTCATTTCATCTTTCAAGCTCACGCGTGGTTAAACGGTCAACTTTCGGTAAATCCCTTACCGAGAGGCGCCGACGACCCAGCCCGAGTCGAGACCGTAGAACTGCACGATGGTCGCATCATCCGTGGGCGCCGCTTGGCCACCAGTAAAAATTTCCGCACGACCCAATCAGAAACCGTTCCCGTATCGGACATCCGCCGCTCGGTGAAAACGACCCATTATGTTTCGTTCCCCCCCGTTTCCTTCTGTTGTGATGCTTCCCCAAGTCCTTGTTTTTGGAAAACAAGCGAGTGACGTAACAACGACAGTATTTTTCGCTGCGCTCGTGCTGCCTCTTATGTTCGCAATACTCAGGCGCCTATCTCAGCTTGGACTGTCCCGACGTTCTAGCCAAGAAGACCTGTTGCTTACCATTACCCTCGCTTTCGGATCGGTGTTTTACTTTGCGGCAGTCCAGGGACGCGTCTGGTACACCGCCCACGTCGTCGGCGTGGTTCTTTGCCTGTGTTATGTCTGGTGCTCTATCGCAGCACGACGGCCATTTTGGGCGGGGTTATGTCTTGCCCTTGCCGCGCTTACCCGCATTCCTATGGCCTTTATGTTCCCACTTTTTGTGCTGGAGGCTTGGCGTATTCATCGCCATCACAAAAACGTGCTGCTGCAATCTTGGCTACTGTTCGCCCTCCCAATTGCAACCATCGCCGGATTTGCAATGCTATACAACCATGCTCGCTTCGACCAGGTGTTTGAGTTTGGCCACAGCTATCTCGCTGTCAGGCAACAACAACACGTCGAAGTCAGCGGATTGTTCAACCTGAGCTACCTGCTGCGCAACTTACGGGTGGCCCTTACACTCCTGCCAAGTGTAAGCCTCACGGCGCCCTATGTAACGATTAGCGGCCACGGTGTCGCACTATGGTTCACAACGCCCCTACTCCTCCTAATACTCGTGCCGCGACGACTCACGCCCCCAGGCCGGGAGTTCTCTCGAGCGCTATGGCTCACGATTTGTGCGGTTGCGGTCCCCACTTTGCTGTACCAAAACACAGGATGGTTCCAATTTGGCTACCGTTTTAGCCTCGATTATCTGGTCTTTTTGCTGCTGTTGCTCGCGATCAGCGGGCGCTCGCTGACTTCAGCTCTCGCCAAGGGGCTCGTTGTGACCGGTATTATTGTCAACACCTTCGGAGCGATTACATTTGCTCGTTATCATGGATATTATCGGGGGGATACCGCCACCTACCAAACTATCATTCACGAATAGAGGGGTCTCGCTAGTTTTGTGTATTTTAAAGGAATACGATAGGATGACTAAATATGTTGGCAAGACGGGTTGTTGCCATTTCTCCCGAAAAGGGAATTGCAAAACGATTGGGTGTCGCCCTCAAGGCTGCAGGTGGTACCGCTGAGATCTACGAATCCTTAGAAGCATTAGGTACCGGAAAGATTCAAGCAGCTCTAGTTGTCATTCACCTTAGTACGCTGGGGAGTCAACTTTCTCAACTTGGCAAACGAGTTGCAGAAAACTGCAGCATCATCGTCGTCCTACCCAAATCGGATCTCAGTGCGATGGTTGCCGCCATGGACGTCTCTCCTGCTATCGTCGGCGTTCTTGTTGCAGAAACATTTTCTACCCATGAACTCGCCGCGACTGTCAGTCGCGTTCTTTATGGTGATGTGTTTGGACTCGAAAAACTCGTCCCATGGGGAACGCGGATCTACTCGACCCTTGTCGGTGACTACCAAGAAAAATCTCTCGCGATCGCACAAATCTCTGAGTACGCAGCCCTGATGGGCGTGCGACGGAAGTATCGTGACGCGATCGAGCGCTCGGCCGACGAGATGCTCATGAACGCACTTTACGACGCGCCCGTAGACTCCAAGGGCAAGTCAATTTTTGCCGATGTGCCGACAAAAACACGCATTTCATTGCGCATGGAGCAAAAAGCCGTCGTTCAATATTCTTGTGATGGCGACACATTCCTGATTTCTGTTCGCGATAGCTTTGGCACACTCGATCGCGAGACAGTCCTGCACTATCTCAACAAATGTCTTCACTCTGAAGATCAAATCGACCGCAAAACGGGGGGCGCTGGCCTCGGCCTCTACATTATGGCCAACGCCTCAACCGAATATGTGTTTAACGTGCTCCCTGGCGTAGCGACTGAGTGTATTTGCAAGCTCGATGTTACTGCTCCTGGGATTCGCCTACAAAACTTCGGATTCTATAACGAAAAGATTGATGCGGCGGGCCGCCTTGTGGGAGGCGCTTCAAAACTTGTTCCCAGCGGATTCCCCGTCGAACGCCGCCGTGACCCCTCCGAGCCTGCACCAAAAGCCGTTGTCTTTGGCTTAGCGGGCGCGATTATTCTTCTCCTAGCGCTCATCGGAATGATTGGGATCCCGCGGCTCTCGGCAGCTCCCACCAGTACGGTTCGGATTGCCACGAACACACCCAAGGCCACCATTGAGATCAACGGCCGAGCCCGAGGCGAAACCAATGACGGCGCAATGCTCCTTGACAAACTGGAAGTGGGTCGAGCCTACCGCGTAAAAGCATCGCTGCCCGGCTGGCGCTCAGCCGAAGCCGTTTTCGAGCCCAGTGAGGACAAGACAACAACCGTATCACTAACATTGAAACCGACAACGGTCAACGTCTACTTAGAAAGTGAACCCCCAGAAGCGACCGTTCTCTACGAGGGAAGGTCTTGGGTACAACACCATTCCACTCAGCAGATCTCCCCCCCTCAAAACAAGTAGAGCTTACCTTTCGAAAAATCGGTTACAACGATCTAAAACGCACGCTCAATGTCCCCAACGCAGGCAGCGAAGCAGTGCTCTCACCAACCCTATCTATGTCACCCAATTTTGGATCAGTGCAAATCACATCCGAGCCCCCAGGAGCGCTTGTGTTCCAAAACGGCGAGCTGCTCGCGGGGCTTGTTACCCCCGTCGACGAACACATCATTCAGTCACGAAAACGCTACGAGTTTACCCTCAAGCTTCCCGGCTACATGCCCGCCCACGTCCCCGCCACCGTTGGACGCGCTCAAGCCAAAGTCCCAGTCCATGCGGACCTACAGCCTGGGGGTTCACTGACCATCCGTTCCAACTATGAGACTCGCGTTAGGATTCCCGGGGTTCCTGGCTGCACCAAGCTTGCGCCGGTTGTTGATTGCCCGCTTCCCAATGGCACCTACAAAGTCAGAATCTCAAGTTCTCGCTTGGCGCTACGCCGCTACATGACGATTGAGATCAAAAACAACGATATCGTCCGCAATCTATCTTTTGGCACCATCGAGGCAAAAGCAGGCCACCGCTTCGTGCGCTACGGTCGTCTGGTTCGCCGTGCGGCATTTGACGCCGGCACACACAAAGTCAAGGTCGTTGGCGAAGGTGGAGAAAAACAAACCCTAACCGTCCGTGTCAGCGCAGGCAAACGCACTAGTGTTCCTTAACCCGCGCAAAGCACTCAGGCTTTTGACAAAAGCTCGCTACCTGATTCTTTTCTCCATCGCTGCAAGCATCTGGTTTTATCGCGTGATCCGGGACGCATGGTCCAACGGTAACCGGGTGTATTGGGATGGATCCGGAATCATTATGGTGTAGGGGTCATGTACAGTCCGCCACCGTTGTGGAAGAACAGGATGTAGTTTCCGTCGGCGCTAAACCCGCGAGGGACCGACGTATCGTGAAACTCATCTCCTTTGCGGTTCAAGCTAACGCGTGTCATTCGCATCGTTTTCAGATTGACGTGGTATGCATCCGTCTCATCATTGGTATCTTCCAGTATCACCTTTGTCGGACTGTGATCAACACTGAGGTTTGTGGCGGCAGATCGGAAAATGACCCCAGAACCGGATGGCGACACGATCGGATCTCCACTAGCCCCATCTGCCTGATCGCCATTGCTATTGATGCTAATTCTGCGAGTCGCGTCAATGCTGACGTAGTAAACAAAAACATCCTCTACACCATTGGTGTCGTTGGCGATCAAGGTATCCGAACTCGACGAGAACACAATCACGGCGCCGTCACCACTAATCCCGCCATTGCGACTGTCCGCCCCAGGAACGCCTGCGTCACTTTTGCTAACAAGCACAGCGTCTTTTTCGGCAAGGCTGCGAAAAATACACAAGGCGGTTGCCGTCGTCATCGATAGAATCAAATGCAATCGCCCGGCCATCGTCTGTGATCGACGAAGCCCATCCGGGAATCGGGGAAATGTTTTGCACCTCTTGGGTAATTCGATCGTAGCGGTAAACATGTCTTTTGCCGCCTGCGGATGTGCACGAATCAAAGCTAACAAATCGACCATCCGGGGTAATATCGTTAACAACCGCGTTGCATTCCCGAGAAAAACTAATCATCTTCGTCTCACCGCTTTTGGCGTCGAGCAAATAGACCCGCTGGTATTTCTCGAGACCAACCGATGGACCCAAGCAACTCCCCGGTTACCAAATCCTTAGATACAATGCCAAAGTTATCCGCAGACAAAATGCTCGTCCCTGTATTCGCTGTCGCCGACCATCCTGAAGCGACTCGTGTGGGGACATTCATTGTCGCGATTGACAAGGTGGAGTTCTCTGTCCTTTAAATCCTTGTAATCAGGGTCTTGGCTACTATAGGAAAGGTAGACGGTGTATTCGACATCCCGATCTCGAGACTGATCATCCAAGCCAACGATGTCCGTATACTGCATCGTCCTCCAGTTCTCTCGCGTAAACACGAATGGCTCCGCGGGGCCTTGGGCCTCGTCTTTCGCAAGAGCGGATACATTGACGCCAATCCGAACTTCACTGTTGGGCTGCGATCTTAGACGCACGCCGATCCGCTGCGCGCGCCCCCACTCGTTGGTAACAAGTTCACCGAGAGCGGGAAAGACAACCATTCCAGCCGAATCGTTATTCCAAGTCGTTGCGAATCATGTAGGGAGATACAGCAAAAGGTAGGCCAAGTCCTACCCGGCACGTAACCAACTGTTTTATATCAGCACAAACAAAAACTTGTGACTATCCAAATTCTCCCTAACAAAGCTCTCGGACTATCGCAGCAACACACACACCGCCTCGGAATAGTCTGGTGGTTTCACCAAACCAATTTGGAATTTGCGCTTGTGGATCCACATCCGCCCGAAACCTTGGCGTATCCAGCACTACTGGCACAGATAACTCGCGCCCTTCTGGTGTATTAAACACAAACGCATTGTTCTCGCGTACTACGCGAAACTCGCCTTCGTGAATCAACCGATGGTGAAAGCTGCAAAGTGTTACCAAATTGTCCAGCTTGGTTTCCCCTCCATCGATCCAGTGGTGAACGTGGTGCGAATGAAGATAGTGCTGATGTAAACATCCAGGAAATCGACACGTCCCATGATCGCGAATGTGAAGCGCGCGCACAATCGCCGGTGGAATCACTCGCGATCGCCTACCGATATCCAAAACATTCCCAGTTTCATCCGTGCGCACAGCGACAATGCTGATGTCATCCGTGAGCCGGCGAAATGCTTCCGCGGAAACGCGGGTGCCATCGTCCAATGTGACACGCCATTCCTCTGGGCCACGCAGTGGATCTTGTTGCAAATGAACAAATAGCTGCGCCCGCTCCGCTGGTGCTCGTGATGCAGAACCGCGGGCAAGATAACTCTCCGCCATGCTCACCAACGCATCGATTCGGCTTGGCCGCGGAACACACTCCTTGTGAGACTGCTGCGCTTTCTCAGATGATTCCGCGGAGGTTTCTCTCTGCGATTCGGGAGACTCTCCGTTCGTTGAGGGCAGAAGCGCCATACCGAAAGCAAGCTGGAGCTGGGCAAACTCCTCTGGTGCAAGCTGCGCCTCGATACGCACCATGCCATCGTCGGTTTCCCAATGGCGAAAATAGCGCTGAAGGTCGAGCTCTGCCCCGCCCTTTGCCCGACGTCTAACTTGCCTGTAATAACGACAAATCCGTTCTAACTGTGCGGCGGTGCCATTTTTCGCCATCGAAAGAAATCGTTCTTCCGTCGTCTCATCGGCAGCCCGTGTAATCGCTCTCACCTTCGAATACGACAACACACCGTTCTTCATGGCCTCGTCGATACGTGGTAACTGCCCCAAAGCGTGTGCAACCCGAACATGCTCCCGTGCGGTCGTACTCCCCATTCCGACCCGCCAACTCAACCAATGCGCACAAGTCCGAGCGCCCTGTCGACCCGGTCCGCCCGCATCATCAAACTTGCGAATACAAGTCAGCAATTGATGCGTCGCCATCGCCATTTGCGCTCCGAGTGTGCCGATTTGGTCACCCAAAGCGTCAAGTTCCGCCAAAGACAGTTTCGACCTGTTCATGCGCGCAGTATACAGTTAGAGTCTGACATTATTCCCACGCCGAGTATTACCGATACCCGGACACTTTTACTACAAAACCGGACGCGCTAATTTCAACACTAATTCCCCATCACCAAGACCACCGAGATATGGTTCAAATCTCATCCGACAGGATTGCTCAACAACCTTTTTTGATCGGGACGTCTCCTGCTAAGTCTCCTCTTATTTGCCCTCGGCGTGTTCACATTGCCAGACTACATGCCCCTATATGCGACAACTGAATCAACTGAGGTGCTGACAAAACCAGCACTGGCCTTTCGCAGAAGCTGGCAACAGAGGCGACGCTATCTGCGCGCTTGGCGGATCGCGATTTGCGCGATTGCAATGTCCACCGTAGGTATGATTGCTCTTGGCGTTGGAGTTTTATTCACTAGTGTTTTGCCAAACAAACGTCTCGTACAACGCAACGATCCGCTCGATCGAATCGCTTGTTTCCCTGGGTGCACCAATTCACTGAACCACGTCGCAGTGTCCACTTCTTTCATACCGTCGTGAATTTAGACGATCACCAGTTTACGATCGACGCTGTTTTAGATCCAAACCTGTTCAAAGTTGGTGCAGCTCACGACGTCGAGCAGGTTCAAGTTGCAACACTCGATACGCTGACTCGCACAAAAGCCGCAACGCTCGTATCTCGCTGCAGCGAAAAAGATCTATTCGACCTCATGTGGTTGGTTCAACATCATGACCTCGAGCTTACCGAGCTGGTCGAGTTCGGCGCCACGATTGATTGTGGCATGACCTTTGAAACAACGCTCATGTCTGTCGCAGGTACTACCCTTTCGCTCAAGGGATGCCATTTTGGCCTGCATGGCGGCCCAACGAGTGAGCAGATATTTGCTGATGTATCTGCGTTCAAAACAGAACTTGAACGTACCTTGAGTATCCATTTGCATGGCGGCCCGACCCCATCTCTCGGAAAACTCGTGCGCCAGCTGCGTAAGTGGCAGCGATCTTAAAAGGCGCAGAACTCATCTACAAGTCTTACCGTGTTTCGATTCCGCATCTTCCACTGCATAAGCACTACGGATAGTTTGGCTTTTGATCAAAGTGATGCGTCGTTGTGATCACCCGGATGGTTTTGGATTTCGATCGCATGACGATGGATTGCGTCGATCCGCCGCCACCAAAAAACCGGACTCCGTCTAAAAAGCTGCCGGTCGTTACTCCTGTTGCGGCAAACATGACATTTCCTTTTGCCAACTCTTCCAGGGAATAGATGTAATCTTCGCTTTGGACTCCCATGGCCTCTGCCCGGGTCTTCTCTTCCTCGTTGCGGAAACGCAGTCGGCCCTGCATGCCACCATCCATGCTGCGCAACGCCGCCGCGGCAATCACCCCTTCCGGGGCCCCCCCTGTGCCAAACAACACGTCGATTCCAGTCCCGTCCATGCATGTGGCGATCGCCGCGGACACGTCGCCATCTCCAATCAAGCGAATTCGTGCCCCCGCCTGCCGTACTTCGGCAATGAGCTCGGCGTGGCGTTCTCGATCGAGAATGATCGCGGTGACGTCAGCGACGCTTTCGCCTTTGGCCTTCGCGATTGCACGTAGGTTCCAAGTCCAACTCTCGCGCAAATCAATGACATCACGAGCCTGAGGGCCAACTGCGATCTTTTCCATATAGGTGTCTGGGGCATTGAGGAATTGACCGTTCTCTGCGATCGCAATGACCGCAAGTGCACCGGAGGCCCCAGTGGCACACAGATTCGTTCCCTCTAAAGGATCGACTGCAATATCAACCAAGGGCGAGTTCGTTTCGGCCTTGCCCCAACCCCCACCGACTTGCTCTCCAATATACAACATGGGTGCCTCATCCCGCTCTCCCTCACCGATCACCACCGTGCCGCAAATATCAATCCGGTCAAATGCGGCCCGCATGGCCTCCACCGCGACATGGTCTGCCAGCATTCGATCGCCCCGCCCCATGAGCCGAGCGGAGGCGATTGCAGCAGCCTCGGTCACCCGCACCACTTCTAAGGCCAAATTGCGATCGTCCACAACTGCTATTGTACCGGATCCTTAGGTGGATGCGGTATCGGCATTGATTGTTGTCGCCCCCGCGGCAATGAGTGCCTTGAGCTCTTTGGGCATCCGGCATGGCTTCCCTGCGGAATTCATACATGCATGAACTGTATAACCATGCACCAATACACTGCTCTCTCGCCGGATCTCGTAACAAAAGCGAAGCGAAGCCCCGCGAACCGAGTCCACACGGAGGTCTACATCGAGTAGGTCTTCGTAGTGCGCGGGACGTACATAGCGGCAATGTGCCTCCACAACAGGAAGTGCCAACCCCCACGCTTCCAAGTCCTTTTGCCCCGACCCGAGCGAGCGAAGGTATGCAGCCCGAGCTGCCTCAAAGTAGCGCAGATAGTTTGCATAATACACCACACCCAATTGATCGGTATCGCCAAAGATCACTCGAACCTGATGAATCATTCTGCGATACGAACGACAACTGCAGGCTCTATGACTGGCTTCAGTTCGGCGATTTGCGCCAACGCCTGATTGACATCGCGCTCTTTTGCCTCATGACTCATCACGACAACACGGACCGGCATATCCGGCGCGCGCGGTCCCTCTTGAACGACTTGCGCGATCGAAATCCCGCTCCGCCCTAGAATCGTTGTGAGTTCGCCCAGCACACCGAGTTGATCCAGTACGCCAAAGCGCAGATAGTATCGACTACGCAGTTCGGAAACATCCCGTAGTGGTAAATTTGCCATTCGCTGGTAACTCCGCAACGGCAAAGAAGACGACGACCCCGCCATCACGTTGCGCCCCACCTCGATCAGATCGGAAACCACCGCCATCGCCGTCGGCATCATCCCTGCCCCAGCGCCGTAGTAGAGCGATGGCCCAAGTGCATACGAACGAACATAAAGTGCATTTTGGGCATCGGGAACGTCCGCCAACAGCCATTTCTTTGGGACCATCGCCGGGTGCACGCGGGCCTCGATCCCGTCCCCATGCTGCCTGGCGATCACCAAAGGCTTGATGACGTGGCCAAAGCGATCCGCGTATTCAAAGTCAATAGGATCGAGCCCTTCGATTCCCTGCACGAAGATGGAGGAAACATCAATCCTCGTGCCGAAGCATAGCATTGCGAGGATCGCGAGCTTGTGCGCCGCATCGCCGCCGCCAACATCGAGCGTCGGGTCCGCCTCAGCATAGCCGTTGTCCTGGGCCTCCTTTAGGATATCCGCAAACGCCACGCCCCGCTCGGCCATCGCGGTCAAGATGTAGTTTGACGTACCATTGACAATGCCATAAATGGTCTCAATCCGATCCGAGGCCAACCCCTCGCGCAACGTTCGAATAATTGGAACGCCACCGCATACAGCGGCTTCGTAGTACAAATCTACCCCCGCTTCCTCGGCAGCCGAAAAGATCTCGTCGCCGTGAACGGCAAGTAGGGCCTTGTTCGCGGTAACGACATGCTTTTTTCGCTCGATCGCCCGCAAAACAGCTCTACGTGCGTCGGTCTCACCACCAATCAATTCGCAAACAATATCGATATCGTCTCGATCAATCACCGAGTCGAGCGACGTTGTCACAATTTTTGGATCTACGGCGGCAAGCCTCGTCTTGCTAACATCGCGAACAGCCACAGCCCGGACAACGGGCCGCGCGCCGAGCCGCGCCTCGATCGCCTGAATATTTTCGCCAAGGAGCTTGACGACTCCTGCCCCGACATTTCCCAGGCCCAGTAGCCCTACACCGATCTCGCGCATGGTGCCAGACGCTAACGCGGGCAAAACCACCTGTCAAACTCGCGAAGCTCGGTACGGTTTTTGAGATGAGCCCTAGCAAAACCCTCAAACGAAGCTTCCCACCGAGAGGCGCTTGGTCTAGATTCCGCCAAACTACCCATAACAAGCGAAAACTAAAGCAGCGTCAACAGGGACGCGGAGGCCGTTTTTATGACCGAGATTATCTCGATTTTTGCACGCGAAGTTCTGGATTCACGGGGAAACCCCACTGTGGAAGCCGATGTCATCCTATCCGGCGGCGCCCTTGGACGAGCCATGGTGCCCTCAGGTGCCTCTACAGGCGAGCACGAGGCCATTGAGCTGCGTGATGGCGATACGAAACGCTATCTCGGCAAAGGGGTGAGAGCTGCCGTAGAGAACATTGACAACATCATTGCTCCTGAGCTGATGGGCTTTGATGCGACCGATCAGGCGACCATCGATAAGGCAATGCTCGAACTCGACGATACCGCAAACAAGGGCAAGCTCGGTGCCAATTCGATCCTGGCGGTGTCCCTTGCAGCCGCTAGAGCGGCCGCAAACGCCCACTCTCTGCCCTTATTTCGCTATCTCGGTGGTGTTTCCGCCCTGACTCTACCAGTCCCATTGATGAACATCATTAATGGCGGAGCCCATGCCGACAATAACCTAGATATTCAAGAGTTTATGATTGTTCCCGCCGGACTACCCAGCTTTTCGGAGGCGCTCCGGGCCGGCGTCGAGGTGTTTCACCAGCTCAAAAAACTCCTCAAAGATGCCAACAAAATTACGGCCGTTGGGGATGAGGGTGGGTTCGCACCATCGATGGACAATTCTGATGAGGCGATCGGCACGATTCTCAAAGCGATCGAATCTGCGGGATACCGCCCGGGTGAAGATATCTTTCTCGCTCTAGATGTCGCTGCTTCCGAATTTTACGACAAAAAAACCAATACCTACCAGTTCTCGGGAAAGGCGCACTCCGCGGCCGAGATGATCGATGTGTACGCCGGATGGAGCGAGCGCTACCCACTCGTATCGATTGAGGATGGTCTCGCTGAGGACGACTGGGATGGTTGGACCTCACTATCTGAGAAACTCGGCAATAAGCTCCAACTTGTCGGTGACGATCTCTTTGTCACCAATACGGAGCGGTTAAAACGCGGCATCGACAAAGGGATTGCCAATTCGATCCTGATCAAAGTCAACCAAATCGGCTCTTTGACCGAAACCCTCGATGCAGTCACAACGGCACAGCGCGCAGGTTATACGGCCGTTATCTCGCACCGCTCCGGCGAAACCGAGGACTCATTTATCGCGGATCTTGCTGTCGCGACCAACGCAGGCCAAATCAAAACTGGTTCGGCATCACGCTCAGACCGCATGGCAAAGTATAACCAGCTGCTGCGCATCGCCGATATCCTTGACGAAGACCAACGCTACCCAGGACGCAGTGTTTTCCACGGCGCATAACCTCTGCTAGATCCCCGCTGCGCACCCGAACTCGGCTTGTTCGCGGGGGGGTCGGTGTTTTACAGCCCCCATGACCGACAGATTCTGTTGGCTTTGATTGATACAACCGAAGCAGTTAGGCTTTGCGCGCCCGCCTAGCGGGATACGTCCGTAGATTTGTCGCAAACTGACCCGACGATGCACAAGCCGAGTCGCTCAAGCAGTTGCTTCACTGACAGCCTGAGTATCGAGGTGTAGCGATGGTTAGCAAAACCACTGAAAAAACGAATGTTGTTTAGGGTACTCAAAAAACACAGAGAATAATCCCCTAATGGAATCAACGAAGTCCGGGACTGTACTCTGATAGTGTACGGAAATTCTATTTTGTACCCTTGTTATATCAAGAGCTTGTGCCATAGACATATATCGGCACCTACAGCGAACATACCGTTTTTGGCGCCACTCCGCCGCCCCAACAAACGTTCTTGGAATTCATCGCGTTCCTTCGTTTTACCGAGGACGACAGCGAAGAACGAGGACGACAGCGAAGAAAAGGAAGGGGTCATCCACAGGAGATTTCCATTGTTTCGATCGTGCGGGAGAAAAACCAATGAAATTTTTTGTGCAATCCATCTGCTTGGGCATCGTTGCAATGATTGGCTGTGGGCCTCAGGGTGGCGTAATCACCGGAAATGGCTTCCAGGCCAAATCGGTATTTCACACCTCCGAAGCAGTCCTCTCTGATATGGAACAGAAAATCACAATCGTTGGGGTCGCGGGGGCATTGCGGGTACCCGGTGGAGACCTTAGCGCCAAAAATGAAAATACAGGAACTGTCACCAATGTGCAAACTGCACTAGAGGACGGCTCATTTTTACTTGTCTTGAATGCTCAAAAGGACGATACGATTACACTACGATACGAAATAGACGCCGAGATCTCTGAGCTTCCCATCACTTTGACAGATACCTTGGACAGGGTCCCTGCCCCAGCGCTGAAACCAGACGTGCAAATACCACTGCTACAATCCCCCGAACCTGGGATCGTAGTTGTCAACATCTCGAGTCTTGTACCCAATCCGCTATCAACATCCTATCTCGTGTTCAATGCAGACAATGGCGCCTCGATACAAAGCTCTAGCTCCAACAATGATGCCCCCGAAATCGAAGCACAAGACGGGGATACCATTTGTGTGTTCGCCGTGTCACCAGATGGATTGATGAGTACCTCGCTCTGCGATGCTGCTCCCGGAAGCGGCGTCAATGCCAGTCCCGCTCTAGTCGCCGGAACCGTTAGTGGATTCACGTCAGACGAATCTGTGATTTCCTTTAGCGACTCCAAACCATTCATCTCTCAGCCGGTGGTGATCGCCTCGATTGCATCATTTGAAGAGGCCGATACAGTCGCTGTGCGGGTTTCCGGTGTAGATCTGGAGACCCAGAGCATGACAGCAAGGGCAGAGGAAGTGGACAGATTGTCAGAACATACCGGCGAGCTCGTCTCGTTTCTCGCCATGCCCGAGGGATTGATCTTCGATAGCGCCAACCAAATCATTGGTGAAGCTGGGAATTTTGCAATGGGACAACCGGACCGGGATACTTGGCATACGATTTCATTTGCCAGGCGCTATAACAAACCAATCGTGTTTGCTCAGACAGTTACGACCAACGGATCTCAAGCCAATCACGTTCGGGTGCGGAATGTCGACGCAACGTCTGCGGAGATCCAAATAGAAGAATGGTTATATCTAGACGGGTCTCATTGGGTCGAAGATATTTCTTATGTTGTCTTGGAAACGGGAGAACACCAGATAGGCGAATATAGCGTTGAAGTTGGTGATATCGATGGTGTACTGAGCGAAGATGAGGTTTGGCATACTGTATCGTTTGCCACGCCATTTAACTCTATGGCAGCAATACTCAGTCAGACCCAAACCTGGAATGAGGATGAACCTGTCGTAACCCGCCAACAAAATGGGACCGTCTCTGGATTTGACGTGCGACTACAGGAAGCAGAGAACTCGGGGGCAGACACGCATTCCTCAGAACAGATCGGATTTATCGCAATCGGAAGATAAACCGTTGGACAATCAAATGCAACTCGACTATAGGCCTCGAGAAGCCATAGTCCGCATCAGCGATGCAAACAACTCGATAGCGTCAAAGTTACCAGTCGTCCACCCAATCTGCGCGTAGTGGTCGGCTTCGATCTCGAGCAATACTTCTCCCCATCGCTGAGACTCAAGTGTCACGATGCCATCATTGGGACCACGGTGCCGCTGAAGATACGCATGTGTTGGTCGGAGCAATGGATTCACGTCCGTGGTTGTTGAACATTGTGCCACTACGGACGCATACAACAAGCGTGACGGATTGGGTATTGCCCGATTGAATTCGGTCATTGCATCTTCGGTCAACCAATCTAACGCTTCAAACATCGTACTGAGTCGATTGGTGAGATTCCGCATCATCTTAGCAATCACGTGGTCTTTGACGTTTGCCAGGATAGTCCCCCGATGTGGTGTCCCAATCGTAATCAAGGACGCGACTTGCCCGCCCAAATCCTGTTTGGCTATCGCGTAGCGTGCATCCAGTCCGCCCATACTATGGGCAATGAGATTGACCCGTTGTGCGGAGAGTCCGCGGATATATTTCGCAAGGCACTCGGCTCGCTCTGGCACCGAACAAACTGCGGGCAAGCGAGGACAATACAGAGTAATCCCCTGTGCTTGAAAACTCTCGGCAATGCCACGAAAGTAGCCTTGTCCCATCCCCGCCGTGCCGATCCTGTCAAACCCCATCAATCCATGCAAGAGCACCACAGGGTATCGGGTGTTTACTGACGTTGGAGATTGCAGCTGCTTACGCGGTCGCGGGTAAATCAATATGAAGAAGATCGCCGCCAAACACACCAAGGTCACAAGCACTAAAAGGCCTTCAATCATGATGATGCTCTAATTTTCTTCGCTCTGTGCTTGCGTCTGGCGAGCTTGCTTCCGCTCTGCCCGCTTCTTCCTCGCTTCTTCGCGCTCCCGATCCCGCTGCCGTTCCCAGTTGAACCGATCGCGCGCTGCTCGACCGCCGATAATAAATCCCACAATCATCCCAGCAATCGCGACAAGAGGAATATAAAGTAAATGGGCGGCGGTCATTGGCCCCCCTACTACGGCTTCGCGTCTTCGGCAATCGCGCGCGCGAGCTGCGTCTCCAGTTCGCCGATCTCACGGAACAGGTTCCGCTGGCGGATCCACAGAGCGACGACGAAAATAACCACAATGATCCACAATGCTGCATAGGCCATGACAACGTGACGTCGATTCTTGAGAATCAAAGCCGTATCCTCAGCGTGAACGTCTGGGCGCAACTCAGCGCGAATCTCAGCCCGGACCTGGGGAAGTAGATGCTTTGTCCGAATCTGAGACCGCCAGGCCAGATCGTGACGCATCGCTTCCGTACAAGCCTCGCGGATCGGACTGACATAAACGCTCGATTCGATCGGTCTGGCCCGCACGCCAACGATCTCACGAAGCTGGTTGGTAAGCTTCTGGCGCCATGCGACATCTTTGAGCAGATCGATCTCGCACTTCTGCCTCGATGCGCCAAGCTGTTCCAGTCGAGCAAACGCGGCAACGTTGGGTTGCACAGCCTCTTTGGGACGCGCGGTCACTTTTTCGTCCCCACGAACACATTCTGGACTTAATGGGTTGTTCATTACACTCCTTTGATAAACGAAGTTTAGGTAGTGTATTCCGGCCGGGGATTCTCTTGACCTTGGCGCGAGCCGATGAGGGGGGTGGAGCAATAATACCTGCCGCCGGTTCGCTTGCCTTGCCCGCCGGCGCCGCCTTCTCTCCGGCCGGAGCAATTTGAATCCTTGCTCGTCCCCACCTGCGGCGAACGCAAACCGCCGCATCCAATGCGACGAGCCCGACGACCAATGCTCCCATCGCGATGCCAACTCGCACTGGTAACCTCACATTCTCCCCCTTTTGACGTGTCATAACGACAACCCCGCATCCAATCCGCGCTCACTAATTTCATACAGGCGGCGACGCATCCGCGCCTGCCGCCTCCGGGTCGTTAACAAAACTAAATACAACAACATAAACGCCAACACGCACAGCCAAAATGTGAGTCGCATCGACGGTCCTAGGCTGGTTACAACGGTCGTTTGCGGATGTTGCGGAGCCTCCTTGAACTTCACACTAAAATAGACTAGCGGGACATCTACCATTGCGAAAATCGCCAGTCCGGCCGCCAAGCGGCGAAATCCCACCCCGCCATACTCTCGTACAATCACGTAGCCCACCATCACCAGGCATAGGAGAAACGATGTGACCAGTCTGGGGTCGTCCCAGAGCCACCACTTCCCCCACGAAGCACGCGCCCAAATCGATCCGGTAACCAACATTGCGGCGCCAAAGAGGACCGCCAGCGACCCAGCAGCTTGCGCCAAATCATCATCGCTCGGTTTCCGCCGGACAAGATACAAAATAGAGGCAATGCCACAAACAAATACCGACGTAAATAGAACAAACGCCGTCGGTACATGAAAATAAAAAATCTTTTGGTTAAACAGCAAACTCGGGGCGGGTTGCAACGGCGTCACGTAAAAGATGAGATACAGCACAATCGCAAACAGCGCTGCGCTCACCGCGGCGGCAATAGGAATTAGTATTTTGCTCATTCGATCACCAGGGACTCAAATATCCACAAAGAAACGACCACGAACATCGCATCGTAGACCAAAAGGAAGCGAATCCAAAAATATGCACTCGCAAGATCAGGAATCACCTCGACCCCGGGAGTTTGGAGCAGTGCTGCAGTGCCCCTTGTTCCGGCGACAAATAGCGGGATCAAGATCGGATACAAGACAACCGGCAACAGCACGTCACGAGACCGTGTTCGCAGCAGCATGGCAGAAAATACACATCCAACAATTGCAAATCCAGCCGTCCCAAGGACGAGCAGCAAAAGGAGCGCCAACGGCTCGTAAAATAGGGCGATCCCCGATCCACCTGTATCGAACAAAATCCCAATCAGCGGGACCAAAACCGCCTCAACGATCAACAAAAACGCAACAATACTAATCGCTTTACCAAGAAATATCGCTGTCCGCGGAGCGGGTGACAAGAGCAGTCCCCGCATCGTGTCCCCATCGCGCTCTCGATCGAAGGCCCGCGAGAGCCCCATGGTTCCCGTAAACGCGATGGCAGCCCACAAAATTCCGGGGACGACGTCCGAAGCAGGACCATCACCGTGAATAAACGCGAAAGAAAAGATCAGTACAACGGTTACCGCAAAAAAGATCATCGTATAGAGGATCTCGCGACTCCGGAACTCGACCCGCAAGTCCTTCCAAGCCAGCGTCGCGACCTGACGCATAAACATAATCCCTTAGTTGTACCACATGTCTGGTCGTTGGCACGTTCTGGGGCAGTCAGTTGTGCCGCTACCCCCATCCTAAGTTGGGTTGTAGCGCGATTCATGTTGCAGCTTTACGCCAACGTTCTTTTGCCACCCAACATGATTCAGGATGAGAACAACCCAGCAAAAACTACATGTGGCACGTTTCAAGCAAGCGAAGGAAAAACACAGAACGGCTGTCGGATCATGAGAGGAACCCATAGCGGCCAATAACACCTTAGCCCAGAACCAATGCCCCCGTCTTAACTGACTGAATTTACACAGCATTATTCTCTCTATCATGAGAGGTACAAACGTTTCGCTATGCCGCCAGTGCACACTAGGCCTACGATCAAAAACAACAGTGATGAATAGTGATATGTTCTTCGAATCAAAAACTCAGCCGTATATCTCATTCTCGCTCTATCGAGTCTGCATGCAGGATGTTCGACCGACCCCAATCCGTTGATCGACCTCGACGCGGGCATATCAGACCATGAACTGGATGACGACAACGATAGCGTCATCGACGACAAAATCACTCTACGCATCGCCCCAGGGAGTCAGTTCTTCTCAACAGCTGCAGGCGATCCGGTTTGGCTGGTTGGAATGTCTGCTTGCTGTGGTGCAGCGCTAGAAAACGCAGGATGGCCTTGGATAAGCGAGCAAACGATCGACAATCTTGCCGAACACGGTGGAAATTGGGTGCATATCCGCATGGGGCCATTCTTTTTTGTCCTAGCGATC
>CBDCWZ010000046.1:0-50779 GCA_965223575.1 Kofleriaceae bacterium
AATCCTCGATACGACCGACCTAGACGGTGCGACGGCAAAGAACATCGATTTATCTTTCCTCGATGACGATGGAGTCCCAAACTGCACGTCCGTACAAATTATTGACGATAAGGCTTATGTGACCTGCGGTGTACTCGACGATACAACGATGTTCAAAGTAGCGGATCAAGTCGGAAAAGTCGTTGTTATCAATGTAGACTCTCATGAAGCTCAGGAGATTTTCGATCTCACCCAAAAAAATCCCTTTGGTTTTGTGGTCCGCTCTCCCATCGACGGGCCTTTGGGCGGAGATCTCTTAGTGCCCACTGTCGATTTTTCCGCCTTTCCCGCTAAAGGATGTATAGAAAGAATCTCTGTCGGAAACCAGGCAAAATCAAAGGGCTGCTGGGTGGAGAAAGACGATCTAAACGGTTATGCGAGCGCTATTGCCTTCACAAATGGGGATCGGGCCCTTATCGCCGTCGCCAAGGACTTTCCACTTGCAGATCTACTATCGAAAACGGACGACACTTTGGATTCTCTCCTTCCAAGCGACGTGCAACCCCTGGATGTTGCAGTGTGTCCCACGGGTCACTTTGTTGTTGCCGACTCAGCCTCAAAGGCAATTCGTGTATACAAAGCGGACGGGACAGAGCTCACCGAGAAACCAATTGATATCGGCCTACCTCCTGTTGGCAACGGATTGGTCTGTTACTAAACATGCTTACATTGGTCGTGAGTCAACGCAATACTGCGTTGTCGGCTGTGGTGCCTGCGCACGTACCGGCTCCTCGCCTCTGCCTGCCTCCAAGTAGTTAACATTATGTTCCTCCAGCCAGGGCGGGACGCCACGACCCGTCCTTTCGGTGCGCTGCTGGCATGCCAAACGCCGGTACATGAGAGCGCCCACCGTGGGAGCAGAGACAATTGAAGGTCCATGCTAGTAAAGACCTCCAGCGATTAAGAAGTAACCTGCAAAATCACCACCCGTCCCTCCCGGACTCATTGGAACCGGTTTTTGTCATCCCCTAACACCTATATAACTAGCCGAATTGTTGCCCACAGCAACGCCACGGCGTAGTCATGATCTATGATCGAGCTCAAAGAGGTGCACAAGCGACTTGGAGCCGGCGACCAAGCTGCGTTACTGGATGGGGTAGATCTGAAGGTATCGCCTCAATCTGTTGCCGTCGTCGTTGGCGAGACCGGCGCTGGGAAGACCACGCTCATCAATCTGTTGACAGCAATGACCTTTGCGGATTCGGGCACTATCGAGATCTTCGGCCGCGATATTGCAAAACTGCGCCGGTCTTCAGTGACTCTCATGCGCCGCAAGATCGGCATTGTCCCGCAAGATCTAAAACTGGTTGACGATTGGACCGCTTTGGCCAACGTTGCGTTGCCGCTGGAGATTGGTGGCACACATCCGCGCGAGGCACTGGCGCGTGCAGCCGAGCTCCTCGGGGCACTAAACTTAGCCTCGCGCGCGGACCAACGAACAGACAGGTTATCTGTTGGCGAAAAACAGAGAATCGCACTGGCGCGAGCCTTCGTCCACGAACCATGGCTTGTCACCCTGGACGAGCCAACTGCGCATCTCGATTCGGTTGGAGTACGTCAAGTGGGTGGCCTATTAGCGCAATGTGTAGCTAGTGGTGGGGCTGGGGTCGTTACAACCAACGATCCACGGCTTGTGTCACTATGCCTGCGACACCGATACGATGTGTTTCATCTTGCATCAGGACAACTGCGTCGCCAACAGAGTCCCCCTCATTTTGCAGCTCGACCATCTAAGAGGCCCAACGTTGTACCATTTCCGATCGCGGCTGGAGAATAAGGAGTTCTGATTGCGGGGCAATAGCATTAAAATCGTCGCCACTCGGACCTTTCGCCAGCTCACTGCAAGACCTGTGTCTGCAGCCATCGTCAGTGGCGTGATTGCTGGCACGTTGCTGCTAGTGGTATTGGTCCAACTGGGGTCCCACAACGCTGACAGAATTTCAAATACTTGGCGCAATAAGACCCACATGATCGTCTATTTGCAGGAGGGTACATCGGTCGCTGCCGGTGAAGAAATCGCCCAAACCTTGGAACGGCTCCCCGGGGTACGAACGGTCACCCATATTTCCCAGGCGGCTGCCGCTGAGCATATAACAAAACTGTTAGGGAAACGCGCAGACGTGTTTGCAACTGTGGGAAGCGAGATGCTTCCAGCATCGGTTGAGATCGAATTTGACGCGGGCCTCCAAAAGGCCGCGGAAGCCCATCCTATTGTTGAGAAATTGCGAAGGGCGTCCGCGGTAGAAGAGATTGCTTTCGTTGAAGATCCAAAGCGAAAAAACAACTTGCTGCAAATTCTGGCGCAACTACGAGGATTGATCTTGGCGGCATTTACTCTCATTGCACTGTACACCGCCACGATTACCATGCGCTTCTACAACGACACCCGCAGCCAAGAACGAAGTGTCATGCAGCTTTTAGGAGCATCGAGTCTATTTGTTCGATTGCCAATCGCGATTGAAGGCGTGGTCCTTGGATTGCTGGCTGGAAGTGGTGCCATTTTGGTCTCGTGGGGTCTATTTGCGATCTTTTCCCTCGTCACGTCCTCCTGGCTCAATCAAACCCACACGATTTCGCTTTGCTTCCTACCGTCGCTGCACATTGTTGCATTGTTGGCGTTGAGCGCTGGCATCGGATTTGTTGCTAGTTTGCTCGCAATTCGCGGTACTCGTTCTCATAAAAGCAATGGCAATATTTCGACAAGCGCATAGCACAAGTGGTAGCGCGCAAAAACGCTCTGACTCAACAAGGTCTCTTACGAGAGTTGCACTAGACCGCCGCAAGTTTCAAGCGATTGAATCCGGCGCAGGGATCTCCGCCGAGCGGAAGGCGCGAGGAGGGCGCATAGTGGCCCTACGTAACCGACGAGCAACGACCCGATCGGTGGCGAGAACCAGCCAGATTCGGTCGAGTGAAACTTGCGGTGGCCTAGTCGGACTCGCGGTATTTGCGGCGTTGTCTTTTCCAACGACTATCAACGCAAAACCAGAGCCGATAAAGACCCTTGATGCGAGGATTCGTACGCTTGCAAAAACCCAAGACATCATTCAGACCAAACATGGCGAGCGACGGTCTGCGCTTCGAAAACACGTGCGGGAAGCCTACAAAATCTTCCGGGAAGGTGAAGCCAGGGTGTGGGAAAGGGATCGGTTGCGGATCAACCGCTCCCGCAAGGAGCAGTTTCTCCGCGAACTGATCCTTCGAGACCTCCACGAACTCGACGCGTTGGCAAAGGAGCTCGAGCACGTAAAGCACTCGAGCCAAATCTACACGGCGAGCCGGGTCTCAATCGCGCGCAAACCGCCGATGCAACCCAAATCACTTGTTGCACCGACAACGGGAACACTACTTGAGGGGTTTGGACGCTACAGGGACGCAAAAACAGGAGCCTGGCTCGTTCGCCATGGCATCACGCTTCAAACACAGCCAAAGGGATACGTCCGCGCCGTAGCTGATGGGCAAATTCGATACGCGGGGCAAATGCATAATCTAGGGCAGGCAGTTGTAACTCATCACGAGGGCTACTATTCGATTCTTGGCAATCTCAACGCGCTCCAAGTCGAGGCAGGCAAACGGGTTCGAGCCGGTCAGACAATCGCCAGTAGTAGCAGCAGAACCTACATCGAGATTCGTCTTGATGTAGGGCCGGGTGGGTTGCCTATCAACCCGACCCCCTTGCTAATCCTAAATAGGTAAATCCTCTTCTGTCTGATGGCGACGAGCAATACCAACGAGGCTCGCTCACTGTTGTTTTCTATTGTCTCGATAGCAGTCCTAATTATTTGAAATTTCTAACGATTATCTAGATAGTTACGGTGGAATGCAGCTCTTTGTCAATGCGTATGGTGGTTCGCCCTTTGGCAAGTTAAGCTTGGCTATTGGATGAGGCAACCGATGTGATAGACCCATTAAACCCGAAATATGATAGCCTTGATCAGATGTGTCGTCGTACGTGCAACTAGGTACGGGCTCCCTTAAGTCATGAACAAGCTCGTGATTCAGGATGATGAGGGGAAAACCACAGTCGTTCCCCTGATTCGCGAAGAAATAACCATTGGTCGGAAAGAAGGCAACACGATCCGGCTGACGGAGCGGAACGTTTCGCGCCGCCACGCCCGTATTCTGCGAAACAACGGTACCGTTAACATTGAAGATCTAGATAGCTACAACGGGGTTCGGGTCAATGGAGCTCGAATCGAAGGGCGCTGCCCCCTAACTGCGACGGATCGCGTCCAAATCGGTGACTACTTGATCGAGCTTAGGGCCGATGGAGAAGCTGCCACCGCCGGCAGAGGCTCGGGAAAACTTCAACAAACAAAACCCTTGCCCGCGGTCAGCGATCCAACGAGCCAAACCTTAACAGAGGCCACCGCTCCTACAACCAATGACAATGGTGCTCTCCCAAACCCCGCCGCAACGAGCATACCAACCGGCACCGCCCCGAAGCAGACCGAAACGACGGCCCGCGCGCGCGTTGTCATGGTATCCGCTAAGTCTGCTGGCACAGAGTTTGAGCTCACGAATCCAACGACGGTAATTGGCCGAACCAGCGAGAACGATATCGTTATTGACCACAAGTCGATATCTCGCAATCACGCAAAAATTGTCCAGGAAGGTGATGGCTACGCGATTATCGACCTGCACTCTTCCAACGGTGTACGCGTCAACGGTGAAGACTACGGCAAGGTTGACCTGCGACGCGGAGATTTGATCGACCTCGGCCACGTCCGGATGCGTTTTGTCGCAGCAGATGAGGACTTCGTCTTCAGCCGAGACGCGCAAGTATACGATCTGCCACCAACCGGTAACGGCAAGGGACTGATCGTCGGCATCCTAGCGTTCCTCGCTGTCGTTGCTGCGATCGGCGCGTTTGTATATCAAAACAACCAACAGGGTCACGTCGAGCTGTCGCCAACCAATCCCCCTAGGATTGATCATCCAGCGCCTGCAACCGTTGACGCCGCGTCAACGCAACAGACTCAAAATCAACAACAAGTGGCGATCTCCGTCGAGGATGCCGGAATCGTCGAAAAGGAAAAAGTAGACGCGGCCCCCGCACCAGAAGACCCCGATTGGTTGGCCCAAGCGCGAACAGCAATCAAAGGTCAGCGCTGGAAACAAGCAGCAGATCTGGCAAATCGAACACTACAAAAACAGCCGAGCAACGCCGAAGCGAAAAAAATCCACCGCCAGGCGAAACAAGAAGTCGCGAACGAAATATTTTATCGTCGACTTCAACGTTCTGCCGCCAACCGAGACTATTCCGTCGTAGCCAGCAGTTTTAAGAAGATTGCCAGCCCTTCGGTCTACTACACAAGGGCCCGGCAGACTCACGACCGATTGCAGCGTGAATACACCACCGCGACGACCGAACGAGCGCGGCGATTAGCAAATTTGGGGAAATGCGCGGACTTAAAACGCCTTGGAATCCAGGCGCGAAAACTTTGGGTGGAGGCCGGCGAAGCTGCCGCGCGATATGAGGCACAGTGTAAGCCCCCGCCGAAAGTCGATCCACCAAAAGTCGATCCACCAAAAGTCGATCCACCACCGCAAGAGCCCTCCGTGGGAGAACTGATCTCTGAGTCAAAGTCGGCAGCCAAAAAATCTCAGTTTGGCAAAGCACTACGGCTCTGCGAACAAGCTCTACGCAAGAGTCGAGGCAATCAAGAGGCTGCAATGGTTTGCACCATCGCTGCATGTAACCTAAAAAATACACTCCGCGCGAAACGCCACATTCGCAGCCTGAATGGAAGTCACAGAAAGGGAATGGCGCGCCAAATTTGTCTAAACAACGGCGTAACCATCGAGTAGACCGCTTCCGGCTTGAAATGATTCTCATCTGGCGCCAGGAGATTGAGTGTAGGAGCAAGGCGCGAGCGGGGCATATAATGGTCTACGCCACGAGCGAGCAACGAGATCCGCCCCCAATAAACAGCCAGATAGGATCAGGGCAAAGCCGGACTATTCCAGATTCTTTGACCCCGCATTGCGAGTTGTAGTAATTGGGCAGGTAGAATATCGCAGTACGGTGCTATTGGGCGCCGTTTCGCATTGAACCACCTCTCGGAGATATGACCGTGCTACGTTCCAAAGCGATTATCGCTGCCTGTTTTTGTATCGTTCTACCCCTTGTCGCCCATGCCGATGGAAACTTTGGCGGCAACATTGACCTCAGCGCGTTTCGACCGGCAATGGACTCGCGCGGATATATCACCGTCAATTCGTCCCAAACGCTTGGAACCAAAGAAACGTCCTTTGGCCTAATTACCAATTGGGGTCGAAACCTCCTAACGTTCAAGGACGGAGACATTGAATATCAGGTTACAAACATCATCACACCCACCCTTGTCGGAGCAATTGGCCTCGACCTTCCCTTTATTGGGCTTGAGTTTGGCGCTTCGATTCCCGTCCCAATCATGTCGGGAGACCGGGATCCAGATAACGACGGCGGAACCCCAGCCGACCCCAATGATGACGAGAACTTTCGCTTTGATGCCCAGGGGCTTGGCGATATTGGCGTGCATCTCAAAGCCCGCTTGCTAGATTCGTCAAAAGGCCCCGGAATTGGGCTCGCTGTGATTGGCTCACTGTATCTGCCAACTGCTTCCAAAGAGGACAACTGGCTTGGGGAAGACAAGATGACCCCGCAGATCACGGCCGTATTAGATAAAGAGTTCGGAGAGCTTGGCCAATTTAAACTCTCTGTTAACGGTGGGATTCGATTCCGAACCGGCGACCATCAGTTTAGCGACATACCGAAACCAGAACTGTCGCCTATTCCTGCCTCGACGGGAGAGATCATTGAAGCGAAGACCACGATTCCACTTGGAATCGGCGCATCCTATTCATTCTCAGAGCGATTTGGAGTCGTTGCTGAGGTGATTGGCGCGATCCCCCTAGACAGCACCAATTATACCCCCTTAGAGGCCCTCGCTGGGATCAAAGTCTATATGGCAGAGAACTCCTACTTCAGCCTTGGAGGCGGTGCTGGACTGATTCCCGATGAAGGTGGCAACCCCGATTTTCGTGCGTTTATTGGCATTGTCCTCGAACCAGATGCCGGTGACCGCGACCGCGATGGGATCAAAGACGAGGTCGACAAATGCCCCGACGACCCGGAAGATCGTGATGGATTTCAAGACGATGACGGCTGCCCTGATCACGACAATGACGGCGACGGGATCAAAGACCGTGACGATGAGTGCCCCAACGTTCCTGAGAACAAAAATGGAATCGACGACGACGACGGATGCCCAGAAGGAACAAAGAACGATCGCGATGGCGATGGCATCTTAGACAATGTCGATAAATGCCCCGACGAACCCGAAGATATCGACAAATTTGAGGACGACGATGGGTGCCCAGATCCTGACAACGACGGTGACGGAATCCTCGACGTAGACGATCTATGTCCAAACGAAGCAGAAGATGTAGACAAATTTGAGGATAAGGACGGATGCCCCGATACGGACAACGACAAGGACAACATTTTGGATGTAGACGACAAGTGTCCCGGCGAGGACGGCTTTGATCCGAAAAAGGTAAAAGAGACCTGGAACGGGAAAGACGATGATGATGGCTGCCCAGACGAGGGGCGAGTCCTGGTCACTGACACGAGTATTGACATCCTCGACAAAATCTACTTTGACTACAACAAAGCGACTATCAAACGAAAGTCTTTCGGCATTCTTGACGCCATTGCCGCCACATTGAAGGGCAACACAGATATCCTCCTGGTGGAAATCCAAGGTCACACGGACGAACGAGGGTCGGATAGTTACAATCTTAAGCTTTCAGACGCGCGTGCGGCGTCCGTTAAGCAATACCTCGTTGACAAGGGGATCGATCCAAAGCGCCTGCAATCACAGGGCTACGGTGAGCGGCAACCCAAAGATCTTCGAAAAACCGAAGTCGCCTATGCGAAAAACCGCAGGGTCGAATTCGTTATCATCAAACGGGAAGAATAGTGAATCGTTCGGCACTCCTGAAAACAAACAAGAGATAGGGCTCGGGTTTAAACATGCAGTTCCCCCTAGATAAAACCCTGTTAAGGGAAGTCCACCAATATAGTCTGCGCAGCGCATGCCATCACTGCCTGTTTTTTCATGCAAATACTAAAGCTTGCGGCAACGGCTGGCCTAACCAGGAACAACGCCGTTGGCCTTTCGATACCCCCATCGCGGGGCAACAGCCCCGGGCAGTATCGTTTTGCAAGGAATTTGAGCTCGCATGAGCACCGCAAAACTAGACCGCCCACCGATTGATCTGATCCTATCTGACTTGTTTTCTCGGCCGATCGGAGCGTTGCTCTCTCGTTGCGTAGAGCCACTCCTAACCAAAACATCTCTAAGTCGCTGTTTTGGCTCTAAGTTGTCGACGGCACAAGCTGGCTTAGGGCTATGCGCCTCGTTCGCGCCTTCCGCTCGACCAAGATCCCTGCGTCGGATAGGACCATTTCAACCGGTGAGCCGTTTGTGAACTGGCGCTGAGGATAGAAGCGCGCTACATTGGGCAGCGATGCGAATTATGAGGACGCTCGTAACCGTTGTTGTACTGGGGACTCTTGTTTACGTCGGAACAACCATCCAATTTGGTGACCGAACCCTCTTTGGCCATTTCGCCAAAATCTGGGCGAGTGAAGAAACACAAAATATGGTCAAGGGCGTCAAAGAAAAGAGCGCGCCCATTCTCGAACGCGTAAAACGCGGCGTCGAGGCAGGTGTAAACGAGGCAAACAAAACGCATCCGCCAGCCGAGGCCCCACATCAAATGCGAGCCGAATTGGACGAAGATCCAGGTCCTGGCAAGCCTCAGTAGACGTTCTCTAGCCCGCATTTCTCACAAGATTTCGTCGCGAGAGCGACAAGTGTGCGTAAAATCTCGGTGCACATAGCAACGAGCACCGGAGGCGTATTGACATACGGTGAGGAGCAGAGTGCGAGTACACCGAGAGGTTGCGTGCAATTGGCGCTCGTAGCAGAAAGCTTGTGAGAAATGCGGGCTAGTTGTTCTTTCACAGTTTGAACTGATTTTCGTGACTGACTCCGATCGGCCGAGAGAAGGATTCAGATAGGATCAGGTCAACCGGTGAGCGGTCTAGAAAAAGTAGCCGGCCGAAATCCCAGAATAGAGCGCTGAGTGCAAACCCGCTTCAATGTTGATTGCGATTTTGTCGCTGGGCCAAAACTGGAACCCGCCAAGAACATTGATGACGGGGAATACTGGCGGGATCCCTACGTTTCTTGATCGCACTTCCTCTGCATCAGGTTGCTGAGAGCAGGTATCAACAGTCGTACCTGTACATTCGTAGTCTGTCCGCAGCACCGCACCAAGGCGAAGCCCCAAGCCAGCACCAATTCCGTAGCGCAAGGCCACTCGCTTATTCAGTTTGTAATGCCAAATAAGATTCACCTCAGCGGCAAGCCATGCAAAGTTATCGTACTCGACAAAGTCGACAACATTCTCGGGAATTGAATCGCCGTCTTCGATCCAAATTCCGTCCTTCAGTTCCAATCTTGCATACTCAAGGCCAAATGCGATGTCAAAATTACGAGTGCGCCTCACAACCTCCAAACCAATCGCGGGCTGATGCAATCCAGACGAAACTCTACTTGCAAATAATTCAAAAACTTTCCTTGGGATAAACATATAGCGACCGCGCAACAAAACTCCCCAACGAGCTCGTTTTTTTGTCTTGAAGTGGGCGGCTACGTCGACTGGTGGCACCAGCTCCGCGGGGCTCGAGGCGGGCTTCTCTGACTCTACCGACTTCATTGGGGGCTCATCTGGCGTCGCTGTTTCTGCCGGGTTTGCAGTCTGGGCAATACCCCAGTTAGGAGCACCTATCAGTAAAACGAATATTGCGATGATACCAATGAGATCGTTGTTCCGGATGTGCATATTCTATAATCCCTCCTGTCGTATTCGCTGCTCGGGCGTCGCCTATAATTGCTCTTGGTGCGCAGTAGGATGATTGAATTCGAATCCCCTGCGGGGCCAATGATGCTTTCACCAATGTACCGCCTGGATACAGAGTGCTTGCGGTATTCATTCTTATCATCATTATCATCGAAGGGCATACTCATCACATCATCCAATATAATTCTTAGTGTGACTGTAAAGAAATTTCGTGATGCATCATATTTTGTCCTGTTCGAGCTCTCGTTGTCGCTTGAGTTTCCGATTTTCTCGGATGATTTGCACGGCGATCCAGATCCACACGCCGATAAGAGCGACGTTAATCCCGGCAAACAGTCTAACAAGACTATGAATCGCCGGATCTGTTGCAGATGGGCTAAAACCGATCACTTGGGTGATAAAAACGACGACTAACGCCGACGATACATCTCCCATGCGAACGAAAAACGTGTCTACTGCCTGCTTTGCCTTGTACTTCATCGCCCGCGTTGTCGGCAGCCATAGCATGTTACGAACCGTATTGTTGACCGAATAGTCGGTGGCATTCTCAGTAATCTTTGCGGGCCTAAGCACCCCAAGGAATGGAAACAGGAGCAAAGACATTGCCCCCAAAGTGGCAATAACTGGGAGAATAAAGAACGTAAATGCGAGCCCACCCCATTTGACAAAACGTGATACGGCGAGACTCTGCACCAAAACTCCGACAAGGTTTACCCAAAAGTAAAAGTCGCCATACCAACTCGTAAACATCCCGTCGATAAACGAACTTTTGATCGCACTACTTGCAAACGAACATTGCCCAACACTTTCAAACACGAACTTTTTGACCAGCTTGCTGATCATATACTCGCCGTTGGTATTCACCAGAGTGAAGATCAACGAGAATCCAGCTAATAGCAGAAGGTAGCGATGGCGGAAAACCATTGTGAAGGCCCCTTCGGACTTGCCTGTAATTGGGGATAGCTCCTTTCCTCCTATTTTTGGATCGGGTATTTCTCCCTTGGATGTTTTTGATCGTGTCTCCCGCCTATGGACAAGTTGCGTGAGAAAGGCGCAAATACACAACAAACCACCGGCGAGGATCATCAAATGGAATGTACTGAGATAGCCCACGTACTGGGTGACTGCACTGCAGCCACCTTCCAACGCAGCTTGTGGGCGAATCGGCAACCATTTTGCCAAGGCACCTCCAAAGGTTGCTCCCGCTGAAGCGCCGATACCTATTAGTGCAAACAATCGCTTTCCTTGCGGCTCGGTGTAGATATCGTTGGCAAACGCCCAAAACTGCGCAACGACCATCATGTTGAAAATACCAGCCCACAAATAAAATAACGGAGGTAGCCACATACTACTACCGGGCATACGAGTGCCGACAGCAAACAGAACTAGGTTGCTGGCGAAGAACAAGGTTACACCGACGACCAGACGATTGCGTGCCTGTTTGGAAGCCAGTCGCGAATAGGCAGGAACAGCAACAAGCAATGCAATCGCGATGATGCCGCCCATATAGGACTTGACCTCGGGTCCGTCAATCACGATATCAAACGTGTGCCCGAAGACGCTAACGTCGATAAGACGGACGGGTTCCATCGCATTTATTAACGCATCGCGAACCGGCTTAATGATATAGTAACTTGTAAGCAGCGCGAAGACATTGAAGGTAAGCAGAACTGCAGAGAGCCCCTCACCCGGCTTAACCTCAGTAAATATCTGGAGCAGTCGCTCAAGTAGCGTCGCTTGTGTTCGAGGTTGAGTTGTCATCAGATATCAGCCAATCATCTACCTTGAACCTCGACCAAGGCCATTAAAACACCAATCGGTTTGAATTCCCCCCAAACCCGCTATTTTGGCGCCTTTTGCCTGGGCTCGGTCGCTGCGCTCCTACCAATACTTCAGTATTGTCGCGGTGCTCGCTCCTCACGCACCCAAAATGCCCACCAAACACCGCATTTGATAGGAAATTCAAACCGGTCGGTGCTCTAGGTGGCTGGTGTTAAACAGACTTCGAAGCGAAAATTCGCCAGGTGCGTTGATAACGCGCACAATATGTAGACGCGTATTGAAATACGGGGCTACATCTTGTGGCGTGTTAGCGATGTACATGGCGGATTTGCAGCCGGAGGATGTTTAACACCAGTCACCTAGGAAGGATCAGCTGTTAAATTCGGTAACTCCGACAAATCTGGAACAAGAATAATCTCGATACGCCGGTTTTGCTGACGCCCCTCGGGGGTCTCGTTTGTAGCGACCGGATCGTATTCGCCAAATCCCGCTGCAGACAGGTTTTTAGGTGAGAAACCTGCCTGAATCATAAATCGCACAATGCTGACCGCGCGCGCCGTTGATAGGTGCCAGTTACTGGCAAAACGGCGACCGCGGATTTTAACATTGTCGGTATGGCCGGCAATCATAAATCGACGGTCTTGAAACGGAAGCAAGATATTCAAAATCTCAGTTAATGCTTCGATCCCGGTTCTGCTAATATTCGCCCTGCCACTAGCGAACAACACGCCGGCTGGGAGCTTCAATACCATCTGGCCATTGCGAAACTCTACCTGCAAACGCCCGGTATCGATCAATGAACGAAACCGGTTGTTTAAGTCTTGATAGGCCTTGAGCCTCTTCTGGGCAGAATCACGCTGTTTTCGCAGCGCCGCGAGCTCCGCCTCGGTCGCTTTCATATTCCTTGACAGTTTGAGTCGCTCAGCATCTGTCCGTTCGCTGTCGGCCTTTGCCGCCTGCAGATCTGCCTCCAAAGTGCCCTTCCTTCTCGCTTCTTCAGAAAGCTGCGCTCGACATCGGGCCAAGGCATCCAGCGTCGCTTGATGCGTTTCCTTTTTTACCCCACAGGCAGCTACTACACTGACCATTAGAACAGTAATTAATATTCGTCCCATTCGCAGAAGGTATCCGCAATCGTTAAGGTTTAAAAGTAGCCAAACTTTTGATTCGACTATGTAGGTTGATGTACGATAGCTAGCTCGGCCCGTTGTACGAATAACTGGAGAGCATGCCCACAAATAGAAAATTATCAGCTACTTATGCAAGGTCTCAAGGAGCAGGACTGAGGCAGGAGCGAACCCGAGCCCGTGAAATCTCAGGTATTTTTTTGCTTGGGGGGGCGATCTTTCTTTTCGTGTCCCTGCTGTCCTTGCAGCTGGGTACAGGGACCATTATGGGGCCCTTCGGTAACTGGGTCGCCAACGCAGCGTATGGTCTGGTTGGAATCTGCAGTTACTTGTTTGCTGTAGCGATGGCAATTTTTGCGTTTCGCTTGCTGTCTGACCGTGAGCGGCTTGGCGTTTCCAACGAACTGGCCGGCATTGCTATTGGGCTCGCGTCACTCGTGACACTGCTTCATCTGCTCTTTACTGATTACCAAGTGGCGGGACACCATGCCGGCGGCGGTGTTGGAGAAATGATCGCCGAAGTACTGCGCGCGGTGATTTCTACAGCCGGTGCAACTCTTGTTGCAATCATGGGTTTGGTCATTGCAGGCGTCGTGGCGACATCGCTGCGGCTGCGACAGTTGTTTCCCACTCTTCGTAATCTAGCCACCGCAGCGTGGTCCTTTGTCGTCGTCGGATATCGCCGTTCGGTAGAGTTTTCGGGTGAGGTGATCCGTGCTCTGCTCCCTGAACGAGAGGAGGACGAGGAGGACGAGGAGGACGAGGAGGACGAAGAGGACGAGGAGGACGAGGAGGACGAAGAGGACGAAGGCGAGGACAACGACTGGAATGCAACATCCCAAAAGGGAAAACCTCGTAAAAAACCGATTGCTACCCCTGAGAAAGTGATTCCGCTAACAAAACCGAAAAACAAAAGCAAGCCTCGAGGCAAACGAAAAGCGGTATCGGATACCGAACCCAAGCGCTCGGCAACCCAAGACAAACAACCCGCTACCTCAGAAGAAAAACCGGTTATCGTTGCTCCCAAATTCACCCACGTAGATGCAACCGAAATGGCAAAAAAGGAGCGCCAGGTCGATGCCGAGCGTCTGGATTTCATCCCCTTGGGTGAGGGGACCTATCAACTCCCGCCAATCCACCTACTGGAGTACGACGATCAACGGGTAGAGTCTATTGACCAGTCCGCAATGCTTGCGTTGTCCGAGCGACTCACGCGGACACTAGACAACTACGGTGTAAAAGGAAAAGTAGTTGCGATCCGGCCTGGGCCCGTCGTTACCATGTACGAATTTGCACCGGCACCGGGAACCAGAATCAACAAAATCGTCAGCCTCTCCGATGACTTAGCAATGTCGTTGGAGGCGCTACGGGTACGCATCGTGGCACCAATCCCCGGTAAGGCCGCTGTCGGTATTGAAGTCCCAAACCGGGTTCGCGAAACAGTGTACCTGAAGGAAATTATCGCCCACGACGAATTTCAAAAAGCAAAACACAAGCTTCCTCTCGCCCTGGGAAAAGATATCGAAGGCGCATCTATCGTTGTCGATCTTGCGAAAATGCCCCACCTTCTCGTTGCCGGAACAACTGGATCTGGAAAGTCTGTCTCGGTCAATTCCATGATTGCCAGCGTACTTTACAATGCAACACCGGAAGAAGTACGGCTCATTATGGTCGATCCAAAAATGCTCGAGTTATCTCTCTATGAAGGGATCCCCCACTTACTGCTGCCGGTCGTGACAGATCCCAAAAAGGCAAACCTCGCCCTGCGGTGGGCGGTGGATGAAATGGAGCGCCGCTATGACCTTCTCGCCCGAATGGGGGTTAGGGATCTGCTCAACTACAATCGAAAAGTGGACCGACTCCGAGCCGCCCATGAAGCGGAACGTTTGCAACGCGCGGCCGACGCTGCAGCCCGACTCGCTCGCAACGAGGCACAAAGCGACGATGAAGGTCCTGCCGAGCCTACGCAAGAAGAGCCAGCAAGACGTTTGCCTTATATTGTCGTTGTGATCGACGAATTCGCCGATTTGATGATGTGTGCTCCGAAAGAGGTAGAAACATCGGTGGCCCGAATTGCCCAAAAGGCCCGGGCCGCTGGTATTCACCTTATCTTGGCCACACAACGCCCCAGTGTCGATGTCATTACCGGACTCATTAAAGCGAACTTTCCATCCCGTACTGCATTTCATGTCACTTCTAAGGTAGATTCGCGGACCATTCTCGATCAGGGTGGCGCGGAGACATTGTTGGGTGCCGGCGACATGCTGTTCTCAGACAGGGGCGCAAGCCCAAAGCGACTGCATGGTTGCTATGTCGGCGAAGAAGAGCTCCACAGAGTTGTCGAGTTTCTAAAGGAACAGGGCAAGCCCGTATACAACCTTGATATTCTCAAGGCACGGGATGAAACCGCTGAGAGCAAAAACGAGGAGCCTGTCGATGAGATGTACGATCGCGCGGTTGCTCTGGTGGCCGAGTCGCGTCATGTTTCGATTTCAATGATTCAGCGTCGTCTACGGGTAGGATATAATCGCGCCGCGAGAATGGTGGAGCAAATGGAGCGTGAAGGTGTTGTAACGCCACCAGATGGCACAAATAAACGCGAAGTGATTGTATCGTCGGCAGCCTAACTCTATAAATTTAAACAATAAATATTCACCCACACGCCACTGCCGGTTGCGAAAAACGCTCGGGCCAGATAAACCCCTTGTGAAATGAATTGCGCCGAAGTCCGGAGCGTCCTCTCTAGTGAGGAGATATTATGCTTACAATAGTTTCAGTCATTACAGCCTGGTTAGCTGCGGTCCTAGCACCGCCCTTTGATCTCAATTCGCATCCCAGCCCGCCACCCACTGAAGCGGTCAAAAAAGTGGCGGTCAAAAAGAAGGTTGCAGATGGGGGAGCCGCGACCCCAAGCGCAGCAAAGAAATACACAGCAAAGCAAGTCGTTAAGAATGTCCAGTCGTTTTACAAAAAGACACGGCACCTAACGGCAAAGTTTCGCCAAACCTACTCCAATAAGGTCATCGACAAACGGTCTATTTCTGACGGGCGATTGTGGATCAAGAAACCTGGGAAAATGCGTTGGGACTACAAAGGAAAGCGAATCAAAGTAAAGAAGAGCTTTGTTTCGGATGGCAGCTTGCTTTGGATTGTGGAGCATGACAACAAGCAAGTGTTTAAGAAGGACATCAAAAGCGACCTACTGCCGGTTGCAGTGACGTTTTTGTTTGGCAAGGGCGATTTGTCGCGCGATTTTCGCGCCCAACTTGAGAAAGGTGCAAAGTACGGAACCGCTGGGGATCTCGCTGTAAAATTGACCCCAAATAAACCAAGCGCTGGTTACAAGCACCTGATTTTGGTTGTCGACCCGAATAACTTTCGCGTCAAACAATCGATCGTCAAGGAGTCTTCGGGGAATACGAATCACTTTCGCTTCTACGAACCCAATACCTCGAAGCCCGTGAAGGACTCGTATTTCGTATTTAATCAAAACGCTTTTAAGCATTACCGGATAGTTGTCCCAGGACAAAAATAGCCCGTTGTTTGGTGGCCAGGGTCCCACAGCGAAGTCTTCGCTGAGTGGCACCCTGGAGCGGGTTGTGTTTCAAAACACAGAGACCCAATGGACAGTAGGCAAACTGGTTCGCGAAAAAAATCCGGTCCCGGTTACAATCGTTGGCTCACTGCTTGGCGTCGCGATTGGGACTCCGCTCGAAGTCCGGGGGGAGTGGGTTGTCGACCCCAAGTTCGGCAAACAATTTCGCATCGAGTCCTATCAAACCCGATCGCCCGAAACCCTGGCTGGTATCGAGCGCTACCTCGGATCCGGACTGGTCCCCGGTGTCGGTCCTGAGTTGGCGAAACGTATCGTCGCACACTTTGGCCATGACACCATGGAGGTGATTCGTCAGACTCCATCTCGTCTGATTGAGGTCGAGGGAATTGGATCTTCGCGGGTCGAAAAAATTCGCGCTGCGTGGGGGGAACAGGCCGTCACCCAGGAAGCAATGGTGTTTCTCCGCGGCCATGGTGTCAACGTCGGCCTCGCCGCCCGGATCCTCAAACGCTATGGTCGCGATGCTGTCGGTATTATTCGTCAAAACCCCTATCGACTGGCAATCGACATTGCAGGTGTTGGGTTTCGCACTGCTGATGCGATCGCCCAAAAACTCGGCCTTTCGCCTGCCTCACCAGCTCGCCTCGAGGCCGGCTTGGTCCATATCCTTGGCACATCCGTCGAAGACGGCCACGTCCACGTTCCGCAGCCGGAGCTATTGCGATCTGCGGCCGCATTACTCGGCGTGGAGGAATCACTTCTTTCATCCCCGCTCAAACGTCTTGTCGCCTCCAGTGTCGTCGTCAAAGAGTCGCTGGGCGAGCGCGGGCTATGTATATCGCTAAAGCCCATCTGGGAACACGAGCATGAAGCAGCGCAATTTCTAACAGCGCTCTTGTCGACGCCAATGGCGGCGATCAAAGGGGATTGGAGCCTAGTCTTGGCAACCTTTGAGCAAGCAGCCGGTTACCACCTCGCTTACCAGCAACGATGTGCAATCGAAGCGGGATCTCGGGACAAGTGCGTTGTCATCACTGGTGGCCCGGGTGTAGGGAAAACAACGATCATTCGAGCACTTGCCTATCTATTGAAACATAGCCACCGGCGAGTCGCTCTCGCTGCCCCCACCGGACGCGCCGCGAATCGACTCGCCGAAGCTGCACGTGAGCCTGCGACGACGTTGCATCGGCTTCTTGAATACCAACCTCGAACCAACGATTTTCAGCGTTCTCATGAAAATCCGCTAGAAGTCGATACCGTGATCGTTGATGAGGTATCGATGCTAGACATCGCCTTGTTCCATCACTTGCTCAAAGCAATACCTTCCCAGGCGCAACTTATCCTGGTTGGTGATGTCGACCAACTGCCATCCGTCGGCCCCGGCGCAGTGCTCTCGGATGTGGTTGAATCTGGCGCGGTTACGGTGATCCGTTTAACAGAAATTTTTCGCCAGGCACAGGAGAGCAATATTGTTATCAACGCACACAGGATTAACCAAGGATTGTTGCCTGAGATCGATCCGGATGCAGACCCGTCTAGCAGCGACTTTTTCTTTGTTGAGAGAACCGATCCAATTGCTATCCGCGACACGATGGTGAAGCTCGTAGCGGACCGTATCCCCAAACGATTTGGTTTCGATCCGATCCATGAGGTTCAAGTGCTGTGCCCGATGCACCGCGGTGAACTCGGAACGACCGCACTTAACATCGCCCTACAGGAGAGACTCACCCCACAAGGAACCGCAACCCAAGAGCTTCGCCGCGGCGACCGAACCTATCGCAAGGGTGACAAAGTCATGCAAATTCGCAACGACTACGATAAGGCCATCTTCAACGGAGACATCGGAGTCGTGTCTTCGATTGACGTAGAGGAACGGATCCTACTCGTGGAATTTCCAGGCGGACGAATCGCGCGTTACGAGCGCGAAGAACTCGACGATCTCGTCCTGGCCTACGCTGTTAGCGTTCATAAAAGCCAGGGGTCGGAGTACTCCGCCGTCGTCATCCCCCTGGCCACTCAGCACTACATGATGTTGCAACGAAATCTGCTGTATACTGCAATCACTAGGGGCAAAAAATTGGTCTGCCTCGTCGGCGCCAAAAAGGCCGTCACTATGGCGGTTCGCAACGCCACAACAAAAACACGCTGTACATGGCTGTCGCAACGCATTGCCTCGGCGAGCGATCTCTAGAGGGTGACATAGTTGACCTACGCAACCGAGGCGCAACGACGCATGGAATTTCAGGGGATTGTTTGGTGGTGCATTGTCAATCGGGACACCCCCTAGCCCTGGCGCTGAAGCGAAACTATTGGTACGTTGTTCTTGTGAACTCCAATCCCTATTTCCGCGCATTTCGATGTATTGGTGTTGCAATTGTGCTCTTGGGCGGGTGCAAGACCGACACCGTTCGTGACAATAAGACGCCGCAAACAAGTACTGCTACTCCAGCTCCGACTGCGCAACAACGCGGGACTGGCATCGATGCCGGACAAACAGCTGGACACATAAGCGCAGAGTCGGCTGTCCAAATCAAAAAGCCGCTTTTGTGGTCCATCAGCAAGGACAACGTAATTGTCGGCCATCTACTTGGATCCATACACATGGGAGTAGATGCAAAAAAACGGTTTCCAAAATTTGTCTGGGACATCCTTGGATCAGCCAAGCATGTGTGTTCGGAAGCGGACGCGAGCGATCTATCTATAATGGATAAAATGGTGCGCAGCGATGGATCGACTCTCGAGAAACAGCTTGGTCCGGTGCTGTGGCGTAAATTCTCCGACATCATTGGTGATTTCATGGCAAACGGAATGAAACAAATGAAACCAGCTGTCGCCGCGAGTGCATTGCTTTATAAAGCATTGCCACAAACTCCAAGCATGGACGCAACGATCATTCAAGAAGCGAAAAAAAGCGGCACATCTGTTTCCTATTTGGAAGAACTCGGATTCCAAATCGATCTGCTCGACAAACATTTTGATACCAACATGTTAAAGGAAATGATCGAGCGCTTTGACGACATGAAATCCGAAAGCAGAGCAATGATTGCCGCTTACGTCACCGGAGATGTCAAGCAACTTCAATCGATGGTTCATAACGCAACGGTCTGGGGAATGGGGAACGACAACACCAAATTCAAATCTATGCTCGAAGAGCTTTTGTATGTCAGAAACCACAACTGGATCCCAAAACTCGAAAAGTTATTCGAGCGCGGCAAGACCTTTTGTGTCGTCGGTCAGGCACACCTGCCGGGGGATCGCGGCGTACTCGATCTGCTGAGTAAAAAAGGATATATCGCAAAGCGAATTGCGAACTGAGGGCTTAGGGGGGACGGTGTTAGGGTTGTAGGGTTTGTATTTTTGAGATTGCCCTACAAACCCATAAACCGTCCCTCTAAAAATAGTACCGCACGCCGGCACCACCATTTATGTCCAGCGCCGCTCCATCGTGATCGCCAGCGCCGCTGCGAAAATCTAAGACTGCGGCAATCTCAATGAAAACGTCGATCGGGGCATGAACAAAGTCAAACACAACACCACCGACTCCGCGAACACCCAAGTGGCTATCGTCTGGGTTGCCGTTGCTGCGATTGTGGCGCAGGATTCGCCCGCCAACGCCGAGATAGACAGGGAGAACAAAACTGCGGGCATTGGCCGACAACAGCCATGGATGCCACAAAAAGTCAGCGTGCACATGAAGACCTCTGCCGACAAATGCACTACCAATTGCCGCATCAACCGCGGTATCGTCGCTCAGATATAGTTTCGCCGAAACACCCGTCGGCTCGCCCAGAATAATGCCCAAGCCAAATGTCCCCTTTGCCACCCGGTTGGTGCCAGCATGACCCGGCGAAACGAGAAATCCGGCCAGGATCGCGGAAGAAAGCAGGATTGCGGGAACCAATGATAGCTGCTTACTCATGTCATCTGAGAGCCTACATCCATTGTGATACGCTTGCCAATCCGGACGGCAAAGCGACCCAAAAACAACGTTTCACTGAAGAGAAAAATGTGCTAAATCCCATCGGATGGGGTGGTGTAGGTAGTTTTACGCTGTTCCCGGCTACCCGAGCGCAAACGAAAAAATATGGAAGCACGGACAACCAATGCAAAACGCAGCAAGGCGTCGAAACCAGCGCCCGCGTCACCGGTCCGCGGAGATCGCTCAAAGCGGCTCCTAGACCTTGTCATGCTGTTGCTCCGAGCGCGATCCCCGGTAACCTTCCGCACGATTCGCGAGCAATTTGTCGCCTACAAAACCGCAAACGTCGACGCCGGACTGCGCGCATTTGAACGTGATAAGGCGGACCTCCTAGAACTGGGCGTCCCCATCCGATACCTAGCGCCCGACGAGGATGATGCCCTCGAGGAAGGCGGCTATGTCGTCGATCTAAAGCGATATAGGCTCCCAGAGGTCACACTGACCACAGAGGAGATCTCGTCCCTAGTCCTTGCGGCCTCGGTCGCCCGCGCGGTCCCAGGGGGAAGCACGCCCAAAATCGTCGATATCACCTTACGAAAACTCGCATTTGATATGCCTGAGCGCCCTGATACCCCGTCAGAGTTCCCCTGGTCAGGACGCGCAGTAACATCCCGCGAGCCAGTCCTCGTCCACTTCCCGGTAGAAAAGTCTCCCAGAGCGCGCGCCATTGGCGATCGATTTGCACAGCTGGAGTCAGCAACTCGCAGTCGTAAACGCGTCACTCTACGGTATCAATCTGCATCCACTGGGGAGACCCGACAGCGAGATATCGATCCCTACGGTCTGGCATATCGCCAAGGCTCGTGGGTACTCGTGGGGTATTGTCATCTCCGCGAAGGGATACGCTCGTTTCGGCTCGATCGAATGAGCGAAGTCAAGATCGCCCCCAAACCAAAATCTCCCGATTTTGAGAGACCCACGGACTTCGACGTCAGGACCTACGTCTCCCAGTCCCCATGGACCTTTGCAATCCACGAAGCGGAGCCTGTCGAGTTGGAGATCCACCCCGAGGCCGCAGATGTCGCAAACGAGGACTTTGGTGACATCGCCCAACGCGAGCAAGGCCCCGAGGGATGTGTTCGCATTCGATTCTATTGCACCAATTTTGATTTCGCGATTTCGCGAATCTTGGCTGCCAAGGGCGGAATTGTCGTCCGCAAAGGTCCTCTGCTGCGAGAGCGCCTTACGGCCCAACTCAAGCATCTCCATAAATACTATGCCAGCCAAATCAAAATTGGTGGTCAAACCAAAGTAAGTGGTGCCACCGATAAGGTGAAAAGCGTTTGAGGGACGTCGGTCAAAAATTGCGCAGACTGCTGTTCTTGGTCCCCTATGTTGCAAAACACTACGAAGGCGTACACGTAGATGACTTAGCCAGCATGCTCGCGGTAGACCGCGAGCTTCTCGTCAAAGATCTCGATTTGCTCACACAAGTCGGTCCTCCAGATGGTGATCCTGGCGAGTATCTGCTCGTTTCGGTTGAGGATGGGCGAGTTTTTGTTGATCTCGCCCAACGCCTTACGAGACCACTACGGCTCACCCCTGCCGAAGGGTGCTCGCTGTTGCTTGGGATTCGCACCTTGCGCCAAAGTGGAATCGCACCGTTTGATGATGCACTGGCCTCTGCAGAGGCAAAACTGCTTCGTGCACTCGGACGCGACGCCAAAGAAGCAGAAACCCTAGCAACCGGCACGGTCGTTGCCGAGCCTGATCGTATGATTGCCAAGCGGCTCAAGGAGTGCGTCGTCGCTGCGCGACGGCGCGTTGGAATCTCGATCGACTACGTCTCCGCATCCAGTCATAAAGCCGAGTCTCGATCCGTAGATCCCTACGGCATTGTCCAACACGCGGGTGCTTGGTACCTGGTCGGACGATGCCACAAACGTGGTGATACTCGTACATTTCGTATTGATCGAATGGCCAATTTGGAGACGACAGGCAAACCGTTTGAGGTACCGGAGGATTTCGACCTAGAGACCTATCGGCGCGAGCGCCTGTACGTCCCATCGGCCGATGCAGTGTCAGTTCAAGTAGAACTCGACGCGTTAGCAACCGCCCGGATCGGTTCCAACTGGCCAGCGGGAAAGATCAAACTCCATGACGACGGGACCACCAATATTACCGTCGACTGCGAAGGATACGAGTGGATTACCGGATGGGTTCTCGGTTTTGGCGAACACGCCAAAATCGTCGCCCCCCCCGAAGCCCAGTCTGCTATGCACCAACGGGTTTGCGATCTCATAAAGCGGATGGGGTCAGAGTGACCCCACATCACCCGCTCAGCTTACCCAATCCATTGCTAAAGCCAACAAGACAAGCACTTTGCGCATGGCAGGATTTTCAATGTTGGCTTCGATATATTCGAGCAGCGCGGGTTGTTTTTGCTTCAGACGAGACTCTGTGTCTGACCCCGCAACATGATCCAAATCCTCAAAGCGCATCGTTGGGACGTCACGTTTTTGAGCTCGATAAAAGCATTGGGACATTAGCGCTGCATGAAACACCGTGTTAACCACTCCAGTTGCGCCCTCTAGCTCCGTTTCGTGCGAGCTGATGTAACGGGCGGCAGCGGGTTGAGATTGAACAAACTCACCAACGATTACTGCCGAGTAGTTTGCATCGGACATCTTTTTTGACGCTTCGGAGACAAGCTCCGCGACGATTTCGGCGCGGACTATCATGTCGATCCTCCTCCGACTGGCTCGATGGTTGGTCTCTGCTTCTCTGATCCAAATCGTACCATCGCCTCGGCCGTCATCTCGGCAACCTGCGCGGCGAGATTGGTACAAAACGCCTTGCGCTCAAGGCCGTGAAATACCCCAAGCGGTCTGGTTAGATCATTGCAAACCGTACTCGCAGAATCATCGATTTGAATCCGGAACCGAACGACCCCTTGATACCACTCGATCGCTCCACGCAACGCTTCGGTAACCTGACCCGTAGGGTCTTGATCTCCAAGAATTTGGCCAAGTATGAGCTCGCCGGCGACAATGGCCCCACATCGACCTTCACCGGTGATGCCGCCGCGTCGCAACGCTTGATACGCCGCATGCGGCAAACCAAATGTCTCGGCTAGCGCAATACCACAGCTCCGATGGGGCACCAATGCGCCCTCATATAGGAGAAACGCTTTATTGCGAGCCGAGGCAATATATTCAAGCTCTTCGCCGCTCAACTTTCGTGTCGCCGACACCAGAAATATAGAATACTTAGAATTGGGCCCACGTCCAACAAATGGTTACCTTAGCCACTACCATAGATGACAAAATGACTATTCACCGGATAGCTCCACTGGCTGAACAAACTCGACTGCGTTTGGGGGAATCTATTTGCAGGTGATCTTGCCATATCAGCGCTGGTTGGGAATCTTCGTCTCTGTTGTCGTTCATGGCTCGATCGTCCTGGCCATGACGACGATACCGTCATCGGTATCGAGCAACCAGCCGGTCCTTGGCAATGCAGAGGGAGATGTTGGCCAGGTCCAGCCAGAAACTTCTGTGCACGAAAACAATCAACCTGAGGTCCCCCAGCAAGTCAATCAGGTGGTTGGGATCGCATTGGTGGCAGATACATACTCCCCCGATCCAAAGCCCGCCCCACCCGCGAAAATCCGCAAAAAGAAAGTCCGCAAAAAAAAGCCTAAACGAAAATCGAAACCTGATCCGGTCAAAGCCACAGTTCGCGATCTAGCCACGACAACGAAACCCGCTCCCAAAGCGCTTGCAACACCCAAAACGGCGATCCGGGCAAAATCAACTCCTCCAATGTCGCCGGATGCCGTTTCCACCGCGTCACCGACGACCGGGCAAAGTTATTCGGTCAAAACAAAAGTAGCGCTGGGGGCGGACGGATTCAAGAGTGTTCCGTCGGACTCGATCGTTCGACTATTGGCGACCTTCCCGACGCGCTTTAAGGTATCGGCGTCGATCCGCTTTCACCGCCTTCGGCAAACCGCGTGGGAGCAACCCGTTGAGGCACTTCTTGCCACGATGCCGGATTACAAACTGCTTGTCGGGAATAAAGAGCAAACACTCGGGCGCGTACTGCAAAGTTTGGTCATCTCGTCGACTGATCCTAAACAGCTTTCTGCGACGACCTTAGTTGCCCACACGCGATTGGGGCAGAAAGCGACACAAGCATTTGTTGGCGGACCACAACCGATCGCTTGGTCTCAAGTGAAGCAAGGAATGCATGGCAAAAGAAACACGAAAGGCGACCCTCGCGAGTTATTGATTCCGTTTCCACGCTGGGCCATGTTGGCAAGCCCCAGCATGCTAAAGGTCACCCCCGTCTCAGCGCCACCCAGCAAGTCAGCCGCGTCAGTCGCCGCCAAGGAATCACCGTCCGCCACGCGGGAGCAACCTCAGGATGAACCACTATCGTCACCCAGTCCCGCGCCATCTTCTTCCCCGGAGGAAAGTCGGTTGCTGCGCTGGATGGGACGCTACCGCAGCGCACAGGAAGCGGCAGGCAAATCCGGTGCGGCGTTTTCGATGGTGATGAAACGCCTTAAAACACAAGCCACTGTGCCTGTCATCGGAACCCTGGCAACGCCACAGGTCGCTACCCTCGTAGCGTACAACAGTCCTAAAGGATTCACGGTTGGTGGTGTATTGACGTTTCGTAACGAAGCAGAGGCTATCAAATTTGAGTCTTCGCTCGCTTTGGTAAAGGGCTCTGCCGGCATCACAAACGTATTTGCGAAGCGCTCCCACAAGCTCATCTTATCCTCCCTGCGAACATTGTCCGCCGCTCGCCGCGGTCGTCGCCTCGCGTATCGGGCAACGATTCGTGCCGATCAAATGAAAACCTTATTGCACGAAGCGACCCGGTCCCTGCGAACCTACTTCGGCCGCCGTTAACGCAGAACATCGCGGATGCGTGCAAAGAGAATCGAAAAATTGGTGTGCACGTAGAGTTTCGGAGCAGCACATACAATGTCGCCTATGTTCCGCAGTGTGTGTACGCTTCGTACTACTTTGTCTTGCCCACTTGTTTCGACTTTCGCGCTTTGACGTCGCCAATCGATCGATCATGCTCGTCTAAAATCATCGTTGCATCCGCGATTGACAGTGAAAAAAACGGACGAGCGAAACAACGCATTTTCTGTTGGTAATGGGGATTGCGCTTGTGATTTGCGGTGTCAAAAAACAAGATTTTGCTAGTGCTTGATAACGTTCGTTACTACATGTAGTGCGCAGTGTTTTTTTTCTGCGAGGCTTTGTTATTGCGCAAAACCCATGATTACACGTGTTATTCTTGGAGCGTATCGAAACGAGGGGGGTCGTTTTGCACAATCACACAGTACGATTTTTAGGTCCGGGGAAACGGCGTTTGGGTGGGATGGCCGGGGTGACGCTCGTAGAGCTCATGACAGTGATCGCCATCATCGGAATTCTTACAACCGTCGCGACCAACAGCCTCGCGACGAAAGACTACGCTGCAACGGTAAATGGGTTTGCAGAAAAGATCGCCGCACAGTGCGACGTCGCGCGACTGCGAGCGGCCGCTCAGGGAAAACGGCAACGCCTCATTTTTAACGCAACTGACGTCGTCCATCAGGAGTCGAACACGATCGGGTTCGCACCCGCAGCAACTTGGGTCGACGTCAGCGAAATGGCGACGCCACAATATGTCGAAATCTACGCAGTATCCAACCTAGCACACACCGTAGAAGACTCCTCTGTTCCCGATGCTGGTGACGGACTCGGAGGCATCATCGAGTTTACGCCCGACGGTAGAGGTCAAACGATGACCATCTTTATCGGCGATGATACCGATAAACATCGTGCCCGAACAGTCATTTACGGCGCAACGGGAACTCCTTACGTGTTTAAAGGTTGGTAGTTTGACACGGCTAGTTTCACGCATCACCGGCGTTGCCACCATCCTATTCATAGGAAGCGTCGCGATGCCAACCGAGAGTTCGGCCCAAGTAACCACCGAAGTATCACGATCTGCCCCGACCGTGACTACCGTTAACGGGACTGAAACGCAGTTTCAGGGCACCTACGAGTTTATCGATCCAACCCCACCGGTGGAAACCTATGACGGTAGCGTGAGCGACGCAACCTTTGTGTTTCCCCAGGTTCGCGGCCATATGCGGGCCTTTGATACCGCGGTCGTTGGGACTGTGGATAGTACCTTTGACTCCGTCGCGCAGCTCTATGAAGTGACATTTCCAAACGTGGTTACCGGCGGATGTACCAATCATTTTACCAAAGATTGTCGGACCGTTTTTACCAACGATCCCGCCAATAACAATGCCCTCGTGTTTGTCAACACAGCTCAAGTCGGTTTTCTTGGCCCAAGGATGGGGCCAAGCCTGCTTGTTGGGGAACAAATCACTCTGATCGAGCGGGTTCTCGCGGGTCATCTGGACAGCGGCGTTTACGTACCTCGCCTAGGTGGCGTCGATCGCTCGACTGTCGCGGTGATCGAAGCGAGCAGTGTGATTCCCGGAGCCGCGAGTACGCGTCCAACCATGCTCTATTTTGGCGCACTCGATGGCATGCTCCATGCCGTATGTGCCGAAGCCAAAGCAGGGACCGGATGTGATGCCGCGGGACAGGAGTTGTGGGCATTTATTCCCAACAAGCAGCTCGCCAGACTGCGAACCAATACCCAGCGGATTGACGGTTCTCCCACCGTCGCCGACGTCTTTGATGACTGGAATGGCACTGGAATCAACACGTGGCGCACGATCCTAACGTTTCAAACCGGATCCGGTGACCCGACCATCGCCAACCAAGCTCCCGCTGTCTATGCCATGGACATTACCGATCCCTTTGCGCCGACAGTTGTTTGGCAGCGATCAACCTCGACAGTCCGCGATACGTGGGAATTGGGAGTGGGGCTCAATGTAGCGATGGGCCCAGTGCGATTTGGCGTCAAACTCGAAAACCTAACATTCGTGCAAACCAACAACGGCGGCACCGGTCCGGCCGGAAACTATCTCGTTGCCTACGATACGGTCACTGGACTCAACAAATGGCCAGCGGCTGTCAAGCAACCCTATCCAGCGCCCGTCGCACCACGGCTTGCAGCCAACGGCCCAGTCCCCGCGACCGGGATCCCCGGCGGCGTTGCTGCCGTTGACCTAGATAGCACCGGTGCACTTACCCACATCATCATGCCGAGTCTTTACGGTGAGGCTTACATGTTCGAGGCAAAGTCGGGCATCAATATTTACGGCACCGATCCGATATTTCATTTCAATGACGACTTTCACCCGATTGGGAATGCACCGACGATTTATACCGATCTGACGACCGGACTGCCTTATGCAGTGGTGGCCAGCGGCGGCTACGCAGATCCGATTAGTCCTCAATGGGCCCCGGTGACCGAGACCCAATATGTCGTGAGTTTTGCGCTCAAGCCGAGTAGCGTCCCGGTGAAAGAAACCACTGGGGGACTCGACAATCCATTTACGATAGACCTCGGCGTTGGCAATCGCGTATTCGCACAAGCCGTCGTTTCCGGCAATGAGCTCTTTGTTGTCACCGATACCGGAGATGTCAACGCTGCAAACTATGGTGCTACGGGTTCTCCCACTGGCACCCTGCAGAGAATTTCACTCTCTACAGGCAGCACTGTCGGAACAGGGACCTCCATTGCCGGAGGTGGGTCCGCGGTAGACGCCAAGGGTGGCATGGTCCATGTCGGCAGCGGCAATGCGACCAAGAAAGTTGATTTCACGCTGACCCACGAGGGCGGTGGGAAACGTACCGAACTCGATCTACAAGTAAACGCTGGGAGACACATGTGGCTGAGCCTTCGCGAATAGACGAGCGACCATTGCGCAAAAAACGGGACAACCGCGGTTTCTCGATGATCGAGCTGATGGTAGCGCTGACAATATTGCTTGTCGGGCTTAGCGGGATTATGGCGTTTCAAGTCACCGCGTTCCGCGCTTCTTCGCATTCACGCCACTCGACTGAGGCAACCATGCTTGCCGAGGATAAGATGGAGGCATTGCGGACCATTCCCCTCGATACCGTTCCGCCACCTCCGGAGAAGATCAACGCACATGGCCTTCTCGATCTCGCCGGTCCCTACGACCGAGTGTGGACCGTAGATTGGACAGGCAATCTAGCAACAATCACTGTTACCGTTCAGTGGGACGAACATGGATCTGAGTCTAACTCTGTTGTTTTGCAAACCCAACGAAGTCTATGAACCGCACACATCGTACACATCGCACACGTATTGGCGAAAAAGGTCTCACGCTCGTAGAACTGATGATCTCGATGGTGATCATGAGCATCGCCGTCGGTGCAGCGTTATCCCTGGGACTGTCAACGACCAATAGCTATCGCGTCCACCGCGAGATGGACAAGACTGCCAGGGCTGCGCGGGTCTCTCTGGAGATCATGGCCGACGCGGTTCGCAACGCGAGTGCGGGGGTCCCAGACGGGAACATCACCGATGTCGTCGGATGCTCCGCTTCCGGGGCGATCAAGGTCACCAACTCGACAACGGGCCCTGATGAGCTAGAGGTAACCTACGCCTCGGGAGGCGTTTTGACTACCTTGGCAGCGTCCTATACTGCTCTTTCTACCGAGCTGGTGGTTCGCGATGGGACCCAATTTCAACCCGGCGACTACGTGATCATCACCGACTTGGAGCGGGGTCATATCGTCCCGGTAACCGCTGTTACCCCCGTTGGACCCAACTATGAGTTAACCACTCCCGATACGCCAAATGCATTGTGTGGTACCGGCTTTGCTGTCTACCCGCCAGGGGCCACCTTTGTCATCCGGGCACAAATTAGCCGTTTCTTTATCGACAGTGCCTTCACGGGCGGAAACGTTCCGACATTGATGATGGACCCAGACAGTGCCGGCCCGATCCCCCCACAGCCGCTCGCCGAAGGCGTTGAAGACCTGCAAATCGCGATTGGGGTCGACGAAGATGACGACGACATCGTCAACGAAGACGGAACGAACACAGACGAATGGTTCTACAATGCTGTTGGTGATTCCGCTCCGCCAGGACTGCCTCGAGCACTGCGGATCAATCTGGTTGCACGCTCGGTCTTAGAAACCTCTGACACCGCTCAGTCGAGTCGCCCGGCCATGGAAGACCACGCTGCCGGTGCAACTCCCGACGAGTTCCGTCGCCGCGTTTTATCCACAACGATCGAAGTGCGCAATCTGGAAGGTTCGCCATGACTGATTCCTCCCATACACTTGAACCTAGCGATCCAAAGCCCCTTCGGCACCAACGCGGCTCGGTCATGATTATTGTTGTCACGATCTTGGCGGCACTCCTCGCTGGCGGCGGCATCGTGATGTACACACAGGTCATGAGCACGCGAGCAGCCGGTTTGATCCGTGCCAACCGAAGCGCACTGTACTGCGCCGAAGCAGGCCTGGCATCGGCAAGGACATTGATTGGGCAAAACGCGCAACTGTGGAACAATCTATTAGACGCAGACACACTAAACGACCCGCCATGGTATCCAGTTCGTGGCGATCTAGACATTCCGGCCGACGGCGACGATTTTGAGGTCACGGTTCGCGACAACAACGATGAACCTCCCGGACTCGATGACCCAACCAAGGACAACGATCAACAGGTGTTTATCGTCTCGCGTTGTATCAAGTACCCTTCTGCACCACGCTCCGTAATGGAGTTGGTCCAATTCCCCGGGAGCGGCTCTGTGTATCGCGCACAAGCTGGCCAGGGCGCCGGCGCCACCGGGAACACAAACTGACCCCTGAGCAAACCGCTAAGTAGTGGTAGCCCGGATACATCACAATAATCGCCGAAGCTTGTCCTGAGCCTGTCGAAGGGGAATTCGTTTCACACGGGAGATTTTCGATCACAGCGAATACTTGCTGCATTTGCAAGATCGAAACTCTTTTGCGTGGGGCCAAGGCTTTGGTGCTTGCCCGATCTGCATGAAATCTGGCGCTTACCCTTATCGTTCAATACTAGTACGGATGTCCTGTGGCATCTGAATTTATAGTAATACGGGAAAGTTTCACCTTTTTGCAACACAGTTGCAAATGAAGCGTAACGTCCCTTGCTTAATATTTGTTCGCATGAACGCGCAACTTTCTACCGAAGGCAAAGGAGTTACTATGAAACCCACATTTCAACAGTTACATTTCCGTTTTCACTGCAATTCACCAATAGCCCTCAGCGCTAGCCTATTCTTAACCATGACGTTTGCGCTGGGCCTATGTGCCTGCAATACAACGGGAACCGACGAGGTTTCCAGCGCACTCACAACTTCAATAGACTGGCGCGATGTGGAGCCATTTAGCCCGCCAGGGAAAGGCCTCTGGCTGGGAGATGGTCATATCTCCCGTGTCGCGACAAACGACCAGTCGTCACAATTCCTTCCCATTACCACTGTTAATGGTTTTACACAGATGATTGGTGATGAAGTCGATGAAGAAGTGGGTCTCGCTTTCACGGTCGGGCCGCCGCTAACCCATCTTCATCCAAACGCTTCTTACGGGGGTTGTTTTGTTGCTCCAGGGCACGGTATCCGCTTGGATGGACATGCTGCTTACATCATCAACAACAACCATGAAGTACGCAAGTGGACCTTCCCAGAGGGCTATGATCTGACAGGCAGTCGCTTTGTTGTGCGTAGCCTTCGGCCATCTTTCTTTGCAGACATCGAGTGGCACTTTTCGATGTTTGACCCACAGGGGATCGAGCTTCAGAAAACCGTGATCAAATGGGACTATCCGTTCGAAACCGGTTCTGGCTGGTGCTTGGTCGATCAAGTTGGCGTTGCCTTCGAGAAAATCCAAGTACACGCTGCTGAATACGTGAGCCCATTGCTACCTCGCGGACGGCTGCACTCACAAACGACTGAGTTTAACGACCACCTTGAGGATGAAGAGGAAATTTTTGCCTTTGTTGACAATATCCCAAACGGTCCAGACATGGAGATTTCGGTCATGCTGTTCGGTGATATGGGTGGACGAGCTGCGATAGACTCCCCGCTTCGTACAGAAGTCATTCTTGTCGATAGCAAAGGCCAGCCCATTGTTTACAATGGAGGCTACCTGCTACGCGAGTGGGTGATCGCTCCATCCAAGAGCTGCGGCCAGGGCGTTGTCCACGAATTCGCATTGAGCAACGAAGAGACCCAATTTATTATGAACACCACGGGAGGGTCTTTTGGGATCAAGGTTGTCGCTCGGGAAGGTGGCGGTGACTGCCCACGGAATCTGATCGGTTTGCGGGTCTTAGCCGGATAATACGCCGACTCGGAAGAATCTAAGTTTTTGGAGAACGAATTACGCGGCTAGAGAGCTGAACACGTAAAGTTGCTTATCGACGGTAAAGGATCGGAATCGTTGGCGAGGCGGACGACGCAGGCGGGGTTGGGTCCCGTCAAGGAGGACAACATAGCCAGCGATTTCGAGGGGTAGCGTCGGAAAGTGAATTTACGTTTTCAGCTCTCTAGGCATTCGACCGTGGACCTTCTACTTTGCAAGTCACAGATTTTCCTCATGCGCATTACAATCGTGCGCTTTTTGATCACAACATCCGCCGATTGCGTGAATTCAATATGTTACGAAAACACGCGAACCCTACTGTGGGGTGGCCGAACCACCGACCGATTTCTGGCCAATCATGTGTCCGAAGATCGGTCCGATTTAGCTACCGCAATAATGGAATCTAGCACCTACACGTGGCATCCAAATTGCTTCTATAGGTGATTCCGTTCCCAGCAAAGGAGTCACTCATGCATCATGTAGCAACACGTAAAAAAGTCCTGTGCCCCCTGACCAATCCAAAAACCGGTAAAACCTATTGGATGCGGGTCGGCGCCGCGTTTGTAAACCGCGACGGTTCGACAAATGTGTATCTCGATGCGTATCCCACGAATGGTAAGCTTCAAATCCGCGATCTGGATGCCGACGAAATCAGTGAAATCCGTCCGCTTAATGAAAACCCCGGTCCTGAAAACCATCGAGCTGCGAATCACACAGGCGAAACAAATCACATGACGGAAGAACAATGTCCCTTTTAACGGTAAATGAAAAAGCGCTAGGGATCTCCGGCCGGATGCTGGCGCGGGTTCGCTCCAGATGGCGAGGTGCAGCGCTCATCGCAATCGTAATTGCTACATCAACGGTGTTAACAATAGCGATTATGACTGCACGGTATGCAAATGCGGAGGTGCGACGAGGATTGGAACCACCATCTCCCTCACTTAGCGATATCGGTGTTTCGCTTGTACGCGCGATCAATCGACTGCAGGAGGTGACTACCAAATCCGTCATCCGATGTCCCCCGTTGACTGAGGCGAGGACAGGTGCTGTGTTGGCAACTGGACGTGGATCGCAACAACCACTCGATCTCAATCGAGCAACAGAGATCCAACTGCAATCACTACCGGGGGTCGGACCCGCTAAAGCAAAGAGAATCGTAAAATGGCGACAGCGTCGGGGGCCTTTCCGAAGAATCCGCGATCTGCGCCGTGTAAAGGGATTTGGTCGCAAGAGCCTGCACAGATTGCGACCCTTTGTTTCAGTGACGAAACCAAAATAGCGCAAGGAGAATCGCGCCGGCCACAATTGCAGCGCCAAAAGCGATCCAGGGTCCGTGGCGAAATACATCAAACTGAAACTGTTGCGTTTCTTCGTCGTCGCGCCGCGCGTTCTGTTGCGGAGCTCGAGTTGCCTCGGTTTCTGACTGTTGCTCCGAGTCCTCGTCGGCAAACGAATTCAATACGTCGTCTATCGTCGGTCCTGGCTCATCACTAAGCGAATCTAACACCCGATCCACCTCGGTGCTTAGCCTGCGCATCGGATCGATTCGCTGAGGTTGAAACATCGGATCCATCTCGATCTCCGCTAGATCCTCCGCTCCAGTTTGTATTTCCGATGGCGCCGGGCTTTCGTCCCGCAACGACGCCGGGGTGCTATTTTGACTGACACCAAATCGGTCGACTGCCATCAATCGAAAATCAGTAATCACAAGGCCCGTAGCGGTTTTGATCCCGACACCATCACTTTCATCAAAATCTCTATGGCTGGCAGGTTTGATGCTTCGAACCAGCTTTGCAATGTCCGGGGTCGGATCACCCACCCCGGACAAGTTGCGATATCGAAAATCGCGCAGCTTTGCGCCAAATTGCGCCGCACTGCGAAATCGACGACTCGGATCGTGAGCAAGCGCTTTTAGCAACACTTGCTCGAGCATTTCATCGCATGCGGGATCGACTTCGCTCGGCCTGGGAATGCGGCCCCGCTCCACCGCCGACAACGCTTCTGTGTCGACAAGATGAGAGAACAATCGACGCCCCAAAGCCAATTCATAAAAAATGACCCCGAGTGAATACACATCACTGCGAGCGCTGATTGCACCGCGCTGTGCTTGCTCTGGAGCGATGTATGCAAATTTTCCTCGTACCCCTCCATGGGTGACATCTTGTCGGCGTTTTGCAATCCCAAAATCGGTCAGTTTAACCTCTCCACTACGCGACAGCAATACGTTGGCCGGCGACACATCGCGATGAACGAGGTGAATTGGCGCTCCGTCAGAGCCGACAGTATTGTGGGCGTAGTCCAATGCATCACTAACCTCTGCACAAATGTGAACCGCAAGCCTAAGGGGCATGCGTTGATGTTTTTTTTCCAACGATTGATACAAAACACCGAGGTCCATTCCATCGACGTACTCCATAACCAGGAAGTATTCGCCATCTGGCCCTACGCCGACATCATGAACCTGCACGATATTTCGGTGGCGCAACTGCGCCAACATGTTGGCTTCGTTAACAAGGACATTGACAAAGCGCGTGTCTCTAGCCAAGTGAGGTAGAATACGCTTGATGGCAACAGGCTTCTCAAAACCGCCCTGTGCAGTCGCTTTGCCGCGAAATACCTCTGCAATTGAGCCGACGCCAATGCGCTCGAGCAATTCATAGCGAGCCATGCACGACCAGACTAACTGGTATTCCTGCCAGGTACCACTTCGAGTAGGTCTCGATTGTGAATGAGCCCCAGGAGCCTCCGACAATTCTAGACCCGCGGGGTTACCCCTTTCCTATTCCTTGCCCGACTCCCGGATTTAGGAGTAGATTGGTTTGTGAGCGCCATACTGGAGGATTGGCAGGTAGACAAGGTGTGTCCTGGGGGAGTTTTCATCGCCCATCACGAGGGCAAAACCGTCGTTTGCCAGCCGTTTGGTCATATTGAGCCCAAAGGGAAAAAAGTTACACAAGATACGGTTTACGATATCGCATCCTTGACCAAGGCAGTCGGCCCCACAGCGATCCTAATGGTACTTGTCAGTCGCGGGGAAATCTCGCTGGATGATCGTGTATGTCGTTACATTCCAGAGCTTCGTGCCCCGCACAAGCAAACCATTACATTTCGCCATTTAGTTGGCCACGCTTCAGGTCTTCCAGCGCATCAATTATTGGCCCCCCGTATTGCCAAGGGCGAGTGGATGGGGGCCAAGAACCCACGGGAGGCGATCCTTCGCCTGGCCGCAAGCGCTGAACTCGTCTACAGCCCAGGAACAAAAAGTCTCTACAGCGATTTGGGATTCATCATTTTGGGATTTGCGTTGGAACGAATTACTGGCAACCGACTGGATACCTTGGTCAAGCTATTTGTAACCGATCCGCTGCAAATGAATGCTACACGATTCGGCGATCTGGAGGCGCAACCAGATGGCATCTCGGGCGTCGCGCCTACTCAACCCAATATGCCTACCCAACCCAGCCAACCCAGTGGGGCACGCGGCGTCATCGCCGGACAGGTTCATGACGACAACGCCTTCGCTGCCGGCGGAATTTGCGGGCACGCGGGTCTGTTTTCTACGGCCGGTGACATTGCAACCTTTGGCACCGCGCTGATTGAAGCGGCAAATGGTGCCAAGATTGCAGAGTTCTCCCCAGATGTTGTCAATCTCTTTTTCACGACATCGGCAGCCCCCAACACAAGCTGGCGACTGGGTTGGGATACCCCGGCCCCTCCACCTGCGGCGTCCTCAACCGGTTGGGAATCCCATGCCGGAGACCATTGGCCAAAAACAGGCATTGGACACCTTGGCTATACTGGATGTTCCATCTGGCTCGACCCACCCCGAGAATGGGTCGCGGTGCTATTGACCAATCGAGTATACGTATCTCACGATCCGGCAAGAATACGCAAACTGCGCCGAAACGTGATGAACCGCGTGGTTGCGTTGTTTGAGGACCGAGAATGTGACGAGATTGCTTCCCAAACGAATTCCGATGACGCTATAGAAAGTCTGTGAACAATTCAAAAATGCCTTCCAGAGACCCACTGAAACGCCTCGATCAGATGGAGGCGCAACTGCAAAAAGCCGGTGGGAGCGATCGCATCGACCGACAACATCGCGCCGGTAAGCTCACGGCCCGTGAGCGTATCGAAGCCTTGGTAGACCCAAACAGTTTTGTCGAGCTTGATAAGTTTGTCACCCATCGCTGCACCGACTTTGGCATGCAAGATCAAAAAGTACTCGGTGACGGCGTCATCACTGGCCATGCCGCGATCAATGGCAGAAAAGTGTGTCTATTTGCGCAAGACTTTACGGTTTTGGGCGGTTCTCTATCCGGTGCCTACGCCGAAAAAATCTGCAAGGTAATGGACCTTGCGACCAAAATCGGCGTCCCCGTGATCGGTCTCAACGATTCGGGTGGTGCGCGGATTCAAGAAGGCGTTGAGTCCTTGGCCGGCTACGCAGACATTTTCAACCGCAACGTGCTGGCATCGGGAGTCGTCCCACAAATCTCAGCAATATTGGGTCCATGTGCCGGTGGCGCCGTGTATTCGCCCGCGATCACCGACTTTGTATTCATGGTCGAAAATACCTCGTACATGTTCATTACAGGTCCTGATGTCATCAAGACGGTAACCCACGAAGAGGTAACCAAAGAGCAACTCGGGGGAGCACACACCCATGCTTCACGCTCGGGCGTCGCCCACTTTGCCGAACCAAACGAACTCGCGTGTTTCGACCGCATTCGTGAGCTACTCACCTTTCTGCCTGGCAATAATACCGAGGACCCGCCACAACTGGATTGCAATGACGATATCAACCGCTGCGACCCGGCACTTCGATCGTGGGTCCCAATGGAGGCAAGCAAGCCCTACGATATTAAGGGGATCATTCTCCGCACCGTCGATGATGGCCGCTTTACCGAAGTCGCCGCTGAATATGCAAAAAATATCGTTATCGGCTTTGGTCGCTTCGGCGGCCAATCCGTGGGCATTGTTGCAAACCAACCGGCTCATCTCGCCGGATGCCTCGACATTGATGCCTCGGTCAAAGCGGCGCGCTTTGTTCGATTTTGCGACTGCTTTAATATTCCGCTTGTTACCTTCGTCGACGTCCCAGGATTTTTGCCCGGAACAGGCCAAGAATTTGGCGGGATCATTCGCCACGGCGCAAAGCTACTCTACGCGTTTGCTGAAGCGACCGTCCCCAAGATTACCCTAATCACTCGCAAGGCCTATGGCGGCGCTTACGATGTCATGGCATCAAAACATATTCGCGCCGATCTAAACTACGCTTACCCAGCTGCAGAAATCGCCGTGATGGGCCCAGAAGGCGCGGTCAACATCATCTTTCGCAAACAACTCGCAGAGATCTCAGATCCCGACGAACGCGCCCGCGCAAAAGCGTCCTTTACCGAAGAGTATCGCGATCGCTTCGCCAACCCCTACCGCGCTGCATCGCTCGGCTATATTGATGAGATTATCCGTCCCGAGCATACAAGACCCACAATCATCGGGGCATTGCGCATTTTGGCAAACAAGCGACAAAGTAACCTTGCCCGCAAGCACGGAAACGTGCCGCTGTGATATTCTAGGCTCATGAGCGCCAAGAAACTGCTGCCCACCAGCGGATGCATCCGGACTCGCCAAATCATCTATGCCACCATTGCCTGCGCAATCTTAACACTCAGTATGACGACAACCGGCTGCCAAAAACGCCCCTCTGAGGCAGACTGCACAAAATTATTAGATCACGTGATCGACATCTACGCTGCTGCGGGTGGCGTAGACACAAAAACCAAGTCCGTGGCCAAAGAAGTCGAGCGTCAAAAGAGTCGGATCCGCGACTACCTCAAAGCCGAAGTTCTAAAACAGTGCACAACAAGTCGCACCACCGACTATGTCGCATGCGCTTTAAAAGCAAAAGACAGTGACGCACTTGCAGCGTGCGAAGTGGATTAAAGACGCAACTATGTGAGTCTAATCGACGTGAGTCTAATCGACAAATCTCATTTCTCGGGATCAATTTTGGAAGGAATTATTCTCCAAAATCGTACTAGTGTAACCCAGTCAATCAAATTAGCATGCCATGGTTGTCAAAATGACACTAATAGACGTTAAGCCAATTTATGAACACAATCTAAAGAGCCAAATTTGCAAACCCTGCACATCCGACGCACTAAGGAGCCAGGACGCGAATTCCGACGTTTGCCTATAATGCCTAATCCCGGCGAATACATTCTCGAAACTGGGCGACTTCCAACCTCTGAATTAGCAATTGGCCTGGTCGCACCCCTTGGCGTCGAGATTGAGTCCCTTCTGACCGCGTTACGCGATCGCCTTCAAGCATTCTCTTACAATTATCGTGAGGTTCGATTGAGCAACCTGCTGGATCCGTTAGTCGAGCGGTTCTCCCCGGATACCTTCATTGATGACACCACTGTAGAATCACGTATTCGTACTCGAATGGATGCCGGCAATCGAGTACGGGCTAGGACCAGACCAGACATTCTTGCACTGGCTGCTCTTGCTCGAATTGACGATCAGCGTGGTGAAGACAAAAGACCTGTTTCGCGAACGGCAAATATCTTTAGAACACTAAAAAATCCGGCTGAGGTACGAACCCTCAGAACGGTGTACGGTTCAGGGTTCTTTTTGATTGGTATCTTCGCAACCGAGGAGGAGCGACGCGGATATTTGGTCCAAGACAAGAGTTTGCTTGATAGAGATGCCAACAACTTGATCAAGCGGGATCAGGGAGAAGAAGATGAGAACGGTCAACAGACAAGGGATACCTATCTGCTGGCCGATGCATTTATACGAACCAAAGAGCATCTGTGGCGCGTATTGGATCTACTATTTGGCGCTCCTTATGTTTCGCCCACCGCGGACGAATACGGAATGTTCCTTGCGTATTCCGCTTCCTTGCGCTCAGTAGACCTCTCCCGTCAGGTGGGTGCTGTAGTGATGTCCCCAGAGCGCGAGATTCTCAGTACGGGGTGCAATGACGTTCCGTCCCCCGGCGGGGGACTATACTGGGAAGATGATGACGGCGACAAACGAGACTTTCGCCTCGGCAAAGACTCGAATGCCATGCGAAGGCGCGAGATCATCGTTGATGTCGCAAAGCGCCTCACAGGCGCCATAGGGACTGACGATGACATTTACCGTGCATCAAAGAAGCAGCTAGAGGGCAGTCCATTGTTGGATCTGACTGAGTACGGACGACCCGTGCATGCAGAAATGGAAGCGCTTCTTTCTGCCGCGAGAATCGGTGTGAGCGTCAGAAGAGCAAGTCTGTTTACGACCACGTACCCGTGTCACAATTGCGCAAAACACATTGTCGCCTCCGGGATCGCCCGTGTTATCTATGTTGAACCATATCCAAAGAGTCTGGCGAGGGATCTCCACGGGGATTCAATACAGTTTCTGTCAGATGGAGGTGATACTGAAGAGGGGTCACTTCGATTTGAACCCTTTGTGGGAGTTGGCCCAAGGAGATTCTTCGATCTTTTTTCACTCAAGTTAGGATCAGGTTACCCTGTGAAACGAAAAATGGATGGAGCGGTTATTGACTGGTCATCTTCGCGAAATAAGGCCGATTTGCGGGTTCCAATGCAACCGCTATCCTACCTTGAGCGAGAAGCCCACGCAGTGCGCATCCTAAATACATTAGGAGATAAAAATGAGCGAAACGAAACAGACCCCAAATAAATCTTTCTGGGACGGTGTAGAGCGAACGGCAAAATCGGTCGATTCCTGGCCCGAGTGGAAACAGCGAGGGTCGGCAGTAGCTGATACAATGTATATTGTGTCCTATTCGCAAAATTCAGACGACCAAAAAGAATCTTAAGTAAGCAACCAAACCTGTTCTAAAACAGTGCACAACGAGTCGCACGACCGACTACGTCACCTGCGCTTTAAAGCAAAAGACAGTGACGCACTTGCAGCGTGCGAAGTAGATTGACGTAGAGACATACATCTCTTGTATCTACTCACTGTGACACACCAAACATCCGCGCCCTTGTCGTTTTTAACTTGTCTATGCGCGTGGTAATTTAGTATACTTCCCTCCGCTGGACAATTTTTGATTTGTTGAGCGGGTGAGGTTGGAGCGCAAAGCGAAGAGATCCCATCAACGTACTTCCTAGTACGTGTGGAGATACCGCAGCGAACAAACGAAGACCACACCTCAGTCAAGCGAAGCCAGTCTAGCCGCGCCGCCGGGAAGGTTGCGCACCCGCGATGCAAACGCATCGCTTTACAATATTGGGCGCCGCCGGGAAGGCCGCGCACCCGCAATGCAAACGCATTGCTTCACAACATTTAGGGGGCCAAATGAAACAAACTGCCATTGTTTGGATCGCAGTGATAATTGTGCTGAGTGCAAAAATAGAAGCATCTACGCTCGAGATCAATACCACCGCACGTGATGAAAGTTCTGGATTTAGTAATCCCAATGCGATTGCGCAAGATCGCGATGGAACGACGATTGTCGTCGGCCAAGTCGCTCCCGCGAGTGTGATAGGAGGGATTCCAGTACGCGCGACCGCCGGGGACAAAGACAGCTTTGTCGCTCGCTACCAACCGGATGGGATTGCGGCGTGGGTACAGGTACACGGAGGTAAAAGGTCTGACAGCGCCAGGGGTGTCGCTATTGACGACGATGGCGGCATTGTCGTTGGCGGCAGATTTTTTGGGTCCGCACGATTTGGAGCTGGGAATCTCATTTCAGATCTGGATAGCGAGGGGGGGTTTCTCGCCCGATACGACGCCGACGGATCGTTTGACTGGGTGCAGGAAATCACCGGTGCTGGTAGTGAGATCGTTAGCAATGTCGCCGCGACCGGCGATGGTTATGTTGCGGTAGGATCATTTACCGAAGAAGTAATCGTATCCCCGTTTTACGGTGATTTGCGAAAAACAATTCCCGACGGGACCCAAGGATTGTTTATGGCGAGGTTTGCGGCGGACGGAACACCTCTCAGTCTCTCCATTGCGGCGTCCGATCCAGGTGCGCTTGTGTATCCCCACCCCACGATGATAGTGGATAACGATGGCGAAATCCTGATCGCCGGAGGCATTGGTTTCCGTCAATTCGGCGATCAGGTGCTCGAATGTCCCGAGACCGAATGTCGATTTCTCGGAAAATTTACCGAACTTGACGATCCACAATGGCTTGTTGGCATCGGCGGGGGAGAAAGCCCCACCGTCGGGGGAATCGCCGTCGATAGCGACAATCGTATTGTCGTTGTCGGGCCTGCAAGCGTCTATTCGATGCGGTTTGGCTCGACCACCAACCATGAGATCGAGCTTCCGGCAACCGCCCCCTCTGCGCATCGCTTTGTCGCAATGTATTCCCCCAATGGGGCGCTTCAGTGGGCCCGACTTGACGGTGATACTGCTACAGATCAAAACAACTGGGTCGAGACGCGTGCGTATGATGTCGCCATCGATGTGCACAACAACATCCTGGTATCTGGCGCATCACAAAAGATACAAGATCGGTACTACTTAGAGGTTTCCCCCCATATAGCGCTTTATGATGTAGGCGGAAACTTTCGTGACCAGGTCGATTATTTCATCGGAGACGCAGACTTCGGTAGTCGCGTGACAACTCTGAGTTGTAGACCAGGTGCCGAGTCATGCGCATTTGCCGGCGTCAAGTCACACTCACGGAACAATACGATCCTATTTGGCACGGTAGCCACCACGCACGAGTCAGTGCCATTCGTCTCTAGGAATACGGGCGACGTGGTCCAACACGGGTGGCATGATCTGACATTCCCCACCTTGTCAGATCCGGTTCTATTAGCGGACATTCGTAGTTTCGACGGAAGAGATACGGCGGCCATACGGATGCGGCCTAGACCAGATGGCCGGGTGCAAATACGAATTGAAGAAGAACAATCACGCGATTTAGAAACCAACCATACCACCGAGATCGTCAGCTACTTTGCCGCTGAAGCGGGTATCATTGCCGACATCGATGGCAAATTGATTGGCGTGGCTAGCAAAACCACAACATCCCAGCGCTCTCAAAACCAGTGGCATACCGTACAACTCACCCACGCGCTTGAACGCCCTGTTGTATTTGCCCAGCTGTCTTCGTATCGCGGCAAAGACCCCAGCCATATACGAATTCGCAACGTAACCGCGACCAGTTTTGAATATCAAATCGAGGAATGGGACTACCTAGACAAGTCTCACGCGACCGAGACGATCAGCTACGTTGCCATCGAGACCGGCAGTCATCAAATGGCACAAGGCCAAAACATTCATGTCGGAACAGTAGAAACAACCCATCGATGGTCTTCTGTAACACCACCCGATCCGGTTACTCCACGGGATGTTTTGCTCTCTCAATCCCAAACCATCAACGAGCGCGATCCAGTGGTTACTCGACAACGGATCCGCGCCTCCAGCACACTTCAATTCCGCTTGCAGGAAGAGGAAGCTGGTGATCGGGTTCATGCCGTTGAGCGAGTCGGCTACATGCTTGTCCAGAGCGACCGCAATCCTTAGTCACGGGATTGGGTCTGCTCTTGGCATCCAGCCTGCCCTATTTGCCCCTATTGACGCAATCCACGGTAATCACTCGTTCTCGGCAGCAAACGATATCCCCGCGACAACACCAAGATGAGCGGAAGCACGTAAATTGGATGTCGTTTGCTGATCCGTGGTCAGTGCACCGACGCTGATCGCACTAAAATCGAAACCCTTTGCGAATATTAGACTTTGACGCCTGCCTGTTTGGATCGGATCCTTGTTTTGCAGGTCACTGTCATTGCAGCAGTTGATGCCGTTAGTAAGCCCCAACGCTTTTCCTGCAGCTTCTGCGAGTGTCCACAAGTCCTTCAAACCAAGGCCGCCGCTTTCATCCGTCAAAAAATTGTACAATTATAGGCACCGTTAAACAAGAACATCCGACCCGGCTCCCAAACTCATGTCCTATCCGCTTAAAACTTTGTACATGTATATTGGGCGAGGCACTCGTCAAGCAAGACCTCAGGCTCTACCTTCAAATTCTCGTTTTCGCAGTCGTACCCAGTGGCAATACGTTGCGTGATTGTCTCGGGGAGAGAATCCATCTCAGTTGGACGCCCAGCATCCAAACTCCAACGACCCGAGCGCTCAAAGAATACGCATGATTGTCTACCACTCGTCTCCGTCAAATCGCGATCCAAACAGGATGACGACTTATCTCCGGTCCCAACCGGATGGAAGTAGATATAGTCTCTATCCCCGTCCTCAGCGCCATATGCGTAGCGAAATATTACGTTTCCATGCCTAGTTGCACAGGAGTACCCAACATCCTGCGCCTCGGCGTGAATTTTCGCGATGTGATCCGCGGGCGTTGGTTGCTTTTCCTCAAAGAATGATATCCCTGCCACGACGCCAAGATGAACAGATGCCCGCAAATTGGATTTTGTTTGCTGATCCGTGGTGAGTGCGCCAACGCTCATTGCATCAAACTCGGGATCATTATTGGCGAATATGAGATTTTGGCGCGCCCCAGCTTGAATCGGATCCTGGTTTTGCAGATCAGTATCATTGCAGCAGTTAACGCCGTCTACAACACCTAGCGCTGTTCCCGCGGCTTCTGCTAGTTTCCACACATCCTTTAAGCCAAGTGTCCCCGTTAAGAAATTGTAAATCGGTGCGTTGGGATCCAGTGCATTAGTATTAAAGTCACACATCGTGATCGTTGGCAGCGGTTCTTGGGCCATCAGTATTTCTGCAAGTTCACCCGCTTGCGCTGCTCCCTCGATTGGATCCAGATGCGTCGTAACAAATCGAATCGTTTTTCCAGCAATCTCAACGACTACCGACGCCCAACCACGCGCGATGGTCAGCGAATCGACCAGAGGATCAACAGCCTCTACCTGAAAGTCGATCCCGAAGAATAATAAAACTTCTCCAAATTGTTCTACAAAATTACGTAACGCTACTTTGACCTCCTCTTTGTTGTTAAGGCCAAGTGCTGCGTCAAAGTTTCCGCTCTTGGGCTCTTCGAGCACGACAACACCATCTCGAACAAGAATCACATCACGGTCCATCAATCGAACATCCAATTCTATGTTCTGTGCATTGTTGCCAACCGGGACTTCGATATCCGAATTCATTACTTGCACTGCGATATTGTATATTAAGCCGCGGTTTTCTAACTCTTCTAGCAGCTCCACCAAAAAGTCAGCCTCGAGCTCGCTTGCGTTACCAACACCACCCAAGAAAAAGTCGGGCTCACCAGTATAAAAACGAGCAACTTCTTGCAGCGCAATCACATGCGGCTGGATAATTGTTACCTGGTCGGCAAACGCGGCGATCCTGTCCTCAAACATGGTTTGTTTAAACAGGTCCCATTGCTCTTTGGCCAAGCCAGGGACCTGATTGAGAATCGCGTTGGCTAGCAATTCCAATGTTGATTCGTTAATCGGCCCGGATGGAATCTCAATTTGGAAAAGAGGGATACCAATATTTGAAGTCTTTGCACCAAGATACATATTCTGGGACATCATGATGACGTCTGACCCTGATACTACGCTGATAAAATCCTGTTTGAGAGATCTTCGCGAAAACACCTCGAGATCTGCCACCTGCGCGCCGTCCTCGACGATCCAACAGGCGATCCGGAGACTGCGCTGTTGATCTGCAATAGACGTTAGCGCTTCCTGATGTATGACCTTGTCTCCTAAACGGTAGCGGATTCTGTTGTCGATTCGCTCGATTGTAAAGATATCATCAGGGTTGTGACGGCCCGCCTCTTTGACCATGTTGTCATGAAAAACTTGCCAGGACTCGTTGGTCGCGGAGTTGGTAGTAAATTGAATCGAGAATCGTCCCGCAAAAAGTCCGATATCCTCTGGTTCCCCGCCCGTTGTCAGAGAACATGCGCCCGATGCTGTTTGTGGAACTCGAAATCGAACGCCACCATTTCGGGTAATCTCGGGAAGGGATACAGCAACACTGAGTGGCTCAAAGGCATCGGTCACCCTTGTGAGTAGCTTTGACTCCTCATTAAACCGATAGCCGTTGAGTCGCCGCCAATTGATGATCCCATCATCTCGAACGTTTGGCGCAAACCCATCAAATTCACAAGTACCAAGCGGTTGCCAACCAAGGTCTGCGTCCAAACAAAGCGCCCCTGAACCGCCAAAAGCACCCATGTCGCTCCGAGAACGATCTGGATCTATGATATTTGGATCGCCCTCGTCAATGCCTGGGGATCCTGGGCGCAAATGAGCATTCCCGTGTGGCCCGAATATTGTTGTAGATGTTCCGACAAAACCCGGCGCTACAGAGATGTTTCCATCGCCGCTGCTGAAAGGATCACCGTTACCGACAAGGTTCTCGGGCGTGTTTCCCCCGACGTTGCTATATTTAATAGAAAAGTGGTTGTCATCGCCGACCGCATAGAGACCGCCGCCTTCTACCGTGGCCTCATTTTCGGCGATGATAACGTTGACAAGACTGGGCGAAACCAACTTGCCAATATACATGCCAGCAGCCTTATCAGCACGGTTCCCAAAGATAGTCACATTGTTGATTTGATGGTCCCCGCCTTGGTTCGTGAAGATACCGCCACCAAGGGTCGCATAGTTGTTTACTACCACAACGTTTGTCAGTGCCTGCACCGAAGTTGAAGTACCATATAGATCGACGCCGCCTGCGAAAGATCGACCATCGCTTTTGATCGCCTGATTCCCAGCGATGAGTCCATTGGTAAGTGTTGGTGTTCCCCAGAAGAAGATCAGACCACCCCCACGCGCGTATTGGTCGGATTTCGCAGAATTGTCCGTAATGACGATTTCATCGAGCCGAGCATCGGTGTGAAATAAAAATGCGCCGCCGCCTTCGGCTGCATCGTCTGTGACGTTGATGTGATTGTCGGTAATAATCAGATCGCGCAGGATCGGCGAGCGATATTTGACGTAAAGTCCACCGCCTTGGCCGTAGTAGCCTGTTCCACCTCGAAGCGTAAAGCCCTGTACAGTTGCGTCTGAGGATTTGATGCGAAGCACTGTAGATTTTCCTGTCCCGTTAACGATGGTGTTCTTTGCGCCCTCGATGCTTTGCAAGCGTATCGTCTTATCTTGGATAACCAGGTCTTCGCTGTAACTTCCTGGTGCGACGCACACGACCTCTCCGGTTGCGGCGGCATCGATCGCAGCTTGGATCGTTTTATAGTCTTTGGGGACTTGGTGCCCCGGTCCCTCGTCACATCGTTGTGGCTGCAAGGCGACACTCATACTCCTTCCGGAAAAATCTTCCGGTGTGGTTATTGTGGTTTCGAAGCGGTGAAAATCGGGGGCTGTCACAACAACCAAATAGGTCTGTGCTAGCAGACCCGTTACCTCCGCGACACCATTCTCATCTGTTACCGCGCTCCCGACGATGTCGTTCGATTCCGGATCAAGGACCGCTACCGTTGCCCCAACAACCGGGTCCCCAGTGGGCGTCACTCTTTCCTGTACATCCACTGTGAGTTGGTTACCGGTGACACCTGGCTGCATAGCAATATTAAGAGTCTTCACGCCAACACCGACCGGTGGTGGACTCACTTGTACTTCGTTACGCTGAAAACCCGGGGCGGTTACAACAACCGAATAATGCCGGAAAGGAAATCCCGTCAGTGTCGCGATCCCCTCCTCTTCACCTGTCACGCCGGTCGTCGCACTTCCGATGACCTTTCTCGTCCCGTGCAGGGGATCCGTTTCAACAACCTCTACGGTGGCCCCTCCGATCAACAACCCAGAGAATATGGTTTCCCTCTCCACTTTCACTTTAAAAGTAAAGGTCTCCGCGGCGACTTGGCCATCGAAACCTGTCCATATCAAGAAAAACACAACCATAGCGGAACAAATTAGCGTTTTCATCCTGTGTACGGTAGCAGCACCCCGATCTAAGGCAATCTACTGAGACAACTTTATTGTTCACTAGGGAATAATTGATTTTTCACTAGGGAATAATTGTCCAAATGAGACGACTATGGTGCCTCAAAGCGAATTTTAACCCCCCTCTTGAGCTGCTCGGAAGCAGGCATCGATACGCCTGCCGGTAAGCGGGCTAACGGAATAAAATTGCTCACAATTACTCACACTGAGAAGCGAGCTGTCCTGCCTTGTTATTAATAGTGAGCCACCGCAGGATTGGCTTTTGGCAATATGCGCAGCCACGCTCACGTCTCAACCATCTCGCTGGTTGCGGAGCCAAAACGATTTTCAACGTATACGGGTTAGGATGCGTTGGGCAGCATCCATTCCGATGGCGTGACTTGCGGTAACTCCGTGGCCGCCGAGGCCGGCAACCCAAAATAACCACGGAACGTCCTGGTCCCAGGCTATGACTGGACTTCCATTGCTTGAAAAGGTCCGCAAGCACGCCCATGAGCGCGCCACGTGGGTCTCGGCCAAATTTGGCGCAACTGCCTTCAAGTGAGTTTCCAGGCGCGTAGTTGCACCGGTAGCAACCTGCGCATCGACGGGCGACACGATCGTATCATCGCAGCCGGACAGCAGGTAAGCATCTTGCCTTTGTTGATCACGAAAAGGCCGCACGTAAAATTCGCCTTTGCCCAGGTGCCAAACAAATGGCGCACTCCGATCAACATTGCCAACCCAATCCGTCACAAATAGATGCCGCTGCATTGCGGTAAAATTGCAATGCTTCGACCCGGCACACCGACCAAGAATACCAGCCCACGCGCCTCCTGCTATCACGACGCATTTGGTTTCTATATTGCCCTTGCTCGTAGCGACAACTGCTCCGCGATCTTTAGGAGTGAAGTCGTGCACTTCGCATTGCGTAACAAGTGAATGACCCGCCTGCCGGGCTCCTTGGATGTATCCGCGAAGAAGGGCGTGGATATCAATCACACCGTCCTTTGGAAAATATACCCCACCACTAGCGCAAATCCCTGCGAGCCTGGGCCACTGGTTGAGAACCGCCGTTAGTGCAACCGTTTCGTGTACAATACCAAGCTTTGTCGCGGCTTGCTCTAGGGCCGCGATCTGCAGCGGCGTATCCCCCAGTAGATAGGAGCCAGTCTGGGTTAAGACGGGTCGCGCACAAAATCCGTCCGGTTGGGCTCGCAAGAAACGAAGCTCCGCGTACGGTGAGTTCGGATAACGCCTCATTATTGACAAGCTGGCGACACAACGACGCGTTGCGCCCACTGGCGTGATAGCCGCAAACCTCCTCTCGCTCCAAAATCACCACGTCCTCAATGCCCAACTGCCCGAGCGAATACGCGGTCGCTGCGCCGGCAAAGCCGCCGCCTATGATCACGATGGTGGCTGTGGAGGAAGAGCAACCATGGAACACCTGTACCGTGATTCGTCGGAAACACGCAAGTGATCCCGCAAAACAACCCTGATATTTGCGCAAAAATGACTATAATAGCCTTGATATTTGCTCTAAATGAGACTAAATTTAAGTGGTGATTCGCGCAGTCGAACCCGAACTGTCGTCCTGGAGATCCTCCAACCACAGGAAACCATTGATTATATCTGGAGCACGACAGGTTGGAAAATCCTATCTGGTTCGGAATCGACTGAGCCCACAGTTTCGGTCTTATGTAGAACTCAACTTTGAAGAGCAACCAGCCTATGCCAACTGCTTTTTGCCAGATTTGATTCCAACAGAGGTGTTGCGTCGAATCGAACTGCAGAGTGGGCAAAGAATTACTCCAGGCGAAACACTGCTTTTTTCGACGAGGCGCAACTTTGCCCCAACAGTCTCACAGCGCTTCGTTATTTTCACGAAAGATTCCGCACTTCATGTCATTGCAGCGGGATCGTTGCTGGATTTTGGCTTTGGACAATATATCCGTTCCAGTCGGCCGCGTGAGTTTTCGTCACTTAACACTCTGTCCTTTGAAGAATATCTGCTGAATTCGGGCAACGAAATTGTCCTCGAACAGTTAGAAGAATCTACTTTTGATCAACCTTTTCACCCGGCTCTTCATCAAAAGGCACTCAAGCTTCTCAAAGAATACCTAGCGATCGGAGGAATGCCCGAAGTCGTCCGTCGCTTCGTCGACAGCAGAGACTATCTAGAGGCCGAGGAACTTCAAAGGGATATTCTCGAAACCTACGAAAACGATTTCCCCAAATATACTCGCCGTTCAGCCGAGTACCGCTATACACAAACGGTTTTTTCACAAGCTCCAAGGCTGGTTGGCCAACAGTTTAAGTTTACGCAAATATCGCGAGGAATAAAGTCAAACTACCTCAGGGATGGAGTTGATTTACTCAGAAAGGCCAGTGTAATCGATCTCATTTACAGTGCGAAAAATGCGCCGCTGGCGGTCAACTACAGGCCAGAAAGGTACAAACTGCTATTTGTCCGACGTAGGTCTTATGCAACGAGCGTGTTCACTGGGCATTCGTCGTTGGTTAGAAAAGAATCACTGCAACTGATGAATAGTGGCGCCATTGCCGAGCAGTTTGTTGGACAGCAAATCATGGCCCATGCAAATTTTAAACGAGCAAAACTATTCTACTGGCAGCGAGAGAAGCGTGGCAGCAGCGCAAAAATAGATTATCTTTTGGAACACAATGGAATCGTCTACCCCATTGAGGTGAAAGCCGGAGCAGCGGGCTCGCTAAAGAGTCTATGGTTCTATCTGCAACAGCACTCTGATACGCCACACGGGATTAGAGTTAGCACCGGAACTTACGCAAAGAAGACAAACTACTGTCAATTCCAAGTTACTCGTTTGGAACATGGCTCAAGGTGGCTCGAACCAGCGAAGAGCTGACAGCTTAAATACATAATTTTATTGATATCTTTCATTCTATGTCCGAACTTCACCCAAATCGTCCGAAAAATAAGAGATTCACCGCGGTGTGCGAACAAAGCATTTTTCCGGCGCCCCCATCGTTATCGGTGTTGTCCATCTGCTAGTTTTTGCCTTCGTGGACTCACAGGACTACTTTCGCATTTACACTTGGGATTCTCGCTTCATGCGCGAGTGGTAAGACGAGTCATGAGCAAAAGCCACTGCCCTTTGACACAATTTCGCCGGCAACTGTTTTAGTAATCGATGGTGACACCGTGCGCATCAACGGATATCCAGATTCATTGCGCTTGGTGTCTATTGATACAGAAGAAGTTTTTGACGGTGACCGCGACCGCAAGTTCGCCAACGACGACTTTGCATCATACTGGAAAAAACGCGGCAAAACCTCCGGTCTACCACGCCAAGTGGCGACCCCCTTTGGCGAAACCGCAAACGGTGGGCCCAAGAATATTTTGCTGGCGTTCGGGAAATCGCCCTGGAACATAACAATCCAATACAACACGCGATCGCTACAAGCGACTCCTAACCTACCTTTGGGCTCGTAAAAACGATCAATGGAAAAACTACAATATCGATTGTGTCCGTGCTGGGATGAGTCCCTACTATCCCAAATACGGCTACTCCAGGCGCTTTCACACGGCCTTTGTCGCAGCCGAGAAGGACGCAAAACGACACAAACGGGAATCTGGAACCCAGAGAGCAAAGCGTATCGCGACTACCCTGCGCGAAAACGATGGTGGCGGCTCCGCGCCGATTTCATTGAGAATTTTGGCCACGCGGCCCAAGGCAACTCAAGCTATATCAACCTTGCCGACGACCGATGGCGCGAAGCGCTTGGCGGCAATGCGGGGCCAGTATGTTTCCCTGCTTGGCACCGTCTCCACCTCTGTAAAACCAAAAACGGCAGCCCAACCGTAGGTCTTCGCAGCGGGCAGCGAGATATGGTGTCGGTATTCTTCTCGACCAAGTTCGTGCTGGCTCGGTCCAACATCGTTCTCAGGCGCGGAGCTCTCGTCTCGTTGAAGGCATGTTATCTGCCCTACAGAGAAACCATCGCTGACCGTTGATCGGCCTTCTTCCATTCGATCACCGAAAGTCTTTTGACGATGTTGCGTTTGCACTTACCGTGGTCGTCTTAGTCACATCCTTGCGGATCGCGCTTGCCAACGAATACGAAATATTTGTCAACATCACCGACGAAGAAGACTTGCATTCTCTCGTCGATACCGGCCAGATTAGTGAGCGAACGTTTGACGCGCTACTCAACCTTTTCATCATGGCGTTGATCTCAACACCGCAAAGCGAAACGATCTCTACTCGCTACCAAACTTGAGTTACGCAGAC
>CBDCWZ010000047.1:0-239087 GCA_965223575.1 Kofleriaceae bacterium
AATTGGTCGCGCCGATTTGCATCGGTGAGCATACCTTAGGCGCCTTAGTGTGCGGTGGCGTACGCACCAACAAGGACACACCCCTTGTCAACGCTGATGATTATCACGACGCACTCGCAAACCATCGCGTCCTCAGCGAGCTCGAGATTTCCTTTGCCCATGACCTATTGAGCACAGCGGCAGAAGAAATTGCCCACTACTGCGAACAGACCCTATCGAAGTCATCCGATTTGCGCGAACTCGAAAAGGAGTTCGCCGTCCGCTACAGCTACGACAGTATTATTGGCCGATCGGCGCCCATGCAGGCCCTGTATGACGTTCTCGATCGGGTCGTTAAATCGGACGCCACCATTCTCATCCAAGGCGCCAACGGGACGGGAAAAGAACTCGTCGCGAAAGCGATCCATCACAACAGCCCGCGCAAATCTCGACGCTTTGTCGTGACCAATTGCTCAGCGTTCAATGATAACTTGCTCGACTCGGAGCTATTTGGTCACGTCAAGGGCGCGTTTACTGGCGCGGTAGCTGACAAAGCGGGACTGTTTGAGATTGCCGATCAGGGAACCTTCTTTCTCGACGAAATCGGCGATATGTCACCAACCCTCCAGGTGAAAGTATTGCGCGTATTGCAAGAGGGAACCTTCACCCGAGTCGGCGATACTGAGATGCGCAAGGTCGACGTGCGCATCATAGCAGCCACCAACCGAGACCTTCGCTCGATGGTGGACCAAGGGACGTTTCGCGAAGACCTTTACTACCGCGTCAACGTCATCAACCTCGAGATTCCACCGCTACGCGAGCGTCGCGAGGACATCGATGTCCTCATCGATCACTTTCTCGATAAGCACGCCAAAAGCGGACGATTCCATCACAAACGACTCACTCAAAGCTGTAGAGATCGATTGATCCAATACGATTGGCCCGGCAACGTCCGCGAGCTCGAAAACGAAATCGAACGGCTCATTGTCCTCTCCGGTAGCGAAAAACAAATCCACGAAACCCTTCTGTCCAATCGGATTCGCGATTTCGTTCCGGGCGGAGAACCAAACGAATCGTCCCGCTCACTTCCTGCAGCCCTGGAAACCCTCGAGCGCAGAATGATTCTCGATGCCTTAGTCAGAAACAACTGGAACAAAACCCGTACCGCAGTCGAACTTGAAGTCTCTCGCCGCAACCTCATTCGCCTCGTGCAAAAGTACGAGCTTGACAAACAGCGCACTGACGATCGATGATCGAAAACAATCGCGGGCAAAAGACAACTCCATCATCTTTGTTTTTTCCGCGGGCAACCAATCGCGATTCTTCCAAACATGATTTCGAAAAATCCGTCTCAAGCCTGTTCTGAACAGTCTTAGCGCACAAAGTACTCCATTTGGTTGAGCCCCAGGTACGTATTGCTACGCGCGGCGGCGCACGTTGTATTGGGAGTATTGCCAAATACATCGGGTACATCGGCAAAACGGCACTCGATCATCGGGCGAGGGGCCCTGCCATCCCAAAAAATGTCGCTTCCGTAGCTGGGACACAGGTTGCATCCACGATAGAGCCAAGGAATTGCGCCGTTCTTGCTTACAAATTTGCGCTCATCACCAGTATCTGTCGTGGAGAGCTTTTCCGTTTCCAGTAACTTGGGGGAAGGGGGGTCAATGCTTCTGCACTACTTTCACTACCACAATTATCATAGTCGTTATCGGCGGTGGAGCGCTCGCTGGTGGCGGAAGGCCATGAGCCAATCGCATCCAAGCCCGCATCATTCCCGCTGGGAGGCATGGACCAGGCACCTCCCTCCAAAACATAATAGAGCGGCTGGCAATCTTTACCATCGGTATCTTCACGCAAGGTCAGTGCAAACAGATGCTCCTCGGTCTCCTGCAAAAGCGGCCAATACCTTCCCGCTGCGCGAAACGCACGCCCCGATTGTAAAGCGCCAAGGGTTTGTTCACGAAATTTGTCGTAGCCAGTGAGAAGCGCCTGGGTTTCTTCCCAATCCCACACACTCCGTTGCACCAAGGTCCATCCCCCACCGTCGGTCTTCATGTCACAGTAGACTTCAATCGGATCGAGTTCTTCGTCGTTATCTATATCCACGATATACACACCGTCTTGATCAAAACCAGCCTGTCTATACTGCAGGCAAGACGCCAGCGGGGCGAGACAGGAGGAGGTACAGGTCTCCTCCTCACAGTCAACATACCCCGCGATCACATCCCCACGATCGCAAAAGGCCTTGGTATCGTTTTCATTCGATTGGGGCTGCTCATCTACGATCCGGCCACAAGCGATTGAGATAAGCACGATTTGCATCCACACAACAAAGCAAATATTCCGATTCATCATTCTTCTCCCGGCGCGAATGATCTAGTCCTTTAGAAGCCAACCAAGCGGACTATTGTCGCACCATAAATTTATATGGTTGCCAGTTGTCGCTTCACTTACGACGTTTATGAAGCTCGCATCGGGCTTACATCCGCCGCTACAATTATAGTACCCGTAGTACACTGTCGGCACTGAATACAAGCCGGGATATATTCCAAAACACTCCCGGGGTTTGCACGATCCAGTTGCCGTCAAAGATCCAGGCGCGTGACAATCCCCATGGACTTCATAAACCCGGGCGCGTGCCTTAAACTTGTCTTTCGTAATTTGGCCATCCGCCAGATGTTCTTCATGAATCTGATCGGGTGCAATGTGCCGTGACTGCACAGCGGCGTCGCCAAGCTCGTTGGCGGTCACTCCGCCGAATGCGATACCAATTGTGACAGAACTAGAAGAGTCACAATCTCCTCCGCCTTTACACAAAACCTGCCCCAACGAAAATTGAATCCCATCCCCTTCCACATAGGTTGTATCCGGAACACATTCCAGTGTTCCATTGCTATCAACAACGGTGAGTTTTTCTGCCGGCTCACATGCAACGTTGGGAACCGTAACGACCGATTCCGCACATCGGAGGGCTCCCTGGTCATCTACGGTGAGCCTTTCTGTACCCTGACACTCAGGAAAGTTCACGGCCGACTCAACAACGGTATCAACGCACGAAAGAGTCCCCACGTTGTCCACGGCAGTAAGCCTTTGGGTCTCACCACATGCCTGCGGTGGAGACTTGGCAACATCTGAAGGGGCAAGTTCACCCAGTTTGGCGGCAGAATTACAGGTCAATGCCTCCGCCGCGTAAAGGGCCTGAACCGTGTACTGAACGCTGTCTAGCGGAAATCGCTCTGGAGGCAGCCCCCCTACCTTGAACTCTACATACAACTCTTCGGCACCAAACAAGTCTCTTGATAGCGGAGTTTGGATTCCCAAGATAATCGGGAGGCCTAACGTTTCTAGATCTTTTAAATCTCCGACCATATGCGTTTCAGTCCAAAGCTCTTCACCGTCGTGAGGTGCATCGTAAATTGCAATAGATACTGGTTCGGAGTCTGTCTCACTTTGAAAATTTGGGAAACCAAAAAATTCCACCTCAATGTCAGGTCCCGGATCATGGTTGCTCTTGTTCTCTTTCTGCCCCCCTAGCTTTTCTTCGTAGTCCTCTAGCGCTTCCTTCTGCGCCTCTAACTCTTCTTCATAGTCTTCGAAGAAATCCCAAGGAGCTGCTTGGACTCCGCCCATGGCGGTCACGAGTATTGCGATTGCCGTCAAATAGTAAAACGTCCGTTTCATAGGTTCCTCCTTGTTTTTGCTGCCCTCATGCGGACAAGCCCCCACCGCAAGAGCAAGATTGCAACTGCGAATATTTGGTTTCTAAGAATCGCGGTTCTTGGTACTGTTACGTCCAAAGTCGGATTTTCTTCCTTGCAACACCGCTCCAATGTTGACGGTTCAGTGGCGTCCTACCTGTCGGCAAATAGGAACAACAATGACGGGCTTGCCTTGGAACCCGATAGCAAGAGTTGTTCCCGGCCGAAGGACAAGTTACCCTCCACGCAATGATTGCAGAGCTCGGCGGATTTTTGATCCTGTTGTGGGGGGCGATACAGGGCATTGTCTCCGGCCCGCAATGACAATCGTCATCCCGCCGCTATGTTCGGTACCGCGCGCAGGTCAAAACAACCCGGAGACATTACGCTCTGACGTCAGTACTTCAACAAGTCAGCGATGTTTACGATAGACGCAAAGAATTCACTTTCTACGACAGCTGGACTCACAGAAGAAGCATGTATAAGAATGGGCCGCGTCGACATATTTCTGGGAATTCGCAACCGCCGCAACTTATCAGCGACCTCATGAACAACGTCCATGCCAATCTCCTTTCGCGTAAACTTCATCTCACATGCGTATAGAGAACCATGTTTGGTTTGAATGAGGTAATCGATTTGGCACCCTGGTTGACGAGTCGTTGAACGTTGAAAATAGGGATTGTCGTATACGATTTCTGCCGGATCGACGTCGATACTTTTACCAATACGGCGGCGACCCGTTAGTGTTACCAAACTCGCGCTATGCTTTGAGCGCAGTCCGCGGAGTAGTCCAAGCTCGTCATCTCTTCCAATAAACAAGGAAGTAAAACTCATTTTCAAATAATACCAATAATTTAAAAGCTGTTACTGCTCAAAACATGCAAATTGCATATTTTGAGCATATCTTCTTCTCGAAGGTAATTTGGCCTTGTGGGAATGGGCAGCGACTCAACTCTTGTCCCAAGCGCGTTCTCGACCACTGGAAACAAAGCCCACGGCACCAAATCAGATCAAACGCGAAACGACAGCTGCAAAACGGCGGGCTCGAGGTCGTTCAGAGAGGATTGGTGGGAGCACTCGAAGTGGCTCGCCGAAATCCGATTCGCATCGTGCAAACATACGAACTTGACAGAAAGCGTACTGGCTAACATTTCAAGATACTCAAAGCCTTATGCAGCGACTCTTCGGCGCCGCAAAAATCCCACTACTAGTAAACACAGCAGCAGCAGGGACGTAGAGTTGCCCCGACCAATATCGCTAGTAGTACATCCGCCGCCCCCTACGTGGTAAGTTTCTGCCTCGTCGCTCGTACTACTTTTGGGCTGATCGGTTGGGGTACTGCCGCTGGTGCTGCCTCCGCCGGTGCCCGTATCCGTGCTGCCAGTTTCCGTACTACCGGTGTCAGTACTGCCAGTTTCCGTACTACCGGTGTCCGTGCTGCCAGTTTCCGTACTACCAGTGTCCGTACTGCCAGTTTCCATACTGCCAGTTTCCGTACTACCAGTGTCCGTACTACCGGTATCCGTACTGCCAGTTTCCGTACTGCCAGTGTCAGTGCTGCCAGTATCCGTGCTGCCAGTATCCGTGCTGCCAGTATCCGTGTCCGTACTACCAGTGTCAGTGCTGCCAGTGTCGGTGCTGCCAGTGTCGGTGCTGCCAGTGTCAGTGCTGCCAGTGTCAGTGCTGCCAGTGTCAGTGCTGCCGTCGGTATCTGATAGCCTAAACGTAACCTCTAATACCGGCTTATTTTCTCCGTCGCTTGATCCTATATTCACGGCCGTTCGACGTCCTATCTCACTCGTTCCCTTCATGCCAAGTGCATAAAAACCTTTCGCAAGGCTATCCTCTATGTCCGCGTTGGCAACCGATAGATCTAGATCGTGTTCGCCTGTCTCCCTGCAGCTACCGTGACCGCTAATATAAGGGATTCCATCGTCAAAGGCCGCCTTGATCTTCGGCACATCCTCCTGGGAAATCTCGGTGATGGGCAGGTCTAGGGACAACGGCGCGATGTTGCACTGGAGGGGATTGCGCACGAGTTCATTGGTAAACGAAAACCTCGTATTAACGACAATAGCATTTTCGGGGATCGCAGTGAGGTCCCAAACCATAAATGACCGATAGCATTGGTGGAAAACGCCTACGACGGGGAATTCTTCCGTCGCTATGTACACGTGTCTGGCGCCGGCACCAACCAACATAGTTGGTGTGTTTAGGAGCAACTGATCAAAGACACATTTTTTTACATCTTTCTTTGGGTATATCCCCTTTATGGTGCCATTAACCATCGGAGCAGCACGAAAGGTAGATGTTCCATCGGGATTTTCCGATATCTGAGCAAACGCCGAAGAACTGAGAAGAGCCGCTGCAATGCAGCCGGTTAATATTGATCGTTGGATGGATGTGAAGCTCATGTGAATGCTCCTTGATTGGATGCCACGGCCCGATGGCGAAATGCCGTCATCTTGGAATATGTCACCTACATTGTAGGATGTCACCTATTATATTAGAATATAAAAACATATACTGTAACATGTTGGTAACTTACAGCTGAAGCCTCCCCCAGCCAGTTGTTTATCGATATCCAGCTAAGTGCTGATCTTGAAGCCCTCGCGGGACAGATAGATCGCTAGTTTTCGGCCAATATGTGCTGAAACGCATCGTTGATCATTGGAAATTGAAACTGGAACCCATGTGTTAATAACTTGGCGGGAACGGCACGACGGCCATTGAGTGCATATTCAGCGAGCTCGCCCAACACGGCGCGTAATACAAACCCAGGTGTTGGAACGAATGCAGGGCGTCGCAATGCCTTCGCTAGTGCAGCTGTAAATTGGTGATTGCGAACGGGATTGGGCGCGACGGCATTGACCGGGCCGACAATGTCCGGGTGATCGATAGCAAACAGGATTCCAGACACAATATCATCAAGGTGCACCCACGACATCCATTGCTTTCCACTGCCAAGGCGACCTCCGAGTCCAAACCGAAAAGGCAACAGCAATTTTGCCAATAGGCCTCCCGGGCCAAGTACTAGGCCGACTCGATACAGCACAACGCGCACACCGAGTGGCTCTGCCTCGTGCGCCTCTGCTTCCCAACGCTGACAAATCCGCGCGAGCGCCGAATCTCCTGCGACTGCCTCCTCGGTTACTTCGTCACAATCCATATCGTCGCCGAAACCGAGATCGACTGAAAAGGGATAATAATCAATTCCCGATGCGTTCACCAAGACCGCGGGGCGCTGCTCTTGATCGATGGCGGCAATCGCCTCGACAATGTAGCGCGTCGATTCCACCCCGGCTATCATTGATGAGTTGGCGATACTGGGCATTCCAACGGCCCGCAACCGGATGGCCGGCGAGATTAACCACTGCACTGGCTCCGGCGATGGATTGTTGCCACGCCCCGGCGACCGTTGGGTCTCCCTGGATCAGGGCCGCTCTGGAATCGACCCGGGACTTTGCTTTGGTGGCATCACGGCTCAAGACCACAACCTGATCCCCCCGGTCAAGCAAAGCCTCGGTGAGGGCTTGGCCGACAAAACCGGTGCCTCCGGTGACAAAAATCCGCCGGTGTGTCTCAGACTGCGTCATAAAATGGTCGCCTCTCCCCGGCCCGGGCAGTGCGCTTGGCCAATGGCGCGGGTTACAAATTGTTTTGCGGCCGATACTGCATCTAACAGCGACTTGTCAGCGGCAAGTCCGCACGCAAGCGCTGTTGCAAACGCACACCCTGTACCATGGACCGTCTCGCTTGTTTCACGAACGCCTTGGAATGCATATGCCTTGGCCCGCTTACCATTAGGAATTGCCCGCACCCCCGCAGGCGTTACGTCTGCGAAGACATCACGACCGACGACGATATCACACACCTGCTCGCCCGGAAGATGCCCTCCGGTCGCAACGACATGACAGCGATGCTCGGCCGCAAGCAAGGTCGCCGCACGTACCATATCCGCCTCGTTTTCAATAGATTCGTCTGCGGCGCATAGAGAGCAACTAAGAGATGCGAGCTCCGCCAAATTGGGTGTGATCACAAACACATGAGGAAGTAATAGGGCGGCAACATCAGACAGCTCGCCCCGAAGCAAGGGAACTTGACCAGTCGTCGCGCGATGAACCGGATCCCAAATCACCGGAGCCCGTGTCAACGCCAGCGCATCGACAATCACCGCGGCTGTTTCCAGGCTGGCAATCATGCCGATTTTCACCGCGGCAACCTCAATGTCACTGAGAAGCGCTCGCAGCTGGTCACTGATCACGGTTGCCGGTAGCGGCTCGACCAATTGAACGCCAAGCGTCGTCTGCACCGTCGCCGCCGTAATCGCTCCCACCGCGCGAAATCCATGCTGCTCGCAAACCCGAACATCCGCAATAAACCCGGCGCCCCCCGCTCGGATCGAGCCCGGAAATCATCAATATAGACGGTGTGGTTTGCATACGCAAAAGGACCAAGGACTTCGGCCTGCCTGTAACAGGTTACGTGTTTTTCTTATTATCAACGAGCTGCTTCAACTGCGTGAGCTGGACGCTAATAGCACCAAGGAACCCTGCAATGATGGATAACGAAATAGCAATAAGCGCGGCGTCAAGCGATACGGGAGCAATCAACATCGCAACAAGGACACCGAAAATACCGCAAGTGGCAATAACCAAGGCGAGGGCTGAAGCGTTCATAGCGATTCCTTTCTATCCTATCCGGAGTGAAACACGGCTTGACAATACTTGCAGCACTACGGATAGGAAAGCGAAAAGAAATAACTGCAAGAAACACAGCGACGATTTTTTGATCGATCTGCTCCATCATCGCTATTTCGGCGAAAACAACGTCGGATGGATCGCTAACAAAAATGGCAAACCACTAATATTATTAACAATAACTGCTCTTCATCATTCTCAAAAGATAGATCCCATGCATCGAAAGTCACTCCGCTATCGAAGGCCTGTTCGCGGACTGGAGCACCCCGTGATAAGGGTGGGGGCATGAGACTCTGTGCACTTGTCCTGGTCTGGGGAATGCTGCTGGGAACCAAAACAACCCTGGCGACCCCCGATGAAGCAGCAAAGAAACTGGGACAAGCATTCCGTGCCCTGCGGGCGGGCAAAATGGAGACCGCTCGATCTTTATCGGCCTCGATCGACGCGAAGCAGATCGTCAACGATGACTACCTTTATTATGTCCGCGCCCAAGCGGAATTCTATTCCGAAAATTACGCGGCGGCACTACGATGGTTTCGCAGTCTTGAGAACAGCAATCGATCGCGCTTTCAGGCAGCGGCCTCATGGCGGATCGCAGACTGCCTATGGCATCAAGGAAAATCCGAGGCAGCCGCAACCAAGTATTTGCAGTTGCTCGAGAGCTACGAGCCAAGACAAAAGGTAGCAGATCCAGTGGTTGCCAAATTTCGCATCGCCGAGGCCCAGGGCAATACGAAGGCGGCAATACAGCAATACCGCGCCCTGGTGCGCGGCCATCCAGCACACCCACTTGCCAGCCAAGCCATCTCGCGATTGCTTACGCGAAAGGTGAAGGTACCGATTACCAACAGCGATCGACTGACCCGCGCCCGATCGTTGCAACGGGCCCATCGCTGGCACGAGGCGATTTCCGAGCTCGAGCAAATCGAAAACGGCCCGAAGAGTCGAAACAATGAGCGGGATTTCTTGATTGGAATGACCTTGTTCAAAATGCGTCGCGATTATAAGCGTGCCGGTGACATCTTATTGCGAATCTACCCGAAGATGGGTGCCCGAGCTCCTAAAGCTCTATTTCACGGCGCCCGGGCATTGTCCCGCGCAGATTTTGATGATGATGCGATCCGCTGGTATCAAAAACTGGTCACGCTTTACCCCAACTCGAGCTGGGCACCGGAAGCGCAATTTTTGTCTGGGTGGCTCAAATACAACATGGGCAAATATAAGGCCGGCCTTCCCCATTTGAACAAAATGATAAAAACCTATCCGCGCTCACGTTGGGCAAAAGAGGCCGAATGGTTCCTGGCATTTTCGCATTACCTTCTGGGCAACCACAAAAGTGCATTGCGCGGTTTTGCCAAAATCGCAAAACGAGGCGGAAAGCTTAGCGGCCACAAAGGGCGCTACTGGCACGCGCGCACCCAGCAGCAGCTTGGCAATGAAAAGCAAGCCGTGGCCGAGTATCAGGCGATGATCGGCCGCTATCCGCTTTCTTGGTACGAGCTTCTCGCGATGGCCCAGCTCAAAAAGGTCGAGTTTGTCGCCAAGCCGTTTTCGCCGCATCGCAAAGCGACGTCGACAATTTTGGCCGATGCTGCCAACCCTCCGAAAAGCGACTTTTTGATCACAATCGTGGATGAACTCGCAGCGGCCGGACTCAAACGCGAAGCCGGTATTGAGCTTCGGCGGGGCGAAAAGTCCTTCCTCAAGCGTCATCCTAAGCCCATCGCACTCGCGGTGCTGATGAATCGATATCAACAATTTGAAAACTTCAATCGCCCATGGATGCTCGGCGTCGTACACGGCAAAAGTGCGCTCAACAGTCCTCCCACCGGACCCGCCAAACAATGGTGGCACTATGCCTACCCGAGTGCATACACCGCACTGATAAAAAAGTGGCAACATCTCGGGAAGGCCCCAGTTCTGTATATCTTGTCGATCATGCGCAAGGAGAGCGGTTATAATCCGCATACTCGCTCCTACGCCGATGCTTTGGGGCTCCTGCAGATGATCCCACCAACAACAAAAAAGGTCGTCAAAGCGCTTGGCCTGACCTACTCCGAAGATTTCCTGTTCGAACCGGAGTTAAACATTCGTGTCGGCTCTTGGTACATCGGCAAACTGCTTGCCAAGTTTGCCAATCAAATCCCCATTGGCGCTGGATCGTTTAACAGCGGCCCGAGGCCGGTGATGCGCTGGCTCGATGCCTACGGGAAACGACCGACCGATGAATTTGTCGAACTCGTGGCATATCGACAAACACGCGAATATATGAAGAAGGTCACCGAGAATTACGCCCGTTACCGATATCTCTACGACAACGTGACCTACGAGCAACCCCTTACAGTCAATGCCAACTACCGTAAGGATGCGCTGACTTACTGAACCGGTGAAAGTGGAATCAGTTTACGAAGCTCGCCATCAAATAGGGTCTCTGCATCGAAATTGACGCGGCCATCTGGTTCGACGATGCCGGATACGTTTGCTTTGCGATGGTCTTGTGGGACGCGAGCTGGCTTGCGACCGCCTCCCAAAGCGACCGGCCGCGATCTGCACTCAGTCCCCGAATTAGACGAAGATTTGCTATTCGTCTGTGCCAAAGTATCGATACGGCTTGGGGAACCAAATGAAGCGATCGCCAAGCCATACGAGACCATCGTACTTTGTGGCCGAGCTCTGATCGGGTGCATAGAAACGCCAGCTCACCCATGGCACGTCGGGTACCATCTTGTCAGTGATGCGCCGATATCCGCGCGGGAAGGACTGCGCGAGGGCATCGATAGAGGTCAGCATTTCTGGTGTCGCGACTGTTACGCTGAGCACCGTCTCCCCGACCCGTGCCTCGGGAAGCGGTGTATCGGGCCAGGTTGCGCGGTATCCGGCCTTGGCCTGATCTGCGTCGGTAAACACCGCGGCGAAGTCCGATTCTTTCGGTGCAATCGACTCCGCGACTTCGCGCAAATCACGGGGGTTTTCAATTTTGCCAATCACTGTCAAAAAACGCAGCGATGTTTGCTTGATGTGTTCGATATCGGCGATGGTGAGTTGAGGATGCTCGGTTTCAAATTTCAAACCCTCGGGCGGCGTTTGGGTGTTCGGATGGTTTCGGAAATAGCTCCCCCACGCAGAGAGGCGCTGCAAAAGGGGTCCATAGCCCGGGAAGGTTTCCCCACTGTGACCGTTCATCCACGCGTCTTTTTCTTTCCCGGCGATCGTTGCGGAGATGGTGACGTAGTAGCCGCCCGGGGGACACGGATGCTCGGGAACAGAGGGAAAACCTGCTGTCACTAGTAGTTGGCGCAGTTGTTTCCCCACTTCTGGGTCTACGGTTCCTTTGCGCGTCACCGCGAGGTAACCATGATTACGGTTCTCGTAGACGAATCGATTGTCTGAATCGAAACGAAAATAGTCCATTCCCCACGGGGCGTCTGGGGCATTTTCTAGACCAAGTTTACATTCAATCGTAACGGCCTCGAGAGTTTCGAATGGGATGTCAGCAGGCATATGGCGACTCGTTTCTTTGTTCACTCGTACATGTCGAGCTCATCCATCTTCTTGGCGAACTCCTCGAGAGTCATGGTCTTGGGATGCCTAACGTAATAAATTTCTTCTAGCTCCGCAATGCGCTCTTCACGAGGCGAAGAATATAGTCGGGTATTATGGTCAGAGTAATACTGGTTGAACCGATCTAAATCGAAGGGTTCTTTGCCAACCTCCGCGGCAACCCGTTTTGCCTCCGCGAGACGCTCTGCTCGGCGCTTCGTGCTCTCCACGAATTGTTTAAGGAACTCTTCGTTATCGTTTTGGCTCGTCATTGTTGTCCTTGCTTGGCTTTTCTTTCGAATGTTTTTCGACCGCTTCTTCCCATGTATGGCCGATATACGGCTCTAAAGCCGTTCGGACTTGTTTGGCGAAACCCGACTCATAGTCTTTTGTCATATTATCAATTCCTTGCTTAGTAATGGGTTGATTTCTTAGTTTATCGATCATCTCCACTGGATCAGATGTTATTTCGTCAAAAAGCTGTGGATCCTTTTTGTTAAGATTGCCCGCAATCACCTCGGCGACGAGAACCTTTTCGCCAGTGGATTTTGTTGCAAACAAGCGATACTCACCCAATTCGGGATTATCCATAAACTTTTTGATCACCGCACCGCGATTCTCACGAGCGGGCTGAAATCCGTTTTCAGCGATCACCGAAAATCCGGGGGTCGGTGCTGTTCCTCCGGGCTTACGCCCTAGGACTTCCGCCCAGAGACACCTCAAGGGGGGCATCAACATCATTGACGTTGAGTTTTCGGCCGGTTTTAAGCGCTAAGTCGGCAAGCTCGGTCACGTCGTCGACCGAACCAAGCCGCTTGTCAATCATCATGGACCCAAGCTCTCCGTCGGTCCGCCGCATATCGGCAAGTTCTTGTTGAAGACGGCGCGCAAGCATGGATGATTCTGCGTGTACCTGATCCGATGTCAGGGGGACTTTTCCATCTGCTTTGTAGAGATCGTCCTTAAAGTTGTCGGGGTTTACGGCACGATGTGGCCGGCCTTCTGTCGCAGCAATCGGATCGACTAACTCAGGGAGTCCACCTTCTTTGATGGTACGACTCTTCCCGGCACCGGTGTTGCCACGCATCGCGTATATCGTCGGTGGCCCATCCACAGCATCGGCAAATGCGAGAGCATCAGCAGCTGCTTTCTTGATCAGCTGATCATGGAGCGCGCGGCGCTCGGGAATCCAGCTGTTGGGGTCGTCAATCGTACTTCGATGCCCCTTTCCGGGATAGGTGTACGCATCGTTCGTATTCATTTCGCCATCACTGTCCGCGAGCTTTTTTTGTACGGCCTGCACCCGCTCAGTATCTGGTGTTTGGGGCGCGGGCGGTTGTTTTGCCGGGGCGGCGGGTGACATCGTCGGGTCATTCGGGGCGGCCTCCGCGGTGTCAGCGGGCTTGAAGGAAGTCGATTCATCCACATCAATAACTTTGTCCACATCCACGGCGCGCGGATCGTGTTTGACGCCAGATTCATCTTCCCGCCATTTCAATCGCTCGGAGATTTCCGCCAAATTTCGATCTTTTAGGGATGTGTTTGGATCGGCGACGGGCCTTCCGTCTGCATCCCGTACAACGGTACCGTCGGGGTTTCGCAACCAGTAATCCCCCATCAGACTACCGTCGTGGTGCACGCCATCGCCGGATTGCGATGTTCGATCAGGCGGCGTAAGCGGGTGGTCGCTAGCGTATTCGTCGCGAAGCCCTAGCGCGCCATGACCGGCTTCATGGGCATGGGTCGTCGGATTGCCATCAACGTACCAATTGTTTAGATCTGCCGGTCCATCGCCAGGTTTTACTTGGACCTTCGTATGGGCATTGTCTGGACTGTCGACAAACTCGACCTCGATGTGGAGTCTGCCGTCGGTACCACTTGGGCCAGTCACGGTGTGTTTAAAGTTATATTGATCGTCCACGCCTTTGATGACGTTTGCTTTGAGTTTTTCTAAATCTGCAGGGGAGATGTTGTGTGTTTCACTGTCCAGATATACGCGGTAGTTAACCTGAACGAGTCCGTGGGAGAATTCGATGACCTCACCGCCGTACTCCCACTCAAAACCGCCATCTTTGCGCTTACCGCCAAACTCTTGGGCGTTCTCGGCCTCGAGGGCCATGTTGTCGTACATCTCTCCGAGTTGCTTTTGGGCATCGCCGTCGTGCTGATCTTTTTTGACGCCGGGGGTCTCGTCGACGTCGCGCTGTTTGGATGAAGATTCCGCGGATTTGTTGCGGTTGTCAGAAGATTCGCTATCACTGTCTTTGGACTTCTTTGGGCGTTGTGGAACTTCGGCTTCACTATCGCCGGTTGACTTTGGGCTCTGCGGAGCCGGCGAATCGCTGTCAGAAGCCTTTTTGCGACCCGGTGCCGCGCCTGAAACATCAACGCCCTCGATAACGTCAATGGCATTTGGATCATATTTAGCGCCTGAGCCAGAGTGCTCAACCAATGGAGGCTTGTTTTGGTCATCGTCACGATTGGACTTCGCGCTGGTACCGCTATCGGTCTCGTCATCGGTGACCTGCTTGGAAGCAGAGCCAGCGTCGAGATCACGATCGACATCCACGTCGACATCCATATCGAGGTCATTGTCGTCATTCTTTGAGGATTGCTTTTTAGTGTCGACATCCAACGAGCCGTCAGCGGAGGTTGAGTCGTCCACTCTTTCGGCGAGGCTTTTTTTACGAGCCGCACGCTGACTGGCGACACGTCCGGCGCCCCCTTTCACAGCACCCATGAGGGCTGCCTTCAGACCGGTGTCAGTGATGTTGCTCAGGAGATCACCAATATCTCCTTTGTAGGAGCCTGGATTGACGAGCAGCGCGATGATATCTCCAGCGGCTTCTTCACCTGCCTCGCGAACAACGTCATGGATGAATGACGTTGGACCATCATATTTTGCGTCCAGCCCGCCTCCGAGGGCACCAGTAAGGGCGCCCGATGCGGCGCCCATCGCTGCGCCCCCGAGACCCGAGAGGAGAGCACCACCAACACCGTCATCCCAGGCCTGCTCGTTTGCCATGCCGCGGCCAAATCCGCCAACGGCGCCGAGGGCGCCTTGTTTGACTGCCCCCTGCAGTGCTTTTTGTACGAGGGGATTGCTGACGCCCTTAAACATATCGTCGGTAAAGGAAAGTGCTTTGCTGGCACCGAGTCCGGCTGTGGCAGCATCGAGCGCCGTCATTGCCAAATCGACGCCTGCCTCTTCCCATCCGTACGAGTTGCCCTTGATGGCGTACTTAGCGCCCATCGAGGCTGCACCGGTGCCTGCGGCAATCGCAGCCAAAATAACTGGTCCGGCGGTCCCCGCAGAAGCAATCGTTGCCGCGACGGCTCCGACGGCGGCAATGCCCGTGGCAACGTTATCGGCGATGTCCGCCTTCTCGGCGTCGAATACTTTATCGGCGGACTCGACCGACCAAGCCATCATTTCCATCTTCTCGGTGGCCGCAGCCTTTTCCGCCTCCGACGCATTGTCCCAGTCAAACGACTCGTGAAACGCTTTCATCTTGTCGTAATTGGCACCGACTTCTTTCGCGGCGTCAGTGCCGGTCATCAATCCCGATCCGTCACCGAGCTGAAAGTCTCGCCGCATGCCGGCGATCTTCATCATGTCCGCAGGCGTCTCCGGTTTGCCGAGGAGCAAGATGTCCATCTCGAGCCCTTCATGGCCGCTGGAGTCACTTCTGATATCGTCGTCCATGGAGACAGAGTCTTTGTACTTCGCTGCATAGTCTTTGCGAATCTGCGCGATCTCCGCTTTCGATTTGCCCCGCAGGGCGTCCTTGATAAACTCCTCCTTGGTTCCCGCCCCCGCGGTCGCGTATTTGATCGCAAGGGTTGGTTCGACAGCGCCCTTATCGAGGAACTGCTTGGCGACGTGGGCTTCGTAATTCTTTTCGCCTTTGACGTCGCCCATTTCGTCCTCGATCATCTCGTCGACGGTGCGATTGTATTTTTTCTTGTAGATTTCTTTGACTTGGTCGCGAAGCGCTCTGGCTTTCTTTTGTTTCTCCCGGGCCGCTTTGCGTACGGCGGGATTGGGTGAGTTCAATCCGGGGGATTGAGGTTGGGATCTTTGAGGACATCGAAGATCTGCTTCTCGTCGGTCCCAGCACCATCAGCAGCTTGCTCGAGCTTGGCCGCCATCACGCCCGCCTTGTCGCCCTTGTACCCGGCCAGGGCGCGATTGGCATCGGCATCTGTGGAGTCCCATGTATCGAAGTTCTCGCCGATCATCTGGCGTAGGGCGTCGTTGTTTGTCGTCTGTCTCACCGCGCGGGCGGCAAGGTCGGGGTCCGCTTTGGCAACATATTGATTGAATTTGGTGTTGAGGTCTTTTGCGTACCCTCCCTCCATCGCACGCTCTTGGATTTCGTAGACCTTGTCCTCGTCGACATTCCAGCTATCCATTGCCTCATGCAAGCGAATCGCATCAGCCTTAACTTTGTCTCCTTCCAACAAGGCCTCAAACGTGTCTTTATCGTGACCACCGAGACTGTCCTTACATTTGTCAAGAATTGCCTTGGCGCGGCGCCCTTCCGGGGTATCTTGCTCGGCGAGAGCGTTCATGGCGTCCAGGTCTGCCTTGCTCATATTGCGAAGCGTCTGTTCCATTTTCGCCTCGTCGTCATTGAAGAAGCCGGTGGAATTGTCGAGGGCGGCCAGGGCTGCTTTGACCTTGTTTCCCGATAAATGGGCAAGCGCCTCAGCAAGGTCTTTCTCATCTTCTAACTCGCTGCGAACTTGTGCTTCAACACCCGGATATCGGTGCTTAAACAGGCCAAGCTCGGGCCCTGTCATGCCTGATAGAGCAGCCATTAACGGACCTTCGTTGGTACCGGCCACCACCATCGCACTCTTTGCAGCCGTGATCTTGCCCCCGACCTTCGCAATCGATTGGCTGATTTTGGGATTTGCTTGTTTGCTGACCATGGCGGCGACCCCGTTGACGGTATTGTTGAAATTTGTCCTGATCGCCTTCATGGACTGTTTATGCGTGCTCTTGATCTTGTCGCGCACGCTCTTGACGCTTGCGTTGGCGTTTTTGACCAGATTATTGGCTGATTTCTGGAAGCTCGTTAGGGATTTGCCGGCACTTTGCGAATATCCCCCGGCCATGTCCTGCAAGCTTTTTACCGAGTCTTCGCTCGCTTTGGTGATGTCATCCGCGGATTGCTGTTTTCTTCGCTCTGCGTCTTGTTGGCGGACCGCTACAGTTTGCGAAACGGTTTCTAGTTGTTGGTTTGCGGAGTCGTCAATGGTCGTTTGCGCGGCGGCTTTGACGCCATCGAGTTTGGACTTGTGCTCTTTCTCTTTGATTGCAAATCGTTTGGGGGCCGCTTTGAACTGTCCCTCCAGAGATGCAAGCCCTTCACCATCGGCGCCGGCCTGATCCATGCCCTGCTCAAGCCCTTTTGCTTCGTGAAGATAATGCGCGCCCAGTTGTCTGCCAACGCTTGCGAGATTGTTGCGCAATGTGTTTCCTGTCGATTGCATCGTGCTGTTTACTCTGGCACCAAGCGAGCGCACTTGGCCTAGCGATGCGGGCTCCGAGGAGGCGATCATTTCCAGATTCGATTTCTTTGCGTCTTCGATCGTCTCTTGGGCCTTTTTCTTTGTCGAGTGCACACTTCGCATCGAGGACTGCTTGGACGAAGTCACCGATTTTTTTGCTCCGTCGCGGGCGCTCTCCAGTGACTTTTTTTGTTTTGTAATTTGGCCATCGACGGCCTGCCGGCCCTGGGGCTTGGCAGCCTTAAATTTTTGAGCCGTGGCCGTGCCGGCAGCTTTGAGAGATTCGGCAACGCGAACTTTGACCTGGTCGGCGACAGGATCAATATAACTTTTCTTGAGGGTGATCATTGCGGGTGAATTCCCAGAAGCCTGCTTTGTCTTTTCAGCTTCTGCGCCGGCTTCGCCCGCCTTTTCTGCCGCCAGTTGGGGAATCTCGCTAGCGCGCTCGTCATATTCTCGATCGCAAATTTGATACCCTTGGGTTTTGGCTGCATCGAGCTGTCCCAGCGCGCTGGTGTAGGCACCGTCGATCGATGCGTGGAGTCCACCGGCGATCCCGGTGATACTCCCAGCTGCCGACTTGGCGGCTTCTTCCAGCGTTTCTAATGCTTGTTCGGGTGCGAGCTCGGCATCGCTGCGTGCTTGCGCAAAGATGGTCTGCAGTCCGGTTTCGGCGCTCGCGACCGCGTTGTCCATGATTTGCGTTTGCCCGGCGACCATCGTACTGAGAGATGCGGCGATTTGACGCTCGTGCTGCATGACAGCGGTGTTCGCGGCGCGAAGTCCGACCTCGGCCTCACCTAAGGTTTGCTGCACCGCTTGGTGATGGGCCCCAAGCGAAACGCCCTGCTGCTTTTGGTATTCTTCCGCCTTTTCACTGCTTGAAATCGTCAGCGGGGGCATTTGCAGTGTGGGAAGTGTGGCGCGTTGGGCGGCGATAACTTGCTGTTCACTACCCTCGGCGGTTGTATCGGTCGCCGACATTTCTTCCGCTTGGACCTTCTTGGCCGCGATTTTTCCCTCGCCAGAGCCACCGTCCGGGCGCGCAGCGGAATGTTCTTTCTCGGTCTTTGCATCGGCCTCGGCGGCGGCCATCACCTCCGGGGCGACCGCCCCCTTGTTCCCGACGCTCTTCCCGTTCGCGCCACCTTTGGCTGACGTTTTGGTATCCTTTTTTTTCGGGTTGGCTGTTGTCGCTTGGTCAGCGGATTTGCCATCTTTTCCCGATTTGGGGTCTTGTTCGGAAATATCGATCTTGGGGGCTAGGTCGACAACCGACTGCTGCGCACTGATTACTTGCGGGTTCTGTGCGGGCTGCGCATTTTGCTCTTGGTCTGCGGGCTGTTTGCTTACTGTGCGATCGACGGGGAGCCTGGCCACCGGCAGATCCTGCGTGGGAATCACAAGCGGCGAAACACTGCACAGAACATCTTCCCAGCGAGCAACTTCACTTGCACTCTCGAGTGTCGGCGGCAGTTGGCCAATACCGATGGGATCGTGAACAAGAGTGGCTATCCGGCGACTGACCTGGTTTAGATCGCGACTGCCGACTTGGGATCGCAGCACTTTCAGTATCTCACGGGCATGCTTTGACAGCCCCGTTGTGTGCACTGCCGGCTGCTGTAAATCCGGTGATGACTCGGTCACAGCCGGCGTTTGGTGCACAGGCGAGGCAATATTCGCTGCCGCGGGATCATGCAGATGTGCGGCGAAAGGGTCGGGGGAATTCGTTGGATGGCCTACGTCCGCAGATTGCTCAGGCGGCGCATTGAGTGATAGCCCCTCGCTATTGAGGGACATCTCTGGCGATATTTCTGTTGTATTGTGCGCAGCACTAGGGACGCTATTTTGGATAATTGGCAGGCGCGAAGTCCGCGTTCTTTTGCCCGGTGCCATGGGGCGCCGGCGGCGTGTGGAGAACTGGCCGCGGTTGCCCAGACTGCTGTTTTTGGGGGATCGGCGTTGGGACTCGCTATCTCGAGGCGGGTTTCTTTCGTTCACCGCTTACCTCCCACGATACCGATTTCATCGGAGTCTTCAACCGGTGGGGAGTCTTCAACCGGTGGGGAGTGCTGGCGTCCTCGGGATTCGACACTTGCGGCTACCCTTGTCTTATAGACTTGCTCATCCACAGGCGCCCCCCCTTCTTCGGTCTGGCATGAGGTTTGAGTTTCGGGTCCGCCAGATAACGCAAATACCCCGATGATCTTGTTACGTGTTCCATACGAGTTTATCCCCCCGTTTGCGCAAGCAGACGGGGGGATAAACTCGGGGGTGTGTACACTTTCCTTATCCCCATCCAGGTCGTGTGGAGAGCACCTACATCGGGGTCAGGTTGCGGAGCGGAAAATTCGTGAATATAAACAGATAGTGCCAGAGATCAACTTCCGGTCGCTGTACGTTTCATACAATGTTATTTATGATCAAATACTTGGCAGACAGGGGGATGAATCACTGTGGGCGCAAAAAGGAGATCGGGAAAAACCATGGCAACATTTACTGGAACAATCATTAAGAGCCCGCTAGAGGGTGGCGTTTGGCAACTCAGGACAGACGATGGGACGCTATATCAACTCGGCTCGCAAGATGCGGGCCTCCTGGTAGAAAACCAACAAGTTACGATTACCGGCGAAGTCGATAAAGCCGCATTTGGTTTTGCGATGACCGCGCCAACGTTGGTGGTCTCAGACTGGAAAGCAAATTAAACATGCTCACATTGGTTGTGAGTCATCGCAAGACAAGGCAGAGGCGAGGAGCCCGCGTAAGTACGATTGGTACGTGCGCAGGCACCACAGCCGACAACGCAGTATTGCGTTGACTCACGACCCAGGTGAGCATGTTTAGCTCATTTGCCCAAGCAAAGGTTGCTGTCATTGATTCGTCGCGACGGTGGTTGGCGTAGCAATATTTGCTACATTGTGGGGCTTATCTTTGCCGGTGCTGGGTGTGGCACGATCGCCAAGAATCCTCAAATATCACAGGGGAGTTGGGCACGCAGTACACTGGTGATTAACGAAATTGCACCGCAGCCGGAAACAGGACCAGACTGGATCGAGATTGCCAACCGGGGCGACAAAGCGATCGATCTATGCGGCTATTTTTTGACCGATAGCCGAGACCGGCTTGATCACTACGTGTCACTCGGAGGTGTTCTCCCGCCAGATCGATGTCCACCGCGGCTACTGGGGCCAGGACAGTATCTTGTCGTGTTCGCCGATGACAAGCACGGTGTCGAAAACAGCCACCAGATACACGCGCCGTTCAAGCTAGGAAACGCCGAGGAAGTACACCTTCTCACGACGCAGGGGAATGCCATCGATAGCCTTGTCTACGTGTATCAACGACACAAGGGGGGATCCCTTAGTCGGTGGCCAGATCAGAGCGGACCTTTCTATCAATCTCGCGCCACTCCCGGTGCTACGAACGTAGAACATGCGGCGATCGCGGAGAATCCATGATCAGAAAGATTGCCATCGCAGCGACCTTGCTTTGGGCAATTAATTGTACAAAACAATATCAATGCCTGATCAAAACCGATACCCGTCCTCACTCGCTACCGTCTATCGGATGCAAAGACGATTATTTGGCGCTGTCGAGCGAACGCGAGGACGCAATTTTTGCACGGACCAAGACGATCAACTGGTTAATCGATCGCGAGAATCATAATCGTCTTTATTTTATTAATACGAAGGATTGGGAGCTCCATTATTTATTTGCGGCCGCGTTTCTCGACGATTCCAAACGATCACCAGTCGGCACCCATGCCGAATTTAACCAAACAGCTTACTACGGCCAAAAACGGCGATTTGTTCTCGGCAAACTGGTTCGATACGAAGATCAAAACAAACTGACCTTTGAAATGGGGACCGGAGACGATGCATCCGAAGACATGATTGTCTCTGCGTTTAACATCGTTCGAGCGGCACTCTACAATGGACGTGAGTTACGATACCGTCCCGTTTCGGCGATCCAAGAGGCCACCTCAGGCAGCCTATCCAAACGCATCCCGGTCATTCAAACAGAGACGGTTTTTCGCGGGCAAAAATATCAACCCCTGCATCAGCGTACCGGTTTTGGGACGCTTCGCTTTATTCGCATTGACCAATTGGCGCAAGCAAATCCAAGTCCGACAGATATTGTGGTCTTAGACCGGGTCCCCAACGACATCTCGCTAGTCTCCGGGATCATCACCGACGAGTTTCAAACACCCTTGGCCCATATCAACATCCTGTCGAAGAATCGCGGAACGCCCAACATGGCGCTGCGCGGAGCGTTTCACAATCAGAAACTACGGGCACTAGAGGGAAAACTCGTGAGGCTAGAGGTATCACGGCAACAGTATCGCGTTCGCGCGACAACTTTGGCGTTGGCAAAGCGATACTGGAAGACCCTTAGGCCAACCGTGCCGCTTGTCCCACAATATTCTCTGGCAGAGACAGGGATCGTCGATCTACACAAAGTCGGCGCAGACGCTGTGTCTATGATTGGTGCCAAGGCGGCCAATCTTGCCGAGCTATACCGGATCAAAGGCCCCAAACTACCTCTCCCGGAAGCGTCATTCGCATTACCGTTCTCAGCCTACAACAACCACTTGGTGCGCCATGGGATAAACAAGGATATCAAAACCATGCTTCGCGATGCCGGCGCTCAAAAGTTAACGCATACCCAGCGGAGTGAACGCTTGTTTTCGATCCGCTGGAAAATCTATCGGTCGCCACTCGCATCAGCGTTCCGGGATACTGTTAAGGCGGCGATTCAAGCGCGATGGGGGACCAAACGAATTCGATTTCGCTCGTCAACCAATGTCGAAGATCTGCCCGAATTCTCTGGTGCAGGACTGTACACTTCCGCTGGGGCGTCACTCGCGCAAAACGACCAGACGATCGAAAATGCGATTAAAGTGGTTTGGGCTTCTGCTTGGAACGAGCAGGCGTTTGTCGAGCGGGAATTTTACCGGGTAGATCAGCGAAAAGTATTTATGGGGGTTTTGGTTCACCCCGCGTTTCAAAACGAGCTGGCAAATGGGGTCGTTATTACTGCCAATACCTACACACATCGTCGGCCCGGCTTGTACATCAACTCGCAAGTCGGGGAAGTCTCCGTAACCAACCCTACTGGACAAGCAACGTCCGAGCAGATTCTTTACTACACCTGGTACGAAAACCCAGAATACGAGGAGATTACGCGCTCTTCTCTACTGCCCAAACCGGATTGGCCAAGCGGCACATCGGTACTTACACGTAAGGAACTCGACAAACTTGCGGGTTATGCAGACCAAATCCACAAACATTTTGAATATCGCCTTGGCGGCGGCAAAGGCTTTGCCATGGATATTGAGTACAAACTGGCAAAAGACCGAGTTCTCTATATCAAGCAGGCAAGACCGCTAAAGCAACGCTAAACGGTTTGGGTGGGATGACGACCAACACGCCCTTGCCCGGAAACGTCACGAATTTTTGCGGAAATCCATGACGTTTCCGGGCTAGTCAACCTCCATGTCGACGTCTTTTAAGTTTGGGTGTGCGCTAATGATCAGAGACTCTAGTCGATCCACCTCACCACCGAGAGCGCGAATAACTCGCTCGCCGAAGTCGGCGGCAAATTTGTCGTAGTCGCCCTCATCAGGCCAAATTATCTCGTTTCTCTGTGAGTTGCTCTTTGACCCACTCGGCTTGTTGCTTCCCAAGGTAGTAGCCGTTGTAATCAACCTCGACCGCAAGGCGAAATCGCTCGGCGCCGACCACACGAGTGCGCGCGAGCCGAACTTTATCGACTGACTCCTCAGCTTCGAGTAGAGCGATCACCTTGTCCTTGATATCTTTTGGAATCGCGGGCCCCAACAGCAACACTCGATTGCGCAAGCCGAGCCAAATCGCCATGATGCCTAAAAGGCCCCCAATGGCAATCGACGATAGGGAATCAAAAATCATATTGCCAGTCCAATAGGACAGTCCGATTCCGGCCATTGCAATGAGGACACCGACGCCGGCAATGAAGTCTTCGAAAAGAACTGCGAGTAGGGTTGGGTCCGTACTAGAGCGGACATAGGACCAAAACGGTTGATCGCCTTTTTTTCGTAGAGTTTCGCGCAGTGCGATGAAGAAAATGGCGCTCTCAATGACAAACGCAACGATTAGAACGACGAAGGTAAGCAGCGAAAAGTGAATCTGAGGCGGGTGAATGATTGTACTAATGCCATGGTAAATTGTGACACCACACCCCAATACAAAGATTCCAACTGCCGACATAAATGCAAAAAAGAACCGCTCGCCCCCGTATCCGTAGGGGAACCGCGCATCGGCGGGGCGTTGGCTGCGTCGAATGCCTAGATACAGTAGCCCTTGATTGGCCGAATCTGCCGCCGAATGGATCGTCTCTGAAAGCATGGCGCCAGATCCCGAAACGAGAAATGCGATGAGTTTAATAATCGTCAGGATCGAATTGCCGACCACGGCAATCGCGACCGAGCTTTTTCCTCCACCAGCCATGTGATGGGTGTTTTACCGCAGTCTGGGACGAACTTCGAGGGCTGAAGGAAAGATCACGAGTCTATTCCCGGGTGGGAGTATAAACAACTTGCTCCCCAGCGCGAAGTCCCTTGTCAGTCGGACACGAGACGAGGGCTGAAGCACCGGCGATTACATTGGTTACCGTGCAGCGCAGTCGGGTGTTTTGATCCTGTTTTGCCTTGATCACGATGGTATCGCCTCTACGAAGCCGACGAATCTCTTCACCAGAAAATGTCGCCACAAGTGCTGGTGCTTCTATGACTTTGACAAGGGTTTCGCGTTTGCTGTACCGGCCGGGATTCGCGAGTCGGTGAACGACACCGCTAATCGGAGACACAATGGTTCGACTCTCGATACGGCGCTTTGCTGCGGCAATATTTTCTTTCTTTTCGCGAATGCTGCGATTGTAGTCTGCAAGATTTGCGCGCAGGCGCCGCACTAACGAAGAAGATTTTGCGCTCCGGAGCCGGCGTTCGGCAGAGGTACGCTGACCTTGATAAAACTCTAGCCTATCCGTGTTGCGACGCAGCGCGTACTGCGCCTCCGAAATCCCGCGCAACTGGGCGAGTACCGAGCCCTTATCTACCAACGCGCCATCACGAACCATCCATACGACCGTACCTGATTCGGGCATTTCGATGGTCTGTGAGCGATCGCCTGAGGAGATCGTTAACGTAGCGGTCAGTGACCCTGCTGCGAGCTGTGCCTTGTCGTTGCTCGATCCCTCGACAGTTTTCCCAACTGCGGTGGCAGGCTGAGAACGAGTTGGCAATATCCCTGTCGTCGGACTGTCTGCCAAAAATAAATACAAAAGGACAAAAATGGCAATGACGCCTAGGACTACTGCAATAGGAACAATCGGATTGGAACGACTGGGAGGATAGTCCTTTTCGCGCTTTGCGGGAGTCTTCAACTTGTCGGGTGTCGCTTGGATCGACTCTGGGGCATGTGGTAACTCGACTGGGCGGGACGACGAGCGGGACGGCGACTTGGGTGCCGATGACGACCGTGGAGGCGCCGCTGATGGTCGACGGGACGATGCAGCAGATGATGCCGCGGGAGTGGACTTCGTAAGACTGATCGGTTTGGTAAAATCGTCGTCGCCGGCCTCCGCAACGTCGTCAAACAAACTTGCCGGGGGCGGTTGCGAAGCCCGAGTGGCGGGGGACGGGGCGGACTTTGACGCCTGCACGGCCTGCTTCACGTCGCTGGCGCCGACAGGAAGATGCGCGCTGAGATCTACGGAGACATTTTCGTTGGGATTTTCGCGGTCGGCGTAGGCCAACTCGGGAACTGTTGGCCTGGCAATGTCGCTGCTTTGACGAGTAGGCCGAGCGGGCGGGATGAATGTGGGATCGTCAACTTCACCAGGCGGGGAAAAGTCAGTAATGATCGTTGCCTCGCCATCATCGGCAGTCTCGCTATCCTGCATGGAAGATGCAGTCGCTGGTTGTGGCGACTCAACATCGATAGTGGATTTGGGCATTGCCGCCGCTGGCGGGTTGATCGCAGATCGACGGACAGTGTCTAACGGACCCGTATCCGCGATATCCATGTCTGAGACAGCGCTGGCCATGTCTGGTTTAGCGATGTTGATGTCCGGGGCTCCAGCTGCGATTGCGGGCATGCCCTCGGTATCTGCCGCGGCCAACGCCGGCGAGACGGAAGGACTGTCAATCTCTGGAGGCGGTGGTAGATCTACGAGTGCCGCAGCAGTTGACTCCACGGGCGATTTCGAATCCCCAGGGGTGGGGGAAACAGGGGCTAGGGTTGCTGAGGTCGGGGGGGTGACCGCTGGCGCCGAAGTACTTGGTAGGGAAATTGGGGTTACCGAGTTGGGCTCGGCCAACTCGACCATAAACGTGTCATGGAAGGACCAAGCACGCTGGTCCGGATCATCGGCATCGTAGTACTCTGGAAATAAGTAGGGAGAACCATTTCCATCGGAAGCGCCAGTTTCTAGATCTCCCCCCTCTTCGCGGGTTGAAGATTCCAGATAGCCCAAGTCGCGAAGGGTGCTGATCACAACTGCAAGCTCGGACTCGGCTGGCTCTACGCCCAGCTCGGTCAATGCCCATTTGAGTAGTGCGGGGACATCTTTGCTGCCGTCCATCGCTGAGGCCATAAAGTACTCGACCTCGTAAAAGCGAAATGTCTGGCCTGAATCCGGATCTGTCACGTCGACGAAACGTTGCCCATCGGATTCGATCGGCTGCGCGACAAGGTCAGTTCGAAATCTGGGGAGTGATGTGTCTGGCGCTTGCATGGCTTGTATCCATGTTACGACCCTTAGCTGCCCTTCTTCAACTCCGTCAATACCAACTTCGCGACCGCCTTTAATGTGTCAAAAACCCCTTCTCCGGTCATCGCAATGGCTTCGTAAGTTGCAGCACCCGTGGGATTAAGCTCCTTTTCAAGCTCTTCGATCGGCGACGCATTCGGCAGATCACGCTTATTGTACTGAATAACATAGGGAAGTTTGTACAAATCGTAGCCCTGCTCTTCAAGATTGGTTTGCAGATTGTCTAGGGATTCGATGTTTGCTTCCATTCGCTCCATTTGAGAATCTGCAACAAAAACAACACCATCCACACCCTTGAGGATCAATTTTCGACTTGCGTCATAGAATACTTGGCCAGGAACCGTATAGAGGTGAAACCGGGTCCGGAAGCCGCGGATTTCCCCAAGCGACAGGGGTAGAAAATCGAAAAAGAGGGTTCGCTCGGTCTCTGTTGCCAGCGAGATCATCTTACCCTTGGCATCAGGATTGGTTTTGTTATAAATGAACTGTAAATTCGTGGTCTTACCGCAAAGACCCGGTCCGTAATACACAATTTTGCAGTTGATCTCGCGCGATGAATAATTAATGAAACTCATAACCGACGGTGCCTAATCGTGAAATAGGTTATCGATATCGTCATCGGTGATTTCATCAAAGACAGAAGGATGTGCACCATCCTGGCTCTTTGAAACTAAGACTTCGAGGACATCGGTGAGCAGTTTGGTCGCTTTGCGAACCCTTAGACGAACGAGACCTAGCGATGAACGGTCATCGAACAACACCAACAAAATCACCCGCCCACCAACGATAGATATGTGAACGTTGGTGCGCTCACCCTCGTGAAACTGCCCCGCAAACTCCTTTTCGGAGAGAAGATTGGCAATTCCTCCGGTCGCCGCCACGTTCCCTGCGGTCAGCGACGATAGAGAAGTTACGTCTAATTGATCAATTTCGCCGGCCTGGGCAATTGCCTGACCATTTTTGTCAATGACCAATACGGCTTTCGCATTTGAGTCGCGATGAAGATTGCCACAGATCCCAAGAATCTGTGACAGCTCCTCTTCATACATGACCAGTTGATTTGTCATCCCCATGAGAGGCTCCTCACCGATGCTCCACCACCCACGCGTTGCAAACGGACATCAGGTCTCATCCATCGATCACACTATCAGTACGCCCCTATTTTTTCAAGTTTTCCGGGACCCTATACGTAGTCAGAGAACAAAAAAGCGAGGCCGAGGAAAAATTGAAAGCACTTATCCTAGATGGCTGAGCGACCATTCAGTGCACGCGCAATGGTTGCTGAATCGGTATACTCGAGCTCTCCACCAACGGGAATACCGCTCGCGATCCGCGTTACCTGCAGTCCTAGCGGCTTTATGAGCCGCGCAAGGTACATTGCAGTCGCCTCTCCTTCGACGCTTGCACTTGTGGCGACAATCACTTCACGGTAGGTGCCTTGCCTACGGTTCGTTCCCAACTCCCCACAGGTTGAAGACTCCTCCTGCGGGAGTGTGTCAGGGCTTTCGCCTTCTGAGTCGACGGAAGGAGTCCTCGATGAACAGGGAGTAAGTCGCGAAAGTAGCTCGCGAATCCGTAGATCGTCCGGAGTAACGCCATCTAATGGCGAAAGCAAACCATGAAGAACGTGATAGCGACCGCGGTATTGCCCGGCGCGGTCGATGGCGATCAGATCTGTAGGCGTCGCAACAACGCAAATGGACTGTGCGTCGCGATTTGGATCCGTGCAAATCGAGCACAGCTCTTGTTCGGACACATTCATGCATTCCTGACAGAGTCGAACTTTCTCAACAACCTCAACTAATGCCGCCGCCAGTTCGCGAACGCTGGAAGCTGGCGCTTGAATGAGGTAGATCGCAAGTCGTGTTGCAGTCTTCTCCCCAACACCCGGCAAGCGAGCGAGATGCTGCACTAAACGGTGAATCGGGTCTGCCATCGCTTTTCCCTAGCTAAGGCTCCCCTGCTAAAGCAGGTTGGAAAGGCCAGGAATATTGAGTCCACCAGTAAGCTTGGCCATTTCTTGCTTTGTGGATTCGCGCATCTTTTGCGTCGCCTGGTTGACGGCAGCGACGATCAAATCTTGCAATAAATCGACATCTGAGGGCGTAACGGCCTCTGGATCGATCTTGATGGCGACAAGCTCGTGTTGGCCATTGACAATAGCGGTGACCATGCCACCACCAGATGATGCTTCGAATTGCATGCTAGCCAACTCCTCTTGCATGCGACTCACGTCACCTTGGAGCTTTTGGGCGACATTCATAAGGTCGCCAATTCCGGGCATTTTGTCCTCAGACATCGGTATGAATCTCCTTAATAGAGGCGCTAAACGTCTCAAGTACCTTCTTGGTAAGTGGGTGATCACGGGCTTCGGTCTCACGCGCAACCCGCTGCGCTTGATTGCGTTGCAAGGCAATCTCAACTGCAGACAATGCATCATGATGAGAGCCCTGCCGCCCTGGCTCCAGAACCTTGACGGAAAACTGGATCGAACGGCCCAAATATTCGTTTAGAAATTGGCCCATTTTGGCAGTACGGTCGGCGGCCTGAGCAGCCTCGGCATCGAGAAGATCAGCACCGTAGCCAACAATGACTTGCTCCTCAGACCAAGAAAGCAGCTTGGCGTTTTCGTAAATCCGAACTAATGGCAACCCACTTGGTTTTTTACCAAGGGCCGAGAGTACGGCCTCCCACTGCTCTATGCCTCGGTGGCCTGACTGGTTTTGGGTGGCAGCGGGGGCGGCGGGGCTGGACGCAACCGCCGTATCATCTGGAGTCGCTGGAGCTGGAGGAATCGGTGGGATTACGGACGTCCGGGTAACTACTTTGGGGTCAGAGACACCACTACGATCCACTGGCGAGAGATTGTCTCCTGTCTTTTTGGCAGCAGCGAGGGCATCGATTGCCGGAGCGGAGTCTTTAACCCGTGAGGAGTCTTTAATCTGTAAGGAGTCTTTAACCTGTAAGGAGTCTTTAACCTGTAAGGAGTTGGATTTGCCCGGGCGCGCAACCGGCGACGACGAAGTCAAGCGAGTTCCCGGAGTCCCGCCCTCGTCACTTTGGCCAGTATTCGCTAACCGAGCCTCTAGCTGCGACAACCGCGCCATGAGTTCATTGATCGGGATCAATGGTTCAGCAGCGGCGACCTCGATAAGCGCGAGATCCAAGACAAGGCGAGGATTTTGTGTTTGGCCTAAATCGTCACAAGCGCGCATCATCCTGTGAAACATGTAACGAATGCGCGAACTGTCAATTTCGGCCGCGGTGCGAACCAGATCTTCCTTCTCTTGCTGAGTGCCATCAACGAGCTGCGGATCCAATCCCGCAATAGCCACATCGCGAAGAAAGCGAACCAGTGCTCGCGTCAGTTGCGTCTCACTAATCCCACGCTGCGCCGCAGACTCTACTGCCGTCAATGCAGATACTGGATCTGCGTTTGCCAGAGCGATCACAATCGCCCGCGTCAGTGCACGGTCTGCAACGCCCAAGACATCCGCCACTAAGGATTCTGTGATCGGCGGCGTTCCGACAAATGAAATCACCTGATCACACAACGACAGGGCGTCGCGAACAGAACCTCCGGATTCGCGGGCAAGCAAGGTGAGCACGCCGGGCTCTATCTCGAGTGCTTCAGCCTCAAAGATCTGCGCAAGATGTTTGCGAAGCACCGTGGATTGGACCAGCTTAAAATCATAGCGCTGGCATCGCGACAAAATCGTATTGGGCAACTTGTGGGCCTCGGTTGTCGCAAGAACAAAGGTAACATGCGGCGGCGGCTCTTCGAGCGTCTTGAGTAACGCGTTAAACGCCTCCGTCGTGAGCATATGGACTTCGTCGATTACATATACTTTTTTGCGTAGTACCGCTGGTTGATACCGGACAGCATCCGTGAGCTCTCGGATCGCGTCGATCCCGCGGTTCGATGCCCCATCCATCTCAAAATAGTCAACGGCAACACCGGAAGAGATACTTTCACAGGCTCCGCACTTCCCACATGGCGTTGCCGTTGGCCCCTGTTCACAATTGAGAGCTTTTCCCAAGATCCGAGCCAGCGTAGTTTTGCCCACGCCACGCGGCCCGCAAAATAGGAACGCATGATGAACACGGTCTTGAGAAAACGCATTGGCAATCGTCTGCGTGACATGCTTTTGCCCAACAACCTCAGCAAACGTTTGCGGACGATATTTTCTCGCGAGGACTAGATAAGACATGGGGAAGCGGCCCCGAGCACCCACTCAATCTGCTACCGTTGCTCCCTTCCGGGCCTGGCGGGGTTCACCGACCTTGCGCCACCCGGGACCAAGCACAAACTATGTCTCACCCACCCGACCCGCAAGCAAATTGCACCAGTTTTCGCATTCCCTCCACCCGGCTAGCAAAAACAATGACTTATTGCCCAATCTATTCATCGACAAAACGCAAGCCCCGAACAAGACTCACCCCTATTAATGATCCATGCAGGGGGGCTGCTGCGACAATAAGCCCTCAATTCTCAACAATCTATGCCAAACACAGAGGGGATTCGACAATCTGTGAACAATTCCAGAACACTGGAATTGTTCGGAGATTGCGAAACCCGCCCGCGCGGCAAAGCCGCGGAGGCCCCAACCCCCAGGGTTGGGGCCTCCGCTGCCCCCGGCAGCGGAGAGGGCGGGATTCGAACCCGCGGTACCTTGCGATACACACGATTTCCAGTCGTGCACCTTCGGCCTCTCGGTCACCTCTCCATATTCTTCTTTGCCGCGAAATTTCTTCTTTCGTAGGCAGCGCCGGGTTCTACCACAAAATCGCAAAGATCGCGCATCGGCGAAAAACAGAGACTCCGACAATCCACACTAAGGCCGATCTGCGACTAAGACCAATCTGCGCTAGGCGCGGCAGCCATTCGACAATCTGTGAACAATTCCAGTGTGCTGGAATTGTTCACGGATTGCGAATCCGCTGCCTCCGGCAGCGGAGAGGGGGGGATTCGAACCCCCGGTAGCTCGCGCTACACCTGATTTCGAATCAGGCACCTTCGACCTCTCGGACACCTCTCCTTAGATTGGCAAAAAATTCCTGTAACACTGCCGCGCATTGCTCGCGGAGCACCCCCCGGGTCACCTCCACTCGGTGATTCAACCGCGAGTCCGTCGCAATCTCAAACAGAGTATCCACCGCACCCGCCTTCGGATTTGCGCATCCATAGACCAAGCGAGTCACCCGCGCATTAACGATCGCGCCGGCACACATCGGACACGGCTCTTGCGTAACAAACAATTCCCCCGCCAGCCGCCAGTTCCCAATAGTCAAACTCGCAGCCCGGAGCGCCAGAATTTCCGCATGAGCCGTAGGATCTCCCGACCGCTCACGATGGTTTCCCGCATGTGCGACTACTTCATCGGCAACGACAAAAACGGCACCCACCGGCACATCACCAGCTTCGGCCGCTTCCTTTGCACATTTAAGGCTTGCGCCATAAAACGCTCATCCCGCCGCAATAATTGATCCTGCGCCATCTTCATCCTATTTTCGATAAAAGCGGATCCAAGAGGATTCGAACCTCTAACCCCCGGTTCCGTAGACCGGTGCTCTATCCAATTGAGCCATGGATCCCAACCCGCATCTCACGAGCACGAAGCGCCTTGCTTACCCCGACCCCCCACACCAAAACAACCATCAAGGCTCAAATCTTCGTCACCCCCATCATTTCGCCTCTGTTTAACCACCGTGCCACTACGCCGTCCCACGTTGCCCCCTCTAGCCAACAACCATCCGTGCATCGTCGCCCTCGTTCGATTCGACAATCTGTGAACAATTCCAGCACGCTGGAATTGTTCGGGGATTTGCGAAGCCCGCCGCGCGCGGCCCCTGGCCGCGCAACCCCAACCTCCGGTTGGGGTCTCCGACGCCTCGCGGCGGAGAAGGCGGGATTCGAACCCGCGGAGCTCTCGCTCGCCGGTTTAGCAAACCGGTACCTTCGGCCTCTCGGTCACCTCTCCGTGTTTCTTCCTTTTTCCTTTTCTTCTTTTTCACTGGCAGCAACGAGTACATCTGTTGTGTCGATACGACGGGGACTCTCCACGAATCCTACCAGTCGAGAACTCCGCCGGATTCGTCGCGACAGCCAATACGATCTCGCTATTCGATTGTCAAATACACCAGCGGAGGAGGAGGGATTCGAACCCCCGGAGCTTTCGCTCGGCGGTTTTCAAGACCGCTGCCTTCGACCACTCGGCCACTCCTCCGAATCCAGGAGGCAAACACGCGGAAGTATAGGCGGTTTGCTACTCTTGTAAAGCGTCATCCGGAATTTCTGCGGATCTTCTTTAGACCACCCAAGTACGGTTGTAGCGCCGTCGGGACGATAACTGACCCATCTGCCTGCTGGTATTGCTCAATAATCGCGACAATCGTCCGACCCACTGCGAGTCCAGAACCGTTGATCGTATGGGGAAAACGGGGCTTTTCACCGGGCTTTGGCCGATAGCGAATGTTTGATCGGCGCGCTTGAAAGTCGGTGAAGTTCGAACACGAAGAGATCTCCCGGTAGGCGTTTTGGCCCGGCAACCAAACCTCCAGGTCAAAGGTTTTTGCCGCAGCAAAGCCCAAATCACCCGTTGCCAACGTAACTACCTGATAATGAAGACCGAGACACTGAAGCACATTTTCGGCATCGGAAACCAAACTCGCGAGCTCATCATAACTCGTCTGTGGATCGACAATCTTTACCAGCTCCACCTTGTCAAATTGGTGCTGCCGAATGAGCCCCCTTGTGTCTTTGCCGTAACTACCTGCCTCCGACCGGAAACACGGCGCATAAGCGACATATTTTCGCGGCAGCTGGCTGGCTGGCAATATTTCTTCTCGATGCAAGTTGGTCACTTGCACTTCCGCTGTCGGAGACAGAAACAAAGATTTATCGCCAGCAACCTCAAACTGGTCCCCATAAAATTTTGGGAGCTGGCCGGTCCCCACGAGCGACTGATGATTAACCAGGGCAGGGGGCCATACCTCCTCGTACCCGCGTTGGGTATGCAAGTCGAGCATTAGATTGATCAGGCCCCGGGTCAGCCGTGCACCTGCATTCCGCAGTACGCAAAATCGCGCTCCGGAGATTTTCGCGGCAGAGGCAAAATCGAGAATCCCGAGTGCTTCGCCAATCTCCCAATGAGGCTTCGGGGAAAAGTCAAAGGTTGGTGCGACCCCCCAAGTCCGCTCAATGCGGTTTTTAGACTCATCGCCATCGGGGACAGAGCTATCTGGAACATTGGGTAAGCGCAAATGGAGTGCATGAACCTGTTCTTTGAGTTCGCTCAGTTGTTTTTCGCCCGCTTTTATCTGCGAGGATAACTCGCGCAGCGCATCTCTCTCAGCAGCAAATTCTGGTGATGTTTTGTCCGTCTTCGCCATGCGCTGGTTCGCGGCGTTTCGTTTTCCGCGATACTCATCAAGCTCCTGCTGCAGAGCAATTCGTTGGTTGTTACGTTCAACAAATTGCGCCAACTGTTCTGTCGCGGCCTTGCCGCGACGCGAAAGACCATCGACGTTTTCCAAATCAATCATTTTCTTTTACACACAAACCTGTTCCCGGAACCGAGGGTCCCGTACATTGGCACCTAGCCTAAGACAACTATGCCGCCAAATAGCATCGTTTTGGGACGTACGACAACATCCGAGCACACCGCACACGGTATTTATTTCGTGACCGAACGAATTGTGGGTTTGCATTACAATACCCATCGCGCCTAAAATTAGCATAATGGCGAGTGTCCCCTGCCAGGGATGCGGAGCACTACAGCAAGTAAATGGTGCCCCGACTGACCTGAAATGCGATCGATGCGGCGTAATGATCGTCACCGCAGCACCGCGCGCAACCGCGATGGGTATGCCGGCGGGCCCCAGGCCGAAAACTGCTGCGGCAACCACTCCGCAAGTCGTCGACCTACCAGCACCCATTACGAAACCGCGGGCTTCTATGTCGCTCGACCTGCCTGCGCCCGTTTCAAAAAGACGGGGAATTATGGATTTGCCGGCGCCGGTGAAGCCGCCGCCCAGACCCGATCTGCCGGCACCGGTCCGAAACAACAAGGCATCCATTCTCGATTTGCCAGCACCAGTGACAAGTAAGCCCTCTCTCGATCAGCCGCCACCAATCGATTTGCCAGCACCGGTTCGAAACAACAAGGCATCCATTCTCGATCTGCCAGCACCGGTTGCCCCCACCCAGGGAACCACAGATTTGCTGGCACCTGCCCAACCAGGCAAAACTGGGCATACTGGCAATCTCCCGAGTCCAGTGGGTGCGAAACCGACGAAGTCGCTCGATCTGCCTACTCCGGTTGGATCAAAACCGACAATGTCTCTGGATCTACCCAGTCCGGTTGGTCCAAGCCCGCGTGCACTGGATTTGCCCACGCCGGTCGGCCCAAACCCGAGCGCAGCGCCACCACCGGTTCCGAGCCAGGGATCCAAACTCGACCTGCCGGCTCCAAAAGGGTTCTTTGATGATGTGCCCGCACCCCTCGAGACAAGGGGACAAGGCAAACCACAAAAGCTCGACCTGCCCGCACCAAAGGGGTTCTTTGATGATGTGCCCGCACCCCTCGAGACAAGGGGACAAGGCAAACCACAAAAGCTCGACCTGCCCGCACCAAAGGGGTTCTTTGATGATGTGCCCGCACCCCTCGAGGCGAAGATCCCCACCCCGGCTGCATCAGCGACCAGTCTCTTAGCGGAACAAACCGATTCGCCACCGCTTGCGCTCAATTTGGATGGTCCACAGTCGGGCAGCGACGAAGAACCGCTCCAATTACAATTGGGCAACGAATCCAACGATACCCTTGGGTTCACTCGAAACGATGATCACAATGATGCTTACCAAGCACAGACCTCCGATCTAGGCAAAATCGAACTCGATCATGATGCCGCGAAAGACATAGGACAATCAACCGCCGGGCATACGGTTGCAAACGCAGAGCCGACCGCCACAAAGGCAAAATCGAAGAAGAAATCAAAGAAAAAGGCATCGGGCGCCGGATTACGGAAAATTAAGGCCATTGTGACAGCGGCGATTTTGGTCGTCGGGATCGCGGGGGCTGGCGGATACTGGCTCTACCAACAAAATCAAGAATCCGAGCGAAAAATCAAACGGATTGCCAAATTGCTCAAACAGGTACGCGCTGAAATGCGGATCGATAAACCCAATCACTGGGAGCGCGCAACGAAAAAGGCACTATCCATTCTCAAAATCGACCCCGAAAACGGCGATGCACTTGGACTCGCCGCACAGGCGCCGTTTGCAGCCTATCTGGATGAGGGCACAAAACTTAAGGAGCGACTCGCAAGCGGCAATAAAGCGATTCGGGAGATCAACGAGTCATCGCTGCATGGCCCCGAGATTGACAAAGCTGAGGCCCTGCGGGCCCTGCTAGAAGGGCAACATAAGCTCGCGATTGACACCTTGTCTGCAGTGATAAAAAAACACCGTTCAGACTCGGATGCATATTTATATCTGGGGTGGGCCCACGCCGCGACGGGAAACTACGTCCAAGCGCTAAAAGCCTACAAAAAGGCCCTCTCTGATAATCCCAATCGGATCCCCGTCCTGTACGGCATAGCCCAAGCACAATCCGGCGCCGGAAATCTAAAAGAAGCACGTGCCGCCTACCGAAAGGTGATCGACCGAACTCGTGATGACCCCAATCTCAGCGATCATATTGGCGCGCTGGTCGGCAGCGCCCAGCTTGCTAGAAGCGAAAGCTTCACAGCGAGAGAAAATCGACTGCGCGAAATCCTAAATCGCAAAGACGTCGAAGAACTATTGTCCCAATCCGACGAAGCGAAACAGAAGATCGACACCAGGGCCGTCTCCCTCGCATTTGCGCTCGCCGGGGACCATGCGCTTCGAGCAGGACGCATCGATGAAGCAAAACAACGATACGACAGCGCCGAGCGATTGGACCCCAACAACCTAAAAGCACCTATTGGCCGCGCCAAAGCTGCTCTCAGCGAAAACCGATACGGTGCCGCCAGACAAATTCTTGAAGAAATCATCAAAAAGCGCCCCAATCATCTCGGTTCCCATCTCGTTCTCGCCAATGTTGCGATTGCAGAAACCAAACTTTCCGAAGCGCAAGAACATTTAGAAACAGTCAAAAAACACCCGCAGATACAAAATCCGGCTAACAAGCTGCGAATGGCCTTGATTCAGGGACAGATTTACGAGGCAAATCCCAACACGCTAAACAAAGCGATCAAAGAATACGAAATTGCACGCGAACTGGTCGGCGATGATGACATCCGACCAACCGTGGCCCTCGCAGGGGTACTTGGAAAACTTGAGAGACCGCAAGAGGCGATCTCACTCCTCAAACCGATCAAATCAAAAGCCGAGCAAGACCCCTCCCTAGCGATCACGCTCGGGCTCGCATACCGCGCCGCGGGAGAAGCAGCTACGGCCGAAGAATGGTTTCGCACCGCATTGCGACGCAAACCAAAGGACGTAGAAGCCCAGTTTCAACTTGGGTTGGCGATATACGAACAAGAGCGGATCCAAGACGCAATCGACACCCTCAACCGGGCCTACGAAACAGATGAAGCCCGCGAAGATGTTGGACTTCGTCTTGCGATTATTCTCGAACAGCATGGACGCGACGGCCAGGCCGAAGACCTTTACAAAAAACTTCTCAACGGAAGATCTCCTTCGATTAACGTCAAAGTCAGAGCCGGTCGCTACTTTGTCCGCAAAGGAGAGGTTGCGATAGCAGCCGAGTTAGGCACCCAGATTCTCAACGAAAATGAAAACCACCCAGGTGGTTTGTTTCTCAAGGGCGAGGGACTCATACACGAAGGAAAATTCCAAGACGCAATCTCTGTACTCAAGGAGGCGGTCAAAACCGAACCGATCCCCCAGTACATCGAGGGACTTGGCCGCGCATACGAGCGTACGGGGAGCGGCGGTTACGACAGCGCGCTTCTCGCCTACCAACGGGCGTCCAAAATGGTTCCCAATTACCTCGAGCCAAGACTCGGAATGGCGCGGATTCGGATTGCGCGAGCGGATTGCGAAAAAGCAATTCCTGTGGTGAATGAGATCCTAGCGATTGATCCCACCCATGCTTGGAGTTACTTCCGTCTCGGCACCTGCTACGCAAAGCAACGAAAATTCAAAGCTGCGATTGATGCATACCAACAGGCCATCCGTCTGAAGCCAAACCATGCCGATAGTTACTATCACATTGGCCGCGCATACTCCCGGATGGACAAATCAAAAGCTGCCGCAAAAGCGCTCGCCAAAGCGACGGATCTGGCAGAAAAAAGCCCAGGGTCCTCTTCGTCAAAATGGCTGACCGAAGCCTATCGCCTTTGGGGCGCTGCCGAGTGGAGTCACGAAAATCGCCGCAATGCGATTTACGCCTGGGAACGATACCTCGCCCGGCAGCCCAAAAACCCCACCGAGGTTCGGGACGTAAAAAAGCTACTGCTGCGGCTGAAGGCGCGATAGCCGAGCGGCACGTTGCTACGGGATTGGTCCGAACCGGGAAACATCAAGGGCCCTTTGATTTTGGGACGATCCCATAGGAACGTACCCTGCTCTATACTACGCTCCGCCAAATGGTGACTCGTCCTATTGTTCTCGGCACTGCGGGACACATCGACCATGGCAAAACGTCGCTTGTGAAAGCGCTAACCGGTACGGATACCGACCGCCTCAAGGTCGAAAAAGAGCGAGGAATCACCACCGAACTCGGGTTTGCTTCGTTTACGGTTCCGGGTTTCTGCGTGAGCGTTGTCGATGTACCTGGCCATGAAAAATTTATTCGCTCAATGGCCGCCGGAGCAACGGGAATCGATTTTGTATGCTTGGCCGTCGCGGCCGATGAAGGCGTTATGCCGCAGACACGAGAACACATTGCAATTTGTGAGCTGCTCGGCGTCAAGCAGGGGGTGATCGTCATGACAAAAGTAGACCTTGTCGACGACGATCATTTGGAACTTGTGTGCTTGGACACCCATGACCAGCTACAGGGAACGTTTTTGGAGAATGCGCCGATTGTCAAAGTCTCCAACAAAAACGGCGGAGGAATCGATACGCTCCGCGATTGCATCGCCAAACAGGCGCAAACTGTAGGAACACGCGAAACCGAGGGTCCGTTTCGGCTTCCCATTGACCGCGTCTTTTCGCTGCACGGATTTGGTACCATCGTGACGGGAACGGTCGCAAGCGGCACGGTATGCGTGGGAGATTCGCTTGAGATTTTGCCGAGCCACATTGCGACGAAAGTTCGAGGAATTGAGATCCATGGCTCGGCGGAAGATCAAGCGATGGCCGGGATGCGATGTGCACTCAATCTCTCAGGCGTTGCGACAGACCAAATCGCGCGCGGCGATGTTTTGGCATATCCAAACCGCGTGCTAGCAAGCCATGCGATCGATGTCGAATTGCAATACCTGAAAACGTCCCAGGGGCCGTTAAAACACCGTGATAGACTTTTGCTCCATCACGCAACCCGCCAATATTCGGCGACTCTCAGCCTCGCCGACGCGCCGCAGATTGCGCCCGGAGAAACCGCACTCGCCCAGTTGCGCGTGGATGCCACTACCCCGGTATTTGCACTCCCCGAGGACAGGTTCATTATTCGCGGATTTCGGCCACAAATGCACTATGGTACCACCATCGGAGGTGGACGGGTTCTCCGGGTTGCAGCTCCAAAACTGCGACGCCGGGGGCGCAGAGTTGGCGCGTCCCTAGATACACTTGCCCGTGCAAACCCCACCCAGCGTCTGGAAATTGAGATCCGTGACAAGCGGCCAGTGGGAATTGACGCCAACCAACTGCAGGCCCGACTTGGACTCTCAGAAAAAGCACTGCACGAACGCATCGCAATACTCGAGAATCACCAAAAAATTGTCCGGGTAGACCGCCAAGAATCGACAGTCTTTGTCCATCGAGACTGGTGGCTACTTGCCCAACAACAGATTCTGGCCATGGTCGCAGATCCAACACGCCCCCAAGGGGGCCTCCTCCGCGAGCAACTTCGAAACGGACTTGGGCCGCTCACTCGGGCGGACGTGTTTGACCAGCTGCTCGCAACCCTAGAGGACAACCAGAAGATTCGCGTCGTCGATGACCGAATCACCCAATACGCTCAAAACGATACACCCAGCGAAATTGAGCTCACGCTCGCAAACCACTTTCGACAATGGGCATTGACCCCACCCCGACCCAAACAATTGCCGCAACTTCTCGGGATTTCCCAAGCTGATGCAACCCGCGCATTGGCCGCCCTGACCAACCGGAAACGACTCACGCGGATCAAATCCGACTACTACGTCGATTCTGCCGCCCTCAACGAGCTCGAGAGTAAATTGCTGGCGCACTTTGAAACACAAACGACGCTGGCGACCGCAGAGTGGAAGGCCCTCACCGGAGCGTCTCGCAAGTACAGCATTCCCCTGGCAGAATATTTCGACGAAAAAAAAGTTACCCTCCGGGTTGGCGACGTACGGACACGAAGAAAACAGCAATAAACACAATGTCTTACAGTAAGATGATCAGGGACGCCGAAGAACCATTGGCGGACCTGGCAAACCACTTCCTTTGGCGATTATCGCGCGCATCCGTGATGTTTCCGGGCGAGGGACGAATGGGATATGCTCGCGGGCCCGATATGTCTTGGTTTCGAAAATGCGTTGCACAAATGGAGGGCTACGTCCCTGGCGAACAGCCTGGGAGCCTGGATTCGATTGTGAAACTCAATACCAACGAAAACCCCTACCCGCCGGCGCCACAAATCGCTCAAGCGATCCAGGAGGAACTCCACCCCGACGGGACGACCCTAAGGCTCTACAGCGACCCCAACGCCCAGGCATTGCGAGACGCTGCGGCGGTACAATTTGGCGTGAGCCCAGATCAGATTGTTGCTGGCAATGGATCTGACGAACTCTTGACCCTGCTGATCCGGACCTTTGTCGAACCCGGCGAGACCATCGCCTACCCAGTCCCTACCTACAGTCTCTACAAGACCCTCGCCGCCGCCCATGGCGCCGAGGTTCAAACCTGCTCCTTTGGTCCAGATTATAAGCTTCCAGACCAGCTCGCCGAGCTCGGCGCCAAATTGGTGTTTGTCGCAAGTCCCAATTCGCCATCGGGCACAAGCTATTGCGCGGCCGATCTGCGCCGCCTCGCACAGTCCCTAAACGGAGTCCTCATCATCGATGAGGCCTATGCCGACTTTGCCTCCCAGCATGCGATCGACTTGATCCGCACAGAGCCAAACGTCGTCGTACTGCGAACCCTATCCAAAAGCTATAGCCTGGCTGGAATGCGCGTGGGACTGATGCTCGCCAATACGGATCTGGTCGCGGGCGTGATGAAGGTAAAGGACAGCTATAATCTCGACCGCCTGGCAATTGTTGCCGGTGCCGCAGCGCTAAAACATTCGGCGTGGGCAATGGGCAATATCGCCAAGGTGATCAAGACACGGACACGACTTTGCGAGCGCCTAACAGAGCTGGGCCTAGATGTTCTACCGAGCGAGGCAAACTTTGTCTTCGCCAGACTCGGTAGCGACATCAGAGCGAGAGAAGCGTATCGCTTCCTCAAACAAAACGGCATCTTGATCCGATACTTTGATCAACCCATGCTTGCAGATGGAATCCGGATCACAGTCGGCACCGATGACGAGATTGACAAATTGCTTACCGCAATCCGAGTGTTCTTAACGCAACGATCTTGACAAGCAATCAACGCTACCATAACGCCAACAGCAATCATCTTTCTCGCTGGGTGGTTTACGTGTTGAGGATTATGACAATTGTTAATCGGTTGTGATTTTAGACATCTCGCACGGGGGAATGGTGCGTTCTCTGTGATATTGGGTCACTCAGTAGTGGTAGCGCAGCTGAGCGATCATTAAGCTGTCGTCGGAAATTTTGTACACAATTCGATGTTCTTCGTTGATCCGTCGTGACCAGTACCCAGCTAGTGCATGTTTGAGAGGTTCCGGTTTTCCAATTCCTTCAAACGGACTGCGTTGAATGTCTCGAATGAGAGTGTTAATGCGTTTTAGGACCCGTTTGTCGGTTTTTTGCCAGTAGAGATAATCATTCCACGAGTGGGTGGAAAAAATAATCTTCATTCGATCAATTCTCGTTCTATGCCCTGTTGTTGCGTTAGCTCTTGGATTGATTCGTACAGCCGTTTAACGTTCTTGGGGCTCCTTAGCAGATAGGCCGTCTCTACCAGAGATTCGTATTCCTCTAAGGCCATCATGACCACGGAGTCTTCCCGTTTTCGGGTAATGATCACCGGATCCCGGTCTCTGCATACCCGCTTGATCGTTTCTGCAAGTGTTTGGCGCAGTTCAGTATATGTTTTGGTTGTCATCATGTACAGGATAACGTACAGTTTAGTACGTTGTCAAATAGATTCGCCATCGAGTGACAACCGTCTTGTTCCCATAACCAATCTACATCAATGTTCCCCAGGGGCACGTTGCGCGGCGGTCAAGATGCTCTTGTAGCAGAGCTGTCGAGGACTACAGGTTACGGGCTTTGACCGGCGAGGCGCTCCATCATTTCCTTGCATGTTCGTAGTGTTGTTGCACCGAGTTTGCTCACGCGCTGGCCAAGACTCGTTAGTTCTTCCTGATTGATACGATAGGATTTCTTGTATCGAGCGCCTATGTAGGCATCATGCAACAGCTTGAACAGGCGATCTCCTTCTTCTGTATTCCGCAAAAATACTTTGGCGAAGTCGCGATGAAACGAAATTGCCCGTTTCAAGAAGTCATCCAAGTCATGAGTCTTGGGTCGATAGCCAAAATCTCTATGTGTTGGACATGGCCCAAATCGCGCCCAGTAGCGTGCGACCGCTTAGCCGGTTGGAATACAATCGGCTTGTCGAGCTCGGCTCGTTCGAAGACGAACACGTCGAGCTGCTGCACGGAATGCTCATCACAATGAGCCCGCAAAGTGCAGCACGTGCCGAGTGCATTGGGCGGTTGACCGAGACTCTTGTTTTGGCCGTCGCCGGTAGTGCGATCGTTCGAATCCAGAGCCCACTCGCAATTCAGGACCACTCAGAGCCAGAGCCCGACGTCGCAGTTGTCCCGTTGGGAAACTACGCCACTTCCCATCCCCAAGGAGCATGGCTCATCGTTGAGGTCGCTGAAACATCGCTTCGCAAAGATTCGACGGTTAAGGCGGCTCTGTATGCGCAAGCAAATGTCACCGAATACTGGATCGTCAATCTTTCACAGGGTGCCGTCGATATTTATAGCGAACCTCGAGATGGCGTCTACACGAGTATCAAACATGCTCATGCTGGCGATATTGTGCGCCTCATCCACTTCCCAGACGTTTGCATAGACATCGCTTCAATATTGCCCTGACGCCAAGGCGGAGTGGCGAACGCACTAAGGTGATCTCTCAGAGGCAAGAGAGACTCGGAGTGATGCTACACGCTCTCGGAGCGTGGATCGATCCCAAGCGATTTCATTTTTTTGTACAGATGGGAGCGCTCTAGCTGCAATTCCTTCGCAGTATTGGAGATGTGATACTCGTTGGCGCCCAGTGCTTGCTGAATAATTTCGCGCTCGGCGCCGGCCACAAGTTCTTTGAGGGGAACGTTTCGCCGATAGTTTGTGGATATCGGTTTCACTGCGGGTAATGCATCAACAACATCCGCAGCGGAAATCTTCTCAGCATCCCCAGTTAGGATCACGAGCCGCTCGACAACATTCTTGAGCTCGCGAATATTTCCGGGCCACTCGTATTGCATTAACATCGTGATCTCCGAGGACTCAATGATCTTGTCCTTTTTGTCATTGGCCGCGCATACAACCGACAAAAAGTGCTTTACGAGCTCGGGAATATCTGCGCGTCGCTCGCGCAGGGGCGGGACTTCGATCGGCACAACGTTGAGGCGATAGAAGAGATCTTCGCGGAATTGTCCGGCTTCAATTTCCGTTGCCAATACTTTGTTGGTCGCCGCCAACACGCGAACATCTGCCTTGATCGTTTTATCTCCGCCAACGCGCTCGATTTCGCCCTCTTGAAGCACACGCAAAACCTTTGCTTGGGCCGCAAGACTCATATCACCCACTTCGTCGAGAAAAAGCGTGCCACCATCCGCAAGCTCAAACTTTCCCTGGCGTTTTTGGGTTGCCCCAGTAAATGCTCCTTTTTCATGGCCAAACAACTCGCTCTCCACCAACTCCGATGGGATCGCCGCGCAATTGAGCTTGATAAACGGCCCCTTTGATCGCTTGGAATGATGGTGAATCGCCCGGGCGACGAGCTCTTTTCCCGTGCCATTTTCCCCCGTGATCAGTACCCGACCATTGGTGGGGGCGGTCTTGGTGATCTTGTCAAAGATGCTTCGGATCATCGGACTCGTCCCGATCATCGCAAACTCAGTTTGTGCCTGCGCTTTGAGCGTCGCGTTCTCGCGGGAAAGGGCCGCGAAGGAGAGTGTGTTCTGAATCGTGATCAGCAACTTGTCGGAGGACAGCGGTTTTTCGATGAAGTCATGGGCGCCCAATTTCGTCGCCTGGACCGCGGTTTCGATCGACGCATTGCCCGACATCATGACGACAAACACCCCAGGGAAGCGCTTGCGGACCTCCGCCAACACGCTCAATCCATCCATTGCGGGCATGACGACGTCCAACAGCACGAGGTCGATCTCGGCATCTGCGATCTTGGCAAGTCCCTCCTGACCGCTACTGGCGACGTGTACCGCGTATCCCTCGATTTCGAGGGCCCGTTTGACCGTTGTGAGAATATTCGGTTCGTCATCAATGACGAGCAAATTCGCTTTGCCCATTTGGCGAAACTAGCTCGGAAACATCAGGGATGCACCTTCGTTTGGGGGATTTTTCCCCGCATGTGGTCATAGAAGCACGAATTTGCCGGTATCATTGACTCGCCGCAAAATGGCGAATAGGTTGGTTTCATGACAGGAAACCTGCTTGGCCCTGGGCGAAGGATCGCTGTGATCATCTTGCTTGGACTGACGATGTCGGGTTGCTTTTGGGTGACCACCAAACACGAGGGCCAAAAGCTCCGCGATGATATTGCAGCGCTAGACAAACGCCTAACCACACAAGAACAGACGCAAAAGGAACAACTCGCCAAGATTCAGGCGGTTCTCGACCAGGCCACACAGCTGCTCAAACGAAACAATGCCAATCTGGGTGCGGACGTGCAAACACTCGCGAGTGAAATGCGTCAGCTGCGGGGACTCGTGAGCGCCGCAAAACGAGAAGCAGATACGTTACGCGCGCAAATTCAAGCAGGTAAACGTGTTTCCGAACGCATTAAAACACTAGAAGAGACGCTCGCGGAGCTGCAGCAACGACTTGGGACAGTCGAAGAAAAGGCAAACCGAAAGACACCTGAAGAGTTGTTTGCAATCGGCAAAAAGGCGTTTCGAGCCAAACGATACAAGCAGGCAATGGGTCCTCTACGCCAACTTGTTGTGCGCCACCCAACTCACAAACGTGCCGCTGAGGCGCAATTCCTGCGCGGGGAGTCGTTGTTTCAATTGCGAAAATACGCTGACTCTATCGGGCATTTTCAACGGGTGTTTGATGCTTATAAGCGCAGCACGTTGGCGCCACGAGCCATGTTTCGCGCCGGCGAGGCAGCCCAAAAAATCAAAGAATGCAACGAAGCGCGAGCCTACTACGGCTTATTGCGGCAAAAATACCCACGCTCGTCATATGCAAAACGCGCACAAAAGCAGGCCCAGTTTCTCAAACGAAACGCTAAAAACAGACGTAAGTGCCGGCGATAGGAAAAAAACCGTCACTGATGATTGGGAACCATCATTGATGGTTGGAATGATTCTCGCTGATACCACCGCGAAACACGGCGGCAAGTTGCCGACCCGACCCGGCCGGATCGGCGGATTGATTGACAGCTCCAATGGAGCACGCACCCAGAGCACCTGTTTTCGCAACACTACCCACGTTTTTTGACGTAATCCCACCGATAGCGATCACCGGCAGTTGGGACCTTTGTGCGGCAATCCGGAGCAATTCGACGCCAACCACCTCGTCAGCAGCTACTTTCGTCGCGGTCGGGAATACCGGACCAAATCCAAGATAGTCCGCGCCACTGGTCTGGGCGGCGGCAAGTTGCTCCAAGGTATGAGTAGACAGCCCCACCAGCAATGACGTTTTCCCAACAGACGCAATGATTGCGCGTGCCGTCGCGACGGGAAGATCTGTCTGGCCCAAATGGACCCCGTCGGCCTCGACAGCAAGCGCAACATCCAGCCGATCATTGATGATCAGAAGCGCTGAGGCGCGCCTGGTGACCTCGCGAGCCATCCGGCTAATCGCAAGCAGTTCTCGGGTCGAAACGGGTTGATCTTGGGGCTTTAAGCGCACTTGCAATACTTGCGCCCCAGCTCCCTGGGGAGATACCAGCTGGGTTGCCAGCGTCTCGCTACTTCGGTCCAGGACCGCGTAAAATCCGCGAAGTTTCTCGTGCAAGAGTGCTTTAGCAGTCACGGTTCTAGTTGTATCGTGATCGACGCCGTGGTGAAACCATCGATGAATCCAACTGAGATATTTGGCCTCGCAAGCAATTTTTCGCCAAAGGGAGACCAGCCCGCTGCGATTCACAGCCTTGTGGAGGGCATCGGGCAACAGTTGTCTGGGCAGGTCCTTTTGGGAATCACAGGATCAGGCAAGACATTTACCGCGGCAAATGTGATCGCAAAAACCGGCAAGCCCGCGCTATTCATCGCACCCAATAAGACCCTCGCAGCGCAGCTATACAGCGAATTTCGCGAGCTTTTTCCGAACAACGCCGTTCACTATTTTGTCAGCTACTACGACTACTACCAACCGGAGGCCTACGTTCCAGCTTCCGATACGTTTATTGAGAAGGACTCACTGGTCAATGAAGAAATCGATCGGATGCGCCACGCCGCAACCTACGCGCTGTTGTCGCGACGGGATGTCATCATCGTCGCGTCTGTTTCGTGCATCTACGGCATCGGAGCGCAAGAGACATACGCATCGATGACTTGCGATATCGGCCAGGGGACCGAAGTGCCCCGTGATGACGTATTACGCCGACTCGTCGAGCTCCAATACGAGCGCAACGATGTCGATTTCCACCGTGGCACCTTCCGTGTCAAAGGGGATGTCGTCGAAGTATTTCCGGCGTACGAATATGACACAGCGATTCGGATCGAATGGTTTGGCGACGACGTAGAATCGATCTCTGAAATCGATCCATTGCGGGGAAAAACCAAACGCTCTTTCGATCAAGTCAGCATCTTTCCGGCATCTCACTACGCGACACCGGGCGATCAAATTCGAAAAGCAATCAAGAGTATTCGCGTTGAATTGCGCGAGCGCTTAACTCAGCTCAGCGAAGAGGGAAAGCTCCTAGAGCGGCAACGGCTCGAACAGCGGACCCTCTACGATTTGGAATGCCTCGAACAGATGGGGTTCTGCCAGGGCATCGAAAACTATTCGCGGCACTTAACCGGGAGAGCCCCAGGCGAGCCACCGCCAACCTTGATCGATTATTTTCCCCCGGAGAGCCTGCTCTTTGTCGATGAATCCCACCAGACAATTCCGCAACTCCAGGCGATGTACCGCGGCGACCGATCGCGAAAAAAAACACTCGTCGAATACGGCTTTCGTTTGCCAAGCGCTCTGGACAACCGGCCGCTTCGATTTGACGAATGGGAGCAGCGCGCAAAACAAGTCATCTACGTATCCGCCACCCCCGGCGACTACGAGCTCGAAATGTCCCAGGGCGTACTGGTCGAACAAATACTGCGCCCAACTGGCCTTTTGGACCCGACCGTTGAGGTTCGTCCAGTAGGCTCTCAGGTAGATGACCTATTGGGCGAAATCCGCACACGCGTCGCGGCAAACGAGCGAGTCCTTATCACAACTTTGACCAAGCGAATGGCCGAAGATCTGACCGAATACTATGCCGATGTCGACGTCCGCGTCCGATATCTCCATTCTGAGGTCGACACACTAGAGCGTGTCGAAATCATTCGGGACCTCCGCAAAGGAGAGTTCGACGTACTGGTCGGAATTAATCTGCTGCGAGAGGGACTCGATCTCCCCGAAGTCTCCCTCGTCGCAATTTTGGACGCCGATAAAGAGGGGTTTCTTCGCTCGACGCGATCGCTCATCCAAACAATTGGCCGCGCATCCCGAAACGCTAACGGCACCGTGATTCTCTATGCCGATCGGATCACCGCATCCATGAAGCAGGCGATGGATGAGACCTCTCGGCGCCGCGTGCTGCAAAAACAACACAACCAAAAACACAACATCGTGCCCAAGACTGTCACCCGAGCCATTCGCGATCTACACGGTGTTACGCCAAAACGACTGAAGTCGGACAAGGGGAACAAAAAAGCCAAACCCATCGTGATCGAGAGCCCTAAACAGCTCCAAGAAACAATCCGCCAATTGCGCAAAGAAATGCGCCAAGCGGCCGATGCACTAGAATTTGAACGCGCCGCCGAATTGCGCGATCGCGCCCACGAACTGGAACAACTGGACCTAGCAATCCGCTAGGCAGTATTTTTACAAACTGCCCCACCGGCAAATCCATTTTTACAAAACAAATCAGTTTGTTGGGGAACAGTGGGACGACAATGTAATTGGTTCTTGTCCTGTTGAAACAAAATCGCTATATTTTCTATTGAAAATATGTTTTTCCTTTAAAAAAAATGGAAATCATAAATGAGTGATTTATCCCAAATTTCGGCTGCAATTTCCGCTACGACAAAAGAGAAATTAGATCAATTCACTGCCAAGCATGGATTGAAAAAGAATTTTGTCATTGAGCAAGCTCTATTGTTCTTTATCGAGGCTCGTCAGCAACTTCCGGATGACGCATTTCTTCCAACACGCATGGTGTTGGAGGACCACAGCTTTGACGAAATTGTCGAAATGCTAAACGACCCACCAGCACCAACTGGGGAGCTTTCAGAGCTTATGAGGAATGGATTACGCGGGGCAAAATCAGTTTCGACTGCACATTGCTATCACCTATGTCGCTGTTCTGGCAGGTCGCATTGTCGGCTTTGCAACCGTTGCTGTCGGAAGTATGGAGCGCACAGCAGTCCCTTCTGTGAAACTCCGCCGACGACTGCCCGCATATCTGATTCCAATCTTGCGCTTAGCTCGACTTGGAGTTGATACGCGGGCTCAGGGGCTACGGGTTGGTGGGTCGCTATTACGCTATGTGCTAAATCTGGCGGTACGCCAGCGTGACTCATTGGGGTGTCTGGGCGTCGTCGCTGATGCGAAATCGAGCGCAGTTGATTTCTATAAACGTTACGGATTTGTTCCATTCCAGATGCAGGAAGGAACGCTTCACGGAGAACCTGTCCCAATGTTCTTGCCAATGGATACGATCGCCAAAGCTCTACCTCTGGCCACTTAGCCGGAAACATCACGTTTTTTTACTTCATCGCATTGTATCGGATGCGCCAGATTTTACGCTGATTGCGCTCGCAGTAGGCCTCGCGCCACGATCTGGCGCCGTAGGGGTGTGCCTGCTTCCAAAACGTCCACGGTGTTAAACAGTTGGTGTAAAGCGAATCGAGGCGTTCAAACACCTCCATAGCTTCGATCGCAAGCGCCCAAATGTCTGTTTGAATCAGGACCTCGCCTTGCGGTGCGAGTACGCCATGTAGATCTTCACCGAGTTCTTGGGTAATCACGCGCCGTTTGTGGTGGCGCCGCTTAAACCATGGATCGGGAAAATTAAGGTAGGCAACAGCCGCGGCGTTTTGCGGAAGCATTTTGCGCAAGTGGTGGTTGGCGTTGCAAAAGACCGCTTGCACCGGATACTTCCCCTTCGCCCGCGCATTGACTTCATCGACGAGGGACTTACGAACCTCAAAGCCAACATATTGATTGTTGGGGCATTGCTCGGCTCGTTCGAACAAAAACTGCGCATCTGCACAACCAATTTCGATCTCGAGACGGCGATTGGTCTCCAGGGTTGGCTTTTGCCCATGAAGGATCTCAAACTCATAGGCGAGTGAATTTACATGTTGACGCCGGCGCACGGCTTTGCTGCCTATCGATCGCTATCGTTTCCAACCACAACTTCGCTCTGACTGCTCTTGTTGTCTCGGCACTACTGAGGAACCTGCTCCCAATCCGCGAGAAACTTCGCCAAGCCAATATCTGTAAGAGGATGTTTGGCCAACTGCAAAAGGACCTTGAGCGGACAAGTGGCAACGTGGGCTCCCATTTGTGCCGCCTCTAACACGTGCATCGGATGCCGGACCGAGGCGACCAATACCTCGGTTGGGTAGTCGTATTGGCGGTAGATCTCAAGGATTTCGCCGATGAGCGCCATGCCCGATCCGGAAATATCATCGAGACGACCAACAAAGGGCGAAATATACGTAGCCCCTGCTTTTGCCGCGAGAAGCGCCTGCGTCGCCGAAAAACATAGGGTGACATTGGTGGCGATCCCCTCGTCGGTGCAACGGCGAACCGCTTTGAGACCCTCTGGAATCAGCGGAATTTTGATCACGATGTTGTCGCGAAGCCCGGCAAATTTGCGCGCTTCCTCCATCATCGCTTCACATTCGGTGGAAACGACTTCGGCTGATACCGGTCCCTTTACAATGTCACAAATCTCTAGCAACACGTCTTCAAATCGACGACCGGTCTTGGCAACAAGAGATGGATTGGTCGTGACGCCATCCACCAAGCCCATTGCCGCTGCTTCGCGGATATCACTGATATCCGCTGTATCAATAAAAAACTTCATCGAGAAACCTCTTGTGCTTGCGCGGCAGCGTGCCGAGGCGTACGTTCGGCCCTGGTTTTCGTGGGCTCGGAAATCGGCTGGTCTTCCCAAGCGCGGGCTGCCTGATCGATCCCACCCCGGAGCAGCCGTATATCAGCTGTAACCTGTTGCAATCGATGGTTTGCTTCCTCTACGAGACGTCGCAACAACGAAATTTGCCGGGCCAATTGCTCGGTATCCATGTGTTCGGTATCCATGTGTTCTGGCTCCACTACAGACCTTCGTTTTGGCATGCTACGCGGGCAGATCCATGGAGTCAACGACCGATTGGTAACAGTGAATAAAGATGCACCAGCGAAAGATGCAAACAATGAGGGATGATCAATGAAAATCCGCATCGGGTGTTCTGAGATACCAAGCGGCGTCTTGAAAAATCGCTACTTTGAGACGCTACGCTTCGTAGAAAGGGCCGATACCCTATTTAATTTGCCGACCGCGGCGACCTGCGGGCGATGGAAGCATGGGTTGCCCTCGGACGTGACAACGTCAATTGTCGCGTGGCAGCCCATCACTCATTCGCCCAGTACTGGATATTCACGACTCAATCGACCACTTACTCCCGAGCAAACCCACGAAGCTGGCTTGTTCCAGGATTCACAATTTGTTCTAGATGCGGTCACGCAAACCCTCGCATGCGCAAATCGCCTCAGTGCCGAAGCTGTCGTATTTCGCAGCCCGGCGGAGTTCAGTCCATCGGCCCATCATCGCCAACGTCTGGAACACTTTTTCACCGAGATTGCCACTGCCGAGCAATTTGACCGCATCACTCGGGTCTGGGAGCCACAGGGGCTGTGGGAGCTTCGCAGCTGTGTCGCCATCGCACAAACCTTGGGCATCGCCCTGTCCTGCGATCCGATCGCTACCGATCCGCTCGGCGAACCCAAGCAGTATTATCACGACCTTGGGATTCCCGCCGTCTACTTTCGGATTTCCGATCTTGGCCGAAAACGCGGAACCGACCAATCTTCACTCCATCGGCTTGCTGATATCGCCAGCCGATACGATAAATGCTGGGTGGTGTTCACAGGACCCAACATGTTTCGACAAGCTGTGGATCTACAGCGCATTGTTGATCCTGTCGTGTCGTCAGTATAGTCGCGGCGCTGCCGGGCAGCGTCGACAAACTTTACAAGCCCGAACCGGTTTCATATAACTTCCCCCGTTTGCTTTCGAGGAGCACCATGAAAATTACCTATGACACCCATTCGGTTCTTGATATCAAATCTGACCTAGCGGTTCTGTGCGTATTCGACGACTCGTTGGGTGCGAAAGCAAAATCCACCGCTGTGCGCAGTGCAGATCGGGTAACGGATGGCCGCTTAGTGCAGATCGCCACGGAAGAATCATTTACCGGCAAAGCGGGACAAACATTGCTCGTTGATACCCGAGGGCAGGCGGCTTGCAAACGGATCTTATTGGTAGGATTGGGCAAGAAGACCTCACTATCCGCAAAGTCTCGGAAGAATATGGCTGCCCGAGCCATCCGCATTGCTGCTGCGCGCGGCGCCAAATCAGTTGCACTCGAGGTCCCGAAAGATCGCGATACAACGACTGCGGTGCAACTGGCTGTTGAGGGTGCACTCCTCGGCGAGTACCGTTTTGACAAATACCAAAAGCAGAAGCGAACGGTTCCCGGGATCGACACTATTACCATTCATATTTCAGGGAAATCGGATGCAAAACGCGCACGCGCAGCACGTGAGGGGATCTCCCGAGCACAAGCGACCGCAAGCGCCATTCAAAGAGCGCGGGACCTGGTCAACGAACCCGCTGCTTTTATGACGCCGAAACGACTTGCCCTGGTTGCAAAAGAAATTGCGAAACATAAAGCACTCACCCTGCGCGTCTATAGCGCCGCGGAGTGCCGAAAAATGAAAATGACGATGTTTTTGGCGGTCGGCCAGGGTTCAGCCCAGGAGCCGCAGCTGATTCATTTGACCTACAAACCCAAACGAAAGCCAAAGCGACGGATTGCCCTCATCGGCAAGGGGGTCACCTTTGATTCGGGTGGATATTCCCTCAAACCATCATCGGCCATGGAAGACATGAAGATCGACATGGCAGGGTCAGCGGCCGTGATCGCGGCAATGGCAGCGATCGCCGAAATTGCGCCGCCATCTGTCGAGGTCCACGCCGTCGCGGCATGCTGTGAAAATATGGTATCGGGCAATGCGTATAAACTCGGCGACGTACTCACGGCCATGGATGGTACCACTGTTGAAATCAACAATACCGACGCAGAGGGCCGTTTGACCCTAGGAGATGCCCTGACTTTCGCCCGCACAAAGATCAAACCCGATGAAATGATTGACTTCGCAACCCTCACAGGCGCTTGCATGGTGGCACTTGGACCTACTACAGCCGGCGTGATGTCGACAAACAGCGGCCTTGCAAAGCGCTGGTTAGAAGCCGCAAAAAAAACCGGCGAATCGATGTGGCAACTCCCGCTGGATGCCGAGTTGAAATCACAACTCAAAAGCAACATTGCGGATATGAGAAACACTGGCGAACGCTATGGGGGCGCGATCACAGCTGGTTTATTTCTCAAACACTTTGCAAAAGAAACTCCATGGCTTCACGTAGACCTTGCTGGGCCTGCTTCCAGTGGAAAAACATCTGGAGCGATTAGTCGCGGCGGGACGGGATTTGCGGTCGCAACAATTGTCGAATTTGTCACGCGCTCGGGATAAATTACCCTGGCTTGCGCGCAAAGCGGGAGTCCTCAACCTGTGGGGAGGTGGTAACGGGCGGTGCGAGTGGCGTTGAGACCACAACCCTGTTATAATCAGAGGCACGGTGCTCGAGAGCAGTATTATATTTAATATTGGCGACAAGGCAGTATATCCCGCACAAGGCGTCACTGAGATTGTTGCCATGGAAGATCGGACCATTGGGGATGCACATGCGAGTGTCTATATCCTTAAAGTCCTCGAGACCGGTAACAAGATCATCGTACCGACCAACAAAACCCAAGCTGTCGGTCTCCGAGAGCTAGTCTCGCAAAAAGAGATCTCCGAGCTATTCGAACTCTTGCGCGGACAACACGGCCCCCGCGACTCGCAAACTTGGAATCGCCGACACCGCGAGTACACCGACAAATTGCGCTCTGGGGACCCCTTTGAGATCGCCGAAGTGATTCGCGACCTCGCCAGTCTACAGTCCGACAAACAGCTGTCCTTTGGCGAGCGAAAACTGCTCAAAAGCGCCGTCGATATGCTGTCCAAAGAGATCGCGATAGCGCGAAATACAACGCCAAACGAAGTTGCCGAGGAGATCTCGTCAATCTTCGTCGCCGCAGCGTAGGTTTGTGGGTTTGTGGTAATTCGACTCTCTGCTGGATCTCTGGGCTAGATTTCCTACTAGCGTGACGGATTGCACCGGCGGCCCTGTGAATCTGGCGATTTCACACGCGGCGAATTAGTATAAACTGATGGGCTACAAAGCACGGATGGAAGCAAACGCGAGGTTTATCAGCTTTGACAAAGGTGGTGAGTACTGGGAGTTTGTCCTTCACAAATCGTTTGGGGATCCATGGGGGATCATCTGCACACACATCGGCATGTACTTAAAATGGTGTTTGCTTCGAGGTTGGGCGAGTGAAAGACATCAAGATAGCTACGGCTCTACCGCGATAAAGTTGCTCTCTGCCTCAAAGATCACGGGGGCGAAATTTCTGATCGATCGATGTGATACAAAATTTAGCAGCAACGATCTAAACGACGAAGGGGTGGCATTTACCGCCTACTACTACCATAGCGGCTACGCTCAGGACTTTGAGTCTATTGCCGGGGATAAGCTATTGGCCGCACCCGAAACCGAGTTTGACTTTGATGCACTCAGCCAATTGATCGACAAACAGTATGAGCAATGGGTTTCCCAAGGCAGGCCCAAAAGGGCAAACAATAAGGAAATCTATGTCGGCGACGAGCTTGCGAAGAAACTCAAGCATCGTTCGCATAGCAAATGCTAGGGGGTGTCCCGATTATGAATGTACCACCAGATACCCCCCTGAAACCGCAGGGCGCGTTGCTCGTCGGTCACGTAGAACAACTATGCTCTCTCCTCGCGCCTTCCCTGCAATTCCATGTGATTATCTGGAGGCACTGGCACAATCGGGACACCCCCTAGCGACCGGCGTTTAGCAGCGGATCACGCTGGAATAGAGCGGTATTGAAGGATGGTTCCTTTCCCTCTGATCGATTCGCTGACCCACGTGGCAATCACATGACAGTCGCTCTCGAACATGTGAAAAAGCATGGATATGGAGCGAAAACAAGTTTTCCACGGGCCGCCACGATTAACTATCAAGCTCCCGGGAAGGTAAGAATGGAGTTCTTCTCAAGAGGTCTATCCGACGTGCATCAAGGAAATCGCATTCCTCCAACTCCCATTCGCAACCAAATGGTGGAAACGTTTCAAAATGTGACTGGGCTGAATGTGACACCTCACATTGCTAAGAGGCACATTCCTCTCGTTGACCCCGAAACTTTTGAAATAGCAGCGATATACCCACGATTGCCAACAAACCCGCAGGCGTTCAGTCGCTACAGTGAAAATCTATGCGGGTTTTGCACCCTAGAGAGCTGAACACGTAAATTCACTTTCCGACGCTACCCCTCGAAATCGTTGGCTATGTTGTCCTCCTTGACGGGACCCAACCCCGCCTGCGTCGTCCGCCTCGCCAACGATTCCGATCCTTTACCGTCGATAAGCAACTTTACGTGTTCAGCTCTCTAGCCGAGGTTAATTGCTTCTTTCATGCATTTCATGCGTATCGGGATCGAGGTGACGGTGGTGTTGCCGTACTTGTAAATATTGTTGCGGTCGTCTCGGATGGAAGGCCAAGCATTTCCGCGCGCTATTTACTTGGTCTGATGCCGTCCTCGGAGCTGTGATTGGCTGGATCGATAATCGACATCCCAGGATAAAAAGACGAAAAATGGCGCGGGTTGCGAGTGATTAACCCGTCGCAGCGCGCGGCGAGGGCTCCGATAAGCGCATCTGCTACCGGACGCTTTTGCGTTTGCCCAGCCCGCTTAGCGGATATGTGCCTGGACCATGCGCGGAATGCAGCTGCGCGATCGACAATATTGAATGTTGCGTCAGTGTTCACACCAACGCCCTTGAGAAACTCGGTAATTCGCTGGGTAGATCCGGCAAAAACCGGAGCGAGCTCTACATATGTAACGGGGGATATTGTTAGTCCACGGGAAAAAAGACGATGGAGACAGTCGGCTGACATTCGTCCAAAATCGGGGTCGGCATCCGCAATATCAATGAGAACACATGTATCAACGACCCACATCTAGGGACACCTCCTAATCCTCATCGGCTTCTGCCTCGCGAAGTTCGGCCATCCAGGTTTTGGTCGGACGACTTGCACGAAATTGTTTTGCGTATCCCAGCATGCTTCGCGGATCTGGATCGCGAGTATCTTCCCGAAGGATGCGAACCCGCCATTCATCTTCATTGACCGGTTCCCAAATCAGCTCTGTTCCTGGCACGACCCGGTGCTCGCGACGTAGTCGTGCTGGGATGGAAACTTGGCCCCGATCGGTTACCGTCGTCTTGTCAGACAAGTTTACATGATATCATGTAAAACTACATGATACAATTGGCATACTCAACCCAACACTAGTTATTTTTAACTATAGTCATTGACCATTTATTTCTTGGTGCTATGATAACCTTATGAAAGTATTAAGTGTTTCGGAGTTCAAAGCCACTTGCCTTGGGGTTCTAAAGACGATTAAGCAGACAGGACAGTCGATCCTTATTACTCGACATGGAGAGCCATTGGCCGAAATTCGTCCTCCTGGGCAATTTACACAGACGGATCGTTGGCTGGATTCGATGGCGGGGGCGGGCGAAATTGTCGGAGATATCATCACGCCCATTGCTGCAGAGGAATGGGATGTACTCAAATGAACTTGTTATTGGATACCCACATTCTCATTTGGGGACTGCTTGATTCTTCTCGGTTGTCGACGCCAATACGAGAGCATCTGCTAGATCCAAACACGCGGCGATGGGTTTCGCTGATCACGGTGTGGGAAGTTTTACTACTGCATGAAAGAGGACGAATCCAGTTTCAAAACGCGCCGCAAACCTGGATGCGCGAAATGCTTATGAACATGGGATTCCAAGAGGCGCCACTCAATCACGAGGTTGTGTTTGTCAGCCGTACTGTAGATCTTAGCCATCAGGATCCGGCAGATCGATTTCTGGTTGCGACAGCGGCTGTCTATGATTTAACGTTAGTGACTGCCGACCAGAAAATCATAGGCTGTCAAAGCTGCTCGGTACTGGCAAACTGATGGAGTACCAGCACCCACGCAGTCTGGCACGTTGGCAGCTCATGCTCCATGTCTTTTCCTCGTTAGCGGCGCAGAACTCTGAACAAACAAGTTAAAATCGAAGCAGATTGGCACCCCAGGTAAGGCCCGCGCCAAAGGCTACCAAACAGACCAGTGAGCCGGGTCTGATTTTGCCGAGGTCGATTGCCTCTTTCATGCACAGCGGGATCGATGCGGCGGTGGTGTTGCCGTACTTGTGGATATTGTTGTGGGTCTTCTCCGGCGGCAGACCGAGGGACTTGGCGACAAACTCGTTGATGCGAAGGTTCGCTTGGTGGGGAATCAGCATATCCAGGTCGGCGATGCTTAGGTTATTCGCGGCGAGAGCTTCTAAGGCGACTTCGGGCATGCGCTTGACGGCGTGTTTAAATACCTTGCGTCCCTCCATGGATGGGTAATGAGCACCGGCTTCGATATCATCGGCGGAAATACGGGGATGGTAGCGGCTCCCAGGTTTGTCGATCCAAAGGATTTCGGCATCGGTTCCGTCAGCGTGGAGATGGGAAGACAAGATCTGATGATTGGCGTCGTCGCTGACGCCGATAACGGCGGCACCGGCACCGTCGCCAAATAAGACTGCAACGTCGCGGCCGCGGGTTGTTTTGTCTAATCCTGTCGAGTGTACTTCGCTTCCAACCAGAAGAATGTTTTGGTATTGGCCACAGCGAATAAACGAGTCGGCGATCGAAAGTCCATAGACGAAACCCGTGCACTGTTGACGAATATCCAGGCACGGGATTCCGGGAACGCCGAGCTGTCGTCCAACAAAGACGCCCGTACCGGGAAACTCGTGGTCGGGAGACAGAGTAGCGTAAATGATTAAGTCAATGTCCGACTCGCTACGCTGAGCGTTGGCGAGTGCCTGTCGAGCAGCGTTAGCGGCCATTTCTGAGCCACTCATACCCGGTTCGACCCAACGACGCTCCTGGATCCCGGTGCGCTCAACGATCCACGCATCGGTGGTCTCCATCATCGATGCTAAATCGTGATTGGTGACGACGCGCGGCGGGACGAAGGTCCCCATTCCTAAGATACGGCTTCGAACAGGATTGGGAGGTGGCGCCATGCTGCCCTACACATCTAAGTTGCGGACGTTAAGGGCATTGGACTCGATAAATTCGCGGCGGGGCTCGACCAAATCGCCCATGAGCACGGTGAAAATGCTGTCGGCCTCGACGCTGTCCTCCACGCGAACTTGCAGCAGTGTGCGCTGATCAGGATCCATCGTCGTTTCCCACAATTGGTTGGCGTTCATCTCGCCCAGACCTTTGTAGCGTTGGATCGAAACGCCCTTGCGGCCTAGGTCATCAACGGTTTCGGCGAGGGCGTCGAAGCCGGATACTTTGATGGGCTCAAACTTGCTTTTCTCAGATGCGCGGCTCGAGATTGTATACGGTCCTTGCAGTCGATCGGCAAGCTCGCTCGAGGCATTGTGAAGCGCTTGAAACTCCGGCGTCTCGAGCAGTTCAAACCCGATGCGTGTCTCGCGGGAGACCCCGCCTGGACCACGGAGGATCTCAACGGCAAAGGTACCGTGCTCATCATCGGCGACAACGCGATACGAAAACTCGGCGAGCTCACCATCGCGCTCGGCGAGAATCGGAATGACCTTTTGTTTTACAATTTCGTCGAGATTTTGTTTTGACGATAGGTCGTCTTTTCCCTGCAAGACTTCGGCAAACACAGAGCTAATCCGAGCATCACCGTGCTTCTCGAGCTGGGTTTTCATCTCGCGATATTGATACACGAGCTTGATATACGCGCGTAGATCGTTGCCCGTGAGTGCAACGCCGTCTCGACCAACAACGTCTATGCGTTCGCAAATGCTTTCAAGAATGGATTGCTCAAGATCGGATTCGTTTTTGAGGTAAAACTCGGTTTTGCCGCGTTTTACTTTGTAGAGCGGCGGTTGGGCAATGTAGAGATTGCCGGCTTCGAGAAGCTCTGGATATTGTCTGAAAAAGAAAGTGAGCAGCAGGGTGCGGATATGCGAACCATCGACATCGGCATCGGTCATGATGATGATGCGGTGGTATCGGAGTTTTTCTACGTTTTTTTCGACGCCAATGCCGCAGCCAAGCGCGGTGATAAGGGTTGCAATTTCCTGCGAACCCAGCATTTTATCAAAGCGGGCGCGCTCGACGTTTAGGATTTTCCCGCGTAGGGGCAAAATCGCCTGGAACTTTCGATCCCGCCCCTGTTTCGCCGACCCGCCCGCCGACTCGCCCTCGACCAGATAGAGCTCGCACTTCGCTGGATCTCGCTCTTGGCAATCGGCGAGTTTGCCCGGAAGTGAGCTCAGCTCGAGGGCGCCTTTGCGCTGAACCATCTCTCTCGCTTTTCGGGCAGCATCCCGAGCGCGGGCGGCAACGATGGCTTTGTCGATCACTGCTCGGGCATCTTTGGGGTTTCGCTCTAAGTAGCGTTGAAAATGATCACCCAGTACGGCAGAAACGACGCCCGTTACCTCAGAAGAAACGAGCTTGTCTTTAGGCTGGTTAGAAAACTTCGGATCCGGCACCTTGACCGAGATCACTGCGCACAAACCCTCGCGCAAGTCTTCGCCGGATAGTGATTTCACCGACTTCAGTGATTTCGTCTGGCTGATATAGGTATTGATCGTCCGAGTGAGTCCTTGGCGAAACCCGGTGAGATGGGTGCCGCCGTCCTTGTTTTTGATTGTATTGGTAAAACAGGTGATCTGCTCGACGTAGGAGTCATTCCACTGCATCGCGATCTCAACCGAGATCCCGTCCCGCTCGTCAGAAAAAGCGATGAGCTCTTTGTTCACAACCGTCTTGTTGACATTTAGGTCTTGCACAAACGAGGCGATTCCGCCTTCGTAGCAAAATGTTTTTTCGCGCTCGTCGCGCTCGTCGCGAATTGCAATGGTGAGCCCACTATTGAGATATGAAAGCTCGCGGAGCCGCTGTGTCAACGCATCAAAAGAGAACTCGGTGAGTTTAAATGTTGCGGGATCTGGGTGAAAGGTGATCTTGGTGCCGCGGCGATCGGTAACGCCCATTTTTTTGAATTCGCTGGTTGGGATCCCGTGGGCATACTCTTGGTAGTACACCTGACCGTCGCGGCGGATCTCCAGCTTGAGCCAATCGCTTAGGGCGTTGACGACAGAGACGCCGACGCCGTGCAATCCGCCGGACACCTTGTATGAATTTTGGTTAAACTTGCCACCAGCGTGGAGCACGGTCATGACGACTTCAGCGGCGGGGCGGTTTTCTTCGCCGTGAATGTCGACTGGGATTCCCCGCCCGTTGTCCTCTACAGTGACAGAATTGTCGATGTGGATCGTCACCTCGACGCGGTCGCAATACCCGGCCAGGGATTCGTCGACAGCGTTATCCACAACCTCGTGGACCATATGATGTAACCCGGAACCATCATCGGTATCTCCGATGTACATGCCCGGGCGCTTTTTTACTGCCTCGAGCCCTTTTAGTACCGTAATACTATCGGCTCCGTAGGTCGGTTCTACTTGTGTCGTTGGTGTTGTCGTTGAATCTGTATCTGCCATCGAAACCAAGCTGCTCTTTAGTACCTCTCCATACAGATCATGAGCGGTTCAGACCGCCGATCCAACCCCGCTTGCTGTGTTACTCGGCGGTTGCGTAGGGCAACTATGCGCCCTTCTCGCGCCTTGCAATCGGGACCGCCTCGACTCTCTGAACCTGTCATGATTGTGTGGAGAGGTACTAGCACATTGTCTGCCTATGCGAAACCCGAATTACCGGCGGTTTACGCTTCCTGAACAGATCTCATAGTCACATCGATCGCGGTCGAGTTTGACGTAGTTTGGATGCGTCGTGGTGATGAAGCATTGGTTGTTTTGGGCACGTAAAAACTCAAACAGATACTGGTTGCGAGTCGCGTCCAGTTCTGAAGAAACATCATCGAGGAGTAAAATCGGTGGATCTTGATGTACCTCGGCCAGGAGGCTCATTTCTGCGGTTTTCCAGGCCAACATTATCGCCCGGATCTGTCCCTGCGAAGCGTAAATCTCGACCGGATGGCCGTCAAAAATGAACGCCAAATCATCACGATGGGGACCGACACTGGTGATACAACGCGCGAGGTCGACCCGGCGTGAAGCGAGGATCTGCTCGCGCGTGAGCAGCGAGGGGTCTGACTGGGATTCGTCTCTATTCGCGCCTATGTGATAGCGAATCTCAACCGGAGTCTCAGAGCGAACGATCGAATGAAATGCGTGTTGCAGACGATGCTGTAGTTGCGAGACGTATTTCCGGCGATGGCCGCGCACCTGGGTGCCAAAATCCGCGAGTTGTTCGTCGTAGACTTCGAGCAGAGGGTGCTCTTTTTGATGGCGATCGGCCATATCACGGAGCAGCGCATTTCGCGATTTCACCACTTTGTCGTAGTTCCGAGAAGATTCCCAATAGGCAGGAAAGTAGTGAAACACGCAGCGGTCAAGGAAACGCCGGCGATCGGAGGGACTCGCTTTGGGGATCTGCAAGTCCTCGGGAGCAAACAGGACGGTGTGAAAATTCCCGAGGTAGGTGCGAATGGGTCTGGGAGTTTTACCATTGAGCAATACCTCACGCCGAGTCGGTCGCAGGGTGACTTCACAATGGTGGGTCACGCCTGGAGATGCGACGGTCGCGATGATATTCGCCTGCTCCTGCCCCGTTGCGATCACGTCCGCCAAACGATTGGTGCGAAACGAGCGCAGCCCAAAAGCGACGTAGATGGCTTCTAAAAGGTTTGTTTTTCCCTGACCGTTGTCGCCAAATAGCACGTTAAATCGCTGCCCAGGTTCCAGTCGGGTGGGCTGCAGATTTCGCACATTGTTGAGCTTCAGTGCCGATAAGTACAGAGCGCGCTCCGGAGCAAGATGCGTTGTGAAGGCTAAGGCTGAGAGTGTCCGCTCGTTTCAGATCCGCATCGGCATCACCACGCCCAAATAACTTCCGTCTGGGACCGTCTGCAGAAGCCCTGGATCGAGCTCGCCATTGAGCTCGAGGGCAATCTGATCGGCTTTCATATGGGCCAAAAACTCGACCATGTACTTGCCATTGAAGCCAATCGACAGCGACTCGCCGGTGTACTCTGCTTCGAGTTCTTCGGAGACCTCCCCCATATCTGGGTTGTCACTGGTAATCAGCAAGCCGTTCTCCCCCATCTCAAACTTAATCCCTCTGGTCTCGGACGACATCAGTTGGGCCCGCTTGAGGCCTTCGAGCAACCTAACGCGATCAATCACTAAACGACGTGTATGCCCCTCTGGGATTACCGCTTGATAGGGAGGGAACTGGGACTCAATCAATTTGACCGCCAAGGTAAGCTGGCCCGTAGTAAGAAAGATATAGGGGGTTTTGACGGCGATTTTGCAGCTATCACTGGCATCCAAAACCCGCTTAATCTCAACGACGCCCTTTTTTGGAATAATGATTCCAGCGCTTAGCTTGGGGGTCCCGTCTAGCTCTCGCTCGACCTTGGCTAGGCGATGGCCGTCGGTGGCAACCATGCGCGCAGTCTTGCCATCGCTTTCAAAAAGAACGCCATTGAGGTGAAATCTCGTTTCGTCGTTACAAATCGCAAAGATCGTATTGTCAATCATGCCGCGAAAGCTCGCGGCGTCAATCTCGCTAAACGTCGCTTCTCGATGATCGGGAATCCGAGGAAAGTCGCGGTCTGGAAGCCCCACAAGGCGATACTTCACCCGACCAGCACTGATCTCAGCCCAATTATTATCGGTTTTTTTGAACTTTACTTCTTTGCCAGGCAGGTTGGAGACAATGTCATGCAGCGCCTTGGCATTGACGGTAATTCCGCCATCGGTGGGGGTTTTGACTGCTGTAAGATCTGCAGCGACCGACACGTTTAGATCGGTTGCTGCCAAGAGCAACTTTGGACCGCTAGATTGTGCAGTCTCCGTATTATCCTCTGCTTTGTCTTTGGGTTTGCTTTTGCTCGCAGCTCCGCTTTCAATTCTCAGAAGTACGTTGGCTAGCATCGGCATCGTACTTTTTCGATCGGCGATGTTTTGAGCCAAGCGCAACCCTTTGAGGAACTCACTGGTCTGAATGTGAAACTCCATGGGCTACCCTTTCGCTTGGTTACAATACTGATCTTTTATTTAAATAAACAGTAGAAATAGGATCGATGGAATTGTGACTAACTTGCTGCAAGAGACGAAAATGACACAATAAATTGCAAATTGCCGGAGTGGTTAGATCGTGTGGGATTGTGACTCGCCTTGTCCTGCTACCCATTTAGTAACATGCAATGGAGCACATAGCATCGTTGTATTCACAAGTTCATCCACAGGGCGCATGGAAACAGGCCCCCCTTGGGGGCTTTTGGGGCCAGTCAAAGGGATTTTCTGTGTGGACAGGGGTAGCCCGCATCGGTCACCAGTTTCCTACTGCGAGCGCCAATTGCACGAAAGATTGGCGTGTACTCGCGCTGTGCTCCTCACCGTATGTCCAATACGCTTCCGGTGCTCGCGCTACGTGCACCCCAATCTTTCGCACACTTGACGCTCTCGTCACAAAAACTGGTGACCGATGCAGGCTAGCGCCGAAGCAAATTCTCGATGGCATGGATTTCGCCCTGAAGGCCGATATCGTTGGCGAGCTTGTGGGTCATTTTTTCGACGGCGGAAAGGACAGTCGTGTGATGTTTGCCGCCAAAGGCGCGCCCAAGGTCGGGATAGCTATCCTCAGTGAGTTTGCGTGCCAGGTACATCGCGATGGCCCGGGGACCGGCAATAGAGCGATGGCGTCGGGAGCTCTTGAGCTCGGAGACTTTCACTCCATAGTAGCTCGCAACAGCCTTGATGACAGTTTCGCTAGAAAGGTGCTCTCGGCGCCGAGCAACCGATCCCTCGAGCGTCCTGCGCGTGAAATCTAGGGTGATATCGCAGTGAGACAGAGATGCGTACGCGGCCAAACGAATGAGAGCACCCTCGAGCTCTCGGACGTTTGAGGTAATGCTGGAAGCGATGTAGAGCGCGACGTCGTCTGGAAGGGAGATCGCCTCTTGAACCGCCTTATTCCGTAGGATCGCGACGCGAACTTCAAGACCAGGCGGTTCGATGTCGGCCAGCAGCCCCCAAGCAAATCGGCTCCGCAGTCGATCTGCGATATCAGAAATCTCAAATGGTTTTCGATCGGCGGATAGAACGATCTGCCGGTGCGTGTCATGCAATGCGTTAAAAGTGTGAAAAAATTCGTCTTGCGTCCCGTCTTTCCCCGCCAGGAACTGAACGTCGTCTACAAGAAGTACGTCACAACTCTCTCGATAGCGCCGTCTGAATTCGTGCATGTGGCCACTGCGTATCGCCTGAACGTATTCGTTCATGAATTGTTCACCAGACAGGTAAAGAACGCGAGTCGCAGGTCGTTCGCGAATCATCTGATGGCCCACAGAGTGCAAAAGATGGGTTTTGCCAAGCCCAACACCGCCACAGATAAACACCGGATTATATTTTGGGGGATAGGTGGAGGAAGCTTGTGCTGCCGCAAAAGCGAGTTGATTAGACGGCCCCGAGACAAAGGTATCGAAAGTGTAACGCGGGTTTAAAGATGGAAACTGTGCGTCCTTTGCCTCGATTTGTGCAATCTGTGTATTCGGTTTTTGGGGAGATTCCAAGGTGTCAACACCGGATGGTGGTTGGGGGTTGGATGGAGGGGAGGGTGGATGTACGCATTGATTTGGGACCTCGGTCTGGCTCACCGCCGTTTTGTCCTCCATATCGGGTTCAAAGTTGACGGTATATTCTTGCTTGCTAAGGCTGCGAAGTTCTTCGAGGACAGTCTGAAGGTAGTGCGATTCAAACCAGAACCGCACATAGGAGTTCGGTGCACGCAGGGTGATTTTGTTCCCGCGAATGTTGCGGCACTCGATAGGCTGAAGCCACATTTCGTAGTTTTGCAGCGCCATCTGCCCCGACAGTCGCTCTAACGCGTCTCCCCAAATCGTACTCATCGAGTTAGCGCCAGGCCTTTTTGTCGCGTCACTATCCACAAGACTGTGAAGAGACTGTGAATAATGGGTGGAAATCGATACATATCAGATAGTTATGTCTTATTTAGATGTGGACAACCCGTCGCGAGACGCACCCCCAAAAAGTGGCTACTCTTTTTCGTCTTTTTCGCCGCCTTGCCACGCCCGCCCGGAACGCACAGTCTCTAGCAGACCTAGGCTGCACTGTTCAACCCGAAAAAAACTGTGTTGATTCAGAACCCTGTGATCTCACCTCGCTCCCGCGCAAAAAAAATTTTTGGCCCAAAACGGGAGTGATGGCCAAAGTTCTGGGATATTTTTAACTATTTGTATTCAAAAGATATTTTGTGAAAAAAATGAAATATCTCGCAGACCCGCAAGTAGTGCGGGTTTGCGGGCTATCGGGTTGGGAAACGACCGCCCGTTGGATGTTTGCAGCTGGAGGTCAATTGAGGTCTTCGCAAAGAAGTCATATTTTCGCATCGGGCGGTATGAATGCTTGACAGGGAAATGGGCTACGGGTATCGATCCTCGGACTTTCCTCAAACTTATGGAGCGTGCTTTGTGAAGCGCACTTACCAGCCACACAATAAAAGTAGAAAACGAACGCATGGGTTTCGCGCCCGTATGCGCACCCGAGCAGGCCGGCAGGTACTCCAACGGCGACGCGCCAAGGGGCGCAAGCGGTTGGCGGTTACTGCTGCATGCAAGTGAGCGACGAGGATGTTTGTCCAGTAGGGCAAGCAATGGAGCAGACGCCGCAAGAGAGTGGTATGTCGTATCCGAAGCGTTGGCGGTTACGAAAACGGTCGGACTACGTCGCGCTTCAGTCGAGTGCCCAGTACCGAATTCATAGCTCGCACTTCGTCGGCCTGGTTGCCTCCAAGAGCGAGAAACCAAACGGCCATGGAGCGGGGCGATTGGGAATTACGGTGTCCAAAAAAGTGGGAAATGCGGTGAAGCGAAATCGGATCAAACGGTTGATTCGTGAAACGGTACGGCAAGGAAGATGGTTTCCGCTCGTGACTGATGTGGTCATTATCGCGAAACGCAGCGCTGCAACCCTGACCTGGTCGCAGGTAAACCAAGAGCTCAACCTTATGCATCAGCGGATTGACCGGTGTTAAGTTTACGACAAAGGAGGGAGATCGCGGGAACGGTCCATCGACTGATAGTGAGCGTGGCTGTTGCCCTAATTCGCGGGTACCAAAAGGCTATTTCGCCTTTCTTGCCCAATGCATGTCGTTTTGAGCCGAGCTGTTCTCGCTATGCCACAGATGCGTTTCAGCAGCGTGGCTTGTTTGCTGGGTGTTGGCTGACGCTACGCCGCGTTCTCCGCTGCCATCCATTTTCTCAACCCGGATACGATCCTGTTCCTAAGCCCAAGCAGCCCTGACCTGAAGAGACCGACGCAAAACGATGGAAGATCAAGGAAAACGTCTACTCATGGCAGTTGTTGCTGCGTTTGCGATAATGATGGTGTGGAATCAGTTATTCCCCCAAGAGCAGCCACCAAAGGATCCCGTTAAAGAACCAACCGCGGAGGTAGAGGCCGAGCCTTCCGCAGATTCAGAATCGTCTAAACCCTCCTCGTCCGGTTCCGCTCAAAAGGGCGAGGAAAAATTGGAGGAGTTTTCCTTCGCGCAATTTCACGCCACGACGACAAACTATGGTGGAAGTATCAAGTCGTGGAAATTGGTTGGGGAGCAATTTGTCGATTCGGATACGGGTGCGCCGATGGAGCTCGTTATTGCTGAGCCCAACAATCAAACAAACTCAACACTACAAGTCGCCTTTGGTGACCGTGCACTCGGAGATGTAGAGTGGCAAGGGCATCGGAAAAGCGACACGGAGATTCACTATACTTGGACCGGGAAATCCCTCGAGGTGACGAAAGAGTATTCGTTTAATCCAGAAGAATTTCTCGTTGTTTTGCTGGTTCGCGTCAAACACCTTGGTGGGGACCCGCTCAAGGGGCAATTGACGCTTTTGCTGCAGCAGTATCAAAATCCTGACGAAGATACCTCGGGTGGACTTGCAGGGATTGAGCAAGGATGGAGTGGCGTATGCTACGCCAATGGAGGGTTAGAACAGCAAACGGGGAAAGATTTAGTCTCGGAGCCCCTTCTGTATCGCGGGGCAATCAAGTTTGCCGGCGTCGCGACGGGGTATTTTCTTACCGCTGTTTCGCCACGTGGGACTGAAAAATTAAGTCTGGGTTGTGAGGCAAACGCCACAAAGCTTGGGGTTCTCACGACGAGTCTTTCGTTTCCGACAGTAACGCTAAAGTCTGGTGAAACCACGGCACAGGAGGTGACCGCTTATTTTGGACCCAAGTTTCTCGACAGGCTTGATGGTCTATCCAAAAAAGTTGGTTACGAGACTGGGTTTGAACACGCAATCGATCTGGGCTGGGTGGTGTTTGAGTTTATTGCGCGACCACTTTTGTGGTTGCTCCTTTGGTTGCAGTCTTTTGTGATCAATTGGGGCGTCGCAATCATTTTGCTGACCGTCATTGTCAAGTTAGCGACCCTGCACTGGAGCACAAAGTCGATGCGGTCGATGAAGGCGATGGCCAAACTCGGCCCTGAAGTAAAGCGGCTGCAGGCCAAGTACAAAGAAGATCGCCAGCGCTTGCACGCTGAGACAATGGCTTTGTATAAGGTTCATGGTGTGAACCCCTTGGCTGGGTGTTTGCCGATGCTGTTGCAGATGCCGATATGGTTTGCCCTCTATCGGATGTTGATGGCCGCTGCTGAGCTCTACCACGCTCCATTTATCCCTGGGTGGATTGATGATCTGACCGCGACGGATCCATACTACGTATTGCCAATATTGCTTGTGGCAGCAATGTTTCTTCAATCCCGACTCACGCCAACAACCGGCGATTCTGCCCAGCAAAAAATGATGAAGTGGGGGATGCCGATCATGTTTGGTGGCTTCGGCTTTATGTTTCCATCTGGACTGACCCTGTACATCTTGACTAACACACTGATTACGGCTGGCCACCATCTGTGGTTAAACAGAGGGACGAATAGCGAATTGCCGACAGCGAACAAGCCGGCGAATAGCGAGACAGAACCCACATCCGACAAGCCTGTCCAGTCAGTAGTTCCGTCGCCTCAAACCAATGAGGGAAAATCATCGACATCTGCAAAACAAACACGCGGGCGCAAAGGAAGGAAGCGTCGCAAAGCTGGCAAACGCAAGAATTAAATGGGAACCTTTCCCGTGCTAATTGATGGAGGATAGACCCGTGTCAGAAGAACAAGAACTTTCCGAACTGTCATCTGAGCAAGCCCTGCAGACAGCTCAAAAACATCTTGAGGAAATTCTCGCCAAGATGGCAGTCAGTGCAGAAGTACGTCCCGAGGATACCGAGGACAAATTGATTTTGGAGATTTGCTGCGATACGCCCGAGACAATTATTGGCCGTCGCGGTCAGGTCATCGACGCCTTGCAGCATTTGGTCGGAAAAATGACCTATGGGGGTCGGTCAGCGGGGCGGGGAAAGCCGATTATCGTTGATGCCGACGGCTATCGTGACAAAGCGATTGACCGACTAAAAGAGTTAGCGATTCGGACCAGTGAAAAGGCATTGGAAACTCAATCCGCGGTGAAACTCAATCCAATGTCCGCACACGATCGAAGGATTGTTCACATGGCGCTTGCCGATGTCCCCGGGGTCAATACACGTAGCGAGGGGAATGGTCAGAATCGTCGTGTTTTGGTCGAGCCCGTCGCTGACGCGTAGAGCCGTATCGCCGACGCGTAAGGTGGAGATGAAGTCACAGCGATGATCCGCGGCCGGCGAGACACAATTGCGGCAGTTGCAACGCCGGTTGGCGTTGGCGGCATTGGAATTGTCCGAATTAGTGGAAAACGTGCTCTTGAGATTGTCAGTCATGCGCTGACTCGACGTCCCGATCAATTTCCCGATCGAACACTCATTTACGATCAACTAAAAGATTCGTCAGGGGAAATTGTCGATGATGTATTGGCGGTTGTGTTTCGTTCTCCTCGATCTTACACCGGGGAAGATGTCGCGGAGATTCATGGTCATGGCGGGGCCGTAAATCTCGCCCGGGTGCTTGGTGTCGTGACTGCATTGGGTGCTCGCCATGCGGAGCCAGGGGAGTTTACACGGCGCGCCTTTGAAAACGGTCGGTTGGATTTGGTCCAAGCAGAGGCGATCGCGGGTGTGATTGAGGCGCAAAGTGAGCGTGCTTGGCGGCTGGCGCAGGCGCAGTTGGCGGGTCGTCTGGGGACACAGCTCGAGGCGTTTTCGAATCAGATCGCGGCGCTGCTAGCGGATGTTGAGGCGCGTATCGATTTTCCGGAGGAAGGCGTAGAGTTTGCGCCGCGAGAGACTTTGCGGGCGCGCGCCGGCGAACTTCGTGCCGAGATTGGGCGTCTGGCAGATACCTTCCGCTTTGGTCGGGCCCTGCGCGATGGAATCGATGTTGCGATCGTAGGGCCGATCAATGGCGGAAAATCTAGTCTTTTCAATATGTTACTTGATGAGGAGCGCGCCTTAGTCGATGCCGATGCGGGGACGACGAGAGACTATGTTGAGGCAAAGACAGTTTGGCAGGGGTTGTCGGTAACACTGGTGGATACGGCTGGGATTCGTGACGCCAATAGTCACGTCGAGCGACGAGGCATTCAAATGGGGCAAGAGCGATCGGAGCGTGCAGACTTGGAGGTTGTTGTTCATCCGGTAACCAATGGTTCGCGACCCGAATTTGAATCCGGAGACAAACGGCAAATTCATGTCGTGACGAAGATCGATTTGTTGAGCTCACCTGGGGAAACGACTAAAGGTGGCCAGGCGATTGAGACGTCGGCAAAGGACCGGCGGGGCATTGATCGGCTCAAGCGAGAGATTGTTGCGGTTGCGTTGGGACAGCGTGGGGATGCCGGGGACTCGGTGGCGATTACTAGTGAGCGTCAGCATGGTTTGTTGCGTCAAGCTTCGGTGGCTATGGGCGTGGTCGCGGAGTCAGCGGAGAAACCGCTTGAGCTGGTTGCAATTGAGCTCCGAGATGCAATGCGGTGGTTGGGTGAAGTATTGGGCCGAGAGGTTGATGACGCTGTGTTGGATTCGCTGTTTGCGCAGTTTTGTATTGGCAAGTAGGCCGATAGCTTCCAGGTCGGGCCTGAGACGCGCGTTTGTGGTTTGGGGGTGCCGTGCTCACACATCCACGGCGAGTTTCGGTGGTGAAGAACTCGCTTGAAGCCGTGGTTTTGCGAAGGGCAGTGGTGCGCCGCGGAACTGCGCGCGGCACCCCCAAACCACAAACGCGCTGCATATCAGCGATTTAGGTGCTCCCCTCGAAGTCAGGTTGCGGAACGGGTGAAGAACTCGCTTGAGGTTTTGGGTTTGCAAAGGGGTAGCGATGCGCCGCGGAATTGCGCGCGGCACCCCACAAAACCGCTGCACATCGTGGATTAGAAGTTCCTTCTCCCCTCCAAGTCCGATTTGGTGTGGGTTATGGGCGGGAGACGCCAAGGGGTAGCGTGCCCGCACATCGACGGTGGCCCTAGAGAGCTGAACACGTAAATTCACTTTCCGACGCTACCCCTCGGAATCGTTGGCTACGTTGTCCTCCTTGACGGGACCCAACCCCGCCCGCCCACGTCCAAATACGGGCGAATCTATGTTGGTTGCGCCTGATTTTCGCTTGGAAACAGACGGTTGCATTGGCAGTGTCCGCCTCGCCAACGATTCCGATCCTTTACCGTCGATAAGCAACTTTACATGTTCAGCTCTCTAGGTGACTGGTGTTTTTTGTCGTACCGAAAGATCGACAAAGTGAATGGAATTTGATCTTCTTTAGTAATGACGCAGGGTTTACCTCCAAAGCAGGGAAGTTTGTTGACCTCTGGCGCATCGTATTGCCGTTCTCGTTTGTCTGAGGCATCGATCTATTCTCTCTTGTATCGAGAAGGTCATCGATTGTTTCCCGACGAAATGTTCTCGGATCTATTTACGAAACGTGGTCGTCGGTCGATTCCTTCTCGGATCGTGGCGATTGTGATGGTTCTGCAACGAGTAGAAGGGCTCAGTGATCGGGAGGCTGTGGATCGATTCAGCTATGATTTGCGTTGGAAGTATGCGGCTGGGGGCCTGGATTCCGATTATCCTGGTTTTGTCCATACGGTTCTTGTTGACATGCGTGAGCGGCTTCGCCAGTCTGCATCTCCAAATCGGATTTTCGAAGCGGTGTTAGAGGTATGCCGGCAGGCCGGACTGGTCGGTCGCAAACGTGTGATGGATTCGACGTGTCTGTATGATGCCGTTGCGACCCAAGATACGGTGACGCTGATACGGTCTGCAATACGCGGCTTGTTGCGGGGTCTGGACGCAGAGCAATCTGCTTGTGTTCGTGCTGTTCTTCGTCGCGACGATCCCTACGAAACTCCTGGCAAACCGAGTTGTGCGTGGGACGACAAGGCTGCTCAGGAATCCCTTATCGATGCACTGGCCCAAGACGCCCACGCAGCTCTCGTATCTATGGAGGGTCGCCCATATGGTTCGGAGGTCGCTCAAGCGATGGCACTACTGGCAACGGTGGTCGGGCAGGATTTAGAACAGAGGGAAGATGGGACCTATCGCATTGTGAAGCGAGTCGCTCCGGACCGAGTGATTTCGACTGTGGATCCGGAAGCGCGCCATGGACGCAAGACGGGGGCTCGTGGATTTGACGGATATAAAGGCCATATCTCGATCGATCCAGACTCTGAAGTGATCGTGGCAAGCGATGTCACAGCGGGAAACGTGGGCGATGGACAAGCCGCAACGCAATTGCTCGAAGAAGCGATCGAACAAACGCAGGCAGCGCCCCAGGACAACGCTCGTGTCGCGGTGTTTGGTGATGCCTCCTATGGGGCAGCGGATATCGTTGAAACGCTAGAAAAGGCAGGGATTGAAGCCAACGTAAAGGTCCAAGAGCCATCGCCCCCCAGCAAAGGATTGTTTGCTAAGAGCGCATTCAAGATTGATTTAAACGAGCAAACCGTTCGCTGTCCACAGGGGATTGTCGTACCGATCAACCCCCGAAAGGGACCCGAGCGCATGGGTATGGCATCGTTTGAGTCGCACTGTCACGACTGTCCACTGAAACCAAAATGCACAACTTCGAAAACCGGACGCTTGGTCCGAATCCACACCAAAGAGGCAACGTTGCAGCGCTCACGACTTCACCAACGGAACGAAAAATGGAAACGGGATTATCGTTCTACTCGCCCCAAGGTAGAGCGAAAAATCGCTCACCTCATGCAACGCAGACACGGAGGACGCCGGGCACGAGTGCGCGGGTGCGACAGGGTCAGAGAGGATTTTTCCTTACTTTGTGCTGCGACCAATCTTAAGAGACTGGCAAAGCTCGCCGTAGGCTCCAAAAATGGCGCCTGGGCCATTCTCGACCGGATGCTGCCCCTGATCGCCCTTCTTATTTCCGGTCTGGGCTACGCCTGGCGCGAAATGACCAGGCGAGTCATCCAAACACCAGAGTGCGAAAACAACCGGCGAAACCTATTTTTCTACCCGCTACCTTCAGAAACACCGTATTTAACACCAGTCACCTAGCCCGGAAACATCACGGATGCGTGCGAGGATCGCCAAAGGAATTGTTTTCACACGGAGATTTTCGATTGCAGGGAATACTGTATTTGCCAGATTGAAAATTTTTGTGTGGGAACAAGAACTTTGGTGAGGGCGTGCGCAGAGCGTGATGTTTCCGGGCTAGCACCCTAATGATTTGAAAGTCTGATCTGCAGTTTTGAGCACCGTTTTGCACCCTGTTGCTAAAGAATCTCGGGCAGCCCCTTTCAGCCGAGACCAGGTTGCAATCGATTTCTCAAATGCTACTTGCGCGGCCTCTGAGGTTGAAGCCGGCATTTTTTTGAAGCACGCAATCATCTTCTGAATATATTCGTCGCACGCCGCAATCCCTGTACGACCAGTTGGCTTGGTTGGGGCCCTTTGCGGTTCTGGCGGTGCTGCTTTCGGAGCCTCTGGCTCATCTTCAACCAGCAATGGCATCGGTTCGAGAGCTTGCTGATGTGTTTTCCCACAGCCGGAAAAACTCAAGCCAATCGCAATCAAAAGCCATCGTTTTGATATCAAGATCACTTAAGCCTAAGTAGCCCACTCAAATAACTTTTGCCAGATACAGAGAACTGTTCCACGTGAAACAATCAAAATTGAGGCACTTTCCTCTAGGGCGAACTCCTTGGCAAAAACACAATCTTCGGAACTCGCCTGAGGTTGTGCGAGCCACGCATCACCCACCCACAACGCACCAAACCGAAATTTTTAGTGTAGTCGCTGATGCGCAGCGCGTTTTCGGTTGGGGTGCCGCGCGCAGTTCCGCGGCGCACCACTCCCCTCCGCAAAACCACAACCTCAGGCAAGTTCTTCACTCCCTCCAAGACTCACCGTAGATGTGCGAGCACGGTGGCCTAATACATCACCACCCAAATCGAATTTCGAGCGTAGTCGCTGATGCGCAGCGCGTTTTCGGTTGGGGGTGCCGCGCGCAGTTCCGCGGCGCACCACCCCCTTCCGCAAAACCACAACCTCAGGCAAGCTCTTCACCCCCGAAACTCGCCGTGGATGTGTGAGCACGGCAACCCCCAACCGAAAACGCGCGTCTCAGGCCATACATCAGAAATCCGGATTTGTTTCGGGCTCGTAAGGTCCTTAGATCAAAACGTACTGGCGCCTGCCAGCCCCAAGCCCACGAAATCCCAATTTTGTTTCACGTGGAACAGCGCTTGATCAGTAGCTCAAAGTTGATTGTCTTGCGGGCTGCAGCTACGGGGTTTTTGCAGTGATCGATGAGGCCCAGGATTGGAACTCCGCCATGGGCTGAAATCTGTTGGGCATTGCTTTCCATAAAGGTGCGATCCGTCGGCTGGGTAGCGGTGAGGATAACCCCAGCAGGTTGGATGCCTCGGTTTTGCAGGGCTTCGATCGTTAGCAGGGAATGATTGATCGTTCCCAGCCGTGCGTCAGCAACAACCAATGCGGGATAGTCAATATTGCGAATCAGGTTGGCAAAGGTCGTCGTGGGCGACATCGGGACAAGAAGACCACCAGCCCCCTCAACAATGATGGCTTCAGCCCCATCTGAGACCGCTTGATCGATTTGTTTGTTGATGACTTCAAATGAGATCGACTCATTTTGGCTAGCGGCTGCAACTCCTGGTGCAACAGGGGCAGCATAACGGTACTGGCAGACATTCTCGAGGGTTTGCCAATTCCCTGCAGCAATTCTCAATCGCTCTGCATCCGCAGGGTGCAACGTGTTGATGCCCGGGTCTTGATTCGATTCCTTGGGGCCGCAGCCTGACTCAGCAGGTTTAATCGCTGCACAGCGCCAACCCCACTCAGTGAGTTGTTCTAGGATAGCAACCGCGATTGTGGTCTTACCAATGTTGGTGTCAGTACCGGTGATCACTAGGCGCATCATTGGCATTCTTCAATAGCCAGAGCTGTGGCTTCAACTAGCTCTCTAAGTTGATCATCTTCAATAGAGAGCGGAGGCATTAAAACAACGACATTTCCTAGTGGGCGCAAGATGACTCCATGGGAGCGGACAGCTGTGCATACCTTCGCCCCAAACTGGGGATCTTGGTGGTTAAGTTGGACGCCAACCATAAGTCCGCACTGTCTAACGTCACAAACCGACGGCTGATTTGCAACTCGCTCCCGCAACAACTCGGAGAAGAGTGGAATCTTTGTAGATACTTTCGCAAGCGTGTTATCGGCACGAAAAACTTCCAATGATGCAAGTGCTGCGGCGCATGCTAGGGGATTCCCTGTGTAGGTATGTCCATGGTAGAACGTTTTGAAATCGTTGCTATTTCCTAGAAAGCTAGCATATATTTCCTCGCTGGCAAGGGTTGCTGCGAGCGGTAAATAACCACCTGAAATGCCTTTTGCGAGACACATCAAATCTGGCTGCACACCCTCTTGTTCCACCGCGAACATTGTTCCCGTTCGGCCAAAGCCCGTCGCTACTTCATCAACAATCAAAAGAACCTCATGTTGTTTGCACAAGTCCGCCAAGCGCCTTAGATATCCCGCTGCGTGCGTCAGCATGCCGGCGGCTCCCTGAATTAGAGGCTCAACAATAACTCCTGCAATTTCATGGGCATGACGAGTAAACAAGGCATCGGCCGCCTGGATACAGTGTTCCACGACTTGCTCTGAGGTCGTTGGCTCCGGAAACCTACATAATGCTGGGGTCGGCACCGAAAATGTCTCAAATAGGAGCGGACGAAAGAGTCGATGAAACAGGTCCATTCCACCCACCGCCACGGCGCCAAGCGTGTCGCCGTGATACGCCTCGGCGAGGTGAACAAACCGTTGTTTTCTCGGTTGTCCCCGATGTTGCCAATATTGAAATGCTTGCTTTAATGCGATTTCGACGGCGGTTGATCCCGAGTCTGAATAGTAGACTTTCGTCAGCTTTTTAGGTGTGATTTCAGTGAGTTGTTTGGCAAGTTGGAATGCTGGGGGATTGGAAAGCCCAAGTAGGGTCGAATGTGCCACTCGATCAAGTTGTTGCCGAATAGCGTCATCGATTTCTGGCCGCCTATGCCCATGGACGTTGACCCACAGCGAACTAACCCCGTCGAGATAACGATTGCCCGCACTGTCGAACAGGTAATTCCCTTCGGCTCGAACAATCATCAATGCCGAATCAGCCGTCCAGCTGGACATTTGAGTAAATGGATGCCACAGCGGCTGTTGTGATCCTGAAGTCATGAAAGGTTTCTCGGAACCAACCCCTGGTTCGCCAATTGATCGAGCTCCTCAAGTAGCCAATTGATTTGTTGCTCCGTATGAGTTGCCATCAGGGTAACCCTAAGTCGCGATGTTCCACGTGGAACAGTCGGTGGTCGAATTGCCTGGATAAAAATCCCACGTTCGAGCAAAGATTTACTACAGACCAGCGCAGCCTGTGGCGAGCCAACAATTATCGGAAATATTGGAGTTCTGCCAGTACCTGGCACCAATAACTTGCGGGATTGGAGCGCTGCTGAGAATTGCGCGATATTCCGTTGCAGTGCCTGTCTCCGATCGACGCCCTCGGGGCCCCTAAGGAGATCAATTGCACTACTCGCCGCGGCCATAACGGGAGCGGGCAATGCTGTTGTGAATACGAAACTACGAGCGGTATTCAATAGCAATTTAAGTAAGTTACGTTCACCAACAACGTATCCGCCAAAGCAACCCATCGCTTTGCTTAGGGTTCCTACGTGAATATCGGGCTTCACTCCTAAGGCCGCACAATATCCTTGCCCAGACTCACCTAAGATTCCCGTTGCATGGGCCTCATCCACCATTAGGATCGCATTGTTGTTTTTGCACACCTCAGCGATGTTCGTGATGTCTGCAAGATCTCCATCCATAGAAAACACACTATCCGTAACGACCAGGGCGCGCCGGAATCGCTTTCGTTTTGCCCGCAAGCAAGCTTCTAACGATTTTACGTGATTATGCTCATATACTTCAATTTTCGCCCGTGAAAGGCGGCATCCATCAATAATGCTAGCGTGGTTTTGTTGATCACTAAAAACAATATCCTCTGCCCCAAGCAATGCTGGAAGAATCCCAACGTTTGCGTTGTATCCCGAGTTGAAGACCAATGCAGCATCCGTTTGATGAAACGCAGCTAGTTTTGCTTCTACCTGAGCGTGTAGGGTGTTCGTCCCAACGATGAGTCGCGATGCGCCACTGCCAACCCCGTTGGTCTCCGCTGCGTCTTGGGCCGCCTGACAAACCAGTGGATGACTTTCGAGTCCAAGGTAGCTATTGGAGCAAAAGTTGATGACTTTGGCGCGCCCGTCTAACGTGATGATCGATCCGTGACTTCCGCTAACCTCGCGGATTTGCCTGGCCAGTCCTTGCGTTGTCCAGTCCTCGAGTTGCGCGTCAACCCACCCCATTGGTGGCAACATAGCACGTCTCCTAAATTGCATACCCCCCTTTAACTTTTCTATGCCGCGCTCTAGACGCATACGATCAACACGCCAATTTTCTGAAAAATGTCGCGAAAGTTAGTTTCGCACGAGATGAGACACGTTGGGGGAGGCACTAACAGGGCAGAACGATAATTGCCCGATTTTGATCGGCAAACTGGTAGGGATAACGTGCCGCCTGCTGAGGAATATCAGTTGGATTCGCCCCTTCCATTCCGATCACGGTTCCACCCGTCCGTACGAGTGTCGCGCCAATTTCGAGCCATTGGGGTACGTTCCAAGTTGCCCGGGATACAGCGACATCATAGTCGTTGAGCGCATGATCTTGGTAACGCTCGCAAAGGGGAACAAAGTTCTTGAGTGCAAGCTCGCGTTTGGCGGTTTGTAAAAACGCCCACTTCTTCGTTGTCGGCTCGATAGAAGTTACCGTGCTTCGCGCTGATGCAATCGCCAGCATGATCCCTGGAAATCCAGCCCCACTGCCAACATCAATGATCCGGATAGCATTGTCGAGATAGGCCGTGACATGAAGACAGTCAATCACATGATTGACAAGCAAATCCCAATTTCCTTGAACCTGAATCAGGCTTATCTTTTGTGACCACTTCTTGAGTAGATGTAGATAGCTTTGGATTCTCTCTTGCTGCTCCCAGGATAGAAGCCCGGGGAAATAGCGTTCGAGTTGCTGCGCAAGTAAAGATGCCACTCGCTATATTGCCTCAACAAGGGCGCAACCGGCAAACGGAACCACCGCAACATCGCCCTGCACCGCATCGACAGCAGCCCGCACCGAGGGCGCCCATTGACAATACGTACTATCTACGATCTGCTTAGAGAGCTCGGAGACGAGCACAACGCGGTGCTGCTTTGGTAGTCGCGTCATCAAACCGAGCTCATAGATATCACGATTGACAGTCTCAATCGGCCCTGTTCCTTCGGGGCATTGTGCGGCGACGATGATCGTTCCGTTTTCAGGGACTGCCGGGGCGACTGCCGCTACCAACTTAGAAGCTTGGTACAAACTTGCAGTCAGAGGAAGTTTGTCGGACACAATTAGAATCGGGACAGACGGTACGCGCACACGAAATAAGGCTGCGCACATCGCTGCCCCGTGGCGAAAGGCGGTGCGGATATTCCCGGCAACAGCAGCGTGCACCGTGGCATAATTGTCGAAGATAACGTTGAGTAGAAACGTTTTTGTGTTGAGGAGATCGACAGCTTCTTCTAGATCGAGTCGACAAGGATTGTTATTGATCACCCCTGGTCTCGCGGTTTCTAGGCGTTTTAGGCGATGGTTGATGCGGATCTCTGTCTCACCACCGAGACCGGGGAAAATCGCTTTGCTCCCCGCGCCATATCCCGCAAAGTAGTGCGGCTTGATGCGCCCTGTGGCGACCACGAGGTCACTCTCTACCACGCAGCGATGGACGAAAATAGGAGTACCCCTCGTGGTATCCCCCAGCGAAACAAGCGAGTCGCGGTCTCGCGAATCGTGGTTGACAATTGTTGCCGATCGCAATTGAGAAGGGCGAAGGCCTAGCCGGTCGATCGGCTGCGGTTGATGCGTTCCATTGGCGATCGCAATCGTAATCCGACAACCAATCGGCAGTCTGTCCATGACTGCTTGCACCATTTCTGCTCTTGGTTCATCTCTTGTTGCATCGCTTACAATGATGACGACGCGGTCGCCAGGCATAGTGGAGTTAGAAAGTTGGTTTGCATCGACAGGATGCTCGAGAGCATAATTCAGCTCGGCTTGCAGTGTATTTGTATTTTTGCTTACATCTTGCAGTGCAACATGAACCACTCGATCGAGCTCGGTTTGGTATACGGTTTCTCCATATGGTAGTGTAATTGTTGACAATTTGGATTGTTTCAGAATTTGAACGCGGGTAGAGGCTTTGGCGTCCTCGTGGCGGCCAAAGGGCAAACCGAATCAAGGTAGCTGGCTGCGACGTTGTAAGATATGATTTTACCGGAACTTCGTTTGCAGTTGGTACAAAATCATGCCAGATGGGATGCACTAAATAAGTGTCAAAAGAGAGCTTGCTACTTGTCGACGGGGACAGCAAGAGTCTTCGTGTTCTTGAGGTATCGTTGTCGAATGCCGGTTTTTTGGTGACGACGGCGGAGGACATGAACAACGCTCTCAATAATGTTCGACAAGAGTGCCCCGATTTGATCATCTCCGAAGTTGCAATGGACGATGGGTCTGGCTTTGAGTTACTAAAAGCGGTCAAAAACAAACCCGAGTGGGCGCACATTCCGTTTTTGTTTCTTACCGAGCAAGCCTCAGTCGAACACAAGATTCGCGGTTTCGAACTTGGTGTGGAGGATTATCTTACCAAGCCAATATACATGGATGAGATTCTCGATCGAGTTCGCACGCTGCTGGATAAACATCGCGACAAGATCCCAATGGGCCCGAAAGGGCGGATGCAATTCTCAGGCGGTCTGGACGAGATGGGAATTGTCGATCTGATTCAAACCCTCGAGATGAGCCGCAAATCGGGATTGATCCACTGCACCCAGGGGCCCCGGCGTGGGACGATCTATTTTCGCAACGGGAAGATCATCGATGCGGATTGCGGATCGTTAAACGGTGAGTCGGCTGTATATCGCCTAATGACCTGGAAAGATGGCACCTTTGAGGTTGAGTTTCGCCAGATTCGTCGCAATGCCGTCATTACCCTCGCACCGCAGGCCCTGTTGATGGAGGGGATGCGCAGGCTCGACGAGTGGACGCAATCAGCAGGGCTTTTGCCGCCCTTAGACACTCAGTGCGCGGTGAACACCACGCTGCTGGCGGAAAAGCTATCTCAGCTTCCCGATCAGCTCAACAGTGTATTGAGATACTTCAATGGCAAGCGGAGCTTGGCCGAAGTGATCGAGCTCAGCGCTGCCCCGGACCTAGAAACCCTGCAAACGCTCGCTCAGTTGTATAAGTCGGGATTGATTGCACCGGTAAAGCGCAGACGTTCGCCACAAACCCGGCCCCCAGCGTTTGCCTATTCAGATGACGAGTCGAGTCTCGAGGGAAAATCTGTTCGTGGCGCCACAGCCCCAACCGGTAGCGTCACAGGCCCAACGTCCGGGAATGGCCGGATCACATTGCGGGAGACCCCACTTCGCAGTCCGGGACCAGCGCATGATGGCGTGAGTGATTCTCAGCCTCCAAGCATCGATTCGGGGCCGACGCTTGTCGATTCGGGGCCGACGCTTGCGGATCTCGAGCGTTCTCTGGCTGCTGCTCCGCTCACCGCGGAGGCGGTCGATTCCGATCAAATCCTCGTTGAATCCACTCATTCTTCTGACCGTGTTGACCCGCTCGAAGAGGAGGTGACAAAGATCGAATCGGATCGCTTTGTCGAGCTCGCAATCGAGATCGAGCCAGAGCAAGTTGAATCTGAACAGTTGGTAGAGTTTGCTATCGAGGTCGAGCCCAAGGACTCCGCGTCCAAACCGGAGGCATTCGCGCAAGCTGCGCCTAGCAGCCAAGCGGATAATTTGACCAAGCCCTCGGCCGATGTTCAGGATCCGACCGGATCACCGGGATCGGCAATCCCCACACAACCTTTAGCCGTCAAAACAGTGAACAACCGCGAATACGACGAAAATGACGATATGACCCCCTTGCCCCAGCCTCGTCCTTACGTGGATGAGCTTTTTAGTAGGCGAGTATTGTCCTCGGAAGGCGCTGCTGTTGCGAGCGTGTCGGGCATGGTGGACCTGTCAAATTCGGCACGCACGAGAGCCGCTGGTGATCGTGCAGCGGATGTCGCGATCGATGATGCCGAGGAAGACACAGAGCAAACAGCGATTCCGCAATCACTTCTCAGCGCAGATGAACAACACAAACATCTCCGGCATCCGGACGATCAGGAAGCCAGCGCCACCTCTTCTGAAGATGATGTCGAAGTTGTTGTGTCATCAGCGGTGTCAATGGACGACCTCCGTCCTACTGTTCCCGCAGTCCGCAGTGCGGAGACAACTGCCGAGATTCCCAGGTCGGGTCGTCGCCGAACATTTTTGTATTTTGGAGTCGTCGGGATTGCAACCGTAGCCGCAATTATCCTTCTTTCGGAATACCCTCGTCGTCTTAGTGGTCCCGTGCCAGTTCCCGTAGCCCATCAGCATAATGACGTGGATGCCGCGTCCGCGGCGCCAAGTGTGGCTGCACAGCCCGACGCTGCTGCGATCGCAAAGCGACCAGATACGATAGCACCGCCGATTGCGAAACCCGCGGTCGTGAAGCCCGCCACCGTCAAACCCGCGGTCGTGAAGCCCGCGGCTGTGAAACCCGCGGTCGTGAAACCCGCCGCCACAAAGCCTCCAAGGACAAAAGAAGCCCGCAAACCCGATCGCGACAAGCCGCCGCGCACAACAGACGATCGCGCGGAATTAGATCCAGCAACCGAATACAAGCGTCTGCTAAAGCGCGCCCGCTCCCTAAAACGGTCCAATCCATCGCGGGCGCTCGCGCTGATTGATAAATCGCTACAAAGCCGAGAAACGAGCAGCGCCTATGCACTCAAAGCAGATATCTTGCGAGATACCGGTCGCCCTGAGGCCGCACTGAAGGCAGCCTCTGCAGCGGTTCGCGTCGGGCCCGGTCGTTCCTCATCGTGGCTCACCAAGGGGCTTATTCATTATCAGTTACGCCAGTACGCATCGGCCAAAGCGGCGTTTCAGAGATATTTGCAGATGAAACCCAATAGCCGGCGATCGGAGTCTGTTCGCGCGCTCCTCGACACGCTATAAACCCGACGTCCGATGTTAGTCCTGGGAATCGAAAGTTCTTGCGACGAGACCGCCGTTGCCCTGGTCCGCGATGGCTGCACAGTTCTTGCAGAGACCGTCGCCTCGCAGGTGGATGTGCACGCGCGATATGGCGGCGTGGTTCCCGAGCTCGCGTCCCGGGCACACATCGCCAGCATTGTCCCCGTTCTCCGTGACGCCCTCGACAAATCCAGCGCGACGCTCGATGACATCGACGGTATCGCCGCAACCAGCGGCCCCGGCCTTGTCGGTGCATTGCTTGTCGGCTTGCACTGTGGAAAGGCGCTCGCCTATGCAAGGGACCTTCCCTTCGTCGGTGTTCATCACTTGATTGGCCACGTCAATGCGATCTACTTAGAGCCCGAGTCGCCATCCTTTCCCCACCTGGCGTTGGTGGTTTCTGGCGGACATAGCTCCCTGTTTCGTGTGAAAGACCATGACGCCCTTTATGAAATCGGCGCAACCCGTGACGATGCGGCCGGAGAGGCCTTTGACAAAGTGGCCAAACTGTTGGGACTCGGCTATCCCGGTGGCGTTGTCATCGATCGCCTCGCCAAAACCGGAGACCCCAACGCGGTCGACCTGCCGCGATCAATGACAGCCCCAAAGACAGGCGATGACTTTTCCTTTAGTGGGCTCAAGACCGCGGTTCTCAATCATGTTCGCGAACACGGCCATCCGACCGGCCAGGAGCTAGCAGACCTATGTGCAAGCTTTCAAGATCGCGTCGTGGAAGTGCTTGTCCGCAAGACGCGTCGCGTCGCAAAGCGAGAACAACTCACACACGTCCAGGTGTGTGGTGGGGTTGCTGCCAACTCGCAACTCCGGCGCGACCTAACCCATGCCGGCGAACAAGACGGGTTCCGTGTTTATGCGCCGTCCATAACCCATTGCACCGACAACGCAGCCATGATCGCGGTGGCCGGATTTCACCGTCTTCGCAAGGGGCATCGAGACGAGTTAAGCTTGGGCGCTCGGTCCAGTTGGCCGTTGTCCGCTGCGTAGGTTGGTGCAACACCAAAATCTAGCATCATAAATCCCCAAGAATAAGTCAGGGAACTGTATAATCAACTGTAATCGTTGAAAATAAGACTCTCATGTACACAAAACTTAACTAAAAGTTAATATTTGTGTAAAGTCAAAACCAAAAATATTGCACAAAACTTAACTAAAAGTTAATATTTGTGCATGGTCAAAAAGAATCCTCAACGTGTAAGGAATCCTAGGCCGAACTGGGACCGGCTGTATGAGACTGCTTGCGCTCAGGATGGTTACTTCACAACGCAACAAGCGGCCAGGCATGGATATTCTCCTCAGCTTATGTACAAGCATGTTCGAGGCGGCCGCGTCGCCCGAGCGCGGCGAGGGATCTATCGGCTGATTCACTTTCCCGCAGGGGAGCATGAGGACCTTGCTATCATATGGCTTTGGTCCGGGCGGGCAGGTGTATTTTCGCATCAAACCGCTCTCGCCCTACACGGCCTTTCCGATGTTCTACCCAGTAGCATTCATCTAACGCTTCCGGAAAAGTGGCGTAATCGTCGCTTCCGTGTCCCTGAGGGTGTTGTACTTTACCACGCTGATGTCTTTTCCGACGATCGGGTGTGGTTCGGATCTGTGCCAGCCACCTGTGCACGCCGAACGCTAAACGACTGCGCAAATGAAGTGATCTCGCCAGAGCTGCTTCACCAGGCTGCGCAGCAAGCGCTACGAAGAGGTCTCGTTGTCACGAGTGAGCTCGCTGACGTCAAGCGGACCCTTGCGCCCTTTGGGGGTCTTACAGAATGACGGCGCATACCTACAGCTCTCCGGCGGCATTCAAGCAGGCTCTCGAACAGCGGCTTCGCAATGCAACAAACACGGGCGTTCAGCTCGCACGTAAGCGACAGTTGGTCGTATTTGATCGATTTCTTGCACGTGTTGTCGCGGTCTTCGGCGACGCTGCAACTCTCAAAGGAGGGCTTGTCCTCGAACATCGGATTGATCGCGCCCGAACAACGAAAGACCCAAGGGCATGGCTGTGGACTCCATTGCGATAGTCTAACTCGTAGCAGTTGAACTTTGCGCACAGCGCCAGTGCGATATCCTCGACTTCGGTGGCGATTTGTCCAATGTGGTCGCGGTGGGAAACGTCCCAGCCAGGATTCGCTTGCGGCCGCTGCCAGTTCGCTGCCAATATACTTCGTAGGTCGTTTTGGGCCGGAGGATTCGGTGCGGTTTCAACTGTGCGAACCAAACCATGTTCGCCCCAACATCAGTTCGGTCAAACCGCACATGGCCGCCACCCTTTTTCTTTAGCCACAGTTTGACCGCTTTTGAGGTCGAATTACCGATCGAGTAACTTTGAACAAGTATTGTAGCATTGCGCGGAACGTTGACGCGTTTTGTGTTGGCATAACCGGGAGCGACAAGCTGAACGGAGTTGCCAAGACATGTTAACGCAGCGGCGACCGAGGGGACGCTCACCGGCACTAAAATGGATAGCATTTTTAGCCAAGTGATTTTCACAAAACAGAGTGTAGCACCATGCCCACCAGCACGGTGTTTGCTCCCATGCAAACGCCACTTCTTCATATGAACCCATCCCTAAAATATGAAAAACTCGCCAAAGATGCGTGGGACATGCAGGAGCCAGTCCCACGGATCCCTTCATTTCAGTGCACCGTTGCCAAACAATAGCAACCGCAACTGTGTACTGCGGCACAGTCTGCAAAGACCTGTTTGGATATCATAACCTCCATGGCACGCAATCAATCTCTAGCGACACTCCTGTTTGCTACCCTCTCCATGGTTCTATTTGCCTCCGGATCTTGTGGTGGCAGTGAAGACATTAAGAGCGATACCCTCTACAGCGTAACGGGAAGCGTTATTGATTACCGTACCAACCAGGCCATGACGACCGCGGTAACCATCACCGTCGAAGGCATTACCCCAGCGCCGACGGTCGAAGTAGACGGTGCAATGTTTACCATCTCAGGACTTGCTGCCGATTCATCATTTGTCATCGTGATTGGAAACAGCGATGGCCATCAAACCAAACACTCCGTTGACGTTGGCAATGCCGATGTCAAGATCGATCCCGTCCATGTCCCTCAAGCCCATATCGATGATTTAGCAGATGACGTTGGAGTCAGCCCGGGACTCGACAAGGGCATTGTGATCGCCCGCGTGATTGATGCCCAAGGAACCCCTCTCGAGGGGATCAAACGCGAATTGTTCTTGCTCCCTGCCGGCTACGACACCGGCGACATTCACTTTGCCAATGCCGATGGCATGTTAGACGATGGGCTCGACGCGACGAGCACCAATGGTCAGTTTGTGATCTTCGACGTCACTGAAGGAGACTTTTCGATCGCATCGGCAGACCTCGTCGAGTACGTCATGAAGATGCCCAAGGCGACCATCGCCGCTGGCGTGGTCACCCTTATCGATATCACTGCGACCCCACTGTCCTTTGCCGTCGATGTCGTGCCGATATTTAGCCAGTGTAGCACCAGCGGCTGCCACAGTGGCCTAGCACCAGCGGGAAATATGGCCCTTGATGGGACGCCCGAGCAGATCGAAGCGGTCATCAAGGACGGTCGAGTTAACCTAGACAACCCACCTGAGAGTTTTATCCTCAAAAAACCTCTTGGTATCCCGTTTCACAACGGTGGCGTGCGATTTTCTGGAACCGATGATGTTCAGTATCGTACGATCTTAGCGTGGATCGAGATCGAAGCCGCAAAACTGAAGAATTAGGTCTGTTGATGATTGGAACTAAGATTTCTTACTCGTTTTCCTGTCGAGTTCGGCATTGTCGGCATGCTGGTCTGGCTGCTAAGTAATCTCCGCGAAATCTTATTACTCTGCCTTCCTCAGTCTGAATCGTTGTCATCTATGCCGTGCTGACTACGTTGGCCAAATTATTTCAAGTGTTTCCATCAATTCAAATGGAAAACGCATTTATACGGGCTTGATTGAACTGAATTCGAGACTTGATTGACTCGAATCACGTGTTCCCGGACGATTTTAGAAAAAATCGGACGCCTGGAACGTTACAAGAATTTGTAAACAATTCTCCGGTAGTGCTGAATACTCTGCTGTTCTTCTGGCATAGTTACGGGCGTGGTTGGCTGCCAACGCAATATCATTGCCAAGGGTCTAATATCCTTGAGCCTGTGTGCTACACTAACTCATTGCGGAAACTTGAAGGATGGGCTCACTGCCGATGCTGGCTCTGATCAACTCTATCATGTTTTCGATTTGATTACCCTTGACGGTTCGGGGAGCACCGGCGTCGAAGATGGTCCCCTACGATATCGTTGGACCCAAACAGCCGGTCCACCGGTAACGCTTTCAAATCCTGAGTCGTCTACACCAAGTTTCATTGCACCTTCAGAGGCTGGAAAAATAATGTTCCAGTTGAAAGTGAGTGAGGGCCGTGAATCTTCACAAACCGACGATGTGTCGATCACGTTGCTTGACTACCAAGGACTGAGAGCAGAATTTGCACCATCTGAGTTGGAGCATCGGGTTGACACCGCCGGGAAAGCTCGACATGTAACGGTTGCGGGAAACTTTGCGTACGTTGCAGATGGTGAACGTGGGCTTGCGATTGTTGACATTTCAGACCCGCTAAGACCAATCAAAGTGTCACCCCAAATCAATACCGACGGTTTTGCTTATGAAGTTGTTGTTGCGGGAAACTTCGCATATGTTGCTGATGGTGACGCCGGGCTTGCTATCGTCAACATTGAGGATCCACTAAATGCTACAAAAATCTCCCCCCAAACTGATACCATTGGCGCGATACGTCATGTTTCCGTCGCCAACAATACAGCCTACGTCTACGAAAACGACGGAATTGAGATGATTGACGTTTCAGATCCGTTTGCGGCAAAGGGAGTTTCTCCTCAGATTTCGACTGTAGGATTCGTTCAGTATCTCGCCATTGTTGGGGACTACCTCTACGTTGCTGATGGCGATGGCGGGCTAACGATTGTTCACGTCGCGAACCCACAAGCGCCAAAGATAGTTAGACAGCCGCTTTCCGCCAACAGTCTGGCCGCACATCTGGTTGTCGCCGGTGAGTTTGTCTATCTCGCGGACATTCGGGGGCTTGCTATTGTAAACATTAAGAACCCGCTAGAACCGAAGTTGGTAGCACCTCGCATCGATACAGATGGGGATGCGCAACACGTCGCGGTGGTTGGTGGCTTTGCCTACGTTGCTGACAACGCTGCGGGACTAGTCGTGATCGATGTACGTGATCCAAGGAATCCAAAACGAATTACTCAGATCGACACTGACCATCGCGCAAAACAAGTCAATGTCCGTGGAAATTTCATATATGTTGCAGATGGGTGCGGGATTGCGATCGTCGATATCCAAAATCCCGCAATGCCAACAAAGATTACACCGCAAGTTGCTACCGGTGATTGCTCTAACGAAGTTGTCCATGCTCCTATCGTTGACGATTTTGCTTACATCGCACATGGGGATGCTGGACTTGCAATCATCAATATCAAGACCGATGCACAGAGCAAAAAACTAGAAGTTACCTCTCAACCTTCATCGCTATTCGAGCGAATTGCAGTGAGCGAAGACTTTGTTTATGGTGCCGCGATGACTGGTGAGTTTGCCGTGGCCGACATTCGGGACGCGCAAAATCCAAAACAGATCTCAGCTGAAATTGTCGCGGGGAAGTTTCAAGAATACGTAGTTGTTTCGAAAAATCTCGCGTTTGTTGCAAACGGATCATCTGGAGTAGCGATCATCGACATAGAAGATCCGAAAGATCCCGTAAGAATCGGAATAGTTGAAACAGATGGCAGTGCTGAGCACATCTCTATTGCAGATCGTTTTGCTTACGTAGCCGATAATACTGGTGGGCTCGCCGTTATTGACGCCCGAAACCCAAAGAAACCCGAGAAGATTTCGCCGCAAATCAAAACCGATGGCAGGGCATTGCAGGTAATCGTAAAAGATAGCTTCGCGTATGTTGCAGACGGAGAAGGCGGTTTGGCGATCTTCAACATTTCCGATCCAAAAAACGTTACAAAAGTTGGAACCCAAGCAGATACAGATGCTATTGCGGGACAGCTCGCAATTGCAGGGAATTATGCTTACGTCGCAGATAGAAAAGGCGGTTTGGCAATCGTCAATATTGAAGATCGGGACAACCCTACCAGAATTGGGCCGCAGGTCGGCAGTATCGGTTTGGTAAATTATATAGCCATTGCCGACAATTTTGTATACGCTGCGGACTGGGGGATCGGAATGACTGTGATCGACGTTAGCGAACCAACCAAGCCAGGCAAGCCGATTCCATTTGAGACCATTGAAACTGTTTTTAGCATAGCTGTCGAAAACAATATCGCATATCTTGCAACGGATGCAGGTATTCAGACGGTTGATGTGAGTCAACCAACGACACCACTACGCAAAAGTATTTTTCGGATTGGAACGGTTTTCGATTCGGTGGTACGAGACGAGATTGTCTACGCTACCGGTAGGTCTGGACTAGTCATTCTAAAAGAACCTTCCGTCGTGTTATCGACAAATTTTATAGAAGAGCCAGCGGGATCAGTCCTTGAGTATGTGCTCCGCTGGGAGGATCTCTATCCAAGTGATGAGTTGGTCAGCTGCAAAGTTACTGCTGGAACGTGTACGATCAGTGCCGTTAACCAAATTTCGCACAGTGCAACACTACGGTGGCAGCTGCCATCAACGCAAGGTGCGCATGAACTTGCCGCGGCTGTGAGTAACTACCAGTACTATTCCATTTCCCGAGATCGAGTGTCCACTTTCTAGTGTAAAAGTTGGGCTCATCCTAGATATCAAGAACCTTGACGAAAATGCTCTTCCACCCCCAAGACTGGCGCGCCGTGCTGGAAATACGAGCTAGATATCGAAAACTTCGCCGAGGTCGATGGTAAGTTGGGGAAACGGCGCAAGTTGAAGCTCTCGTTCGCTGTGGGTGGCGATCAATTTGTACACGCCACTTTCGAGTAGGAGTTCGGTCAGTGTTTTTGCCTTAGGATCGAGTAACCAATAGTGCCTGATACCATAGCGAGCGTACAGCTGCTGCTTTGGTCCTCGATCTTGGTCCTGGGTAGAAGGAGAAAGAATCTCGATAACCAGATCTGGAGGACCCTCCACACCACGCTCGGTAATGATATCTGCGCGATGCTTGGATACGAAGACAAGGTCTGGCTGTACGACCACCGTACGCCCCAAGATTACATCGATGGGTGCATCTAGAATCTCGCCAAGGTCATTGTGGTTGACGTGAGAATGCAGAGTGAATTCGAGATTGCGCGAAATGCGCTGATGCGAAGTTGTCGGAGCTGGCGTCACGAATATTTCTCCTTCTAACAGTTCATACCGCCGCCCATCGTCGGGCAGGCGACGATAGTCGTCGTAGGTGAGAACAACGTGCTGAAATTCCGCGACCATAGTGATTCTAAAGGATAGCACAGAGCGTCTTGACTCTCTAACGACATTGCAATACGACGCAAAATCGCAATGATTGTTCGTCGATAGCAGCAATCGTTGTCCTTGCTTTCACCATGACCTCCCCCCTCTCTGAAGTCCGTGCGTTAATGCGCAAATATGATCTCCAAGCCAAAAAGTCTTGGGGGCAAAACTTTTTGATCTCCGAGGCAGCGTATGCGGCGATTCTTCGGGAAGCGGTATTGAGTCCGCGGGATTGGATCGTAGAAATCGGCGCGGGGCTTGGCACACTGACGACGAGGCTTGCGACAGCGGTGCCTGACGGAGGTGTGGTCGCGATCGAACGGGATCGAGATCTCGTTTCGATTCTTCGCCAGGAACTTGGCACCATAAGCCAGATCGAGATCGTCTCCGCGAACGCGCTCGACTTCGATATCGCGGCGGTTGCCCGCGAGCACGGTGGGGCCATCACCGTATGTGGAAATCTCCCGTATCAGTTGTCCGGTCGTCTGTTGTTTCGCGTGATGGAGTTTCGCGATAGCGTTGTTCGCGGTGTGTTTATGGTCCAGCGCGAGGTCGCCGAGCGCCTTGCGGCCCGGGTTGGCACCAAAGAATATGGCGCCTTGACCGCGATTCTTGGCGCCTTTGCCGCGATCCGCATCGTGACGCATGTTTCCCCGGGGTCGTTTGTTCCTCCTCCCACGGTGCAATCCAGCGTTGTCGCCATCGAGTTTTATCGTGCCGGCGCGCTTCCCGTCCCGATTGACGACCCGAAGCATTACGTCCAGGTCGTCAAGGCAGCATTTGCGCTTCGGCGCAAGACGTTGCGAAACGCGTTGTTGAGTGCGTTTTCTGCCGACGATGTTCGCCGTATCGAGACCAACAGCCAAATCGACCTCGGACGCCGCGGCGAGACCTTAACGGTTGCAGAGTTTGCAGATCTTGCAGCGACGCTCCCGAGTGAGTCAGGACCCACCTCAGGAGTCAACAATGCCTGAGTTGCCGGAGGTTGAGACGGTTCGGCGCGGTATCCTGCCGGCAATTGGATTCCAGGTGGCCTCGGTATGGGGCAGTGGCTTGCCACTTCATGGCAACCACGACGTCGATCTGGCCCGGATCAAAGTTGCGACGAAAGACACAGCCGTGACTACCGTGGAGCGACGCGGAAAGTATCTCTTGATTGGATTCTCCCGCAGGAAAAAGCCAACACAGGACCAGTTGGTGATCCATCTTGGGATGAGCGGCAGACTACGCCTCGTTGATAGTGATCTGCCCCAGGTTCCGCATACCCACATCGTCATCGACTTAAAAAAGGGGCGCCACAGCTACCAATTGCGCTATTCGGACCCGCGCCGCTTTGGTCAGGTGTTTGTCTATACAGCCGGACGAGAGCACGAGCATCCAGGACTGGCCAATCTTGGCGTTGACCCTATCGTCGATGGCATTTCTGGCACGACTATGCACGACTGCTGCCAACAAACCGCTCGGACCATAAAAGCAGCGCTACTCGATCAAGAAATAATTGCCGGCGTCGGAAACATTTACGCCTGCGAAGCGCTATGGATGTCTCAGATCCATCCCAAAACCCCCGCCAACAAACTCAGTCACTCGCGTTGCGATCGCCTCGCCAAAGCCATCGACAAAGCCCTTCGCTACGCCCTCGAGCACGGCGGCACCAGCCTAAAGGATTTTGTCAACGCCGATGGCCATACCGGCGACCACGGCGACTACTTGCGTGTCTACGGTCGCGACCAAAAATCCTGCCCGCGCGCCAAATGTCCGGGAACAATTCGTCGAACCATTCTCCACGGCCGCTCCACCTTCCACTGCCCCCGCTGCCAAAAGCGCTAGAAACCCCATCCCAAAAACGCCATGTGCTCCTATCGCGTTCACTCACCCCAACCATCAGGCAGCGTTCGGTTCTTCTCCACGTTTTCAAGGTCAGGGCAGCGGGGCAGGGACTCGCTCCGCGCGCAGTTCGCAGCGCACAGCTCAGCGTGTCGCATCTCTCAGGACTCCTGCGTGGTCTTCTCCAAAAGGTCTTGCGCGCGCATGCTTGAGCACGGAGCGAGTCCCTGCCCCGCTGCCCACACCGGTCGCCAACGCTGGCTTTCTCAAGGTAGGCCTTCGCCCAACGGAAAAACATCTCGCGGCAGCGTTGCTGGAAAAAACACTATGGGCCGGGAATCGTCTCGAATCACCCCTCGGTTTGCCGTTAGCATGCAGTTCAGGTACGTTTACCCCAACCCAAATAAGAGATGCCTAGTAATTCCAGATAGTTAATCGATTAGCAGCACGATGTTGAGGGATGACACCGACGAAGTCTTGATGTCTCGTTATCAAAAGGGCGAGGTACGCGCTTTTGAGCTGCTCCTGTCTCGCCATCGCAAGCCGGTCTACAATTTTATCCTACGTTTTGTTAGAAGTCGGGAGCTTGCCGAGGACCTACTCCAAGAAACCTTCCTTCGCCTCGTAAAAAGTGCGGGGCGTTACGAGCAAAAAGCCAAATTTACGACCTGGCTTTACACCATTGCCCGCAACTTATGCGTTGATCAATCTAGGAGGAAAAAACACAGAAAAGCACAGTCGTTAGACGCACCCCGCGGGTCCGAGGAAGGCGCCACCTTGCTCGAGATGATACCCGCACCCGGGATGCCAGCAGATCGCCAAACCGTGAGCAATGAGCTAAACCAAAAGATACACACTGCACTGCAGCAACTATCACCCGAACAACGCGAGGTGTTTCTCATGCGCGAGACTCTCGATATGCCGTTTCGCGACATTGCCGAGGTTATCGGGGCATCCGAAAATACCGTCAAAAGCCGGATGCGCTACGCGCTCGAAAAACTCCGCCTAGAGCTTGAAGAATTCCAAACCGTTGCCAAAGCACTTCCTTAAGTCAATCGCCCGCAAGTAACCATGTCCAACTCCGAACACATAGACGAGAATACACAGCAGCTGCTTGCGCTTCTCTATGACGAACTCGACGAGGGCGAGGCGAGCAAAGTGCGCGCAAAGCTCGCCGACGATCCGGCGCGTGCAGCCGAGTTTGCCAGCTATCAACGCGTGCGCGAGATTGTTGGGAAGTTGCCGCAGGAAGAACCCAGCAATGCGATCACGGCTCAACTGCTCCACGCGGCGTCGCAAGCAAAATCAAGCGCGAGCAAACCTGGCCTGTTTGTTTGGATGGCGGACGTATTTCGCGGCATGGCCCAGTACCCTGGCCTCGCCGCTGCCGCATCCCTCGTTTTGGTCGCTGGCATTGCCGGCACCTTGTATATGACCAGTGACGGTCCGATGGTATCGCAACCGATGGCACCGACACCATCGACGCAAGCAGCGCCGGAGTCAGTGTCCCCCAAAGGCGACCCTGTAGCTGCAGCTGAGCTCCAAGGCAGTGACAAGGACAACGAGCAAGCGGCACAAGAGCCCATGGAATCTCCTGCCCCTGAAAAAATCAAAGCACCCGCGGGCAGGGCGAACGCCTCAGGGTTTGCAGATGGCATTGTCACCGAAGGAGACGTAGTCCGCCCACCAGCCCCTAAAAAGAAGCGAGAGCGGGCTGAGACCAAATCTATCGTCCGCGGCAAAAAGGCAACCCGTCCGGGACCAGCAAAACGATCGAAAATCGCATCGAAGGCAGATCGTAAGGAGCGCACCGCGAAAAAGGGTATTTCCGAACTCCGAAAATCTTCGCCGCGGCCAGACGTTTTGCGCCGCGACCGAGATGCTGCCAAAAAGCCAGCCAACCGCAAAACATCAGACACGAAAGGGGCATCAGGACAGGCAAAGGCTCCGCGTTCTCGGTTTGCGTCCCCGCCCCCCCCCGCGACAAAAAGCAGTCCTTCCGACGTGTCAGCAGGCGCGCCCGCCCCAGAGAGTTCGGTCTCTGCCGATGATGATGCCGTCCGCGCTCAAGAGAAGGACAAAGCAAAACAACAGGCATCCTACGAGCGCGCCCGCCGCTTACATCTGCGGGCAATCGCGCTGGCTAAAAAGAAGCAGTGCACCCAGGCGTTGCGGGTGGCGGCGATGGTTCGCAAGCAAGATGCCAGGTACTATAGGCGTGCGGGGGTATCCAGCGATAAGCAGCTCTCCAGCTGCCGCAAGGCCGCCGCAGCCAGATCAAAAAAGGCACCTACTTCCGACACCGCGAGCAAATCCAGTGGCAAATTGAAGTCTCGCAAGAAAAAGTGACTGCCGAGCAGTAACCAGCTGTAATCGCGGCCAGGGCAAACTCTCGTTTGCCCACAGTGCAGTACAGTAGCCTCGATTCGCCATCGATTGGGGCGCAACATCGAAAACAAGACCTCCACCCTGGTGCGTAAAACAGATAAACTGGAGGCAGGAGGGAAACGATCCCAAACCGCTCATGGGCATGAACAAGAAATTGTATGAGATCTTGGTCTCAGAGGGATCTGGAACCGCAAAAGGGCCCCGGTTTCAGAAGCTCGCGGACGCATTGCGTCACGTTTCGGAGTATGGAGGCGGCGGATCGCTGGCGATTCGCTGCCCCGATGGGAGCTTTTATCGCTGGGAGGTAGACAAGGCGGCGCTCAAAAATCAACGCAAGCATCCGCGCAGCACCGTGCTTCACGCCGCCAAGCTAGGGTACCTAGATGTGGTAGTCAGGACAGTCTCCAAGGCGGGGTTGAGCGTGATCTTGCCGAGCACCCAAGAAGTAACCCCAGGTCATCATGAGAAGGTCCATCTTGAGCTCAATCACAAGCTGATCGAACTTCCGGTCGAAGTCGTATGGTTTCAAAACTCCCAGGCGGGTCTCAAGCTCGATTCGAATATTTCGTCCGTAGACAAGCGCCGCTGGGAATCTTGGGTCGCAGGTCAGAGCTAGCCGCGCCCGGGGCCGTCTCGCCGGATCCAGTCGTTTGAGGGCTAATCGAGCTAGAGAGGCACCCTGCACGATCTTCCGATCGATCTTTCTCAAAAGGGTTGGCCCCGAATCTATTTATCACCAAATCGATATTTTGCAGATTTGGTGATAAATAATGAGATCCAGTTTCTCTTCACCAAATCGACATTTTGGATATTTGGTGAATAAAACGTTCATATGCCTCGCACGCAAGGCTATCCGTCGCCGCGAACTTCGCCCAATTGGTCCGCGGAGTGCCGGCCAATGCGTACAGGATCGCATCTCGCTTTGGTTCCACGCGATCGGAGACAACTATGTGAGGACAGTTCGTATGCAATGGGCCAAACAGAACCCTCCCACCGTCAAAACCGCCAGTGCGTCGCGCTGATGCGAACGTTATCGAGTACGCCGTCGAAGGGATCGCGGAGCTCTTCTGTTGCCCCTTCGTTCGAAAACGTACTGCTGGCGCCAAATACCCACGGGTTGGCATTTCCGCGAATGCTACCGCCAACCGTCGCCTGTCCACAGAACTGACTGGCGAAACAGCCCTCAACGACCCCCCCGTTTTGGCGCACACCGTCGACAAATAACTCGGGGGCATCAGTCCCTCCAAAGTTCACAACGACGTGTGACCAACTTCCAGTGGGTAGCTCTATCTCTGAACACACAAGCGGATCATCCAATGTATCGACTTGCTGCAACCGCACGCTGATATAGTTTCCGCACAACCGATGAACTGTAAAGTGTCCCGGAAAATCCACACGTACCGCGTCTCGACTGATAATTCCCTGTAGCTGGTTCGCGCGAAACGGACCCATTTGCACGCGAAAGTCTATTGAGCCCTGGTCGAGTTGCCAATTTGGGTGGTCGGCAATCGCAACGTGGGCAACTGGCAAATCGGGGTCTTGTCCCGCGCGAAACCGCAACGCCTGCCCGCATCCATCGGGACCGTTCTCTAAGGCAGGGGGCCCATTGACGAACTGTCCATCGTGATTGCCGACAATGTCAGGAACAACCGTGCCCTCAATATTGTCAAATGTGTACAAGGCGATTAGGTTTGCAAGCCAATCTGCGGGCACATCGGCGGTCTCACACGGTAGCGGTGCAACCGCGAGATCCCATTGTAGAACCTTTCCATCGCGGAATGAAATCGACTGTGGAACTCTGCCAACAGCGGTCTTGGTTTCGGCGTTGTTTCTCGCGACGGCGACCACGACGAATTGGCTGGCGGTAACCTCTCCCTCGCGGAGTAATAGTCGGTAAGGGTCTGCTTGCAGGTCTCGCGGCGGGTCAAAGGAGATCACCTCGTCCCCGTCGTTGACCAGGGAGGAAAAGCCAGGTCCGTCATCGTTTTGCGACCCAACAAACAAGCGCAGTTGGTCGACCAAACCGACATTGCTATCTGCAGAATGTGAAATCTCAATCACAATCCCGGTCTCATCACACCGCGCAAAGCAAGTCACGATTGCAGCCGCAACAATGATTTTCGTGTAGCGTCGTTGCTCCATGAGCCGATGCGCAACCTAGCACAGGTCGCCCACGCCCCCCGGACAAAAACGCCCCGCCGGGTTTGCTTTTGCCGCGAAACATGGAATTCCTCGCGGTCCGGGCATCGGGCTGTGACGTGCCCGCCCCCGCGACAAGTTGACGTGCCCGCCCCCGCGACAAGTGACCAAACTCCCAGGTGAGGCCGTGTGATTCCAAAACCGCCCATTGGCGCCCCCCCCCGATCGTTTTGGTCACCTCATGGTGGCCGCGCATGTTTTCGCGCTAAACCCAACGACCAGATCAGAAAGCTAACTGAGCAGATCGTCGAGGTAGCGATGCGGCCATGAGGTTCGCGCCTCGGGGGGCAAGCAGCGATGTTTCTCGGCGTACGCGCGCAAAAACCGCCGCGTGGCACTGTTGGCATATCCGCCCCCGCGAATCTCACCAAATTGCTCCGCGTATTGATGGGCAATGCGCGAAAAGATCGCATCGCGGTGCGATTTTGCTATCACCGATGCCGCGGCGACCGAAACATGCCGCTCCTCCGCACGATTGTAGACAACCAAGTGGGGATAGTCCGCCTGCAATGGTCCAAACAAAACTTTTCCATCGGCGATAATTTTATCTGCCGGTGCAGACCCCTTGATCAACTCGACCGCAACTTCGCGCTCAAGCGCATTGAGCTCATTGTTGTTGACACGTCGGTCGATCTGTTCCACATCGACAATCCGCACCGACACCGACTCAGCGCGGGCATAGACCTGCGCCGCCAAATCCGCGCGAATTTGCCGCGCCTTCTCCGACGCCCCATACGCCTTAGAGTCCTGCAGCCCCGCCCGCGACAGCGCCCGCGCCGCCTTCGTCCCCAGACACACCGCCGCCAGCACCATCGGACCAATCGCCGGCCCCCTTCCCGCCTCATCAATCCCCAATGTCGTTCGCTGCCAAGCCATCGTTAAGATCGCGCTACCCTAGCAAAACCAAACGACTCTCCACCAGGTTGAGGACTCTTGGACCGTTCGCCATGTACCCAATCCTATGACGTGTAGGAGCATAACCCTTCGATTTAACGAGATAATGATAATTCGATCGCATATACTTTGAAGTGCCCACAGGCCTTCGCCGTCTACATGAGGAAAGGAATAACCAATGACTAGACTAACAACCCTCGCCCTACTTTTCGCCGTAATGACCACCGGCTGCTTCGTCACCTCCGAGGAGGACTCAACCCTCACAGTTTCTAACGAATCAAGTTACGTCATTACGCAGCTCCACATCGCGCCCATTGGATTCGAACCATTTGATGAGCCGAATGAACTGTTTTCGCCACTGTTTCCCGATGAGGCTGTGACGTTCGCGCTGGACTGCGGCACCTACGACTTGGGGTTTGTTGATGATGAAGACGTGAAGTGCTACGTAGATGGAATCAGGTTGTGTTTTGAAGATGGCCTATTTGTGATTGATGACTTTAAGATTCTTGTTGAATGCGAGTTTGGTGTAGCAAGCAAAAAGACCCCAACCGAATAGCGCGCCGATTGCCATGGCGAGTTATAGATTCGCCATGGTATGAAATCCAACGATAAGATTGTTGGCATGTAGGGGGTTGGTGCTGGTCAATCGCTTGACCGTAAGTGGGAGGATCCACTGGTTGACAGCCCACTTGCGAAACGACATCACAAGCGGGAACAGTGCACTGTCGGCAACCTGGACCCAGGTATTTCCTTTGCCAAACCGCTGAAACGGAACAAACGATTTCCACACGAGCTCCTTCAAGCCCAGGTCGCCTTGCAGACGAACAACAATGTTCCCGGCGATAATCCCGGTCCCTTTCGCTTTCATGCGAGCGGCCCTCGCGTTGGCTGCCTCAAGCCAGCTCATGAAGGGATTCACGGGAATCAGTGTCGTATCGGCATCGGTGTAGAACAGATATATATTGCTCAGATCGGGCTTGACGCCGCGCTTCCATTTTTTCAACTGGTCGCCCAGACTGGCAAACCCCTCTTCGTCCCAGTTGTACAGGGCTTCCAGGACCCCTTGCTCTTTTCCAAAGTTATCCAATGCGACGACGTACATCGCTTTGCCTTCGCTGGCTCGTCGTGCTTGAAAATCCAAAACCATTTTTTTCGTTCGCGAAAACTCGACGGCGATTGCTCGTTTGTAGGGATTAAAACCGTTATCATTTTTGCCCTTTTCGTACAGATCGATCTTCTTGCCTCTATAGGGCTTGCTCTGGTCGCCAGCTTTCCATTCCTGATATTCCCTGTAGGCTTTGCGGTCTCCGACGCTAAACAGACCGGGAATCTTCTCAAACGGCTTATCCTTTTCGAGCCATTCGTTTTCCCCCACCTGCGTGCCTGCCTTGATGACCCGCTTGGGGTCGATATCATCGGGCCCATCGAGAACAATCACCGCATTGTGCAAGATGCCCGTTTTCTCCATTTCCACAAGGGTGTCCGCAAGTCCTTTGTCAGCTTCGTTGTAGGTCGGAATCACTGCGAGAACATGGAGTGGCTCGGCGGGCAGCTCCAGGATGCCGCCAGTTTTGTCGGGAACGTTGAGATCATAGGGCACGTGCTTATCAACGTTGAGCGTCGACATGGCCCGGGTCGACCACGTCACCGTGTTGAGATCGAACAGATCTAACGCTTCAGTACCCTCGGCAGGTGCTTGGTCAGACAATAGCGGCCCAATCGTATAGGTATACGCGCCGGTAACCACTGAGCGGTGGTGATTGGCGAGGTTGTTGTAGAGCATCGCCCATCCCTCTTCTACTTTTGCTTGGCTATCTTTCCCTTGGGCGAAGCTGTTTTTGCTCTTGGCAATAAACTTCTGAGACAAGGTCTCAAACACCAGTACCGCCTGCGCGGTCGCTGGGATGGATACGGGCGAGTTTTGGAATAGGCCGCCAACGAGGGGCAGCGGCTTGCGGTTGGGATACTCGCTGACCCCGCGCAGCACGTCCTCTTTGACCGGCGGATCATTGTCCGGATCGACCGGACCATCGGGATCGGTCAGCCAGGAGCGTGTGTTCTTTGTGTATTGGAGAAAAATGTCTTCCATGTGTTCGTAAAACTCAGGGGCGACATGGTCGAGGTCAATATTGAGGTACTCGGCCGCCACTGTCGCGAATGAAACGCGCTTATCCAAGCCGGTTTTGTCGTCCAAACCCTCGACATACTGCTTGAGATTATGATCCCACAGCACATCATTTAGGAACTTCTCGAGGTGGTCAAGCGCTGTCTCCATCTCAGCTTGTTTGACACTGCCGTATTGGTCAAAGCGCGCACTCAATACCGAGTGAACCAGCAGCTGATCGCTGGTTTTATAGCTGGGATAGGATGCTTGCCAAAATCCGCCGTTATCGCGCTGCTGACCGAGCAACCAGGTCAACACAGCGTTTTCCATGTCTTGGTATTTTGCATTCCCTGTGCGACTACGATATGTCGCCAGCAGGTCGAATATCATCGCATTCGCCGCGATCCCAGGCGTGCTATTGCTCTTGCCATCGATCGTGTAGGTCATCGCGAACCCGGCGAATTCTCCTTGCGCGATCTGCGCCTGGTAGTCGTTTTGATAAAATTCGAGGATCGCCGTCATCCCCCATTCGGCCGATTGACTGTCCGCCGAGCTCACGCCCGGATTTTCGGCGTAGTCCATGAGGTTGACGGCAAATAGCGCATTGTCGGCAGAGGAAGCCACATTCGAATCGAGATTCTCCGGGATCAGCCCTGACTGCGCCTGGCTACCAAGTAGCTCGATGTTCAGGTGCTGTTCAAACTTCTGTGTCTTGACCACGCGAAGCAGCTCTGAAACAAACGGTTCTTCTAAGCGCGGATCTGGAATCGCCTCGGCGATTTCGTTTAGTGCTTGCCTCGGATCGCTTGGGAAATGGCGATTGTGGTTTTGCGCCAGCCACGACGATAGCAAGTTCGCGTGGCCATCGGTCACCAGTTTGTCAATCATGCGCTGGGCGCCAATGACCGTAAACTCTCCATTGGCTTGTTTTTCGAAGCGTGGGTCATTCGTGTAATGATTGCCAATCTCGACGAGAACGCGGGTGACCAAAGTCGGAATATTGGCCGGGTCCTCGACCACCGCTTGGGCTTGGGCACGAATCCACCCCAACTTGAGAAAGCTATTATCCTGGAGCAACTTCTCTAGCGGAGATCCTTCTTCGATGTTCTTCTCGCTCGAGGCAACATCGTCAAAGGTTTGCTGCATCAAGTTATTTCGCAAAAACAACTTCGCTGGCGTGTCCGCAGAGGTATCCGTTCCATCGTCCGCAAACGCCTCGGGGATTTCGACATCGCCAAACAGGGCTTCAAACGCAACCGGTATAAAGACCTCGATCAACTCATCGCCCGGGATGGGCTCCCAGCCTCCCTCTGTCGCATCGTCGTCGCCGCCTTGGGTCTGGGCATACACCGACGGAATCGAGAATAGCGCCGCCGCGGAGGCGACAATATCGTTAGAATCCGCCGACCTCTTCCCCGGAATAATTGCATCCAGTTGTTTGTCCAGCTGCGAAAAGTCCGGACACGTCGACTTGATCTCCTCGACCATCTGTTTGGAGATGGCGGTCAGCTGGATCGCGTGCTCGAGGGCAATCTCCGCTTGGTCGATGTTTTCGTCGAGCTGCACAAGCGTATCAGGGTCCGTCTCTTCATTGCGGCGGTATTCATTGAGCGCAATCTCGGCCCGCAGCAGCTCAATCATTAACTGCTCGCGATGGGCAATCGATTTGTCGATATATTTAATTTCGCCCTTGGCTCTACCTATCGCCTTTTTGATCTCGGTGGTTGGGCCATCTGCGACCGCTTCGAGCGACGCCTCCATGACATCGAGGACCTGGTAGGCGAGCGCGGTCATCGGCGCACCACCGGTGGAGTCGATATCAATGCCAAGACGTGATAACTGCTCATCCATCGACGCGTTCCAGCGTTCGCTCACCACTTGGAGCCGCTCGTTAAACTCAGGCGTCGTCGGAATCGTACTGACCGGCCGGAGTTTGCTCTTGGGAAACAGCGCCTCCAGGGTCTTGGGGAACAAGAACTCCGTATATCCCTCGTGATACACGCCATCGGGGGTAATGGCATAGCCATCAAGCTCACTCACCGTATCGGCGGAGGCAAACTGGGCGACCCGGACTCCAGGCTGGTCATGGGGGATAATCGAGGCTAGCTCCGGGCTAATGTCAACGCCACGGGTTTCGCCCTGATTGGAGATCCAGGTCGTCGTGTAGTCCTCGATATCGAGATTATTGTCGGCGATGTACTTTTTTATTCCTATTTCATCGTGGGCGACGAACCACTTTTTGTCTTTGACGTAAATTTCGACCATCCGTTTGCCGGTCTTGGCGTGAACTTGCGTCAAGATTGCAGGCCCAATAGAATGGGTGCCGATGGATTTTTGGCCCAAGCCCAACGTGGTCGCCCGACCGCCGGCGCCAAAATCGCTCAGCATGTCAGCGTAGGACTGAATTTTGCCGACTTCTTTATTGTCGACTAATTTGCCATCCCAGACGCCCTTGTCGAGGCCGGCATCTTTGATCTTTTGACTGAGGGTGGCGATATCTGCCGGGTTGCCGAAGGCATCGAGCTTGGTGCTCTGAAGCGTGATCGTAAACTGGTCAAGCCACTCAGTCCCTTCGGGTCTCTCAGCGCTATCCCGCAATAATACAAGCCCACCGCTCTTGGGGTTTTTCCAAAACAAGAACTTGCCGCTCAGCTCGGGGTGAAAAAATGAGTCTATCGCGGCTTGGTCGCCAGTAAAGATGTAGTTGGTGTCATCGATGGTGATGTCATAAACGGGCGCGTTGGTCGGCTCTAAGTGGATAAGCTGCCCGGATGATGTCGGCAGTGGAATCCGCTTGTCCTGCGCGAAGCTCTTGACAAAATCTTCGGCCGCCTTGGACCCCTGAACAAAGACATAGTCTTTGACGACTCCGTTTCTATTTTTGTACGGGATGAGATCGATCTCGGCTGGCAATGTTTGCCCATCGGCCTCTTTTAGAAATGCCATGCCGTGCGGGGTTGGCGCGACAACTTTATCGCTGAGCCAATTGATCGCATTTTGAGACTCCTCGGTTTTGACGAGCTCAAACGGTGTATTGCCGATGTACACGTGGGAAAGGCCGGTCGGAATCACCGGGCTTTTGATACGCTCGAGAAACACCTCGCCATGGGGAGTGGTCAGCCAGTCCTTGCCTTGATGATTAAGGAACCATTGTTTCGCTTTTTTCGAACCGCTGACAAACTCATAGTTGATTGGACTGTCTGAGACAATACCGGTCACCGGGTCTGTTACTTTCGGTGTAAACACGTCTTTGGCGGGTGGACTCTTCTGAGAATATCCAACCTTTACATCACCTTCTGGTGTCGACACCGTGATTCTTGTCGGGAACCCGCCCCCTAATGCACAAACATAACCACACCAACCAACCTTGCCGATGGGCAGCATCGGGCTCTCGGTCGCCATGATCACATTCCAAGTGATGGCAAAGATCATCGCATCTTGCTGCTCTTGGCTCAGATCTGTGTACCAGTCCTCGTCCTCATAGCGCTCGCGGATAAATGCCGAGGTCGCGCCATAGGGGGTGGAGTTATCGATGTTTTGGTCATCGCCGCCAAAGTCGTCCGGGTCCCCGGGGCCGCCAGGGCCACCCGAGTTGCGCTTGTTCAGCTCGTTCATGATTCCGGCGTATTGTTCAATGACCGGCTTCTTGGAGAATGAGGGGTCCTTGGCCACTAACTCGGCGTAAATCGGCGGCGCCGCTAACCCGTTGTCAATATCCTCCTGGTCTTCACTGCGTCCGGCAAAATAGACATTGACGTAGGCATCATAGCCCTCCCAGGTGATATCGATGTGCTTGTTGCTCTGCACCCAAAGACTGACGTCCTTAGAGATCGTCGACGAAAACACCGAGCGACCGATCTTGCCGTGAAACGTATTCCACGCCAGGTCTTTGGCCGTCATCTGGCGGACTGCTTCGAGCTTCTCGGCATTTTCGATGTGATATTTTGATACCAGCACCGATTGGGTCGTCGACATAGGTGTGATGGCCTTGTCAAAGATCTTGCCCCTGGCCTCCTTGTTTAGGGTCCCAGCGGCATGTCCTGCCGCCACGACTCCTATTGACGTCGTCTCTGCCAGGGTCACGCCAGAGGCACTTCCACTGATCAGAATCGAAATGAGTGGCCCAGCGGCACCATCGGCGTGGGGCAGCACTACCTTTTGTTTTTGTGGTTCCTCATACGGCACACGAAGCAGATTAATCTCAGGATGGGTGAACACCTTCCCAGCTGGCAAACTCGGCCACAGCGCTGGATCAGACGCGTAAATATCGTTGGCTAACAAAAACTCTGCGAGAAATTCTTGCAACGCAACTTCATTGTAGGTCGCATCGCCGTTGATAATCTGTACGATATCTTTGTTGTTACGCACCATGGAGTCCATCCACAACGAGAGTTCAAAATTCTCAAGGTCACCATTGGCCGTCCCAAACCGCTTCCACTCGGCTAGGCCCCAGTCGTAATAGATCAAGTCAACCCGCTCAAGGTCATATTTGGCTTTCACCAAAAAGTCGACTTGTGCGAGTGCGAAGGGCGCAAGGGGATTGTCCTTCCAATAGCCATAGACTTCGATTGTTGGATACAATGTGCCATTGTCGATGGGCCTAAACTGCCACGTCCCCTGGGCAAACCAAAGCGCATGGTCAGGAACCCGCCCATCGCCATACTCCTCTTTGAGCTCCGAATCCTCGGACGAACACATCAAGCTCCCGCTATAGGTCCCAAACAACCACGCGCGCCGCTCGATTTTACTCATCGCAGCGATTTCTTCCATCGTGCGATCGGCGTCAAACTCAAAGACTTTCAATCGCTCACCACGCACTTGCGTATTACTGCCGAGCATATCGACCTTGGCAAAGCGCTCCTCAAACTGTGCCTCGCTGGTCCGGCGCCACTCGGCGCACGAGCACTTTTCGCCCACAATGCCGCAGTCCTCTAACTCGTGCCAATAAAAGTGCTTAGACTGCCAATCGGTCTCGACGTTCTCGACGTTGACGATCACTTTGACGCCCTCTTGGGGGCCATTTTTTAATCCAAACTGGGGAAACGCCGCTTCGGTAAAATCGGGAATGACACCACAGACCTCGCCAGAGTCATCACCGTTGGGCTGGATCACAACGTCCTCACCGTCACGTGTCTTGAGCGGCATATTTCTCACAAATACCGCATACGGACCGGGCGAATCACTCCAGTCGGTCTGGTTCCGGACAATCTTATTTTCCCAGCGGAACAAACACTGATACCGATTAGGCTTGACGATGTAGCGACCGTCATCTCCCACGTGGGGCAATGGATACAAAGTGAAGTTTACTGCACCTTGAGGTGGGCATTTCTTGCCGTTACCGAACAGCTCGAGTTTCACACCCGTCATGCGTTTTTTGTGTTGCTCAGCCCCCATCCAGCAGCTGCCGTCGTCTTTGGCAGGATCCAATTGCAGTTCTGGATCCAGCGCGTCTTCGTCGTCTTCCTCCGCTTCGGCAATTTGGATAATGCCTCCCGCAACCAGCCACGCATGGGGATTAAACCAAGTCCACCAATCCTCACTTTGTTTACTGACATCGGGAAAGGCTTGCGGAATCGGCACGCAATCGTTTGCATCTGCGCAAATTGTGACGCGAATCGGCCGGAGAATTTTGGGGAGAGGAGGCTTGATGGGTCCGTCCAGTCCATCGGTGCTCTGATTTTGGAAACTCAGCATTACCAAATCCTCACCGGCATTGTTGCCAGCCTGGTATGGATAGCCATAGGTGACCTTGCCAGAGACAAAGCCATCCTTCTCGTTCCCGGTCCGTCCGGGCACTGTGACGGTATCGATCTGTTGGTCGCCAATAAATACCTTGTACGTCGCGGTCAAATAGCCATGATTCTCAAAGCGAAATTTCGCATTTTGCTGGCCTCCCTGGGGCACGCGCATCTCCAGTGCCGGCATCACGCCGTCTAAGGAGTTGGAGGTCGGCACCTCGCCAAAGGGCAAAATCGTTACGCTCGACCAATCGGGCTTGTAGCCGCCAGACAAGACCAAATCCGGCCTTTTAAAAGCGCAAGCCAACTCATGTTCACACCCCTTGCGTTTATCTGGATCGCTAGGAGTCGCCTGGGCCCCTTTACGATAAATATCGTCCCATTCGCCAACGAGTTTGGCTTGCAGCGTCGGTGTTTGATTGAGCGGGTTGATCGCGCCGCCAAACGCAATATTCACCAATTGCGCGGTGTTGCCGATTCGCGGCAACCCTTGGAGGAATCCCGGCTGCTGAGACCACATCCAAAGTGCCATGCGGAACACGTCCTGTGTGGCCGGTTTCATCGAAGACAGATCGGCGGGCTCTCCGGTGTCGGCGGACGCATAGGGTGTATGGTCAGCATATAGGGCCGCAACCATGCCCTCCCAGTCCTGGACGTTGGGATCGGCAGTGCCGGGTTCGATGATGATCGTGTTTTTACCACCAAAGATCGCGTCGCCAACGCGGAAACCGACATACACACTAAAAACGCGGTAGCCCTCAGCGGCTTGCTCCGCACGCACTTTCTGTAAATCCCAGGCGATCTTTGGCGTGACTTCACCGCCAGCCTCTAGTGTAATCGTTTGCGTGTGTTCGGTAACGGGGTTTTCGACAGCGCCATCGTCGAGAAGTCCCGTCAACTTCGCCGTAAATGTAATGTCCATAGCCTGCGAAGAGCGGATCGGATCAAGTGTGACGTACAACTCTTCGGGGGACGAAAATACAAAATATCCGCCATCGCTTGCCGTCGGACCGACGGTCGCGACAGGACCGTTGGCCCCCCACTTCACTGGGAATTTGCTGTAGTCCGTCTTTAAACCAAATCCGAGTTTGCCGGCAGCGATGATATTGCCGTCCTCTGTCAGCATCGTGACGTTCGATGAAAAGAAGTTAATGCCCTGGTCATGGGAGTCTTGGAGCACCTCAGGAGCAATGCGAGTCCAGTCGATCTCAACCGGCGACTTGCCATCCCAGGCAATCGTTTGCTTGGCACGATCTTCATCCGCTGTTACCAGATAAAGCTCGGTGTCACCTGTTCTCCCCAAAAGCCCGGTCAGATCCGCGATGATCTCAAGGTTTACCGGAAGCTCCGTATCCGTATCTGCCAACTTGACATCGACCAGTTCAAGAACCACGTCATCGACCGATTGAAATTGGTGCGAAAAGTCGACCTCTGGATCTCCTGGGCCCATCGATCCGTCCCAGTTCACCGCAAACTCTGTGGGCGTATCGCCCCCTTCGCCCTGGTTGCGATCCCAGATCCACCGAGCGAATTTTTCGGATTGGAACACATCGCCAGACAAGGTCCCGGACTGCAGGGCAGCCTCCCAGGCACCGGGCGCAAACCCGACGTCGATTGCTGGTTTCAACGAGCTGTTGCTCACGGGGCCATAGGCAAGACTCTCGAGCTCAAAGGATACTTGCCCTTGCTCGAGCGGCAGATAGACAATCGCAATGCGACGAATCGCCGAGATATAGGGAGCAATGTCATCGGTATTGCCGTGTCCGTAGGGGAAGAAGTCGTCGGCGGCCTTCAAATTGACCTTGCGCGGCTGTTCCGATGTCACCGGTATGACCTGCTTCAGGGCCCACGACTTGGGTTTGCCATCCGCGAGCGGCCCGGTTTGCAGCTGGACCTGCACAACCCCGGACGCGGACTCCGCCTTTTGCCCCTTGGGTTGGAATCGCGATAGCATTTCGTTTCGCTTGCGAATCTCAAACGAGATACCACTCATATCGCATCCGGCGCCAACCGCCTGATAGACAGTCACGGCATCTCGCCGATTGTTCACAAAATCGATCTCTCCGTAGGGACGGCGAACCACCATCCCGCCATCACCACCACGCAAAAGCAAATCGACATCAAATTGCTCTTCCTCTGTGATGTTAAAATCGATATTGGTCGGGGGCGATATGCCCCAGGATATCAGATCATCCCGCTCGGTAAATTCTTGGACCGCACAGTCGTCTGCGCCATCCACCTTGGGCAGCAAGCTCATGTGATCCAGTGCATACTTGACAGTCTCATCCCGAAGCACCAAATCTCCGACATCAACGCCAACGTTGATCTGAATAATCTGACTCCAATCAGGTGCCGCCCCGGGGTGCCCTCTAAAGGTGAATATTGGAAACACCACCGTCGTATGGGCACCGAGTACGACGGGGGCCTTCGCCTCTGAAGTAAACGTCTGTTCTGGATGATTGGCCGATACCACCGACACAAACACCCGGTCATTTGTCCCAAGTACCCGCCCATCTTCGTGCAACCCGCGAACCGTAACCGCAATTTGACCATACTGGCTAAAGTCGCCTTCCCCCACGGTCTGCAGAGAAAAGATGGACTCGCGCTTTCCGCACTTTTGCTTGGTGGGCTGGTAGATCGCACACACCCCAGAACCAAACTGAAGCTCGGTATCGTTGCTATGCACAAACCCATCCACCCCATCGGTGACGAGGCGCCAAGCGGTTTGATTTCCCTCTTCTTCCCACCACGACGGCCATTGCCAGCCCTCTTCTTCTTCCTCTTCCTCGGGCCGCCATAACGAGCTGAACTCCTTGCCGTCAAACAGGGTTGTACCACCAACCTCTACCTGGATGAGGCGGTGAATTTTTTGGCCGCTCTGGTCGTTCGCAAACGTTATTTTTTGCCAATAGACACCGGGCACAAGCGATTGGGTGTCGATCACGTGATCGTAAGTCGCCGTGCCCGCAGTCCACCACCTCTCTCTCGGAACCTCAATGGACGTATCTCCGATCGAGTAACTGGCATCCATGCCGCCTGAATTCTCAAAATCAAACCGTATCTGCGCATCGTCTCCCGCTTTGGCAACCTGCACAATCGGAAGAATCGGCGTAATCACAACGTTGATTTTCCGATCGGGATTGTTTTTGTCTGCGATGGTGTCGTCTGGATTCTCAGGACTAGCTTCGGGGCTACTGCTACCAGTCACGAGCGAATACAAAGCGATATCATCTTGGCTATTAACCCCGACTGCACCGCCTTTACTCCAACGCTGGTCGTTCCACGCGACATAGCCGTCAAACGCGTCCGGCACTTGTACCTTCGGCGGCTCTGGCATGGGCTTGGGGGGTTGTTTTTTCTCAATCGGGGTAAACGAGTAATCGAGAAAGGTAATCCGCCGATGTTCGTCATGACTGAGCGGTTCGCCTTTGACCTTCCAAAGGTTGAGGTAGACATGCTCGTTTCCAGTCCGGGGGGGAACGCCTACCTTGACGCTCCGATCACTACCTTCAACAGGTGTCAGGTCTGGGTCAAAACAATCGACCTCATCCTCGTAGCTCGCAAAGTCGACGCGCTTTTCGGTCCAGCGCAAACAGTGCGTGCTTTTGGACCCGAGCGAAGCGCTGGGAAACACGAACCCCTCGGTATTGACTTTGTTTTCATCGCCGCCTAAGTCGTGCACACTGGTAAAGACGCTATGATTCTCCCCCTTGTCATCTAGGTAGCGGGTAAACTCGATATCAATCTCATGCAGGGCTTGGTCAGTTTCTGAGTAAAGAAACATGCCCGCCAACAGCGAAGCGCCGAGTTGGTCAAAGCCATCTTCGACGACAATGCGATAGGTCCCGTAGTCAGCGGGCTTTTGGCTCTTGAGTGACGCACCATGCCAAAATTGCTTATTGGATGGGCGCCCGTCTTCGAGGAGTCCGTCTACTGTTTTTTCGGTCATCGCGAGACGCAACGCACCTCCCAGCAACAGGTCAACGTTGCCGCTTGTGTCGGCGTAACGTTTGACATCCTCGTCGGTGATGTGGGCACCGATGGCAACATCTTCAGCGGTCTTGCTCTCGGCGACCTGGGGTGCGCCATGCTGGACATCCCAATCATGCCCCGACCAAGTGATCGCCCGCTGCGGCCGCGAAAACGAGATATCAAAACCAAACTTCGAGTGCCAATCACCGACAGGCCTCTCTGGCAAGCGACTCGTCTCATTTTGGATCGCGACAAACGACACCGTATCAAAGTGGCGATTCACTCCCGACAAGTACAAACTCGCGCTAAACAGCCGGGTCCAGTCTGCCCCGCCGCCGAGGATTGGACGGAGAAGACGCGTATCGCCGGTCGTGCTGTCTAATAGCTCGATATACAACTTGCCATCGTTGGTCGGGGGCGGCGACCAGCGCAGCCACACATCGCCGCTACCCAACTTGTCCGCCGGTACCGGCAAACTAAAAGAGACCTTGGCGATTTTGTCGCGCTCTTCATTGCGGAACTTGAAGCTGCAATGGTGAAGTCCCGTTTTGATCTCCTCACAGGCTTGGGTCACGCGCGCTTCGTCGACCGGATCGGCGTCATTGACCGAATCAACTTCGATCGACCATGATTCCGGCGAGGACGAAAATGGAACCTGGAGAGGCAACGGCGGTGCCGAAACGACCGATACGATATTGTAAACCGGCGCCAGCGCGGGACCCGCGGCCGAATCGCGAAACTCGATTTGTCCCAGAGTCTTTCTATCGGTTTGTGCCGCGTCGAGCGCGCAGATCGAGACGACCCCGCCCTCCCCCGGCCCCAGTTTTGTATTCGCGGGATTCACAATGATGTTTTCGCCCTCGTTGGCCGTGAGAGTGTACTCCCAACCTTCTAGCGTCGCCGTGCCGGTGTTGGTCACCTGAAACACCCCGCAAGCTCCCGCCTGGATCAATAGCTCACCGCCGACGACTTCGGCCTTATCATTGAGGATGTTACGCACCGTGCCACCGGCGCCGTGAATGACCGCCAATACGGACTCAGCATCGGGATCGGGTATGACTGGCGTGGTCCCATCCACAACCTCGTCGGGTTCGTCCGGTTCATCGGGGCGGCAGGGTTTGGGCGATGCAGCGCTACCGCAACTTTCAAAGTCGCCGTAGTCGTTGAGCTCGGGGAAAAATCCGTTGTATTGCCTCCGATCTTTATTGATCGGAGGCTTCATCTCAGGACACTTGCCGTCCTCGTCTGGATTCGAGCAGTATCCCTTGGGACGAACGTGCTGATACCAGATGGCATCCTGGTCCCGACCGTGGGGCGCCGTTTGCAATAGCTCGCTGACCTGCTTGGCCCGCTCTTCTGCGTTATCTGTCGTCTCAAACAGGCGTTTATTCAGTTCCTCTTCAAATTGTTCCGACTCTTCCCGCGTGAGCGCCCGGCTACTATAGTGCTGACTTGCACCGGTACCGCGAGCGCTATCTCGAAAGTACAGTACGGTGCCAAACTCATCTCCATCTGCGCCCCATTTTCGCTGCAAGGTCTCATTGTAAAACTGCCGCAGCATTTGTAAGCCCGGTTTGCCCTCACTATCGTCATAGCCATAGTCGAGACGATATTGAACCAGTTGTTTGATGGTCTGGAGAGCAAGCTCCTTGGCATCACACCAGGCGATGTCGTCCTGCTTGGGATTTTGCTGCGCTTTAAGCTGATAGCATTTTTTGTTTTTGTCTTTTGGTTCCTTGAGTTTCCAAAACTCCTCAAAATTGTCTTGTGCTAGCTCTGATAGTGCACACGCCTTTTTACCATCTTCGGTCTTCTTTTCACCACAGGCATTTGCGCGATCGTTAAACGGCCCGAGCAGCATCCAGTCAGACAGCTTGTAGTCGGCGCCATAGAGGCCACCCGTCCTATCGGCAATCCCCGCCAAGACCACCATGGAGTTAAATACAGCCTCGGTCTCCGCATCCATCCACAGGTTGTACTGAAACTCGCGCCATTGCCGCTCTGACATGGGAGTGTCGCCAAATTCGCGGGGCTCAGGATGAAACTCGCGGAACAATGACTGCTCTGCCCTCGAGATAAAGCCGTGAAGGTCAGAACCACACGTCCGAGCACCACCATTGTGGCAATACGCCGGAAACCCGTAGAACCCCTCCTTGTGTAGCTTAAAGTGGGTCACGTGGTGAATAATCCCGGCGACCAACCTTTCGATTGGCGAGGCATCCTCACGAGGAACAATAAATATCTCTTTACGGTCGTGGCTAAGACCAAAATGCCAATGCGACTCCTCTGCCCCTTCTTTGGAAAAAATTGCCCGAGCGATCTCATTCTGGGTCACCTGGAACCCAAACGCATCCGGGAAATACTCTGACTTCACGAGCAAGGTTTCAACGTTTTGCTTGTTGGCGGTTTGTATCTTCCTTGGCAGTTCAACATAAAATGGATTGACGCGACTGCCCGCGATCTGACTGGCTAACAGCTCCTCTGCGCTGCGCTCGATTGGCGCGCAGACCGCGGGATCCGATGGCGTAAACTGACTGAGGTCGCGGATCGGCTGGTTATGCTCATCCTTGGCCTGGCGATATCCGGTCAAACTATCGATGTGCACCGCCATCGGGGTAGTGAGTGGTTCCCCGATGGGGGCAAAGACAAACGATATTTGCTTAATCTTGGCCCAATGCGGCTCGTTTCCTGTCTGCTCATTCGGCGGAATGAATCCGGTCTCGGGATCGGGCTCGCCAATCACGGATCCCTCAAAGGTAAACCAATCTCGTATTGTGGCATTGCCAAGCAGCGGAAAGGTAATCCTGCGGCTTTCGCCGCCTGGGATCGCATAGCCATCTTTGGAGGTCCAAGTATCGCCATCCTCCTCAATAAAACTAATCCGCATGCAGCCCGCGTTTTGGCCCAATCCTGTGTCTGGAGCCACCACCTCGACGCTCATCCCACCTTTGCTTTCGCTATTGGTGCTTTCGCTATTGGGATCCGGCTCGAAGAGGTACGGACTCAAGTCGTGCTCAAAAGGCTTATAGATCGCCGACCACTCGGGTTGCTTCGGGTGGGTATAGACCAACTTACCATCGGTCCCCGTGACAACATCCTGGGTCTTCTCCACGATTTGCCTGGGCCCCGTCGTAATCAACTTCGCATCGATATCGGCATCAGGAGCCCGAGCGGCCGCATGCACTGCGATCCCCCAATCGCTACAGTCTTCGCCACACCGAGGGATGTCCTCAAAGTCGCCAAAAAATACGAACGTATCTTCGTCCTCTGGCATATTCGCTAGATCCAACGTGACCTGCAGCTGTGCGACAAGTTTTCCCGTCGACGGATCCGTCAACTCGAGAACTTCGATCGCCTGGTCTTCGCGGATCAGCTTGATCAACTCTTCATTGGCAACGAGGGAGATCGTTGTGATGTTGCTTGCACTAATGCTAACCGTCCCATCCTTGGACTCGGGTGCGAGTAGCGACCAAAGACCTTTGAGCTGATAGGTCTTTTGCGTGACACCGCTGCTGTCGATACGAGCCTCCAGCTTGATCCCCCCTTTGGTGGAAATGTCACTCCACGTATACGGCGTTTTCGCCGGACGAAATACCCACTTATCAGGCACCAAAGTCTCGACCCAATCTACGCAGGCCTCTGCCCAGTCGGTTGGATGGTAGTATTCCGTCCCTTCTAAGCCGTAGGTATACACATGGTCGCTACAACTCGTGGCAATTTCTGCCGTGGTCTGGCCGTTGCGTTGGTTAAGCCATTTGAGGAAGTTGTAATCCGCGCGACTCGGTAGTGGAATATCCCCGGCAATGTTGGTGGTATCGGTACCGCAACCGAATTGGATGTCTGTACTATCTTCAGAGCTATTTTTGGCAACCGGCTCGTGTACGTGGATATGGTACAAAAGCTCTGCATGGGGCTCGGATTTAAAAAACCTTTGAATATCTGAACTCGACGAGTCAATTTGCGACCAATCCTCTGTCGTCAACACGACATAACCAAGTCTCCCCTCGCCTTCGTTAACTTCTGCAGCCGTAAAGCACGCGTCCTTTGTGGACGTCTTAAACACGGCGATTTCGCTGTCAATGCTATTGGCGAGCGAACGAGCGACCCAAGGTGGGATCCCCTTGTTCTGACCCGCCTTGCAGCCGTCCTCGTCCGGCCGTCCTTCGCAAAACTCATTGACCCAAACAAACGAAGATTCATCCTGCAATCCGTCCAGACATCCCTCTGGCCGGGCATCCAGGCTGAGACTACCGCTGGCTAGGTAATCCGAGTTACTCCGCGTCGGAAAGGTCGCAGACCAGGTCCCGGGTGGATTGGACAACACCATATCCCCCTGATCACTGATCCCCCACACAATCCCGTCTCGCCGCTCACATTTTTCGAGCGGACCGAGTCCCGCAAGATTGGTGTCACCACTGCCAGGCTTTGGCGTGAACTTGACGTCATCGACATAAAACTTGACCAACTTTGGCGTCGATACATTGGAGGTGTAGTGAAACCGAATTTCTTTAATTTTGCCTTTGTCAAACGTCTTGTTCCCGTTCTGCTCACTGTCTTCGGCCGCGGTAGACAACTTGAAACCACTTCCGTTTTGTTCCTCGAGCTCGAGAAGAACTGTTTCGCGCGTTGTTCCGGCGGTTTTATCGGATCGCCAATGTTCCCCGTCACCGTCGACAAATACAATCGCGAGTGTTCCTCCGGGGGCCTGTGCGGTAAAGGATACGTTGGAGTAAGCGGATAGGTTCAGCGGTTGAAAATCCACTCCCGCTTTTCCACTCGTCGGCGGATACCGCAAGCCAGCAAACTTTGCGATATCGTCTTCTTCAAACCGGAGCGCTGCCGTCCACTCTGAATCCTCTGCGATTGAAATGGCTGTCGAACCGACTTGCCCACCATAAGCAGTCCAAAGAGACGTTACGCTGTGGCCGTCGACATCACGATCAAATGCATTCATTAGAACATCGTCGGCTAAGATATTTGTGTTCCCTAACGCCAGGGCAGGCACCACCGTGTTTCCCAGCTCGTTGAGGTCTGCGTCCGGCGTCGTCAGCTCCGGTCCGGTGCCTGCGACATGGCCGGTGACGTTGTCGATGGCAAATGCGACCTTGCCGTGAATTTTGGTGCTCTCTGCTGCTGGTTGGGCAAAAACAAACGCGATGGGGAAACTCCCCAGATTGCCCAAAAACTCGTCCCCAGCAGCGGAGATATCGACGACTATTTGATTTTGGTCTCCTTGCTTGCCGCGCATTGCAAATGCCTTGGAGGTCCATGTATCGGCATTTGGTTTGCGAAGCTGCAGAGCGACATACGCGCCACTGCCCTGGATCGCTACGGCATCAAATGAAATTTTGCCATAGTCTGATAGGGACTCAGACTGCCCCCACTTCTTTCGCACCAATGCTGCCACTGTGTTTTCATCGATCTCTTCAAAATGGTTGTGGGTATATCGAAGCACGTGGCTCTCAAACCCTTCCGGCCTTGTGACCGCAGAGATCGCCTTGCTAACACCGAGCACATCAGCCTGAACCTCGCCCGGCCACGCAGCCCATTGCTCGGCCTCTTTGGCTGGATCGATATCAAAGCCGCCGAAGAACGAAACACTGTCCGGAGCCGGGAACGCATCCGGAAACACATCGAGCAAGAACAGTCCGGAGAGGAATTGCAAGACGTCAAACCCGGGGTCGTGCTTGTGCTCGTCGTACAGTTTTTTAACATCTATGGGTGTAAATGCACCGCGAAATACAATCACGTCGTCGATGGAGCCCCAGTACTCATCCACGTATGCGTCTTTTGTGCTCGCCGCGCCGCCGCCGACGACCAGACGACTCGACGACGCAAAATTTTGCGGCTCGCCGCTGGGCTCAAGTTTGAGCTCGTTTCCGCCTTCGTCTCGCAGGACATCACCGTCGAGAAGGATCGTGGGCGTTTTGTCGTTCCATATCAATGTCACTTGATGCCAGGCGCCCAGCGGTTCGGCTGTGGTTGGCGCGTGGGCAAAAGAGTAAGTCTGCTGCGCTCCGTCTGCTCCCTGCAACACCAAACTGGGCTGCAAATACCTCGTTAACCTAAGCTCCCAACCAGCCCCTGCGTCGAGGCGGTTGCCAATGATCGCCCCCTCATGGTCCTCGGGGACATCATCCCCGGTCGGCGGATAGACCCAAAAGGTGACCATAAAATCGTCATCGGGAGCAAAATGCTGCTCGAAACGATTCGCTGGCCCAGCAAAGATGCCTGTTAGCGAAGCCCCTGGGTCCTTATCATGACGATCCGTCGAAAACCCATCCTGCTCTTTGATAAGCGCCGGCCGATCGTTGAAGTCCCACTGGGCGACTCTGCGTTTTGCCTGCTCGCTGCTGTCGCCGGTCCCGCCCCCTTTAATGTCGATAACGAAGGGAAGCTTCCACGCCTTCCCGTCTTCATCTGGATGCTGCTCATGACGCCCTAAACTCTCAATAAAAAGCTCGTTTTCGTACCGAACCGATTCCGGCACAGAATACGAGTCTTCTACCTCAAAGGGTTTTACCGCAATGGTCGTGAACTCCTGCGGCTTTACAGAAAGGAGATCAACCGCGCCAAGATACTTCACCCGATAAGAAACCGGCTCATACCCTTGCCTTTTCGGCGAAGAGTTTTCAAAGGTAACGTTGACGACTGCACTCAGGTTTGTAAATACGAGCGGGGGAATCGTAATTTTGACAAACGAGGTAATTTGCCGCGTTACCAGTGGGCACGTCAGGTTGGGAACCTCGCCGAATCGAGTCTCCACTGGCGGGCAATTACGCACTTGACGCTCGTTGGTCACGTAGTCGCAGACGACAAAGGTCTTAGCCCCATCTTCCCCGGGAAACATTGTGGCAAAGGGGTCGGTTTTGACGTCTCTAGGGCAACTAAATTTGGCAATGCTTTCAATGCCACCAGATTGAACCGGGGCCGCACACTTGCCATCCTGATCACTGCAGCGAAGGGCAACGTCGTCTATCAAGATGGTACGTTGCTTTGAGTCCTTGCCGTTTCTGTCGACAAAAAACCACACCCCAACCACCTGGCGGAGATCGATGCTGGGATCCAAGGCATCATTCGCCTCGGTTGTGGAGGTATTTTTGGTTGCCGGAAAGCTCTCGGCACTAAGTGGCACGGTCACCTCCGTCCAATCGGCAGTCGTCTTATCCATCGCCTGCCGCAGTGCGGCTTCCTGCCATAGGGTGACGGTCTGTCCATCCCGCTGAAACTGGATCGCCACTCCGATTGTGCGAAACGGGTCAGACTCGTCGTCCGGGTGTGGCGTGTGGACAAAATACTTTAGGCTGGAATACGGCGTCCAATCCTCCGGTGTGAAGCGAAACTCTCGCCCGGTATTGTCTCCACGATTGAAGCGTCCTTTGGTCTCGATGCGGAGAGAGAACTCCGAATCACGGCCTGGGCCCTGAATATCCTCGTCGGCATGATTAACGCCAATGCCCACCGGCGTCAGTCGCTTCATCTCGGTCAAAGGGACATCAAAATCGAAGCGAACTGCGACCTGGTCCCCGTCGGGATGGCCTTTGGGCGTAGGCTTTGGCGAACAATTGGCGACATCGTCGTCACCCTTACCGTCAGCATCACTTTCAATGCACCCCAAAAGCTGAACATTATCGAGGTGCAGCTCTGGGGGCGTATCGTCGTCATCCCATAAATAATTCGCGTCTGTACGACCGAGGACAATTTGATAGCCGCGTATCTTTAGCCCCGCATGGGCCCTGAGCCCGCGATATCCATAGGTGTCCAAGGGAACGCGAATCGTCTCCCAGTTTTGGTAGACGTCGGCATACGTCTTCTTCGTTGCATCTCGCTGGGGCGCATAAAAAGTATCACCGGTACTTGGATCGAACATGACCAATAAGATCTCTGCAGTGAGTTCTGGGGCACTTTTAAGACTTTTGATCGAGTACGAGACGTAGGCCCAGTCGGCCACATCGATATCGGCTCCAAACGTATGCTCGGCGATCGCTATCTGATAGGCCCCCATCGCCGAACCCTCACGCCTTGGCTTGTGAATAAAAGCCGTTGGCGACTCGTGCCCTTTTGCAGTTACCGGGGACCGGATACCGTCTATCAAGAAACCGTCCCGCAGCGTGTCCGCGGGCTCGGTACCGATTCCGTCTCGGTATAACCATTTGCCGAACAAAATTCCATCGTCAAACGAATCGAGAACCTCAAACGAATCCAAAACCTTGATTGCCCGGCCATCAGGATCCTCCGAGGTCGCAAAGGCTTCATCCAGTTTCAGTACAAGCCAAACCTCCGGATTCATAATGCTCTGTAAATCGCTGAGAAATGTGTCAGGATGCAACGTGAACAGCAGAATCCGTAGTCTTTGTTTCAAAGCCTCGAGCTCGCGTTTGATCCAGTCCGGGTCGTTGACCTGGGCAAGAGTAAGACTCGCCAACTCGCGCTTTAAGGCTTCCAAGTCAACGATCTCGTCGCCATTACCACCAGCAGTCTCATCAATATCCGGCGCATCCTTCCAGTCACTGCATGCGTGTTTCCATACGCCTGGACTGTAGAACCCGGATTTCTCAACACCAACGTGCACTTTGAATTTCGCGGTGGGAGAGGCGATCCAAAATTCGTCTTGCTTGTTCTCGTGGTCTCTGTTTTCGTTGAGCTTGTCGAGAAATTTCTCGTGGGATTGGCTGAGAAACGGTACGTCCTCCTCGTCGTAGGGCATGTACACGTCAAGTCGCGCATTTGGGTCTTGCGTGAGAACTGCTTGAACCAGATCGTGCTCGTAGGTGAGATCCTGTTTCTCTTCGCTAGTCTTGGCCGCGATGACGACGTAGCCCCCACCACACACGTGGGGGGCACCACTCATTTGAAACACGGCAACGTCTGCTTCATACGCATTGGCCAATCCACGAAGAGCCCACAAGGGAATCTCTTGGCCAGGGACGGAGTACGATAGCGGTTGAATATTGCCCGGATCATTTGCAAATTCGGGCAGCGCGATGGAGTTACTCAAGCATTCATCGGGAAACTCATCGCTCAGGGCAAAGGCAAATGGGCCCTCGCGCTCGGCTGCGAGTTTTACTGTTAGCGGCTTCGAAACCGTATCACCTCGTTTGACACGAATCTCGGCGGTGCGAGTCTGGGTATCTTCACCGCTCAGCTCTAATCCGGCGAAGTCATCATTTAATTCGCACTGGGACAAGGCGGGCTGTGTTTGGCCATAGGCAACTTGATGCGCTCCCCACCACAAAACAAATACAAGCCCAACACCAACAGCTCTGAAAACTGATGACTTCAAACTGCGATTTTGTGAGAACAACAACATCATTTACACCTACTCACGCTGTACTGATTTTAGATAGTTACAACGAAACGGTTACAGTATAGACCGTATTTTTCATTAAAACCAAGGTTAATCCTGGTCCTATTGTTCGCCTTACTTACGATTTTGATCGAATCGCAGAACGCTGTGCTCCTCGGTAAAAAATGGTTTATTTTTAGTGTCTTGCGATACTTCATGGGAGTGCTCTCATACGACGCCGACCTACCAAAGCGTGAAGTCGATTCCTGCATAATTACAATTTTCCAATAAATGCTAATTCTAGACAAAGAACCTTCTCCCCATGCCGGCCAAACGGCTGGGCATGGTCAGTACGACCGGATCAAATAAAGCTTGTCCTCGCTGCCTTGGTAAGTAACTTCCAATAAAGCGGTGCTCTCGTCATAGAGCATGGCGATACGCCAGAATTGGGATTTGCCGTCATCCACTGGCTGACCTTTGTCGTCTAACTGGACTCCGTCGGTCCGCAGCTTTTGCGCGGGCGACCAAATCGTATTTAAGGGCGCGAGCTCCGCGATGCCCGATGGGTTCGAGACCTCACTCGTTGGTGTGACCTTATCGAGCTTGCCGACAAGCGAAATCCGCACGTCGCTGGACGTCAGGTTTTTGTTTTTCATGTACGTCGAAACTTGGCTCACGGTTCCGAAGACATAGTCGCCGGATTTCGTGTCAACAATTTCGACGATCATTTCGCCGCGGTCGCGATAGAGTTTGATGGCGAGCCCAAGATCGGAATCGGTAATCACAGACTTCTTGCGAACCAGGGTTCTGGGATCAATTTTGTTGTCTTTCGCTTCATCGCGCTCGTCTTCGTAAAAGTCCTCGACGTCGTTTTCATCGTAGGAGCCGCGGCGAATCGTGACGTCGTCGAGGGCTCCCTTGAAGTGATGCGCATACACACCCGCGTTGGTTGTCGCCCTTGCTCCAATCACCACTGGCGAGGTCGAATGGAAACCAGGGACCTCAACTCTGTTAGAAACATTCGAAGGCTCCTTGCCATCAAAGAATATCCGGACTTTCTGATTTTGCCATAGGACCGCGACATGATGCCAACCCAATAAGTCGCCATGGAGTGCGGGAGCGTTGGGGTAAATGTGTGAAAAAGTCTGATCGTCCTTCTGCGCTCTCCACTTAGGTCGGAGCTCCTCATCGAGAAGAAGCTCCCAGCCACTTCCCTTTTCGGTCGTGCCAAGGTTACCAATAACTATGCCAGCATCAGGCATCTCGCCTGGATTCGGAGGATACACCCAGGCGGTAATCAAGAAGTTGTCATTGGGCCCGAGCTGCAGGTCAGCGGGGGCGACTTTGGCATCTTTGCTTGCTTGTTCGGACTCGGTTTCTTCGCTTGGCGCATCGGTTTCGACACGCAGCACACCGACCAGGGCTTTCTCCTCCTCACCCTGTTGCTGATGCTTGCGCTCTCGGCCCGGGGACAGGGTATCGCCATCATCATTGGGCCCAACTTGGCCGTGGTTTTTTCGCCGACTCGAGTCAAAGCCGAGGGCATCAGGGGCATCAAACCGCCAATGGCCCACGAGACCAAGCTCGGGTTGTGCGCCTTTTTGCGCGAGCTTCTCGGCATCACGAGCATTGTATTTGCCGCGTAGGATCGAAATATCATCAATAGAGCCGATAAAGTTGTCTGCAACTGCACCGTTGTGAATACCGCCACCCACCAACAACAGATTGGTCGTGGCAAAGTGGGGCAACTCCAAAGTCGGTTTCACCACTGCGTGGGCGCCATCAATCAACACCTGCGCGGTTTGGTCTTGCCATAAAAACGCCACATGATGCCAACGCTCATCGGGCTTAAGGTCCGCGGAGAATGACTTCGCTGGACCGGCCCCGTCGAGGACTAGCGATAGCTGGTCATTTTGATAGGTGAGCGCCCAACCCCGGACATCCTTGCCGTCTTGTTTGCGGATATTGCCGATAATCACACCCTCTTCCGACATCGCAACCGGGTACACCCAAACACTGACAAGGAAGTTATCACTGGGGGCGAACTGCAAATCTGCGGTATCGGGGGTCTTCATCACCCCGGTCAGGGCATTACGCCTTTTGTTTGGATCTTCTTCGTCTTTCGCAAATTTCTCAACTAGGAAGCTGGCATGATTGCCGGTGCCGCTGGCATCGTTCCCGTTCTTTTCTTGAAAGTCCCAGTTGGCAACCAAGCCTTGCTTGGGCCAATCACTGCACGCCTGCGCCCACATAGATGGCCGATACACATCCGAGGTTTCCCCCTCGTTGATGCCAAATCGATACATGTATGGGTTGTCAAAGTAATCGGGCTGGCCGTCGCCATTCCAATCTTCGTAGGTGGTTCGCGAGGTTCCAATCAACGAAGTCCTCGGGTGTTGGGGATTTCTTCGGATGAGCTCCGTTAAAAACCCAACATCTGCCCAGCTTGGAAGTGGAATGGCATGTTCGTTGACATGAATGTGATACGTGAGCTCGGCATCTGGCTCGGCAAGCAAAAATCCGCTCGTATCTTCATGGGTAAAGTCGATCCGGTCGTTGTCGTTTGTGCGAATGAGTGCGTAGCCCTCAGTCGTGCAGCCCGCTCCAGTAAGATTGTTGCCGGTCACGCGAAAGACCGCGACTTCTCCCTCAGACAGCGATACCCCCCGTGCCGCCCAGGCAGGAATAAAGGAATCAGACCATGTGATCGAATCCAGACCGGTTAGGCAACCATCGGGCTTGTCCGAGAAATCAAACGCTTCTCCGGCATATTGGTCAGAGTCCTGCATGGGAAATGTCAGACTGCCGAAACTTGGTCCCGTAGCCTCAAGCATGCCCGTAGCCTTGTTGATGGTCCACTCCACATCGGGCACCGGGGTACACTCTGACAGGTGGCCATCGCCAATCGTCACATCTCCGCCTCGATCTGGGCTTGCGATCGACTCAATGCCACCGAGGGCCAATACCATAGATCTGGTCAAATGGCCGCCGTTGATGTTTGCGATAATGGGTGCGGTTTGTCGGATGGTATTGGCACAGTCAAACTTGCCAACTGCGGTCGATGTGCCGTAGGTGGCAACGACGGTCGGACTTGAAAAGTAAGGTAGGCGTTCAAATTCACGATTGCTCGACAATCCCTGGGGGGTCGTCATGATGGTTCCAAACCGGGTGCCGGTGACGAGATAGCCCAGCGCAGAGGCGTCAAAGAGTGCCATCTCTTGTTGGTCCTCTTGATGTCCACAACCGAGGTTGTGGCCAATCTCGTGGGCAAGCACGCTGGTGCGAGTAAGCACACCCTTTTTGGGCAATGCGCGGTGGTCGAGCACGCTGTAGGCGATCCACTTGTCTTTCTCAGTTACGGTGGATTCTAGGCCAATGGCGCGACCGACCAGGTCCGCGTTATTGCCATCAAACACCAGCACAACGAGATCAGCCTGGGCTGCGCTCCTATCGTCTTTGAGCTGGCTGTCAATTTCCCCGTTGATCAGTGCGTCATAATTGGCGTTGACCGATCCCTTGTCATTGTATTGGCGCAAGCGCTTGATCGTGGGTTTCAACGTGACCGCGAGACCACTGCCGGGGAAGACAACGTCGTTGGTATGGTCAATGGCGAGTTGAATCCGCTCGTCAATCGTCCCTGTGTCCTTGTCTTTGTCTTCCTTTAATGCCTCCTGACCGGCGTCTTCGGTATAGACAAACAAGACACTGAGCTCGACGGGGTCTCCGACAATCGCGGGTGGTGTTTTGACCGCCAACGATAGGTCGATGGTCGCCTGGGTGCCCTCATCTTCGGCAATGCGAACGGTCATCGTCCCGGTGTGGTCGCCAGCGGCAAGTTCTTCGGCCGCTTCGCCCCATACCTCTAAAGAAATCGCCTGGGAACTTCCGGCCGCGAGCTCACCGCCAATCGGCTCGGGTTTCTGCTGTGCTTCCTCCTGCAACTCGCCGAGGCCAAATGGGGCATCGATAAGGATTTGGTAGGTAACCTTCTCGGTGCCGGTATTCTCAATCGTGATCTTGACCTCCCCGGAATCGGGATTGCCAATAAACGGGCCGCCTTGTTGTCCGCGGAAGGAGAAACCCGCTTTGGGGGCACGGATCACAATATCAGTGCCGGCGATTTCCGTGTCCTCGTATTTGTCATCGTTGCCACTATCGGTGCCATCGTCTCCGTCATTGTCGTCTTCATCGTCCACAACCGGCGCTGGGAATTCGCACTGGTCATCGTCTTTGGCAACGGCGGTCACGCGAATCACCTGGTAGGTCGGCATCGCGTGCTTGTTTTGTTTTTTGTCGCCGTCACGCTGGTATTGCACGAGGATTCGTGCCTCAGCCCCGGCGGGGGTTCCTGGCGCCATATTGATGGTAATTGGGAACTCGCCCTTGTCATTGAGAAAGAAGTCAATCGAGGTGTTGGCTTTGTCTGCTTCCTCGTCCTTCTCCTTATCTTTGTCCTCAGCAGAGTCGTCTTTCTTGATAGCATTCGGATCGGTGACGATAGCGCTGCCCGATCGCGATGCGACGGTCAAACTGAGGCGACCATTGTTGCTATTTTTGATCGCATACTCTACAGGCTCTGGCTCAAACACCTCGTTTCTGTTGTAGCAACCTTGAATGCTGACATTGGCGGGTACAGCGGCAGAAAAGTTGTCGATATCGCCATCGAAATGCAAGGTCACACCCTTGTAGCGTGGTCTCTTGCAAATAGAGCCTTGCTCCGAGGGGGCTTTGCCCCACATCTTAATAATTTTGTCGACCTGGACACCAAAGGCATTGACCGTGTAGTGGCCACGGGCGTTTCCGGACGCTTGACCGGGAATATCCATTTGCGAGATCGACATAGACTCCGATCGCGCAACCAACCGGCCCTTGATGCGGAACTCACCGTCGCCCGCTTTGCGAGAGCCGCCGCCAGCATAGACCCAGTCGCGACTGTCCCCACCAAGACTCTTATACTTTGAATCTTTCATATTACGGAGCAAGGCCTCGACCCGATCTGCATCGTCCTTCATCAAGTAGGTGCGCTTGACTTCCTTGGGTCTTGGCAGGCTTGTCGGGAAACACCCCATGTCTTGGGGCGGTGGCCCGGTGACGCTGACGAGCTCGGCCAAAATTAAGGTCCCGTCCTCGGTCCAGGTCTCCTCAACGACAAAGGTCTCGCTGCCGATCGGGATGACGCGTTTTTGTATTTGCTCTTCGCCGAGCTCTTTGGCTAGTTCGCGCGCGTACTCAGTATCAAATACCAACTTGTTTGACGGCACCTCGCCGTCTTTGTCTTTGAGTTTATTGTAAAGACCATCCGAGTTGAGGATCTGTCGCCTTACGCTGGGCACCTCATGGGGCGGCACACCAAAGACGATCAGCTTATCCAGGGTGTCTTGGTCCGGTCCTTCGAAATATTCGCGAATCGTGAATCGCCGCATGAACTTTTTGTCTAGGACGTAATAGAACTTTTTACCCCCGGCAAATAGCGCCAGCTCTGGATTGGTCAGTGCTTGCAATTTTAGATAATTAAGACACGCGGCAACCTTTTTATCGGTGAAAAACGTGTCCCTTTGTCCCGGGCCGTTTACGGGAATACCAATCTCGGCAACGCCATCGACAATGCGGGGCTCCATCCCGGCGCATTGGTTGGTGTCTACCTCTTTGGTCTCGCCAGCAAGCGATGATCCCGTGACCTCCGTCGCTGGTGGCGGGAGTCCAAGCGCGCTGGCGACGGCTTCGGCGGTTGGCAAGCTGCCCCACGGGGCGTCATTTCGAAGCTGCAGGATCGCAACCGCGACGTCCTTAAGGGTTTTGCCTTTGTGGGTGCTGGCGATGTTGTTATTCTGTGTGGAAGGCCAACCTAGGTTGTCAATCGACCAAACCTTGCGCTTGAGGCTCCCCTTCTCCTCGACAAAGCATGACCGACTGAAACCATAGTCATCGTCAGGGCCACTAATACAAATTGCGTGTAGGCCTGAAGTGGCCGCATCGCGCCATACCGCAGAAGGGCTGAGATGCTTACCCACATAGTCGACGCGGATTTCATCCCACGCCCCCGTCCTCTGCGAGTTGTGTATCAGGATTTTATAACGGGTAATCTCTCCCGCGGGAATATTCGCTGGTTTATAAAGCCGATTGGACTTGGTATCAGAAAATGCGATCACCACATGTTTGAGCGTCTTATTGTCGAACATGCTATACCCTTCGACGATTAGCCGCCGCTCCTCGTCCTCATCACGGCAAGCGTTGGGATGTGCGTGATTAAACGCCGGCACGTCCTGGAGATAAGTGCAAGCTTGGTCGGCGCTTGAATACTCATAGTCATCCTCCTGTTCGGTCCCGTCGCCACCGCGGTTCAGTTCGCCGTAGTAGTACTTGGCATTCGCATAGGCCTCATATTCAGCACTACCGATCCCTTCGTTCTCGAAAGCTTCTTGTTTCTTTTTGGCTAGCGCTTCCGCCGCTTTGCGGTTTTTCTTTTTGATCTCCCTGCGAAGCTTATCGAGCTGTAGTTGTTTTAACGATTTCGGTGGGTCCTCCAAGGTGTCGAAGAACGTGACTTTTTCCGGAACATACTGAACAACATACATGCTGTCATAAATTCCATCGCCGTCGGTATCAACCGAGCCCCACGCGGCGGTGTTCTTGTGCAGCGAATGTTCGACGATAAAGGTCTCCCCCAACAAATCTCCCACCTTACCAGTGTCTGGGTCGATGTACCTGCGCTCCTGACCGTAGTCCGCTGGCAAAGTAAGCCTCTCGAGCACAACGTTCCCGGTCACCGCCCAGCAGCGCTCATCCACCGCCTCGGCGTTGGCTAAGGTTGTTGCATACCAAGCGCCATCGCCGCGCTGGGCCAGGTATATGGTTTGGCAGATCTTTTTGCCACGCTTATTTTTGGATAAACCATACTGTGGAGTAATGTATACAGCATTGATGTCGGCAAAGATCCGATCCGGCCGGACAAAGCGAGCCACCGATGCTGTCCAATCGACGGGGTTGACCTCCGCTTCGGGGTCTGGATCGCGGTTCTGGATCGGGATGGTGTAAGCAACCGGGACATCGTTGATCACGGTCGTGAGCAACAAATTGTTGGTACCCGTTTGGACCCGTAGCCGCTCCCAGGGTTGGTGCGGCCCCAGGGTCACGCGAAAGATCCGAGCCCCCAACCAATAGGTCATCGCCACCGGAAGACGACGCGGGTCTTCGGCAAAAATGATTTCCGACACTAGGCTATCAAAGCCGAGCCCGGCCTTTGCTACCGGATCATCAGTGGGGTCCTCGGCAGGCTCTGTCGTTGCCAATACGTACGAGCGCATTTCCACGGGCTGGGCATCCTTGGCGACGACAGGCTCGCCGGTGTCTTTGACCGATTCGATCGAAGATTTGGCAAATTTCCACTCGATGAGCAGACTGTCGCCCAACCCGGAGTTTGCTACATGATACCGGTAGGCAAAGCCAGCGTCGTCTGTGCCCCATAGAACATCGCCCTCTTTGGACTTGCCGTCCTCACCGATGGAGTGCGCGCGAACCACTTTCTTGGTCACACCATCATCGCCTTTGATCGAGTACACAGAGCGCGTTCCATCGTCGCTGAGCTCGTGGGTGACTTGACCGTGTGGGGTAACGCTATACAAAAACTCCCCGAGAACCGGGGTACCGGTAACCTCGTCAACGACGAGTTCGACGCCATCGGCGTTTTTGGACTCCGGCGGCAAGGCAAATACGTCTTTTCGCATCGTGTTTTGCGCGGGTCCGCCAAATGGATTGCGATTGAAGGTGACGGACTCGATCGTCTTTTTGTCCCCAGACAAGGTCGTCAAGTTAACCTCGCCGCTATTTGCCATGTGCCAGTCTTCATCACCGTGCGCCTGCAAAGCACCCGGCACATCACCATCTTCTTTGGCGCGAACTTGATAGTCCAGCTGGTCGCCAAGTGCACCGCGAATCGTCATCGCCAAATCGCCAATCGACGTTTTGACTTCGCCCTCTGAGAATGCAAACTGCGAGGTGGCGACTTCGTCGGCAACCTCATGGACAACCGATAACAGCGCAGTGAAAAACGGCGCGTCGTTTTGAGACTCAACGGTGATGTAGGCAATCCCGGGTTTGTCCGAGATACTCGCCCCGTTAAATACCCAGTAGGGACATACATCCTCGCCAAAGAAATCCGGTGGCGGCTGATAGTGCAACCGACGACCATTGTCAATCGCGGTGAGTTTGCCGTACTTACAATCAACCAACACGACGTACTCTAAGTGTTCGGAGGCAAACATCCCGGCAATATCGGTATCGACCTCGGTTCCATTTGTGCCGTAACTGACAACATAACCGGTCTCGGGAATCGCACCGCCACGATGACCATAAATTGGGTCAAAGCGATGGACAACAAACTCTGTCTCGCCATCTTCGGGGACTTTGACGTGGTGATCACTGACGATGGGGGCATCGGCGGCGTTATACGGAGGTGACCGCGGGATCAGATCGCCGAGCATCTCGCGGGTAAAGAGGGTCCGCAGCGCCTCGGCAAAATCAGCCGGAGCCCCGGACGCCAACGCCATCCGCTCGCTCACATATATAGTGGCCGTGGCGGGCTCGCTGCACTCGATCTCTTTCGCATCATTATTGTCACACACCCGGTAGGTCATCACGACCTTGCCGATATGACCAAGCTCGGGTTGATAGCGAATCGTATCGTCCTCGATCTCGGCGTGTCCGACCTCGGGGCCAACCACGAGCTGATACGTCAACGCATCGCCATCTTCGTCGCTTCCCAAAAGCTTGATCCACCGCGTTTGCCCCATTTGCGTTACAGCGACAGCATCAGCAGCCTCGGGACGGGTGTCGCTCGCCTGTTTGATCTCAACAATCAGCGACTCGCAAGACAAAGTCGGGCCGGTGCTCGCGGGATGCGACAGGCAAAATCCAACCAAATCGCTCTGGTCGGTGTCAAAACCCGCATGGACGCGAATCTTGCCGCCGCCTAAGTCTTCAATAAGGGCTCCTTGCTCGGTTTGTTCATTGAGGGTCAAGGTCTGAGCAGAAACACCATCCCCTAGATCATCCATAAGCCCGCAAGCGACCAGGTCAACATCGGTGTAACCGTTGAGATGGGTCGTCACTTTGCACGCTTGCGAGGTTTTGGCCGTCATCGTTTGGTCGATGGAAGCTACCCGAGGTTGTGCTGCCGCAGCAATCGCAGCGTCTTCATCCTCGTTGCGGTCAAAGCCTAGCTGCACCCAGTCGATATAGGCAGTCTGGGTAACCTGTGCGAATCCCGGCTCCGGATGGTCCTTGTGGTTGTGTTTGATCCCCTGCGTGTCGACCACCACTAAGGCGAAATCGATCTCCTGTATCTCTTCGGGGATCCAACTGCCAATATCGACATCTACTGTTGAGATACGCCAACCCGCATCGCCAATTTGGGGGTGCTTGTGGATTTCCACCAGATCGCTCCGATGCACCACACCTTCAGCGTCCAGATACGAAATCTGCGCGTTGAGGTTCCCGTTGTGTCTGTCGGCGATGAGTCGATGCCGGACGGTCAGGGGGAGTACCTTTCGATCCTCGGGCCGGAGCTCGATCCCCTCCTTGGCGATCCCGGCAATCACACCCTTGTGATCATCACCAGAGATGCGTGCGTGCTCCCCATCATGAACCATTTGATACGAAAACGGGCTGTGGGGCGCGTCGCCGCGCACCTCATAGCGGTCCCATCCAGACAAGCTGGTCGCAAAATGTTCAAAGACAAGCGGTCCATCACTGCTGACGCCAGATGCCGCATCGACGCGCTGATAGCCCTCGAGCGTAATCGAGTCAAAGCTGACCGCATCGCCATAGGGGCTATAAATGCGCAGAATCACGTCAGTCGTGTCTTCCGGCAGCTTCTTGGACAGATCGAGCGTAAATCTGCCCTGATCCCGATCTCGCTCGCTATTGTACACCTGCCGAATCGCTAAGCTGTTTCGATGCAGAAGTGACGAGTCTGCGGCGTTGATTACGTCAATCTGCCATTGCTGATGACGCGACGGCGAACCCGGAGCGATGGCAAAGTCGATGTCCAATAACAACGCCCGCTTGGGACTAAACCCAGCGATCGAAATATTTTTTGTGATCGACCAGTTGACGTGTCCAAGCGCCGGTACAACCAGGGCGCCATCACTTTGCGTCGCCGCCGGGTCGTTCTTGGGTTGATAGCCCGCGGTAGTCACATCGTAGTCGAACGCCCACCCCGCGCTTGTCCCTGCATCTGACTCGTTGTCAAAATGATCGGCCAAATAGACCTGCTCGACGCCGGAAAAACCAGAGGAGGTCTCCTGCCCACCACATCGCAAGGTCACTTCATCCACCCACAGCGAGCGAGGTCCCTTGCTCCCATCGTTTACGAGGACAAACGCAAGTCGAATGGCCTGGGCATCTGCATCTAGATGATGCGACAGGTCTTCCTCATGGATTTGCCAACCCGTCTCGTTGTGTCCAGGGGTCGGCATTTTGCTGCCGATGAGTTCTTGTGTGTATAGCGGGGCACTGTCAAGCGACTGCGCCGCATCCCACATCCACAGCATCACGGTATCTTGGGTTCCCGCTTTGTGGCGCTCCTGCTTGGTCGGATGGCGATACTCCGCGCGATATCGCGCATACACCGATAGCGGACGCTTGCCGGCACATTGCTTGAGTGATATCTCGCCGGTTTGCATCCCAGCATAGGCATTTTGGCCCTCACCTTCAATCCTGGCTTGGGTTCCACCATTTTTCGAATCGACATATCGACGAAGCTGGTAGTCCACATTGAACGCCGTTGGCTGTGTCCCGGCAATCTGCTGCTCTAACAGCGACCAACCATCAACCCCTTGCTCAAAGTTGTCGGCAATCAACATCCGCTCGGACTTCCCGGCGACGCGCACCCGCACGGTACCAAACGCAGTGCTGCCATCGGCGTCCTTCCAACCGTAGGCAAACGAGTCCCCGGATGCATCATCCTTTGCGGTATGATACCCAGTTAGGCGAAACTCGAAAATCTGCAAAACATGCCCCTGAGTCGCTTTTTCTGCTTCCCTGACAGCCTGGCACTGCGACTGCCAGGCCGCACTGCGGCAATGGCCTGCTCCCTTCCTTATCAGCATGAATTCAAAGGTGATGCCCTGCTCGCCCGGCGCTACAAACTGCGATAGGTCCACAGTCATCGAACTCTTATTCACGGGGATCGGATTCTGGTTAAGCCTTTCGCCATCTCGGTTATAAATCGTGAGAGCCGCGCTACCAGTGCCCGGGACTTGCGTGTCCATGTATAGTAAGAGCGCGCCTTCCCCCGTCCAGTCTGAGATATCCACATAGTGGCGAAGAACCCCAGTGTTTATCTTGCTGTCCGAGTGCCCAGAGAACTCGAGAAACCCGCCCTGTTTCGTCAACTTCCCGGTCGGCTGGCTCGAGCCATTGGGGGCTATCGACCAGGCACCACTCACGCCATCGACAAAGCGATTTAGCGACACGCTCGGTTTGCCGTCATAGTAACCGGTTTTCGGACGGTACTCGACTTCGTTATCGCTGATTTTTTTGACTCTACCGTTTTTGGCTGTTTTGCTGCCTGGTAGCACCAGTGTGTAGTCCATCCCTTTGGGTACGAGCTTGACCTTCAAAGGAGTGTTGATCGGAGTTTCAAACTCCAGCTCGGGGAGTTGCATATCTTTGGGCAAGATTTGCACGATAAACGTGACCGACTCAAAGGTATCGCCGTTTGCTCGCACAAAGGTCATCTTGTCAGAGACATTGGGTCGATTATCGGCTTTGATATGGATGGTATCTGATCCACCTCCCTGGGCAATGCTGTTACCGTCTTTGTCCTCCACCTGGCAATAGCGAGGCTCCGAGGCGAGATACACCATTTCGCCCCCAGAGGCTACTTTTCGCGCACTCTTGGCGACACTCTGGTCGGCGGCACTGCTCGTATCCTCCTCCCCATCATCAGCATTTTCTAAAAACTTCGCCAGTGCGGCACGCTCGGCTTCCTCATGTAGCGGACACCCGAGCTTCTCAATCCTATACCCACGCGGATCGCCTGCCTCGACAACGTATTTGATGAGCTCATAAAACTCGTGCTCTTCGACCTTATCACTGGCAACTAGCTGAGTTTCAAACTCCTCAGAAGCACCACAAAATGCATTATCCAAAATCCAAAGATTACCGGCAAACTGCTCAAGCACCCGATAGTATTTTGTACGACCCGCCCGGCCCCCACCGCGCTTTGCATAGCCAACTTGTTTCCATTGGAAGCGCTTGATCCGAACCCCCTGGCCCGTAATCGCCTTCGTACTATCAATGACGCTTAACGCCACCCCAACCGTTTGTGTCACGGTCGTATTGGTGAGCGTTAGTGTCCCCACCGGATGCCGCCTATGCACACCGGGATAATCATGTGATGCCAACGCACTGGAGGCCTTCCGGTCTAGAGTCCTCGGCGCAGGACGCGGAGGTTGCGTAATCGAGCCATCGATCACCGAGTTGATAAAGATTACCCGTTTTGAAATCGCCTGAGAGTGACGGGTGTAGATTTTCCTACCTTTGTTCTTCCCGATTACATAGTAGCTGCTAAATTTCCCCAAATCGATAGTGCTGCGGAAGTGGCACCCTTCAAAGGTCGGATTGCCCTGGATCGAAATCGGTCCTTCGAAAATTGCGTCCGGCGAACAAAATATTCGTCCACCACGGACCACGATCGGCTTCGGATTGCCCGCATCATCCGTGCCCCCCGAGTAGGTGCCAGGCCCGACGAACCAGTTACCGGATGCCGGGAACCCCGCTTGGATCTCCTCAGCGGTGCGGGTCACAAAGCCGAGCTCGTCAAGCCGCTCGACCTGTAGTCGCTCCTCGGGCGGTAATCCGGCCGCGAACGTAAACCCTCGAATATCCGCTGGCAGCAGATCAAAGGTATTTAATTGCCCGTATAGGATCGGATTATCACGGCCAATGAGGTTGACCCCGGGATACAGGGTACACCCCGGATCGAGCACGTAAGAGCCCGGAAGAACCAAAACCGTCATCCCCGTTGTGATCAATCGCTGATGATGCTCGGATCCAATCGAATCTAGAGCCTGGCACAAGTCCTTATACAACCCCGAACCATCGGCGGCGACCACAATATCCGGCTTAACGATATCGTGAATCTCACGGGTGATACCTTCGGTGGCCGCTTTGGCCGATGTAACCGGTTTGGGCGCAGGCAGCGCTAAGGCCGCCCGCGAGCCGGCCTTTACCGTTGTGTGCACGACGATTTCTTCTTTTTCGATCCGTTTGACAATCACAATGCCCGGTTCGCTCGAGACCGTGCCGTTGATGTCCTTCGCATGGTAGCGAATGACCGCCCCCTCAAAGTTGTGCTTTGGCGCGCGATAGATCATGCGCAAGCCCTCGCCGATGTGCACGGAGCCAGCCTCACCACCATCAACCCCCAAAACCGTCGCCGATGTCAGCGTAAAGGGACCATCCCCCTCGGGGTCCGACACACTATCTTTGGGGATCTCGATGTAGTGCTCGCTATCTGCAGCGACCGAAGCCTCCTCATCGACAAACACCGGACCATCGTCTACGCCTTGGACCGAAAATTCCACCTGGGCTGCGGCGCCCTCTCCATCGACGTCACCGTGATGTAGGGAGAAGCCAAGGATATCGGTTGCGAGGTCATCTGCCCCTCCGGGGAAATTTGCATCCGGGGTATAGACAAATTTGTTATTGGGGTTGCTGGGATAGACTTCGTCTCCGACGGCAAGCGCGACCCCCTCAGTCCCGTCTCCTTCGGTCGCATCCCTGGGCCAGATCTCAGCGCGCCCGTGAGCGGGCAACGAGGTAATGATGTATCGCAACCGGCCCGGGGCAAAATGCTTGGCATCGAGGACAAACTCGACCGGTGTATCCTCGATCACCTCGACCCTTAGCGGGGGCACCACAATCCCGTCGCCGGCAACGACATCGGCCGCCTCGCCCCTCGAGTCCCCATCCCAGATCACCTCGAGCGACACGCGCACAGTCTGTGTCACCATCGAGTCGACAAACCGAAGCGTACCCGGATGTTTGACTCTGCCTTTCGGGAGGTTTTCGTGGGTGCGGCGAACGTAATTTGTTCCTCCTGTGTAATCGTTGATATTGACAATCTGCTGCTTCACGTGCCCTTCAATCAGACTATCTGTCACCGTTACATTCGTTGTCCTGGGAACCTGTTGCGTCCAAACTTTCGATTTTTCGGCATACTTACGATAGGTAGCGCCGCCCAAATCGACATCACCTTGGATATGGCTGTCTTCGATTACGGCAGAACCTAAGATCGACACGGTCCCTGTTACAGGACATCCGCGTAGTGTGGTCCCAGACAGATTGATTCCTCCGGTGATCACCACTCCAGGAGCGCACTCGATTACTACGTTACCCACCGAGATCGGTGTCGTCACCCCGCGATAATCCACGGACTCTAAACCGTTATAGGTACCGGCACTTAAAAATATATAGTTATTGTTGACGCCCGCAGCCTTGACCGCCGCAGCCAAGGTCGTCACACCGGGAGCCAGATACGCCGACATCGATACGACCCAATCAGTCTCCTCCGCGGTGAGGACCGGACCAATGCCATCTAAGGTATCCACAACCGATACATTCATTGCCTCGGGGATCGTCCCGCCAACCGTTGTCTTCGCCAGGACAATAGCCGGTGCGGGGTTGGTATCGGGGCCACGTGGCATATTGGGCTTTGGCGTGTTCTTGTCTTTCCATTTCCAGTTATACTGATGGGTGCCTTGCTCTGGAGGCGTCAACAAAAACGAACCGGTGACTTCAGAGGCTTCAAAATGGACGTTGTAGGTCTCGGGATACGGTTGCTTAAAGTAGTTGTATGTGCCTCTTTTGTAATTTCCTTTGTACCGAGTGTAATGCGATCGCGTCCCGGTTTCGTAGTATGTCTTATAGCCGTACCCACCAAAATCGACATCGCCCTCGATCTTGCAGTTGTAAAATCGCGCACCAATCGCCTTGTATAGGGTCACAGTCCCGGTGATCACGGCATCATCGTGACAAAACATGCTCATGCCAGCGGGGACGATGAGCCCCGTCGCGTCATAAATGCCGGCTTCGACATAGATGGTTTTCCCTTGGCCAGATTCCAGTGCGTGGGCAAGCGTAACGATGCCGGGCTCGGGATAGGCATCCTTGGACACGACAAAGTCAATGGGCTGTTTTTCACTTGCGATGTTTCCCTCGCCATCGATCTGAAAGATGGTTGTACCCACGCGGACTTTGCCGTCGTTGACGTAGTGACCACGCGAAATTTTTGGGACATCTTCCTTCTCGGCGCTCTTCTGAGCAAGGCCGGCGACCCCGCTGTCTTCTGTATCAGCGTCTGCGTCTTTACGCGGATCCGGGATTGCAATCGGGTCGACAATCTTTGCCCCGTCTTTGTTAAAGCAAATCCCCCGGGTGTAACTGGCATCGCCCGAGTCACGAATGGTCAGCTGGAGACAATCGTCGTCCAAGGTCGAACCAAAAGCGGTATAGGTCAATATCTCGTGGACAATTGTCACCGTCCCATAGCGGGGGCCAAAATCGAGCTCGGCTTTGAGATCGGTATCCCCATCCGGGTCGCGAATAAACAGCGCGACCTCGATCGTCGGATGGAATTCTCCATCGGCGGCGAAGGCCTGTTTGACTTTGGGGGCCGGTGTTTCCAAACGATCGACATGAACGGGAACATCAACATCGTTCATTTCGCTGTCGCCGATCACAATGCCAATCGCAAACGGATCATCCCCATATAAAAACCCGGGGTCTGGGGCGTAAAAGCAATCCTGGGCGGTCACCCCCAACTCAGTCCATAAATTGACGGGAAACCAATCGATCTTTTGGTCGCCACACCAAATCCACCCATCGAGAGGAAGCGATAAGATTGTCGCAATCGCATCGGTATCCCCAGACAGCGCCAAGGCCTGCCGCGAAAACGGCAGCGTGTCGTCTGCGCGCGTGGCGTGCACGGATAGCGGTGCGCAATCGGATGGGTCGTCAGCCGGCCCGCATGATGCCATGTCTGTCTTGCGGGTAATGTCAATGGGCTCGACCGTAACGTAGGGCATCGCTTCGCGCTGCCGGGTAGCGTAGCTATTTTTGCGATAGTGTACGGCTCTGCGATACTTGCGTCCCGTCCTTGTAAGGATGCGGGTCTGAATCGGATCACCGATCCCCAAAAACAGATTGTCCTTGACCGTCAGCTTGGTCTTATCGGTCCTGGGGTCCAGGTTGCTACTTTTATTTCTATACGTGATATCGAGTCCGATGTCCTCGTATCCAAGACAGTCGTTCTCGGTGATCGTCAGCGCGCCGGTGACCCCCTTGTTGGACTCCACACAACCCAAGCGAGCCTCGATGATGTTTTTGGCGATGTGCACATTGCTTGCCCCATTCGAGGTCGACAATATCCTGGCGGCTTGCTCTCCGTAGAACTTAAAGCCAACTCCGTCCACGGCAAGGCGGTTATTCTTGAAGTGTACATTATCGGTCCAGCCACCCAGCTCCCAATGATAGCGGCCGACACTCTTTTTCTTCGTTGCGGCAATGGGTTTCACATGAATCCCATCGAAGTCATGCTCGATCGTGCATCCCAATACCCGCACGTTAGAACTCTGCACGGTTAAAACGGGTAGCTTTGGATCGGCGCCACGTAAGATGGTGGTTTCTCGATCTTCGCATATGAGCGTCACAGCCTTGGTGATTGTCCAAAACTTGTTGCCGCCACCAATGATATGGGTACCCGCGCAAAAGCGAATGACATCGCCGTTTTTGGCCTCGGCCAACGCGTCGGCCAGATCAAAAAAGGCATTTTCGGGATCTGCGGGACATACATGGTGGTCTGCCTCGTCGGGAAAGGCTTTGACCATAACCTGTGTGGTACATGTCGAGTGCGGTCCGTCTTTTTTGCCGGTCTCCCACACCTCGAGCGTAAACGTATGGGCCCCAGGCTGCTCTGGCGCCGTATACACTGCGCGCGCCGCACCAACGGTTTTGCTCCCTTGACTGTCGTCGTCGTCCACTCCCCGGATCAATGCACCGGCAGAGGCCCGCCACTCATAACTCAGCGCGGCACCCTCGGGGTCGTAACTGGCGAGGCCGTTGAGCTCAACGTTATCCCCAGGATACGCGACAATCGCCCGGGCGCTTCCCGCACAAAAGGCAACCGGTGGATCATCGTCGCCCTCTCCGTTTCGCACCTCAAAAGAGGCTACGGTTGTTGCCTGTTTTCCTGACCGATCCGATAGGGTGACATGGGCAAAATCGCTTCCCGAATAGTTCGCTGGCGGCGTAAAGCAAATCCCATCTTTGCCACCCGCTCCATAACCATAGACCTTGCCCGAGATGGCCTCTACCGACAGCGCCGATTTGCTGTCCGCCTCGCCGTCAAGCGCAGCATCCGTTACGCGCCCCTGGGCGATTGGCGGTGGATCCCAATCGCTCTCGTCCTGGGTCTCCAACCGGAATTCGTCGATCTCGAGCGACTGAAACCATAGATTGTTGGTATACGACTGCCGGATCAAGGCCACCTGGAACTTCGTGATCCCTCGACTTCGCAGCAGCTCACCAATCTCAATCCGGTGCATTGTCTGGTCCGGCCAATCCGAAGACGTCAATACCAAACGATGCTGATAGATACGCTCCGCTGGGGTCAGCCGCTCGAGGCCGTGATATTCCCCATCCCGGAACTCCTCGGTCTTGACCGTGGATAAATCGCGAATCTCAATGATCACGGTCTTTGGGTGGTTGGCCCATCTTTCTTTGGTGCCTTGATAGGTCGACTCGGCACGGGCCCGGATCCGCACTCCCAGCGGAGTGTCAGGGTACCACTGTCCTGTCAAATCAAAGTCTTTGTAGATGCCCTGGTACTCGTTTTCGGATTCCCATGGGATCTTTACAATGCCCTTTTCCTTGTCCCACTCGGCGGGGTAGTCCAGGGCATTTTTGCCCTCGACACGCTCAGTCTCCGACGGTTTGCGATTGACTTCATTGAGCCAACCATCCAATCCCGTGGTAAATTGGTTGGCCTCAATAATTCGCGTCTTGCCGACCAAGGTTCCAGCGACCGACACCGTAAAGTAGGTCGGCTCACTCCAAATTTGCGATTTTTGATTCTTGACGCGAACCCGGATCGGAATCCTCGTCCCGTTGCGCGTCTCGGGTGTCGTAAAGGTACACTCCTCAGTCTTACACTGATCAATCGCGGCAACTTTGACTCCGTCAGTCTGGAACCACTCATAGGTCAGTGCCTCGCCATTGATATCGTAGCTGTCTGCGGCTGATAGTGTAACCTTCTCCCCCGCGCTGGCCGAAGTCACGCCGCGAACCAGACACACAGGGAAAAACCGATGATCTACCGGAACCAGCGCGACCTCGCCGTGGGCCGGCGTCGGAATGCCCTGCGAGACGCTCTCGACGACAATCACACCTGGATTCAGCGCCTCAGGAAACACATCAACCCCACCAAACACGTAGACCATGTCTTTGGGCTTGGCAAAATGAACGGTTTGCTCGATGGTCTCGAGCCCCAAAACATGGATACCTTCGTCATCGGGAATCAGCAATACCGCAGCGTTTGCAAGACTCGGGTCGCGACGCTGGAGTTCCTCGGCCAGGGCCAATAGCTGCTCGTCGGCCTCGATGATTAACCGCTCGGCAGCTGGAGCAGACTTGCCTTCCAGCGCCATCTCACCACACCTCTCAACGAGCACGGCACGGGTCGAAACTAGCTGAAACATCAGCAGGCGCACTTCGCGCAGCGATTTGCTACCGAGGTCGTGGGCATTTGCGCTCACCTCATGAGCGGCGAGACAGGCCTCATACATGTGCGGATAGGGAACATTCGCAGGAACTCTGTGTTTGCTGTCCGAGCAATCCGACCCCTCGGTCTCCGGCACGACGTCAAAACTGACTTCATCAAAGGTCGTCCAAGTCCCATCACCGACGGCTAGGCGAATCGTAAACGTTGTCCGACACGTCACCTCAGGTGCCTTGACTTCAGCAGACAAACCCGCGGTTCCCTTCTGGACCGTAATGGCGAGCGCTGGTTCGTCTTCTAGGAAAACCTGCATCCATTCCCGGGTGACATTCTGTCCGAGGGGATCGCGGCTCTTGGAGCCGTCTAAGGTAATAACCGTAGCGCTACCATCGGTCGCCTTGGGGGGGAATTCGGTCTGCAGCGGGTGAATGGACAGGTACGACGACAGTCGCTCATCCCCAGCCTCAGAGATTCCCTCGACAGAGGCAATCGAAAGGCCTTGTCCATGGCCGAGCGCGCCTGCGGAAACGCAAATCGTTTCGTCTTCGACCAGGGTATGAAGCGACAGCGATGCAGTTGGGCCATCTGCCAACGCAGTGTTGTGCAAGCAAAACAATATCGCCAGTACTGTTCCCCAACCAACGAACCGCCGTCCCCACCTTACTTGTCCGTACTGCTCAGGAATCATCAACAAAACCTCCACGAATTACTCCGCACAAAAAACGTAAACGATGCGACCAATTGCATCACTGCTGCTATTTTACATAATTAATGTTGTTGCAATCAGACAACAGATGCTTAACCGTGTCAACCGTTATCTAAAGCCACAGAATGACTATATTTCAGGCAATTAGGTTAACTAACACCTGAAAACAGTATGTTGAAGTACGCTACCTCACTACTATGTAGGTAAGTAGCATCTTGATTTGCCTTGAGCAACAGGTATTTCCCTAGCTTTCAGGTACTTAGAAACTCACCCGCTAGTCGCACGATTTCACACCTGCCCAGGCGATTGCCCCCTGTTACAGAGAGCCCATCAAGGCTCTGGACATCCTCTACGTCATTCGACGTGGGGGTGTTGTCGTATTAGGCTGAAGTTCCTAGGCTGTTGAAGCCCTGATTGCGCCAGTATCGGCGCAATCAGGGCTTTTGTGCGTAATAAGAAGTGACTCGCGCCGCAGTCTGTTGGCATGTAATAGTTGTTATTGTTGCAAACAATTATCATCATAGACATTGATCTATGGTTATATTCATATACTATGTTGGCATGTATATCGCCACGATCCCCAATCGTGATTCGCCACCAGCCATTTTGTTGCGGGAAGGATATCGCGAGAATGGCAAGGTCAAAACCCGCACCCTGGCAAACCTGTCAAAATTGCCAAAGGAAGCCATCGAAGCATTACGTCGGTCGCTGAAAGGGGAGCCCCTTTGGTCGCCAAAGACCGCGTTTCAACAAGTCGAATCTTGGCATCATGGCCATGTCGAGGCCGTGATGCGCGCCATCAAACGCTTGCGGTTGGAATCCTTAGTCGGCGCACGGCGGAGCCGACAACGGGATTTGGTGGTGGCAATGATCGTGGGACGGATTCTGGAACCCGACAACAACAAGAACAGTAAGCTAGCCAATACTCGGTGGTGGGAAGTGACGACACTGCCGCAAATGCTCAACCTAGGGGAGACAGACGAGGACGATCTGTACGCAGCGATGGACTGGTTGTTAGAAAGACAAGGGTCGATCGAAAACAAACTCGCAGCACGGCATCTTTGCGAAGGGGGACAGGTGCTCTACGACTTGAGCTCAAGCTACTTCGAGGGAACAAGCTGTCCTCTCGCTGCACTGGGATATAACCGCGATGGGAAAAAGGGCAAGTTACAGGTGAACTATGGCGTACTCACCGACGAGGTCGGTCGACCGATTGCGGTTTCTGTCTTTCCTGGCAACACAGCCGACACGAAAACATTCATGCCTCAGGTCAAAGCCATGGAAGATCGCTTTGGCATCGAATCTATGATTTTGGTTGGCGATCGTGGCATGATCTCAGGAAAATTAATCGACGAGTCTCTCCGACAACGAGACAATGTGGAGTGGATTACGGCACTCAAATCCGAGACCATTCGTACCCTTGTCGAAAAGAAACATCTTCAACTCGGTCTCTTTGACGAAAGAGACCTGTTCGAGCTATCTCATCCAGACTATCCCGAGGAACGATTGATCGCATGCCGAAATACCGAGCTGGCCAAGCTGCGTGCTCGAAAACGCCGGTCGTTGTTAGAGGCAACCCAAAAGGAACTTGAGAAGATTCAGTCCAGCGTGCGGCGAGCTAAGCTTCAACGTGACAAAGCAGCAACTTCTACAAAAAAATCTACTGCGTCACGGAAACACAAAATTCTTGGCAAAGACCAAATTGGTGTGCGTGTGGGAAAGATTATTAACAAGTACAAGGTAGCCAAACATTTTATCCTAGATATTGATGATGAATCCTTCCACTTTCGAATCAATGAATCCGCTGCCGTAGCAGAAGCTGCTCTCGATGGGGTCTATGTGATTCGCACGAGTGTCTCGGCCAAGAGACTTTCTGCCGCGGATGCCGTGAGAAGCTACAAGAATCTCAGCCGTGTCGAGCGTGCATTTCGGTCCATGAAGACGATGGACCTCAAGATCCGTCCCATTCGTCACTACTTGGAGCGACGCGTACAAGCTCACATCTTTCTGTGCATGCTCGCCTATTATGTCCAGTGGCACATGATAGAAGCATGGCGGCCATTGCTGTTTGCGGATGAAGATCAGCAAGCAAAAAAGAATCGTGACCCCGTCGCGCCGGCAGTCAGATCGGATCCGGCACTCCAAAAGGTCCATTCCAAATCCCTCGACAACGAGACCGAAGCCCATAGCTACCAAACACTTCTCAAACTCCTCAGCCAAATTGTCAAAAACCGCTGCCAACTCACTGGCCACGTTAACCACGATCACTTTTTTGAAATCGTAACCACTCCGAGTCAAAAACAGAAACAAGCCTTCGACTTGCTTAAAACCATTGCGGTGTAGGCAGAATGCTGCAGCTGTTTCGACGCTATCTTTTCGAAACCATAGTGGTTTTTGCAGTATCTGCTTAGGAACTTCAGATTAGGACTACACATCATTTCAATCAAGTTCGCTATGTGTTGTCTGACGTTGGCAATACTTTGGAACCAATCGCTTCCGCCAGATAATTGAGCCCCATTGAGATCGGAGCGTCTTTAGCAAATCGCGTTTCGATCGCCAGCAACTGGTCGCGCAAACGACCAGCCAGTGCCGAACCACTATCTTGCTTGCAAAGACACTCAAGCAAGTTCCACCGCAGAAGCCAATCATCGGGAAAGTCGCGTTCGAGCGCCGTCGCGATCGGCGCAAACGCGGTGGGCAACTGTTCCCGCGACTCTTCACGGGCTAAAGACTCTCCGCTGGTTGACTCGGTCTGCCACAACGCAAGCGCCTCGCGATAGAGGCCGAGCAATTGCCTCTCCTTACCCAAACGCTGTTTCCCGTGGGGAATTCGCTTGGTAGAGAACTCGGTATCTGGCCAATATCTCGAATCTGCAGGCCCCGCAAATACCGTTGCGACCTTGGTCCCGGCAACCATCATCGTGACTCCGCCCTGGGCTAGGCGTTGCTCTCCGCGGGTAACTCGATAGTCGGCGATCTCGACGGCGAGTAGTCCTCCCTCGGGACGAGTCAAAGCCCGCTCGAATTGTCCCACGACGGTAACCCCAGATCGATACGATAGGCTCACCCGTCCATCTCGGACATACCGACGACAAAACGCAGACGCGCTCAAATGCGACAAACAGCCGCCATCCGCCAACTCGCCGATCGGAGTCGCTAGGCCGTCTGCAATGGTGGACAGGCCATCGCCTTCAACGAGGGTTTGCGCATAGGACAGCGCGCACCCTCCACCTGTTGAGGACTCCCCACGAAGCGCCAGCCATATGACACCGTGCTCGTCTTCCAAAGCGTCCGCCACCATACCGATGATCTCGGCACCAGAATCCAAACCGACGGTCGCGACCTCACCACTAGCCCGCGCACGGGCAACACCAACTGCGCCTCCCAATCGCTGCGACAAGGTTTCGGCAACCTCGTCCAAGACCCAGTTTAGGTGCGCGAAATCCTCGGCGACAAATAACTGCGGTTGGGGGCGTGTGATGTCGTAGCCGACATCGATACATTTTGGATTGAGCCGAATCTTGGTTATGGAAGGATCATGGCAAAAGTGGCTCTCCCCTAAAGAAGACAACAATCCCGCGCCGTATAACCGATAATCCTGGCACGTCCCAACCAATCCATATTCAACCGTCCACCAATGAAGACGCGAAACCAGCGCCGCTTCGCTTAAGGATGTAACCGCCACTTGGGCATCAGCGACATCCAGCTCTGCCTGTGCTATCTGCGCCGCGGTTGACGTAACATCCTCCTTGCGCTCCGACAACCGATATATCGCTTCGTAGAGGCGACGGTCTTGCGGCAAAGAAAATGCTTTGGCGCCAACTTCGCCGATTCGCTGCAAAAAGCTACGATACGTCGGGTCCGGGACAATTGGCGAATGCCCCGCGCTCTCATGAATAATATCGGGCGCCGGTGTATAGGCGAGGTTTCCGGGCCGACGGATCTCGGCGGCAATGGTCATGATCCCAAGCGCCTGAAACTCTTGGAATGCGCGCGGCGGGAGAAATCCGTCGACGGCAACAGCTCCCCAGCCAAACTCGGCCAAACAATCGTCCATCTCGGCAATACGAGGAATCCTTTCTACCGAAATCCCGGTTTGAGCAAGTCCCTGCGCGTAGGCTGGATGGGCGGACGCGCACAGTCGATCATAGGTTTGCAATAGGACAAACCGCCACACTGCCTGGTCAATCTCATCGTACTGGTCATAATCCTGGGTGACCACGTACTGGCGCAGATGCGGTGGAATGGGTTGGCGGGTCACTGATTACGCCTCGCTAGCGGCTCCCGCAGGTGACCGTCTGATCGATCATCCCAAAAATTGTTTGCCCCGCGTCATCGAGTACCTCGATCTGCACATGATCGCCAAATTGTAAAAAGGGAGTGGTAGCCTGTCCCGTCGATAGAACCTCCAACATGCGCCGCTCCGCGATACAGGCAGCCCCCTTGGAGCGATCGATATTCGAGATCGTCCCCGAGCCAATGATCGTCCCAGCACCAAGGGGTCTGGTCTTGGCAGCGTGCGCGATCAGGGTCGGAAAATCAAACACCATATCATCGCCAGCAAATGGGGTGCCAAAGCGTTTCCCGTTGACAAACACATGCACGCTGCGGTGCATCCTGCCACCGTCCCACGCGGCCCCCAACTCGTCCGGGGTCACCGCAACCGGGGAAAATCCGCTGGGGGGTTTCGACTGCAAAAACCCAAACCCCTTGGCGAGCTCGTCTGGGATCAAGTTGCGCAAGGACACGTCATTGACCAACATCACCAGGCAGATCGCCCCTTTGGCTGCGTCTACGGAAACGCCGGCAGGGACGTCATTGGTAATCACGGCGAGCTCTGCCTCGAGGTCAATGCCCCAACTCGGATCACCAACAACAATCGGGTCCTGGGCACCCAGCAGCACATCAGACCCGCCCTGGTACATCAGCGGATCGGTCCAAAACTTCTCTGGCATCTCGGCACCACGCGCTTTGCGAACCAGCTCGACATGGTTGACGTAGGCACTGCCATCGATCCATTGGTAGGCACGCGGCAGGGGAGCCGCTAGCGCAGCCTGATCGAGCGCAAAGGACGTCGCGGCAATCCCCACTGTCTAACATCTCGGCCACAGCGGCGAGTTTGGGCGCCACCCGCCCCCAGTCATCGATAGCCGCTTGCAACGTGTTTGCAACCGCGGGAACTTTGACGGCGCGCGACAAATCACGGGAGACAACCACAAGCTGACCGTCTCTTCCCTTGCGGAGCGATCCCAGTTTCATCCCGCTCCCTCCGAATGGCTCTTTTCTATAAGCCCCTGCCAAGAATCAACATAGTCGGATTGCTCGATCGCATCAACGATCGGAGACAACGCCACCGGGTCTCGAGTGTCGATCATCACCGCAACCTCATCCGTATGGGTCTGCGGGTTGACCAAACTCGCCTCGTAGGCCTTGGGGTGCGGCCCATGGGGCAAACCGGCGGGATGGTAGGTAACCATGCCGGGATGGATTTGATCCCGACTGAAGAATTTTCCCTGGTGGTAGAAGATAAGCTCATCAAAATCGTCGTTGGAGTGATAGAAGGGCACCTTCAACGCGCCGGGCTCCGTTTCAATCGGTCGCGGACAAAACGTGCAAACCACAAAACGATGCCCGACAAAGGTCGTATGCACCGACGGTGGGATGTGGTAGCGGGCACTGACCACGGGACGAATGTCCCGCCAGTTGATCCGCACCGGGCATAACGTCCCCTTCCACCCGATTGCATCCAAAGGGTTATGGGGATAGGAAATCGTCGATAACTTACCACGCGCCTTGACCCGAACTTGCCAAGACTTTTTACAGGTTGAAGACTCCTCGGACGTTTGTGCTTTAAATTCGCCATCGAGCTTGGGCGTGTCCAGCATCCCTGGGTCAAACACCGCATGCTGACCAAGCGACCCCCGATCTGGCAACTGATACCCATGTCCTGTCGCCTCGATCATCAGTAGCGTTGCAGGATTGGCTACCTCAATCCGCCATTGCGTCCCCCGTGGTATCAACACATAGTCCCCATCGCGAAACGACAAATGACCATAGTCGCACATCAGCTCGCCACACCCCTGATGTACGAATAACAAATCGTCACCATCCGCGTTGCGCGCCAGCTGAGACATCGATTGACGACATCGCCACAAACGAACACTGGCAAACGCATTTGCCGCAAGCACCGGCGCTGACAAGGGACCTATTTCCGTTGCTTCACCGCCCTGATCCAGCTGGTTGGTATCAAACGCCCGCGGCCGAAGCGGCCCTTCGATCCCAGTCCAACTCGTCGGCGGATGCCGGTGATAAAAATGCGTCGCCGCCCCAAAAAAACCTTCTCGCCCCACCTCCCGCTCGTAACTACCATCAGGAACATCCACATGCGCCTGCCGCGACACCATCCCCTCCGACCGCGGCAATACAATCGGCTTCTTCATCTATTTAGCCCTCCCCCTTCGACTCGCGCTGCGCGCGGCTCAGGGTGGACGGCACTTTGTCTGGAAATCCGACCACGAAACGCGCGTCTCGAAGGGCCGCCAACGCACTTGCGCGTGCCTGCCCGAGCCCCCTCCCCGTAATCCCTGCTCGATATTTCACGAAACGTGGCAGCGCGGCAGGGCATGGGTCCGCGCGCAGTTCGCAGCGCACCCACCAATACAACGCACAACTCAAGTCTCCTGCGCATTTTGCTCCCAACGAACTTGCGCGCGCATGCTTGAGCACGGACCCATGCCCTGCCGCGCTGCCACACACCGGTCGCAAAAACTCGTTTTCTCAGGCAACGACTCTCGAGCCCCCACCCCCCGTGACATTCCAAACGCACACAGTTTTGCACCCTCACTCCAGCACCCCCCGCCGAACCTGATCCTGCTCCATCGACTCAAACAAAGCCTGAAAGTTCCCCTCGCCAAACCCCTCATTTCCCTTCCGCTGAATGATCTCAAAAAAGATGGGCCCAATCACTGCTTCCGTAAATATCTGCAATAACGTCCCTTGGCCTTCGCTCGGCGCACCATCAATCAAGATGCGGTTGGCGCGCAATCTCTCCAAGTCCTCCCCATGTCCGGCAATCCGGCTGTCCACCCCGTCATAATAACTGTCCGGCGTATCCATCAGCGCAATGCCACGACCCCGCAGCGTTTCGACACTTGAATAAATATCACCGGTCCCCAGCGCCACGTGTTGGATCCCCTCACCGCGGTATGCCTCGAGATACTCTTGGATTTGCGATCGATCATCGGCAGACTCATTGACGGGGATGCGAATTTTCCCACACGGACTTGTCATGGCCCTACTTTTTAACCCCGTCTGCTTGCCCTCAATGTCGAAATAGCGAACCTCGCGAAAATTAAACAATCGCTCATAAAACGCCGCCCACTCATCCATGCGGCCGCGATGAACATTGTGCGTGAGATGATCGATATACGATAAGCCGGCCCCTACCATCCGAGCGCTTTTGCCGGCTAAATCAGTCCCCTCACGGGCAAGCGGCACAAAATCGACATCGTAAATCGTCCCTTGGTCTCCATACCGATCGACAAGATAAACCAAACTATCCCCCACCCCCTTAATCGCGGGAATGTTTAGCTCCATCGGCCCGACCTTCGCATCGATCCCCCAGGCCCCCTTGGCAACAGCCTGCGAATATGCAAAAGCGGCATCTTTGACCCGAAACGCCATCGCGCAAATGCTCGGCCCATGGACCCGCGCAAAAGACTGCGCAAAACTCCCCGGCTCAGCATTGACGATAAAATTTACATCCCCCTGGCGATACAAAAGCACCCGCTTCGATCGATGCTTCGCGACACAAACAAACCCCATCCGCTCAAACAACGCCCCCAGCGCCGCCGGATCCGGTGCGGCGTATTCGACAAACTCAAAACCATCCGTTCCCAGCGGGTTGTCCCACAACTCTGCATGTGTCGCAGCCATCACCTGCCCCCCTCTTCTATAATCCCAATCATACCCCCAATCTGCAAAACTGACGAACCCTCATATCATGACGGACGAAACACCTCTTCGCCCGCATCAACCACATTTACCGACACGGTATCCACAACGCACGAACAGAAACTTTTCTACGTCCGGCAAGGTTCTCTCAACCCAAATTTTGGTCGAGCATACTGTTCAATTTATCTAAGATTTCTGGTTCTTCTTTGAGCGCGCACGTAGCAGCTGAAACAACCGTTGTTGTTCTACAAGCCCTGTAGAGACACGTGGCGTTGCATTGTCACAAGCCCACTGCAGCATGCTGTCAATGAGCGCAAAGTTCTCGTCATAGGAAAACGACATAAGTTCCTGCCGCCGAACTTCATCTAGCGCGGCTCCGGCCCGTTTCCAAGTCGCAACCCACTGCCGCGCCTGTTTGTTATCTTCGTCCACTGTCTATCTCTGTCTACCCATACCCATCCTGCTCATTTTAGCATATCCCACCCGCGCTAGCCGCCTGAAAGAACAGTCAATTCGCTAAAATAGTCGCGCATGTATCCACGATCTCTGGCAAGTAAACGCGAGGCATGAACGGTGGCATGCGCTCCAATGAGAAAGTCAGCAACAACTCGCTTTGCCATTCCCTTACGTTGCAAATAGAGGGTGAACATATCGCCTGCAAGCAGCGCGCTCTCAATCGATGCCGGCACAAATCGTAGCTGCCAGTCCTGCATAAACTCTGCAAATTGGTCTTTTCGCAATGCTGGCCTCACCTCTGCCAGCACACACTCACAAACGATAAGACTTCCTTCCTGTGATACTCTACGTAATGCGGCCTCTGAAGCATCAGCATGGGGAGAATCGGTAATGACGTCGAGTAAGACCGAACTATCAACTGCCGAGATCATGACGTATGTCAGCCAGATATTTATCCACAGATACGCCGCCGGGAAGTTTTCCCTTTCCACGCCATTTAGAAAACACGTCTTCGGACACATGCTTGACGGCGACGAGATTGCCGTTTTCGGCTTTAAAATGCAGGGTCGTTCCCGCCACCAATCCAAGTTCATCACGGATTTGCTTTGGTATGGTTACCTGCCCCTTCTCTGACACAACTGTTTTCATACCTAAATGGTAGCATTTCCTACTTCTGAAGTAAAATACGCGCGTATATTTATATAATACTTAACTTAGTCTTGACTTAGTCATTCTAATAATAGACTCTAAGATAAGTGAAAAAAGTTACAACGCATGAGGCAAAGACCCATCTTTCCAAACTGTTAAATGAGGTAGAAGCTGGAGAGGATATTGTCATTTGCCGCGGAACCGTGCCCTCTGCTCGGTTGGTTGCTGTTGACGTGACCGTAAAGCGCCGACCCAAAGTCGGCCAAACTACATCTGCTCCGGTTGAATATGACAATGATGCCTTTGCACCATTGTCAGATGAAGAACTTGCCCAGTGGGGACTTACCTAGCCTGCTAGCGTCTCATGCTCCTCGATACGTGCACGTTTCTATGGATCGCAAGTCGACCAGAGAACATCAGTAATGATGCCACGAAGGCGATCGATGGCGCAAACCAACCCCTCCATTTGAGTGACGTCTCCGTGTGGGAAATCAGTCTGAAATGGTCAACGGGAAAGATCCGCCTCCCCCAAACCCCGAGGCTTTGGATTGAGGAGCAAACTGTCATTTGGAACCTCACGCGTCTTCCGATTCAACGCAACCACATTTACCGAGCAACAGAACTACCCAAGCACCACAAAGACCCGTTTGACCGTCTACTCGTCGCGCAGGCAATCGAGCACAATCTCATTGTACTCACGCCCGATGAGCACATTCATCGCTATCCCGTCAGTGTTCTTTGGTGAACTCACGTCCGCGCCATGCAGAAACGACGATTTCCTCGGCAACCGAATATGGATCGATAGCCCGATCCGTTAGCGCCTGGATTCGCGGTGAATCCGTTGCTTGTAGACTTGCCACAACATCCTCGGCCCGCTCCGCGAGCAAACCGCGAACAATGTGTCGCACATGAGCGACTAGCCGCGCGCGCTGCTCCTGCGCCCCTTGGGTTTGCGCTATCGCTCGCCGCGCTGCAATTGCACGACCAAGTTCGGCGATCCCCGAGCCTGGCTTTTGATCCCGTGTGGCAATCGTCTCGATCACACCGATATCTCGCTTGTACTCGCGCAGGCCTAACATGGCCGTCAAATCTCGTACCGTCCGATCCGATCCATCCCGATCCGCCTTATTGACGACCAGGATATCGGCAATTTCCATGATACCGGCCTTAATCGCCTGAATATCATCACCGAGCCCGGGCACTGTCACGACGACGGAGGTATGAGCAACTTGCATCACATCGACTTCATCCTGACCGACGCCAACGGTCTCAACAAAAATGTAATCGTAGCCCATCGCATCGAGCACACACACGACGTCAAAGGTCGATCGCGAAAGTCCGCCCAGCTGGCCCCGAGTCGCCAGCGAGCGGATAAACACATTGGGATCGAGCCCATGGCGTTGCATCCGAATCCGATCGCCCAGGATCGCGCCCCCGGTAAACGGTGACGACGGGTCGACAGCGACGACGCCCACGCGAAGATCTTGATTGCGCGCCCAGCACACCAATGCATCGACAATCGTCGATTTCCCGGTCCCCGGATTCCCAGTCACGCCAACGACATAGCTGTTTCCAGTATATGAATAAAGCTGTTTCCATTGTGAGATCGCAGCGGGAACGCGATCATCAAGGTCGCGCATCAGTCGCGACGCAGCACGAATGTCGCCAGAAACGACGCGCTTCACTCGCTCCTTGCCGGAAGACGGCTGTCCCCCGGCTGAAGGCTTTGCCCCCGCTGAAGGCTCCGTGCTCATCGTCCTCTCGCTGTGCGAAACCGCTGCTCTGGGCCGCTGGGCGTATAAAACTGAATCGCTCGGATTGATTCGGCCCCGGTCCCACGAAAGCTATGGGGCGTCGCAGGTGGAATCTGGATCACGTGCCCAGCGTGCACCGGAAATTCGGTCTTGCCAATTTTTGCAACGCCCTCCCCCGCGAGCATAACAAGGACTTCCGTCGAGGTTTGGTGAACATGAGAGGGGATTTCTACATCGGGATCAAACGCGATCATTCCCATGCTCATACCGATTTGTCCAGAACCAGCTACGGCCCTATCCTTGACACTTCTGGCGTCAAATACGATGCGGACGGTCCCTTTTCCACCGGCAATGCGCAGGGGAGACACGCGCGCGACGCGTTTCACAATCCCCTTGGCTTTGCATCGCTGTGCCGGAATCGATTCCTGACGAGTTGAAGACTCCTCAGCAAGCATGAACTCCGCCCGAGAAAGGAATTGCCGCTCTGCACCACCGGGAACCGAGACATGAAGAAGCTTTGTTTTCCCACCCCGCTGCGAAAAGCGAGCGTAGGTCCCCTTAGGCAGATATATTGCCGTATTCGCGCCAAGCAGCTGTCTGCGACATCCCGTGTGCAACACCCCTTTGCCTTGGGCCACGTAGACGAGCTCTGCGCCATCCTTAGCAAAGATCGAAAGCCGAGATTTGTCCGTCATGTCGACCAACGAAACACTGATCGCTGTATTTCCAGTATTGTTTCGATCGAGAATCACATGGCCACTTACCCGGCCATCCGCTTCCCCACCAACGCCAACGCTGCCGCTTGCGTGAGAAAATTTCCGCTTTGGAATGTGGTTTTGCACATCTGAGATCGATACCGTGTATTGCCTGGAAGGCCGACGAAACGAAAATGGCAATTGAAACGCGACTCCTTGGGCAAACACGTTTGGCCATTGATAGTGGCGATACACCAATGCGAGACACTCCGCTAAGACCGAGCCCTTGCCAAGACCAGCAGGTGAAGACCCCGTACTATCGCGAACCACAGTGACTTTGGACACCCGCCCGTGACCGGCAAACCCCACCTCCAGCACAATGGTCCCGCGGAGATCGAGACTCTCGGCAAGGGCAACCTCCCAACAGCGGTGGCGGCGCGCCCGCGTCGCATTGACTGCCTCCTCTAAGGCCGCAATTCGCTGCTCGTCCACCGTTGGCGGCTTTTTTTCCGGTTTCTGCGTGCCTCGGGGTTGCGTCGCCGGTTTTTCTGATGCCGGCCGTTTCGGGGGCTCAACTTTCCGTTTGGGCCCACTTGCACTACAGGCGCCCTCCAGCCACGCAACGAGACCCAAAAGACTCACCGTGGTGACACGCATCACAGCTCATCTTGCTCGGGTTGCTTTGACGCAGCACCCTCAGATAAGGACTCATCGTCAGATGAAGAATCCCCAGACAGCAACGGGCGCAATTCGCTTTCGACCCAGTTGTTGATTTCGCTCGTTGACGCTCCGGGTGTAAAAATCTTCTTTACCCCCATGTTGCGCAGCGGTTCTTGATCCGCACGAGGAATAATGCCACCGCCAAACACGACAATATCCCCAGCCTGCCTCTGCTTTAGCTCATCGAGAACAGCCGCGAACAAGGTCATATGCGCTCCGGACATAATCGACAACCCAATTGCGTCAACGGCCTCTTCGATCGCAGCCTGGGCGATCATTGCCGGGGTTTGATGAAGCCCCGTGTATACCACCTCATGCCCGGCATCTGCCAAAGCACGAGCAACAACCTTCGCACCACGGTCATGCCCATCAAGGCCTGGTTTTGCGACAAGTATCCGGATTTTTCGTTTCCTGTTCATCCCGAACGCCCCCCCATCGATTGGTTCGCCTTGAGAAGCTCGCGAGCAATAACAATGCGCTGAATTTGGCTAGTGCCCTCGTAAATCGTGGCGGCACGAGCATCGCGATATGCCTGCTCGACCCTTGCCTGTCGCGTGTAGCCAAAGCCACCATGAACTTGAATCGCCACATCGCAGATCTTGAGCGCATTTTCGCTTGCAAACAACTTCGCCATCGATGCTTCGGAAGTATGCTTTTTGCCAGTTGCTTTGGTCCAGGCAGCGCGCATGGTTAGGAGTCGACTCGCCTCGAGCGCTGTCGCACTATCAGCAAGCATGCTCGCCACAGCTTGATGTTTAATGATGGGCACGCCAAACTGATGCCGTTGTTTTGCATACTGGATTGCCGCATCCAACGCACCTTGCGCAATGCCAACGGCCTGAGACGCGATGCCAATCCGGCCCCCATCCAGGGCCTTCATAGCGAGCACAAATCCAGCCCCCTGCTCACCTAAGAGATCCTCATCGCGAACCTGGACCTCATCAAACACAAGTTCTGCCGTCGTGGATCCATGAAGCCCCATCTTGTCCTCGAGCCGGACCGTCGACAACCCCGGGCTTCCACCCCGAACCAAAAAAGCCGAGATCCCCCGCGACCCAGCGGCAGGATCGGTCACCGCCCACACAACCATGATCCCAGCTCGGTCTCCACTCGTGATCCACTGCTTGGTACCGGACAGTTTCCATCCCTCCTTGTGACGCACTGCCCCCATTTGCATCTCGGCGGGATTCGAGCCCGCCTGTGCCTCGGAAAGCGCAAATGCGCCACAAAGCGAGCTGCCATCGGCGATAGCGCCAAGATATTGTTGTTTTTGCTTGTTGTTTCCGTGCGTGAAGATCAGCTCCGCAACCATGTTGGTCACCGCAACGGTCACCGCAACCGAGGGATCGACTCGTGCCAGCTCGGCAATCACCAACGAATACGACACCGCATCGGCGCCGGCGCCTCCGTAAGCCTCAGGAATGGTCACACTGAGCAACCCCAGGTCGGCTAGCTCTTTGAGTTCTGCTTGGGGAAAGATCCCCTTCTGATCCCGCTCTGCAGCCGCAGGTGCCAGCGCCTGGCGGGCATAGCTCCGCGCGGTTTCAGAGACGAGCTGGTGTTCTTCGCTGAGGTGAAATTGCATTTCTTAAAAAGGAGCAAACGAAAACGAGTACGAATAGTCAAACGCAGACTCGACACTGGGAAGAGTCCATTGTTTTACCAAACCGAGGACGCAGGTATTGAGCATCTCGGACTGGGCCGAAGACTCAACAACGCGCGCGCCTTTGCTCCGGCCTCGAGTTAATATACGCAGTGTAATGGTGACGTAGGCGGTTGATTTTCCTCCCATCGCCTTTTCATCCTGCTCCCATGCAGATACAAAACATTTACTGACAACGGCCCGTTTGCGATCAAAAAAGTCTTTGATCTCCTCTAACGTTTCAGCCGATACGGGCTCGCTTCCGCCATTTTTGCTCGCTCCAGCGCCATTTTGCCCTGTCGCTTGCTTACCACCACAACCGACAGTAATACCGATACAACATAACGCTGTAATTGTAATTGCAATCACTCCACATCCACGAACCACCGCATGAAACATAGCTCTATGCATAGAAAAAGTCCTTTGCTAGGGAATTATTGTCCTTAAAAAGGGATTCTTTGTGTTTCGACATCATGATTCTTTCGACAGATAGTTTGCGATCACGATCCGCTGGATCTCGCTTGTCCCTTCGTAGATCTCAGTAATTTTCGCGTCGCGAAAATGTCTTTCGACAGGATAGTCCGAAACATAGCCATTCCCGCCAAAAATTTGTACTGCCTCACGCGCTGCACGATTCGCGACATCCGAAGCAAAGAGTTTGGCCATCGCCGAGGCCTTTCCGTAGCGGGTCTTGTGGTCTTTCGACGCAGCCGCGTCCAGAGTCAACAGGCGCGCGGCATCCAACTCGGTTGCCATATCCGCCAATTTCATCTGGATCGCTTGATGTTTGGCGATCGGCTTACCAAAAGTCTTGCGCTGCACCGCGTACTCGCTCGCTTCCTCCAGGCATGCGCGGGCAATGCCGAGCGCTTGCGCCGCGATGCCGATCCGACCGCCGTCCAAAGTGCTCATGGCAACCTTAAACCCTTGTCCGACATCCCCGAGTAGCGCTTCTCCGGGAAGCCGAACATCATTGAGGAAAATCTGGCACGACTGCGACCCACGAATCCCCAACTTATGATCGGGCGGGCCGCAAACAACCCCAGCCTGATTCATGGGAACCAGAAACGCAGAGATCCCACGATGTCCCAAACTCCGATCTGTCATCGCCATCAGCACCATGACATCGGCAACGGGACCATTGGTAATCCAGTTTTTTGTCCCCTGGATCACCCAACTATCGCCATCTCGTTTCGCCTCGGTTCGCTGCGCGGCCGCATCGGAGCCTGCTTCTGGCTCGGAAAGTGCAAAACATCCAAGCATCTCACCTGAGGCCAGCGGCACTAGGTAGGTTTGTTTCTGCGCATCGCTACCAAACTGAAGTATCGGGTCGCACACCAGCGAATTGTTTACGCTCATGATTACCCCGGTCGATGCACACGCACGCGAAATCTCCTCCATGGCGAGGACATAGCTAATGTTGTCCATCCCAGCACCACCATATGGCTCTGGCACGGAAATCCCCATCAGTCCCAACTCTGCCATTTGTTTGACGACTTCGCTAGGATGGCGGTGCTGAGAGTCAATCTCCGCCGCTTTTGGTTTTACCTCCGAAGTCGCAAAGGCACGCACAGTCTTTTGCAGATCTTCTTGCTCCTCTGTCAGCGAAAAATCCACGTGTACCTTCCTAACGATTCGCCTTGTCGACAAACGCTCTCATCCGGTCGCTTTGATCGGACGTGGCAAACAAGCCACCAAAACTGCGCTGCTCTAAGGCCACCCCCAACGAGGTCGCCCCAGCCTGCCCGGCGCGGACAACCCGCTTGGCTTCGGCGACCGCCGCCGCGCCATTGCCCACGATCTGCCTTGCGATGCCGCGCACCTCATCCAGTAAGTCGCCTGGTTCGAATAATCGATCGACGAGGCCAATCTCATAGCCATGTTGTGCGCTGATGATCCGCCCGGTCATAATCAAATCAAGCGCACGACCGAGCCCCACCCGAGCCGGCAAGCGTTGACTTCCCCCAAACCCAGGGATCACTCCCAACTTCACTTCGGGCTGGCCAAACTTGGCGTTTGTCGAGGCGTAAATACAGTCGCAGGCAAGTGCAAGCTCGCATCCACCCCCGAGGGCGAAACCGTTGACCGCAGCGAGATAGGGTTTCCGCGAGTCCTCGATCTTGGCCATTGCCGCGGCACCAAGCTCAGCAAAGCGCGTCGCTTGGGACGGCGATAAGTCGATCATCTCTTTGATATCCGCCCCGGCAACGAAGGCCCGCTGCCCAGCCCCTGTGATGATCACGACGCGAACAGTCTGCGTCTGCTCCAATTCCGTGATCACATCAGCGAGACGAGACAAAACCACCTGATTGAGAGCGTTCATGGCCGCCTCACGCTCGATAGTGATCACGGCAATGCCGTCCTGCTCCTTGACGGTAATAACCTTGTTGTCCGTTGGCGTTTTGCTCACCCGCACATCATAGTGACTTCCGGCGCGAGCGGCAAAGAACTCAACTCTTGGTTTTGTGAAGCCGCCCGGCGCCGGGCTCGGTTTATCGGGCCAGGCGTCCCCGATTGGCCCTAACAATGCGCTCTAGCGCTTTCCCAGCGGCTTTGGTCACGGCAAGCATCTGCTCACAGCGTTTGTCCGCTCCGGGTCCGTCTGTGTAAAACACGCCAATGACGCGCCCGCCCGCGACCACTGGTATCACACAAATGTAGTCGGGAAGATCGCCCAAAAGGACCGATAAAAACGCACACGTGGGTTCATCGTTTGGCGCGCCGTAGTAAGGCGACTGACTGCGCACAACTGTTGCCAATGTAGAGAAATCCCCGACCATAAGCGTTTGTGCTGTCACACTGAGATGGATCCCGCGACTTTTCCACGGACATACTTCGCCCCGCTTGACAACAAAAAAGATCGCGCGATTGTGGCTACCAATCGCGTTTAGCAAACAATCAATGACTTGCTCGCGAGACTCCGTAAAAGCAAGCGTGTCCATCGCCTCAAGCGTAGACTTCCCAAAGGCTGAGGGCTCTGAAAGCTCGTGCTGGGTTCGATTCCGCTTGGTCTCAACAACCGCGATTGGTGGCAAAGTGCCACTATCGGCAGTAGAGAGTGCGTCGCTAATATAGATTTCTGGACTGATCTCCACGCTGCCATTGCGAATTATCTGGCGACTTTGCTCGTATTTTTGTGTTACCGAATCGACGACGGCTTCGGGAATCCCATCCGAAGTGCCGATCGCTTTGGAGCCGGTCTCAAACATACCGCTGTCACTGCTTTGCCTTGTCGTCCCTGCGCTGCTTCCAAACCGAGCGGGCATTTTGGAAGCGGTTTTTTTGCGAGGAGATCGCGTTACTTCATCTCCCAGGGCAGTTACATAACCGTAGTATTCTGCCAGGCACCATGCGATCTGCCGCTGTGTAGCAACGGCACGCACAATGTAGCAGTTTGTAAAGAAGGCAATCTCGTCAAGTGCGTGATGATTGCTCGGATCGGACATCGCTAGGGTCAGTGTGTTATCCGTATCCAGAGAAACCGGAATGACACGAAATTCCGCGGCGAGGTCCTGAGGGATCATCGCAATCGCACGATGCGGAATGTGCTGCAGTCGGTCTTGCGTCAGACGGGGGACCTTGAGCGTCTGATGATAAAACTCGGTAATTTCGTCGTCATCAATCAGCCCTGCCTGCACGAGATACTCACCTACTGTGCAACCAACCTCACTTCGCGCATCTTGCGCTACCTGTAATTGCGCCTGCCCAATAAGCCCTGCATCCCTAAGTAGATTCCCCGAGTGATCGATTACTGAGGAGGCCCCACCAACTATCTCGTTACTAACCATGCCGTTTTTTACCTATTCTCCTACAAACTTTCTCAATGCAAACAAAAACGTACCCGGCCCGCACTCCCCAAAGCAGTGCTCAGGACCGAACTGGAGCTTGTACTTAAACAACGGTACCACCCCCACAGTCTCAGTCAATCGTCTCGCAGTGTCGCATAATCGGCCCGACAAAGAAATAGTAACCAAACGATAAAACGCGCTATGTTGCACGTATGACCCGCGTATACATGGATCACAATGCGACTACACCACTGGACGAGCGAGTTCAAAATGCAATGTCTGACGTCATGGCAAACCACTTTGGTAATCCCTCAAGTGTTCATCTTGAGGGACGACAGTCGCGAAGCATCATTGAAGACGCCCGCATTTCAGTTGGCAAGTTTTTGGCAGCCAGTAGCGATGAATTAGTGTTTACCAGTGGCGGGACCGAGTCAGACATGCTCGGGATCCTTGGTCTCGCACAGCTCGCCGCTTCCCAAAACAAACCAAAACGAGCAATTGTTGCGCCCATTGCCCATCCCGCGATCCACGGAAGTCTCGCCCAATTGCAAAAACATGGGTGGCAAATCGATCCCCTTCAAGTCGATGCCAACGGACGAGTCGATCCCGGCGATCTAGAGGCCCAATGCAAACAGGGGGCGAGTCTCGTTTGCCTATCGCTCGCCAATCACGAACTTGGAGTGCTGCAAGACGTCGAGCAGTTGGCATACATTGCACGAGAGCAGAATGCCTATGTTCACTGCGACGCAGTACAGGCGGCTGGAAAAGTGCCTATCTGTGTAGGCGCACTCAATGTTGATACGCTCGCAATATCTGCGCACAAATTCTATGGTCCCAAAGGGGTGGGCGTTTTGTGGTCGCGATCGGGGTTGACGTTGCCCTCCATTGCCGCAGGTCACCAAGAGCGAGGACGCCGACCGGGAACAGAAAATCTCATTGGCATCGCCGGCCTCGGCGTCGCGGCAACAATCGCCGGCGACGAAGGTCCCGACCAAGATCGCCGTTTGGCGGTCCTCCGGGATACGCTTCAGGACAAACTCAGTGCACTCCCCGGTTGTCGACTGTATGGCCATAAAACCAAGCGTGTCGGGAACACCCTTAGCGTTGGTTTCGACGGCGCACTGGGCGAGATTGTAGTTGCCGGCCTAGACCTCGAGGGAATCGCAGTTTCAACCGGCGCAGCGTGCACCTCGGGCACCACAGCCCCTTCCCCTGTCCTACTTGGAATTGGTGTTTCCGAGCAAAAAGCCCAGGAAGTGGTTCGCATCAGTCTCGGTCGCGCAAATACAAGTCAGGACATCGAAACCCTGATGGACAAACTCCCACCAATATTGCAAAAAATCAGGGCCCACACCTGACCGGAAACATCACGGATGCGCGCGATAATCGCCGAAGGAATTGGTTTTACACGGAGATTTTCAATCGCAGCGAATACTGGCTGTATTTGCAAGATCGAAAATTTTCGTGTGGGGCCAAGGACTTGGTGAGGGCGCGTGGAGAGCGTGATGTTTCCGGGCTAGCTTGCATTTCTCACAAGATGTTGTCGCGAGAGCGCCAATTGCCGCCGTTAGTGAGTAAGACGGTCTATCTTGGCCCAAGGAATGACCGCAACGTCGCTTTGACGTCGGCTGTCGTCCCCTCCGTACACGAGGCACTTTTCATAGGAAAATCTATCGCCAGCTTTGGAAAGCGTTTCGCCCACCTGTTTTATCGAATTCAGAAATTCACCAGATATTGTTGCACCAGACTTCGCCTCTATCAAAGAAACCGATCCTGATCGTTCCACAACCAAGTCTACCTCGAGCCCACGAGACTCACGAAAGTGAAATATGTTGGCCATTTGACCGCTGTGAGTCAACGCTTTATGAACTTCGGAAGCAACCCAGCTTTCAAATATCGCGCCTCGCAGCGGATGGTGCCGGAGCTCCTCGGCGCTGCGAATACCAAGAAGGTAACAAAGCAAGCCACTGTCAAAGAAATGCAGCTTTGGTGATTTTACTAGCTGCTTGCGAATATTGACGTGCCAGGCCGGCAGAAGAAAAACAAGAAAGCTAGCCTCTAGCACTGACAACCATGACTTTACCGTGTTGTGGGAAAGGCCCGCATCACGGCCGATAGACGACAGGTTTAATACTTGAGAAGAACGGCCGGCACATAGCCGAACAAAATTGGTGAATGCCTGCAAATCTCCTACTTTCACCAACTCTCGGACGTCCCTTTGCACATATGTGGTGACATAATCGGCAAGCCATCTTTGTGCTGGGATTCCTTGATCGTGAATGCGAGGATATGCCCCCATCCACAGTGCCGAGAGCAGTTGTTTAGGAAGGTGTTCGAATCGCTGCAATTCTCGCCAGCTCGGAGCAAATAGGTGATGAACTGCTGTCCTTCCCGCAAGTGACTGACTTACTTTCTGGCTCAAACCAAAATGCTGCGATCCCGTCAAAATAAATCGCCCCGGCTTTGGGTTCGCATCGACATCTCCCTGCAAATAAGTCAACAGATCGGGAGCATTTTGAACCTCATCGATGATCGCCCCGCTCTGATACTCCGCGAGAAAACCACGGGGATCGTCACGGGCATACGTACGCACGTCAATCGGCTCCAGCGAGACATAAGCATGATTCGGAAACGTGGCACGACACAACGTTGTCTTGCCAGATTGCCGGGGCCCAGTGAGCGTCACTGCCGGATACAAACCAGCCGAATCCAGTAATACTGCGGCCAGGTCTCGTTCTATCATCTCTCCTGAGATTTAGTCTTTCTGCATAAATTGTCAATTAGGTTTACAATCTAGACATTTGAAGGATATTAAATTTTATTAATTTCAAACAGTTATAATTTATAGAATCCCAACCAAAGTGGGGATGTCGCCTCAACGACCCGACGCTTGGGGCCTTGGCATGTTCCGTTACGCAAGGGTGAGGGTGGCATGCCTCGCTCTTCGGTCCTTGCGTGCGGCAAATCTACTACACTTCCCAGCTCGCAACTTGATGAGCGCGCCCAATCGGAAAGGCCTTATCAAGTGGCCGTATGGTCCAAATCCGTGCTCGTACCCTGCGAGCACTCGATTTTGAATAGCGCTTCCCCTGTCAACAACAGTCCGCGGCTACCCGGAGATCGAGGAAGATCGAGGTCTTCGGATTACGATCAATAGCGCCAGCAGGATCGGCAACGCGACCAAGGGCGACGCTGTTTGGCTGGCAGCACAAATTCCCTCGTTGGTCGCGTTGAGCGCCGATGTCGAGGGGTCGACGATAACCGTGATCTTCTGGTTGGAAACCTCGCCCGTAGAATGGACCGCTCGCACCTGGATAGTATGAGCTCCATTTGACAGGTCTTCGGGGGATGCAAACTGTAGCGGCGCATTGGACTGGGAAACCAAGTCCTGTGCAGACTGGGACTTGACCTCTTTGTCATCCAAAACCAGCGATACGCTGGTAATCGGCCCGCGCTCGCCTGCGACAGCGGTTGCCTTGATGACAAACCCTGGGGCAACCACGGTGCCATCGCGCGGTGATGTAATCGCCACCCGCGCGGGACTGCCCGGAACGCCAACAGCGTCCCAAGCGGCATGAACCGCGTTGTACTCAAACTCGCTATACAGATCTCGAGCCGCCTGTCCGGTATTGGCGCGCGCCCCCTCAAAAGTGGTATTCTCCGTCATATACGCAGTCAGCGCGCGATAAAATATCTTCTCCGCTTTTTCGATCGAAATTCCCGGCACCTCCATTAACGTCTTTCCCCGTGGATGCTTCCCCCCCTCGACGAGCAAAACAAAAGCTAAATTGGCAATGCCAGAGTTCCAATGTACCCCACCGTTGTCATCAGGCCCGATGTAGCGCTGCGGGTAGTAGTCGCGAGAAATACCATCCCGCGCCGGATCGTTCATATATCGGATCGCGTCGCCGGGAATATTCGGGGTAAAAACGTCCTCTCCCTCTTTCCAGGTATCGGCGTCGATCACGCCATTTCTGCGAAACACATCGGCCGCCGCCGCGAGAATATCTGACATCGCCTCGTTTAGGGCGCCTGGCTCATTTGCGTAAATAAGATTTGCGGTTGCAACGGTCACCGCGTGAGTAAACTCATGGGCGACAATATCGAAACCGCTCGCAAAATTACCAAAAATTTGCCCATCACCGCGACCAAACGCGATTTGTTGTCCGTTCCAAAACGCGTTGTTGGTGAGCCCATTGCCGACCAAGTCAACCGTCGTAACGATGGTGGCGCCGGCGCCATTGAACGAATCACGATTGTGTTTTTGCTGGAAGTAATCGTATACCAATCCAACATAGTTGTAGGCTACTTGGCCAATGGGATCGTTGGTGTTGCCCCCTTCCCGAAGCAGCAACGTCCCCGGAAGGTTGCCGTCAAAGCTATATACTTCGCGGTCCTTGATGTGGTGAATTTGCGGATGGCGGGCAATCAAGTGACCTTTGGCGGCATCCATAAACAAAATATCCCGCTCTGGCCCCCGAACGCTTTGATGGGCAATCTCAACTTTCCAGGCAAGCTGCGCCGATCCTTGTTGATCAGCATAGTAGACGAGCTCTGGCTCGGTAAGGACCGACACCTTTTGCATCGCAACGGTAACCTGACCGATGGCGAGCGCAGCATCGATCTGCGCCACACTCGGAAGTCCCGGGTCTGCGATGGCTGCCCCATTGACACCAACCACGCGACCACTCACCGCATCGACATGAACAATCAGCTCTGCGCCATAAATCGGCAGCCCATAAAGATGTTGCCTGGCGCGGGTATGAATCATTCCGTGTTGGTCGTAGACCTTCTCTCCATAGGGAACAAAGGTCTCTCCACCCTCTCCACCAAAAGCGGGACTCATCAGGGAGAGGTAGTGCGAAACACCCTCGTCGTGATTGCTCTGATCGACACACCCCATATCGCCGCTCATGCTGACCTGATTTCCATAGGTCGTGAGCTGGGTTTGCTGACTAAGAGAGAAGGTTTGCAAACAAACGGGGTTGGCCGAGGGGTTGGCCGAGGCCGTCCCGCGTGCGAAACAGATCAACCCGATACCGACAAACAGTGGAAATACACGTACATGGGAGATCTTCATGGAGGACCTAGGGGGAATGCCGGCGCACCCAACGCAAGAATAACGTTTCAGATTCCGTGCCAGATGTCCCCCCCTGTATTCTTAGGGGATTAGCATGCCTCCCCCTGGGGGAGTGAGCCCTATTGTGGGGGGATGGGGCCACCGGCAGCACGCCAAGCGATCCAAAACACGCCAAGCGATCCGATTTGCCGAATTTGGATATTCGGCTAATTTTGTATCCATCGATCTTCCCCACCGCAATACTTCGTACTTCGATCGCTGTTCTCAGTGCGGCCAGCGGGCTTCTGGCACTTGTTTGCGGTGCAGCACAGCCTTGTGTCCCGAACATCAGCCCTCTTTGGAGCAACGATGCAAGCGATGTGAAAACCAATTCCTACAAAAACAGCATATCCCATTCAACAAAATGGTGATTGGCGGCGTCACTGGCGCCATTCTTTGGGGAGGCGTATTTCTGCTCGCCTCCCGTCTCGGTGTTGGTGCAACACTTGGGCTGATGACGGCTTTCGGTGGACTCATTGTCTTTCCCTGCGCGGGTGCAGCGTTCGGGCGCGCCCTCGCAAACAAAACAAGACGACGTCGGTTTCTTGAGGAAAGAAAGTTCAAACAGCTCGGCGAGGGAGACACACTCGAGCCGCCAGCCCGTAAGAAGACCGCCTTAGAATGAGAAGTGCCATGATCCTTGACTGTCCTACCCTTGACTGTCCTGCCTAGGCGCGCCACCATCGGACCTATGCGTAACGTCGTTATCGTTGGTGCCGCTCGGACTCCGATCGGCAGTTACCTCGGCACCCTACAAACCAAAACCGCGCCACAGCTAGGTTCGATTGCGATCGCAGAAGCCATCCGGCGATGCAAACTTAGCGCAGAGGATGTCCAAGAGGTTTTGATGGGATGTGTCCTGACCGCCGGGGTAGGACAAGCCCCGGCAAGACAGGCTGCCCTCGGTGCCGGTCTTCCCACATCGGTTCCATGTACGACCGTCAATAAGGTCTGTGGCTCGGGGCTCAAAACGGTCACGCTCGCAGCGCAGGAGATTGCCCTGGGTGATGCAGACATTGTTATTGCCGGCGGCATGGAATCTATGTCCAACGCGCCCCATCTGGTCTCAAGCCACCGCGGCGGCGTGAAAATGGGGCACGGACAACTCGTGGACTCGATGATTCACGATGGCTTGTGGAATGTGTACGACAACCAGCATATGGGTAACTGCGCCGAGCTATGCGCCTCAGATCGAAACATCTCCCGACAAGCCCAAGATGACTACGCCTCGCAGAGCTACCAAAGAGCTCTCGATGCCCAGACAAAAGGACGGTTTGCCGATGAAATCATTGCCGTATCGATTCAGACCCGCAAAGGGGAGATCGTTGTCGACCAAGATGAGGAGCCGGGGCGGGGAAATATTCAAAAATTACCAACACTGCGAACCGCCTTTGCGAAAGATGGCACTATCACTGCCGGTAACGCCTCATCACTCAATGACGGTGCCGCTGCGGTGGTCCTCATGGCCGAAGAAACCGCCCGGGCACGAGGCATCCAACCGCTCGCTCGCATTGTTAGCCAGGGACACTTTGCCCATGCCCCCGAATGGTTTACGACTGCCCCAGCAGGTGCGATAGAGAATGCCTGTCAGCGCGCCGGGTGGATGCCGACGCAAGTTGACTTGTGGGAGATCAACGAGGCATTTGCCGTCGTATCCCTCGCCAATAACGCCCAACTCAAGCTCGATGCCGGCCGTGTCAACGTCAACGGAGGTGCGGTATCGCTCGGCCATCCAATCGGAGCTTCCGGAACAAGAATTCTCGTTACTCTTTTGTATGCGATGGCCCAAAACGATGCAAAAACCGGAGGCGCATCGCTTTGCATCGGCGGTGGAGAAGGCATCGCCCTACTCGTGGAGCGCGATTGATGGCGACTACAGACAGCCTCGATACGATTCGTACTCTTGACATTGGTTCGCTTGGCCTGAACTCGCTAGGGATTGTTGGCGCAGGTCAGATGGGAACAGGCATCGCCCAAGTCAGTGCCCACGCCGGGATCGATGTAACGATTGTCGACGTCACCCAAGCCCAAGCCGAGGCCGGACGCTCCAAAATCGCCAAGTCTCTGGATCGACTCATTGCAAAGGATAAAATCGACGACACGACGCGACAATCGATTCTCGATCGCATTGGCGTCGCTGACACGGTCGCAGCCCTGGCCAATTGTGACATTGTCATCGAAGCCGCTCCAGAAAACGAAGCCACAAAAATCAAAATACTCCAATCAGTGGCAGAGAACCTTTCTGCTCAAGCGATCCTGGCCTCAAACACATCTTCGATCTCGATCACCACGCTGGCCAAGGCGACCCCCAGACCCAGCCAAGTCATTGGCATGCATTTCATGAATCCAGTCCCAGTCATGAAACTCGTTGAGATCGTCCGCGGGCTTCAAACCAGCGATAACACCTACCAACGTACAGTCAAGCTTGCACAGCTCCTGGGCAAAACCACTATCACATCCCGCGATACACCCGGGTTTATCGTCAACCGCATCCTGATCCCATTTATCAACGAAGCCTGCTTTGCCCTCTATGAAGGCATCGGAACCGCCGAAGACATCGACGCGGGCGCAACCCTAGGCCTCAACCACCCCATGGGCCCCCTGGCTCTCGCAGACCTCATTGGCCTCGACACCTGCCTATCAATAGCCGAGGTACTTCACCAACAACTTGGCGAAGACAAATACCGCCCCTGCCCCCTGCTCAGACAATACGTCGCCGCCGGTTGGCTCGGCCGAAAATCAGGCCGGGGATTCTACTCGTACTCCTAATTCCACTATCTACCGCGTCCCGAGGTGGCTGATCTGGGCTTAGGTCCTCGCGCACACCTCTAGGCGAGACCAGCACATCTAGAGAGACCAGCCGCATCTCGTCTGTGGGTGTGGTCTGGGCTCACCGGTGGGCGTGCCCGATCCCCGCCACAGGGAGTAAGAGAATAAAAACAAACGAGTAATTGTCAGGCGCAATGGTTCGCGAGCATCCGCTCCATCACCTCGGTACGCCGCGAAGCTTCCCGCTTTAGCGCATCCCAAAGACTCGGATTCGCAGATACAATGTCATAAAATCCTTTGGGACGAAGTACCGCCAACTCCGTCGGTCCCGTCGGCACAACCGACGCATACGCCTCCGTGCCCTCGAGCAGTGAAATTTCTCCAAAGTAGTCGCCCTCACTAAGAGTCGCCAACCGGATGCTTTCTTTGTGAACAAAACGTTTTGTCACATCTACTGCACCGCGAATGATCAGATGTAGCCCCGTCGATGGCTCCCCTTCAACAATGAGCACGTCCCCCACATCGCACAAATGCGGCTCAAACATGGACAGCAAATGCCCCCGACTATCCTCAGGTAAAAGCCGAAACAATGGTGCTGTTCTAAGCAAGGTCGCGAGCAGTCGCTCCCGATAGAAATTGTTGAGAATCGGCTTTACCCCCGGAAAGCTTGCGACAAGCTCTCGCAGCACCGGCCTGGGAATCTCATAAATCTGACACTCGGTCACCGCCTCAACAGTCGCATGGCGACGACGATCGGAGAGCGCACCAAACTCACCAAACAGTCCGCCATCTCCGAGACGCGCAACTTCAATCGGCGGCGAGTGGAGACGTTGCGAGTCTTGCTTCAATACCCGTACCGCACCACCAATAATCACAAAACACGAGTCGCCGAGTGCTCCCTCCTCGAGGATCACCTCGCCCGGCTCAAACGTCCGCAGGATCATTTTCTCGGTCATCTCCTGGAGTACCTCGTCCGGGAGATCCGCAAAAACGGTCAAGGGAGCATCGATGGCGCTGCCATCTGGTGCCAAAGAGCTGATCGTCCGAGCAAACGAGCGCTCAAACGCGCGAATGACGGTAAGTCTGTCGTGAGACCGTCCCCTGCCACCTAAAAGTGGTGCCCCTCCCTCTTCGGGCGCTCCGTAGTCCTGGGTCTCATCATCTAAAGCATCGTGCTCGCGCGGTCGAATTACCGGTACCGCGTATTTGCGCTCACCAGTAGGGGAATCATCATCCGCATCGCCAGTCCCCTCTTCACGATTGGGTTCTCCGATTCCGATTTTGGTCGCCTCGTTGGCAAATCGACGAAACACCGATACAGCGTCAACCGCTAACCGGCGCGCACGCGTACTGGTTGTGTGCTCTTCCTCTTCGACTTCGCTCCCACTCAGCCCAGGGACAATCGGCGGCGGCAGAGGCGTTGGCGTCAAATCGCTGTCCTGCGAAGCACCAATCGATACGTAACCGTCAGTCTCTGGTTCCTGGTTCTCTTGCATGCAATCCGCCGCCGCCTTGTTGTGAGTGTTGTGAGTGTCTTACTGCGGCGTCAATGTCACTGGCGCGCGAAAAGACACCGGACGAGGTGGCGCAGGCAGCTTCCACCGCTTGGTAATCGAACTCATGCACGAATCAAATTTGCTACTGATCCGAGGAGAAAAACCGGTCCCGGTAACCTGCCCCGCAACATTGTACTTCACCTTAATCTTCATCGAAATCGTCCGTGCCTGCAGTGAACTATCCGCCTTTAATGCTCGTTGATAACACTTCTTGATTCCGCCACGGGACCGATTGACCGCCTTTAAGAATGACTTATAAAGCGCTTGGTCATCCGCATTCCCCGGTTTTGTCCCTGGCTTATTGGGCTTTGCTGTTTCGTTCGGGCCTCTGCCCGTCGCGGCGACGATCTGCAGTCCATCTCCAGAAATGGTGACGACCACCTCGCCTCCCGTTTCTGAGATCCCAGCGTCCTTGTTCTCGAGCTCCTCAATGCGCTCTTTGAGGCTTCTGGCATAACCATCCTTTTGTTTACTGCTCTGCTCACAAGCCTCGAGCTTTCGCTGCAAATCGGCGCTCTTCTGATTTGCGGCGTTCGTCCCTGTGTTCCCACAACCAGACAGACTCCCAACCGCCACTGCCAAAAAAGCTACTAGAGATGACAAAAGAGTATGTTTTTTCCTAAGATTCACCATAGAAAATCGGTACATGCTGTCTCCACCAAACGTCTCCACCAAATCAGAGCGGCCTATGCCATTCCGATCTATTATACAGATTGAAACGGATTCTGCCCCAGCTAGAGGGGCAAAACTGTTCGCAAAGTCTCGGGAACATACCACTTATCCGGGAATTGCCCCTGAGCCAACGACACCTATGGAGTCGGGACTACTTTGTCGTGAAATCTACGGTACCACCGGATTTTCTAACTTTGCCAGTAATGCCAAATTGGCCGCTGGCAAACACTTTTCGCCGGTTTTCTAGGGTCATTAATATACGCCGATTCACCCCATATTTGCTCCGTCTTAGCGTAATGTGGGAAACAACACTACCTTGACCACGAGCCCCCAGGTACTGTTGGTACGACTCTTTCAAGAGTTTCGTGCCATCCGTGATGTCATAGAGCTTGACGGTTACCTCCAAATCATTTAGAGGCTGATAGAAAAATGCGCCGTAGTAGATCTTCCAAGTTTGTGTCCCAGGATGTTCTCGAAACCGCTTCCGAGCTTGTTTGCGAACCTTTTTTATGTACGCGTTGGCGCTCTTGGCGTATTTCGGAAACGGTTTTGCAGAAACGATAATTTTTCCACGAAATACCCGTTCGGGCTTGGGCCTCGCCTCCGACTCACGAACAAAGCTCGCAACTAGGACAAAAGCAAATAGTGATATCCAGATACGAGCATTATTTCTTTGGATCATTAGATCTAGTGTACAAAGATTATTGTGAAGGTGGAATCAAAATTCCATACGACCCAAAGTGTCCCAACTGTCAAAAGTAGCACTTGAGTAGGGATTCGTAGGAAATCCCCCTACCCAATGACGTTGCGAGACCGCTCACCGGTTGAAATGGTCCTATCCGACGCAGGGATCTTGGCCGAGCGGAAGGCGCGAGCGAGGCGCATAGTAGGCCTACGTAACGAGAGAGCAACGCTCCGATCGGCCGAGAGGACAAGTCAGATAGGATCAGGTTAAACGGTGAGCGGTCTAGGCTGAGAACGCGGCCGAATCATCTAGGAGATCCACTCCATCCAATATCGAGTCGATCGCCTCGAGATCTGCTCGCGAAACATCACCTAACCGTCGGGCGATCGCTGTCGTGCACCGGCCCAGACCACGATATAATCCTTGCAACTCTGGGCTAAGCGCTTGCAAATGCCGAACAATCGTATCCACGTCGCCCCGGCGAATCGGCCCGGTCAAACCGCCATCAACGCCTCGCTCCCGCACGGATTGCAAGCTGCTCTCCGCTAACGTCAAAAGCGCCGAAAGAGCCTCGCTACGCGCGATTCCGTTTTTGGCTAAAAACTCTGCGGCGACGTCGAGTAGCGTAACCACATAGTTTGATGCAAGCGACGCCGCTGCATGGTAGCCCGCCATCTGGCCTTCGTTTAGGACCAGAGGGCGTCCCGCCAAAGCCCGGGCCAGGGAGATCGCGATCGCACGAGCTGGATCGCTCCCCTGGATTCCAAACACCGCGTCCCGAAAACGATTTGCGCTCGCCCTTCCGTCCGCTATTGCGAGCAACGGATGCAGAGTTGCCACCCCGCGTACTTTGCTTGCAACCTTACCAAACGCTTCACGAGCGGAGACCGCTCCCGAACAATGCAAAAGTATATGATCGGTAGTCACAAGACCTTCACGGACTAATAGGTCTGCTACCGGCTCAATCGAGTGATCTCGGACGGCAACGATCACAGCTTCTGACTGAAGCAACACCTCGGGGGCTTTTCTCCTGAGAACGCGGCAACTCCCGAAACAGCCCCCGCCGCGCGTACCTGATCGGCGCGCCGACCCCACAGCCCAAACACTGGCACCCCGCCGTGGCGCAGTCCGCGCGCGAAAGCGGTTGCAACTGCACCTGCGCCGACGATGAATGTATTTGGGGTCCTGATGGTTTTCATAGAGTGTTGTTTTTATTGGGCATCGTTGGTGTCACTAGTATTGTAGAGCCCGTGCTGCTCGATATACTGCATCACAGCTCGCGATACCAGCGAAACTCGACCTCCTGTGGCTAACTTCTTGCGGATCCATGCAGATGAGACGTCTGGAGGGCTAAACTCATCGCCCCCCGTGTAGCCTACCCTACCAATCACGATCGGCGGCGCAATTTTGCAGATCTCCCCCCAACGGTACCATCGGTCTGTTTCTGTTAGGATATCCGCCCCAATGACAAGGCGAAACGAAACGGTTGGGTGCTGACGCTGCAAAGCCGTTAACACCTCGAGGGTATGCTCTGGATTGCCACCCGCTTGCGCCAATTGCCTCTCTACATCGATCACCTTTACTTGTTCGCGAAACACTTCCATCGCGAGCTCGGCCATGCGAAATCGATGGTCAAACGATATCAGGCGTTTCGCAAACGCATGCCGATACGTGGGGACAACCCAAACCTGCTTCGGTGCATACGCAGAAAGTAACCACAAACACACAGCCTGATGACCGATATGAGGCGGGTTGAAACTCCCGCCGAACACAAAAATGGTGTCAGGCATGCCTCAGAACCTACCGCAAAACGCTGCAGCGCTGCATGTTCTCGCCCGACGCACAGACGAGGATCTCACGAACCATATTCAGTACAGTAAACTTTCCCGCCGCTGCTCGATGAACTGTTCTTGGTCTCGCTTCCAGCTTGCCGCGAGAGTATCGAGAGTCTCCCTTGCTTCAATTCCAACGCGAATTGCGTCCGTTCCAGCAAGGAGATCAATGGCCAGTTGATCGGTCTCAAATTCATAGGCTTCGGTGCGCCATCGAAAAAAATCAGGCCACAACTGATAGACCGCCCGAAGCAGGGCAACGCCGGTCAAATAGGGGCGAAACGTCTCCCGCTGCGTCACGTGAATTTGGACGCCGCCACATACCTCGCCCTTGAACTTATGAAACGTCGGAATAAACCGAAGCGGACGCAATATCACTCCTGGAAGTTCTTCTTTGTCTAAGAATTTCACAAGTCGACCCCCATCAACAAATGGTGCACCAACAATCTCAAACGGACGGGTTGTGCCCCGCCCCTCACTCAGCAGCGTGCCCTCCAGTAAGCACATTCCCGGATACACGATCGCTGTGTCTTCCGTTGGCATATTGGGTGATGGCATGACCCAAGGCAGCCCGGTTTCGCTGAAATACATCGATCGAGACCATCCCTGCATTGGAACGACCACCAAGTCGACATCCAGTGCCTCGCGCTTTTGAACCCAGATGGCGATTTCTCCTACGGTCATTCCATGGCGATTTGGAACAGGACAAAGTCCGACAAACGACCGAAAATCTGCAGCGACGCCTCCACCCTCGACAAGTACCCCACCGATTGGATTCGGACGGTCTAAAACAACAACCTGCAGCCCGGCCTGCGCACAAGCCCGCATCGCTTTCACCAGTGTCCATACATAGGTGTAATAGCGAGCCCCTACATCCTGAATATCGAACACAAAAGCATCCAACTGGTCGAGCACACTGGCGTCTGGAACCAACGATGAAATAGAGTCTCCATAAAGACTGTGCACCATGACACCGGTCGCCGAATCGACCTGGCTGTCTACGGAGACCATGTCTTGTGCTGCCCCACGAATCCCATGCTCCGGCCCAAACAAAGCCGTGAGCTGAATGTCGGGCGCACTCCCAAACAGGTCAGCAGCGTGTCGCAATTGACGATCGACAGCCGTTGGATTTGCCAGCAACCCAATTCGTTTGCCCCCAAGACACAAAACATCGCCCGAAACCACCCGCTCGAGCCCCGTAACAACCTTCCCCCGCGTTTGTTTACCTCTTGAGCCCATATTGTCCTCTATGGAAAAATAGAATCAAACCGCCAATGCTAGGGGCCCGATTGTGGCCAGTGCCGCCAGATATGCACATGGAATTGCAGGGAAGCCGAGAGGAGGAAGCTAATCGGGGGCCACCCCTCCCTATAGAACCCATCTCAAAAATAGCGAGGAGCCCCAGATGCAAGGACGAGTGAGAACCGGAGCGGTTCCCCCCTTCCAGTCGACAACGGGGGGCCAAGCCCCCCGTATTTAAATACGTGAGCACCGGAAGCGGAACGAGGACGCAGCAGATGGGAGCCCGCAGCATTTTTGAGATGGGTTCTATACGATGGGGACGGGCTTGAGGGTGACCTTCCCATCCTTTACGACAACCTTAAATCGGACAGCCCGTGACTGGTATTTGACTTTTAAGTTGCTCTCGTTGAGGCGCAATTTAGTAACAAACCCCTCGTAGGTAATGCTATCCGTTGCTTCGCCTACTTCGTTTCGTGCCTCAATATACTCCTGATAAATCCGCTTGTAGTAATCCGGTTCCGGTTCCTGGGCAAGCGCAACGATCTCGGAATCTGCGGCGGACAAGCCGTCGGTATCAAAGTGCAATGCCGATGGTCTAACGATGTTCCCATATTCGTCATACTCTTCATCCCCAGGCTCCGGCCGCCCCAAAAGCCGTGCGAGCATTACGTTTAATGCGTGAGCGAGTCCGTCCAAATCAGACCCGACTCGTCTAAACGTCTTATCGAGGTTGCCTTGAATAATTTCGTGAATCCCTGTCTCAATCTGATCAGCTTGAACAAGAATTCGCTTGGCGGCGAACAATACCGCCAGCAGGGCAACGATGAATGCCGCAATACCAAGTAGCAGAACCACCATCTTTGTAGCGCTCAATGGCTCGATCGCGTTGCTCAGAGACATCATAACAAGTGCTCCTGCGGAAGGAGCAGGATAGTCCCCCGGTAGCGGCCGGCTGCTAAACCGCTCAAGTCGACCCGCAGTGACAACATATTGTTCGTTTCCGATTTCGACGGTGGCAACCTTGTGCGCTAACCCATGAGTGAGCGCGGTCGTACCAATGCCATCGTCTTCCTTCAACAGTTTTGCCAACTCCGCCCGTGCGTTCCCGGAAAAGCTTGAGGCAAATACATCTTTCCGACTAAAATATGCGACATCAGCGCCCAGAAGATCGCTGCGATTCTTTGCTTTGGCTGCAGTGATGGGATATCCAATCACAAGCGCGCCAATCACCTCGCTTCCACTGGGTGCCTGAGGATCCAAAACGGGCGCGACCCCGACTTTCATCAGCCCGAGTTTGGGGTCATTCCATATCTCACTCGTCACTTGGCGTGTTGCCTGGTCAAGCGCAAGATCTACAGCACGGTAGCGGTTCTTGTCGCCTTCTTTCCACTTGCCAGCCAGCGGAGTCGCAACATCAAGCTCAGCGATCACGTTCCCTCGCGCATCGATAAGAGCCAAAATGTCTGGTTGCTGCTCTTCGGGAGCGAGGGCGGACTTAAATGCCTGGAAAGCTAGATTCGCAATTTTGCTCCGCTGATTGCGATCTTTAGCTTGAATCGCACTCAACAGATCCCGTGTTCGTGATACAGCCTCAACCTGTTTGAGAATTCGAAGCCCCTCTAGCGAGGCATTCTGTACCAATAGTTCCTGCGCCTTGAGCACTCGCTCGTTCAAGCTTGTCCGAATCCGGCTCTCCATGCGGGATGTGCTCACATTGGATGCGATAGCGGTAAGCACCGCCATGACGACAAAAACTACCCCCCCGATAATCAACCGAGACATTTCCCCTCCTACAAGTTATCGGATTATCGGAGTTTTAGGCGACAACTGTCAAACTTGTAACCCCTCTGATTTCGACTCTCAACGGAATTCATAATTTAGCAAGTCACTGCTTGCTCTACTTTTCATCCTGCGATCCCTTTTTGGTTGCTGCCAAATTCTGCTGTTTGAATACGCGCATATGCTCGTGACAGCCAGGAATCTTATTCGTCAAACAGATCGCCATCGAGGCAGAGTGCGCGAGGTATCGCTCCAATTGCGGTGGGATATTGGGGACCAAAACTGTGTCGTCTACGACATCGTCTCCATATCGATAATACGCCTCTAACTTATTACAATCCTTGTGAACCTCTCGATGTTTGTTTTTCTCTTTAAAAGTAGACGAATCACACATCACCCATGAGGGCACAATTTGAATCACAAGCGCTGGTGTCGTGACTCGATTGGCTGCTTTACGCTCACGAAGTAGCGCAACAAAACGATCATAGGCTGAGAGGTATACGTCCCGGACCCTCGTCGGCTCTATCTCCTCTACAGTAAGGACGCGAAGCTTATGCTCAGTGTAGCGTTCATCCCCCGTAAACTGGACTCCCTCCGCCTTGATCGTCTCTCCCCAAAGCCGTGTGGGGGCGACCGGTTGCACCGTCATTTGCTTGGGTTTCGACCGCTCCCGTAACATCGGGGTCACAAAGATCGCCATGAGTGCGACGCCCAATGCGAGCGGCACCAGCGTGAGCCACCATCGTCTGCGCCCGTGTGTCGCTGAGTGGGTCGTCGCGAAGGGCTGCGCGACCGCGGTCTGGGTCGAGGCGTCTCCAAGCCCCTGGGGATTCTTGTGACCAAGGCTCAACAGTGAATTCGTTCGTCTGACGCTATGTGCTTCTAGTTGTTTTTCCAGTGCGAGGCGAAAATCCCGAGCGCTGGCAAAGCGATCTACGGGGTCTTTTTCTAACGCCTTCATCAGCACTCGTTCGAGTCCGGGCGGAACCGCCACACCCCGTTTGCTCGGTGGGTCGGGGGGCTCATTGAGATGCTTCGTCATAATCTCGAAATGCGTATCCCCATCGAATACTGTTTCACCAACGATAGCCTCGTATAGCGTCCCTCCCAACGAATATATATCAGTCCGCAGATCGACAGAGAGCCCTCGCACTTGCTCTGGCGACATGTAACGCACTGTCCCCATGGTCTGCCCAGTTTCAGTCAATTTGGTTGAGGTGGTCATCTTGGCAATACCAAAGTCCATCACAGTCGCCATGCCATCCTCTTCCCGAACCAAAACATTAGACGGCTTCATGTCGCGATGAACGATCCCACGCGCATGCGCGTACTCAAGCCCCCGAAGCACGTCGACGGCAATCCATACGGCTGCGCCCCAGTCCATCGCCCCTTGGCCGAGAATAATTCGCTCCCAGGTCGGGCCACGAACATATTGCATCGCCAACACGACACAACCAGTCTCTTCGCCAAACGTATACAAATGAACAATATTGGGATGGTCCAATTTCGCGAGTGCGCGCGCTTCTTCTAAGAAGCGAGATTTCACCTGGGAATGTGCGGCCATTTGTGGCGGTAAAATCTTGAGCGCGACGTGTTGATCGGTCATTTTGTGCCGTCCGAGATAGACCGTGCTCATTCCTCCGCTCCCCAGCACGTCCAAAACCTCGTACTGCTTCAAAACAACTTGCCCGACCATGTGGTCTGCAGCGTCAATATAGGCGCCGCAGGCGCCGCATTTGACATCAATGTCCAACAATTCGGCGCCGCAACCGTCGCATTCCACCCGTTCGTGTGCTCCGTGGCTCACCTTCTTTGAGTCTACCTGACCTGACCCGGAAACGTCACGCTCTTTGCGCGTTCTACCCCAAGCTCTTGTTCCCACACGATGATTTTCGATCTTGGAAATACAACCAGTATTCCCTGCGATCGAAAATCACCGTGTGAAAACAATTTCTTGGGACATCTCCGCACAAATCCGTAACGTTTCCGAGCTAGCGAGGGTGAACCAGGCGTACGAAGTCCTCCATCATGCTACATGAGTTGGACAACGCGTGAGCATCATGTTGGAATGATAGGAGGTAGAGTCGGAATTGGGGGAACAACTTTGAGTAAGCAAAAACGGCCTGGCGGCGACATAAGCGATTTAAAGGCGCGACTTGGACTCAAGAAGCCCAAGGCTAGCAAGCAGCATCCCAGAGGAATCGTCCGTCCCCCAGGTGCACCATTGCCTCCCCCCCCTGGGGCACCTCAACCGAGTTCACAATCAGGTCCGCAAGCAACGGACGATCCCTTTGGCGCCATGAACGCAATGGCTGCCCAACAGGCAGTGAGCCGGGCAGCCCAGGGACCTGAATTTGTTGTTGTCAACGAGAGTGACCCCGTCGAGGAGGTCAGTGGCAGCGCAAAGGTCGTTGGCTTTGCAAAGATGGCAGCAATTGTGCTTGTTCCACTCATCATTGGGGTTGTCATCGGAAAGATTTTCGAGGGAAGAGCCCGCTATAACCAAACGATCGAAGACTCGGGCAAGCTCAGCGAGGACGTAAAAGGAATTCGCCAGTCACTGGTTAGCGTCAATAACGCATTTCTGAGTGCAAAACAGGATGGTGGCCTCAAAGTCAACGACCTAGAGTTGCTCAAATCGCTACAAGGGCTAAAATTACGCACCCCAGACAGATCGCTCGCCTATCGCGCAAACTTGCGAACCCTAGATATCGATCTTGTCACGAACATTTACGATTTTTATCAGCGCGCCAGCAACCTCAGCAAAACACTGCAAGACCACATCGATGAAACCAAACGAGACTCCGATCAGCTGAAGCGACTCGCGGCCAACCGAGCAAAAGTAAAGCCCGATCCCAAGACGAACCCATACACGCCCTATAACTATGGTGTCTATGTGCAAATCCCTGCCTCTGGTGACGAAGCAAAAAAACCCTTTGGCGCCAAAGTCGTGCAGCTTGGCCTCCCCCTGTGCCAAGATGAAAAACCAGCCCCAAACGGAATCTGCCCCGGCCCCCCCAAGGGGTTTCGCTATCGCCTCCAGGGCACGGGAGGGTGGGGTACCAAGTGGCTCGCAACCCCCGACGAAGGCAAGGTTGCAAAAGACAACCTACTCATTCTCCAACCGACACGCTTATTTGAAACCTTGCTGAAAGAAAGCAAACCAGCCCTTGCCGAGCTCTACTACTTCCGGCGCGTCCGCGCACTCGCCAAAGAGACTGCAGAACTGATTGAGTTGGGGAGCTCGATCGAAAGCCAGCTTAAGGCCAAAGCAAAAGAACCCACCCGGTTTGCGCTGTAGAAAGATGCGGATACTATCTCTCCAACTCGTTCGGTAGTGTTTGTGGTCGTGCGAGCTGTCCCATCGCGGACGCGTGCCCGAACCGAAATGAACTGCAGCCTGCCGATATTTTTAGTGTTTCGCTATCTGGCGAAAACAGCGGGTCCCGCGATGACCTGATTGGGGTTGCTTGGCAGATGCTAATCACGACTCCTGAACGCGGACGGATTGTTCCAGAACTCAGTCGAATCGGAATGAAGAATTGGAGGGAACTGATCCAAACTCCCTACCGAATCATTTACCGAATCGCCGGATCACAGATATACGTTTTAGCCGTACTGGACGGCCGACGTTCGATTGAAGATGCATTGTTAGAAAGGCTATTGGGGAGCTAGCCCGCTCGCGGTCTAGCGTTTCCTTGATGGGCCGATAACCCCATCAATCGCGCTTGAGTTGTCATCGAGTGATGGGTCGTCGTTGCCCTGCGATGTTACGGCTTCAATGATCTTATCAGGCTTCGGTTTCGGTAGCGGGTTTTTCTTGTGCAACGCGATTACCTTTGCCTCGCGACGTGAATCTGCAATCATCAGGCAAAACGATCCATAAAACGCCCGCTTGTCCAAAGCCGAAACGTGATATCGCTTCGAGCGCCAGTCAATTTTGATAGGGCGTTTGTTGCCATCGGGATCTTTCTTGTAGATCACCTTTCCAGGACCGTAGAGACGCTGAACGATGGTGCGAAACTTGGCAAAATCTAGCGGGCTACTGGACAAGGTCTTGGCATTTAGCGTGACAAACATCTTGTACAAACGATCTTTATGGAAGAAGAAAAACCGCCGTTGGTTTTTTCCTTTGTGATTCTCCCAATAGACCATCATCGACTGTTTGAGATTGTGACGATATTGATCGTCAATGATGGACACATCCCAACCAGTCTTTTGGCCACTAAATACAACATGCTCGACCTGGGACACCTCGTTCTTCATCTTTGCCCGTAGCTTGTCCTGCTGATAGACATCACTCGTCGCTTCCATCTGCTCTTTGTAGCGTTTGCGAATCTGCTTTGTGATTGTCTGCCGGACTTGGTTGGGCGTCATGCCAAATTTGAACCCCGCTCGCAGCTGCTTAAACCCCCGATCCGAGCTTGCTTTTCCTTTGCGACTCTTACTACTTCGGGGTTTGGCGGGACTTTCCACTGACGTGGCAGCCACCATGACAATGCCTAGAAGGGCAGCGATTATAGAACGTTGCAGTGAACCCATGGTTTCTCCGTACTGAATAAGACTATTGAAAGTTTAGCTTGTCTAATGGTTACTCACAAATGTAGACGTACACTTCACAAGGTCTATTCATCACACCAAGGGTGATAGTGTAGGCGCCTAGAACTGATCATGCGATCCCACCTTTCCATACATGCAGGCAAGATACGCCGGTCGCTTCTTATCGGATTTGCTATTCCTGTGACCATTTTGCTTCTAGTCATCGCCTACCGCACCTGGCTTTGGGGCGCCCAACCCGCCAATGGACCGTTGATTGCGATCTCGGCAGATACCGCTTGGCACAGCCAACTCGGCCTGACCATTTCAACCTATGAGGTAGCCCTCGCTCGCGTGGGCGCACGATACGTGATCATCCGCCCCGAAGACGGACAACCAGATCAGGTGCTCGACCGCGTCGATGGGCTGTTGCTGGCGGGCGGCGGCGATATTGACCCGGCACTCTATCGCAAATCGGATCCCGCCGCCGAACTCGTGGATCGCATTCGGGACGACTTTGAGCTGGCACTGATTCGCGGTGCGCTCGCGCGCAACATGCCAATCCTTGGAGTCTGCCGCGGGATTCAGATTCTCAACGTCGCCCATGGTGGAACGATACAGACGTTGCGAAACGACCCGCAGCGCGGTCCCCACCATGGCGGGCGGATCCAATGGCCGCACACGCACGCCGTCGAGGTTGCCAAAGGCTCTCGACTTGCGACCATCATTGGCGCAGGTAGCAAAAACGTAAACGCGTTTCATGGCCAGGCGGTGCATCAAGTCGGTAATCAAATCGATGCCGTCGCCACAACAGCCGACGGTGTCGTCGAGGCAATCGAACGCAAAGACCGCCAATTTGTAATGGCAGTCCAGTGGCACCCGGAGATTCTTTCCATTGCCAACGCAGAAGAACTATCTCTGTTTCGGGCTTTGGTTCGGGCCGCCAACCACTACCGATCCCCACAGTCACCGTAACGAAATATTGATAGGACAACGAAGACAATCAAAGACAGGAAAATATGGCACGAGCAATTGTAACCTTTTGTCGAGGATGGCAAGCCCTAGCGATCACTCGCAGCCTTGGCCGCCAAGGGATCGAAGTATTTTGCGGCGAAGAAGCCCGCTTTGCCCCCTCGTTTTTTTCGAAGTACTGCACGGGATCGTTTCAATATCCGTCCGTCTCCCAGGACCCTGTTGGTTTTTTGGATTTCATGGAAGAAAAGGTAAAGGAACTCGCTCCGGCAGACGGCTCCCCCTATGTACTCGTCCCCGTCCATAAGGAGACCTGGCTGTTTGCCAAACACAGAGAGCGCTTCGAGCCGCATATTCGCCTGCCGATCACAAGCTATGAAAATATGGCCAGGGTCCACGACAAAGGCCGATTGCCCGATCTCGCGCGCGAGCTCGAGATTCGCATTCCCGAGACCCACGCATTTCGTAGTCTCGAGGCGATCCGAGACACCGCGCCGTCACTTTCGTACCCGCGCTTTCTAAAAGTGCGCGAGGGCGCATCGGGGGTTGGACTAAAAAAAGTAAACTCCGAGGCAGAGCTCGTTCAGAGTTTCGCCGAATTTATCGATGGATACAATCTCCAGCCCGACACCTACCCCCTTGTTCAAGAGTTTGTCGAGGGCCAAGACTACTGCGTCACGGCGTTATTTGATCACGGAAAATGCGTCGCAAACATGACCTACCGCAACCTGCGCGCATTCCCCCGCGACACCGGCGCGGGCTCATTGCGTGAGGCCGTCGAACTGCCGGAAGCAGAAGCAGAATCCGTACGCCTGCTAGAGCACCTACAATGGCACGGAATTGCCGAACTCGATTTTCGCCAGGCCCCCGACGGACCAGCATATCTCATTGAAGTCAATCCACGGTTTTTCGGCGGACTTCCACAAGCAATCGCGGCGAACGTCGACTATCCACATCTACTCTATCGTATCGCCAACGGAGAAAGGATAGACGAACAACCGCAAGTCGATTACTCCAAACGCACCGAGACGCCGATCACCGGCCTGCTTGCCACCCTCGATGAAATTGCTCACGACAAAGAACGCTGGGCAAGACTCGACAAAGTACGGCGAGAATTTGGCGCTGTGGTTCACGCCGATGCGCGGGAGGCAAAAAATGTATCCCTGCGACCTTTTTGGAACGCGATAAAACAGGCCGCAAATCCCCGGGACATCAAGTCCTATCTAAGCGGGATGTTTGAATCTCATCAAAATACTATCGACGATGTGTTGCAGAAAGACGACCCCCTGCCCGCTCTGGGGTTTTTGTACCCCGTCGCCCTCATGCTCAAACATCGCAAGCTATCGATGGGGGTCCTCACATCTGAACAAGAAATCGACAAAAACAAACCAAGGCGACGCCTCCGCGACCTACTCCGCCAGCCAACATGGTCCGCCCTTCTGCTCACCGCATCATTGTTTGCAGCGTCGATTTTTTTGGCCCATTGGGCCCCGACATCGAACAACATCGGCTTCGCGCTGGGCTTCCCCGGTCGCATTGCCCAGACCGTGCTCGGCCCCGCTTCCGACCTTACAACCCTGGGCGGCGCGATCAAGCACACCATATTTCAAACCTTAAACCTGCTCTTTCTCTATTTGGTTGCCGCGATTGTCTTACGTCAAAGTCGAACAAAATACGAAGCCCGCCAAGCCGAACAGCAAGAATCGCCCGACCTCGACACCAATACCTAAAAATACTATCATTGGGTATATTTGATCGGCATATCCCATGGCAAAGAATACAAGCGTCACTCTAGGAGAGCACTTCAACAACTACGTCGAGAGTAAGGTAGAAGAAGGTCGCTATGGTTCCGTAAGCGAGGTGATTCGAGCCGCACTACGCTTATTAGAAGAACATGACACTAAACTTCTTGCCGTTCGTGCAGCAGTTGTGGACGGCTTGCACAGTGGTCCTGGAGAACCTCTATCCTTCAAAACGTTTGGGATGGAAGCGCGGCGACGACGCAAGAATGGCTAAACCACATTACGTCGTTAGGCCAGCCGCGAAACGCGATCTCTTTACGATCTGGGACTACACCTACGATACGTGGGGTGAGGAACAAGCTGACTCCTATCTCAAAAACTTGGATGTTCCATCCCAACTATAGGCTGGCCGGATTTTCCGGTCGTATTGGCCAAACCCGGCCCAGCCCCGGTGGTCATTCACACACGAGCGTTTCTTCGTCGACTTTGTAGAACTCGTTTTTCTTGTGTTTGTTGCCATCGGCACAATCGAAAATACCAATAGGTGCTCCGTATATTTGGTTCTTGGTGATCCGATTGTCACCACCAAACAGCATAATTGCCTTATCCTCACTGGAAACAATCTTGTTATTTTTGATATTGTTCTTGATTCCCTCGTACTGAGGGACGCGGGAGTCGCGAATGGGTCCGACAAGGATCGCCTGGGAGGTCTCTATTTCACTGTTCTGAAACGAACCAAAGATCGTGTTGTCAACAATCGTGTTATTGTCTCCCCGAATCACAACATTTCTGTTGGCTGCACCAACGGTATTGCGAGCGACCCTGACCCCCGACGTTCCAAACAGCAAAATGCTCGTTCCCCCCCAGGCGCACGACAGTTCATCCGGGAAAATGCCACAACCCGCCCAAATATTACCAGAGACATCGTTTCCTGAGACGGTTCCACGAGCGTTATTGGCCAGCTGGATCCCGTTAGGAACCGAGTCTGACGCCGTCCCTGGCCCCATGACCACGTTATCTCGGACAAAAAACTCTAGGTTGTTCCCAGACCCCGTAATCCCGTTTTTGAGATAGTTCATGACAACATTCGATTGGACTTTTACGCTTGCGATATTGTTCTCGCTCGTTGCAGCGACGATCCCATTCCACGAGGCGCAAATAATTTCTGGCTCGTAATTCGGATGAATATTGCGCACCACGCTACGCTTTATCGACCCTGACGCGTTTCGATAATACACGCCAGTGAGCGGACGACATCGTTTGGTAGGCAAACGATTGAATGTGCCGTCGAAAACTAAGTCTGTTTCTATCTCTGACCCGTCGAGAACGATGTTTCTAATGTGAACGTGGACCGGCTTCGCATCATCGAGATCGGGATCACTGATATCAATTAGTGAAACTCGTGTTTCCAGATTGAGCTCCACCTCAGTTGGTACAATCCGTACGCGCTTGTTCTTCTTGCCCTTTTTGCTTTTCACTCCAACAATGGTGAGTGATTTTGTAATCTCCAACTGTTCATCGTACGTGCCAGGACACACTTTGATCAATGCTCTCGGCTGTGCTGCATCAATGGCCGCCTGAATCGTTAGAAAATCGGCAAAGTGGCAGCTCGCCCCAACCCAAATCTTCTCCGAGTACTTGGAATCCGATTTCGAGTTGGCGTCTGAGTTCGAGCTAGAATCCGTGTCTGATTCTGTGTCTGTGTCTGATTCTGCGTCCGTGTCTGTGTCTGATTCCGTGTCTGTGTCAACATCAGTTTCAGGATCCGAGCCTGGATCCATTTCGCCCCCCGAATCCGAACTTGGATCGGTTTCGGAAAACAGATCCTCCGCATCACAACCAAATGCTGCCACCAGCACGATCGTAAGTAATCCTTGTATCCACCAAACGTTAGACTGTCTATTTTTCATTGCACCCGCTCCCCGACGTGAATTGGTTAGTGGAAGGGCTTCCGTGCAACTTTGGTGCCTACGCTTACGCCTGTTACTTACGAAACAAGCTGTAGTTGACACCACATTCCCGTTTTTCAGATCCGGGAGAAACTACCTGGGTGGCGTTTTGCAATGTGAGATCGGCCACAAGCAACAACGAGGTCGGTGTTGGGACTACTGAGGGTTTCGTTCCAAACCAGGGGCTCCACTCCCAGCTCCAAGGTGGAAGTTTCCCCTTCTTGTCGCATGAACCTACACATTGGCAACGCATTGTTCCCCAGCCCTGCCTTGCTATCAGTTGCAGTAGTCGCATAGCCCTAAGCCAGCTTTTGCTGTCGACATCTTTGAGCCAAAACAGCGACTTAGAGATGTTTTGGTTTGCCCGTATTCCCGTGGATAGATTTTGTAGCGCTACTGACGATCGGGGAGTTTTTGGCACAAACGCGCGACAAGGTTAAGCGCCTCGATCGGTGTCATTGCATTGGGGTCCACATCCGAGAGCATCGATTCTAACGCCGAGGGGCTCTCGCCCGCGGGTGGCGTGGGCGCCATGTTGGCAAACAAACTCATTTGATTCGAATCCACCAGATGATGCCCCTTTTCTAACTGTGCCAGCATCTGCCGGGCTCTGGCGATGACCGATCGGGGCAATCCGGCCAGCCTTGCAACATCGATCCCATAACTTTTTGGCGCCCCACCGGGAACCACCTGATGCAGAAACACAATGGCACCGTTATGCTCACGGATCGCAACCGATACATTGCGAACCCGAGGACGGCTCTCTGCAAGGCCACAGAGCTCGTGATAGTGAGTTGCAAAGACGGTCCGCGCACCGATCGCATCGTGGAGATACTCGGTCACCGCCCAAGCAATCGATACCCCGTCGAAGGTCGAGGTCCCCCGCCCCACCTCGTCTAATACGACAAGAGAGCGCCGCGTGGCATCAGATAAAATCGCGGCGGCCTCGCACATCTCAACCATAAATGTCGATTGCCCCTCGGCGAGATTGTCAGCCGCCCCAACACGCGTGAAGACTCGATCAACGACTCCAATCGTCGCCGACTCGGCGGGAACAAAGCTACCCATTTGCGCGAGCACAACAATCTGGGCAACCTGGCGCATAAACGTCGACTTCCCCGCCATATTCGGCCCAGTCACAAGCAAAATTTGCTCGTCATCGGGATCTAGCCGGCAATCGTTCGGAACAAAACCGTTCGTCCCAACCATTCGCTCGACGACCGGATGCCGACCGCCGGCGATATCGATCAAAAGACTGTCATCGACGAGTGGGCGAACATAGTTTGAGGTATGGGCAACTTGCGCTAAGGATGCGGTGCAGTCTAAGGTCGCAATATACGCCCCCATCTTGCCCAATGCAGAAGTATATTTCGCGAGCGTCGCACACAGCTCGACAAACAGCTCCTGTTCGCGTTGGTGTAGCGCCTCCTGCGCTGCAAGAATCTTTGCTTCTAACTCAGCGAGCTCAGGTGTAACGTAGCGTTCACCGGTTGCAACCGTTTGCTTGCGCACATAGCTCGCGGGAACGCGATCCAGCTGGGATTTGGTTACCTCAATGTAATAGCCAAACACCCGATTGTATTTGACCTTAAGACTCGCAATTCCGGTCGCCTCCCGCTCACGCGCTTCGATAGCCAAAATGGTCGACTTTCCGCCATCGGCAAGACGTCGGTTGTCGTCAACAATCGAGCAATAGCCCTCGCGAATCACCCCGCCCTCTCGGGCATGGGCAGGCGGCTCATCAACAAGTGCCTGGGCCAGCAGAGCCTCAATCTCGGCCATCTGCGATACAAGTGTCTCGTCGACGACCAAAAGTTCTGGCAGGCTCGTCAGAATTGACTCTCTACCCGTTTTGGACTCTGCCTGCCCGGCACGAAGCAACTCGAAGATCTCCGGAAGCCTCCCCAGAGAGCTTTGCACACGACCCAAATCTCTTGGCGTTGCAACCGCAAGCGAAATCCGACCCGCGAGTCGTTCCAGATCTCCAATGTGCTTCAGCACCGCTCCCAGCTGGGTTCGAATTGTCGCGTGAGACACAAGAAACTCCACGGCATCTTGGCGACGGCGGATCATTGCGACTTCTTTAAGTGGATACAAAAGCCAGCGGCGCAGCAATCTTCCCCCTGGCCCTGTCGCCGTTTGATCGAGAACCGACAGAAGGGAGCCATTTTTGTCACAACCCATTCGCGTCGCAACCAGCTCCAGATTGGCAACCGCAGTCTGATCGAGTACGACGCTGTCGCCGGCCGCATAAACCTGCAAACGCGTCACTGGCAACAACCCAGAAGGTTGGGTAGCACGCGCATATGCCAAAACGTTCGCTGCCGCGTACATGCACAGCTCTGGGACCGATACCTCCCCCACAGCACTCTTCAGAGTCTTTTTTGCCTCTTGATGAGACATCGCGGGAACGATCGACTGCGCAACATGGGTGAGTCGTGAAAAAATCTTCTCCAAGCCGGCAACGTCTGCGTCTGTCGCAATGATCTCCTTGGGCGCAATTCGCGCGAGCTCAGAAAGCATTGATTCGACCGATGTGATTTCTGCAGCGCGATACTCCCCAGTCGAAACATCGAGGTAGGCCAGGCCAAATAGATCCGTAGACTTGGCCACGGAAATCGCTGCAACATAACGAGCGATTTTGGGATCGAGTACCTCGTCATCCAAAACCACGCCTGGCGTCACAACTTGAACGACCTCCCGTTTGACGAGACCCTTGGCCTTTTTGGGATCCTCTGTCTGCTCGCACAACGCCACCTTGTGCCCCAGATCAGTCAATTTGGCGACATAACTCCGCGTTGCATGGTGCGGAACTCCACACATGGGAACCGAATCCGCCTTGCCCTTATCGCGGGTCGTAAGCGTTAGTCCGAGCAGCTTCGCGGCCAGAACAGCATCCTCAAAAAACATCTCGTGAAAATCACCGACCCGAAACAACAAGATCGCATCCGGATGCTCCGCCTTCGTCGCCAAGTATTGGCGCATCAACGGCGTTTCTGACGGCTTCCTGCGAGCCATAGCTGCCACATGTAGCCCAGGTGGCTGGTGTTAAACAGACTTCGAAGCGAAAATTTCGCCAGGTGCGTTGATAACGCGCACAAAATGTAGACGCGTATTGAAATACGGGGCTACATCTTGTGGCGTGTTAGCGACGTACATGGGTCTGATGACCAAGTACTACGATGCGTAACGACTATGACTTGCGTTCAATAGCGAATGAGTCAGGTGCTACTGTAACTCTTCAAAATCTATTGAATTGGTGCATTTTACGGGAAACACAAGACCTTGGGTCAACGAAAGCGCGCCGGTAGCTTACCCAGCGTTGCCGTAACAACTCGGACACCGCCGGACGGATCCCGCAGATGAATCAACACCGTGCGCCCCACCCGCGAGCCCTGAACAATCGCCTGAAAATGCTGAGAACCAACGACCAAACTATCGCCAAACTGAGTGATTACGTCTCCAGACCGGATTCCTGCAACGAATGCAGGGGATCCTGCGAAAACACGACCAATTTCTACGCCACCATGCTCTCCCGATCGATGGCTTACTCCCAACCAAGCGATCTCGGGTGTCGAGACAACATGCTTCCTCTTGTGGCAACGATTTGGTGTGAACATGCTTAAGGTTAGAGTACTCACGACCCCGACAGCGATAAATAGGCCTACGGCGTGACCAATACGCGTACGCGGATGGCCGGGCATTGTCACCTCGCGCCGGAGCAGTGCCTGATTTGATGAAGATTGATCTGTGTTTTGCTCGTCCATCACCGTCCCCTAAGCTTGAATGTCCAGTTACTATACTATTGTACGCTCAAAACGCGTCTGATACCAGGTCGATTTTTTATCGCCCGACCTATCGCCCAGAGACTCTCCTCACCTTTTCGCTCACACGCATACCTCATGCTAAGTTCCCGTTCTCGCGTGTTTAGAGCGAATCGACAAAATCCTCAGGGCTACTTGGTGGCTTTCCCCCAAAGATGGAGCTTTTCTAGATGAGCTCCGGCAAACGTTCCTGGCTACAGCGCGTTCTATTGTGGACTGGTGTAGTTGTCTGCACACTGATTCTCGTTGCGACTGCCAGCTTGTGGATCTTCGCACACGGCCCTCACTTAGCGCGCATTGTTTCGGGACAGCTGAACGGCATGATCCGCGGCAGCGTCAGCGTTGAGTCCATCGACTGGCCACTCCACAAACTGCATGTCGTCGTAACTGGGGGATGGTTGCCGCTAACTGTTCGCGGCGTCGTTGTCAAAGATGCCGACGGAAAAATCGTGATCGCAACAGAAAAAGCCGAGGCCGAGCTCAACGTGCACCCGGCGATGTTTGGCAACCATGACTTGATTTTCCGCAATCTAACTACGGGCTGTGCAGTCCCAGAGGGAGAAAAAATCAAGGTATGTCCGTATACCCTGCTACGACAAGTCAACTTGCCCGGCACGAAACGTGGAATCATTAGTCTCGTATCCGCTTTCTATCCCAATAAGAAGCCATCTTTTGAAGTGGGCATTGCCCCCGCCGGACCGAGCTTTCACCTCAACAACTATGCTGCTGAGGGTGCAACAGTGGTATTTGATTTCCCCGGCGGCGTCGGAATCCACGTAGAGGAAGCATCGGTTAAAGACGGCTCACTGCACGCGTACTTCGATGATCCCCTAAACGACCGAATCAGCTTCTCCCTCTCCCCCATCGCAAAGCGGGCGAAAATTTTTCCTGCGGGAATCAAGCGAAGCATCGATCTGACAAATATTGCCGTTTTAAAGCTCGAGCAAACACCGAGCCCAGACGCCCCCCATCGCGCAGCCACTGACATCAACTGGAGCATGGTAGCAAACTCCCCAGGGGGCTCTGAGGCGAGTCTCACTGGCGGCTGGTACGATTACTGGGATAGTCCCTTTGCCGGCAACTACAATACGACCCTCGAAATCAAAGCGGCCGGCGACCTTCTGGACAGATTTGCGAAAGGAATTGTCAAGGGGGGCCCCGACTCCACTGTCAAAGTAAAAGTGAAGGGCTCACCGCTTGCGCCGGCGCTCGCGATCGATCTCACCAATATCGGGGTCAGCATTCCGTTGAAACATCCCCCAATGGAGCTTGTCGTCCCCAACGCCGAAACCTCTTTTGATCTGGCAACGGGAACCGGGGTCATTTGGCACGCAAGCGCCATCGGCTCGGGAGGTGCGCTAGATATCAGTAACGGCCTCTTCGATCTCAGCCCCCTATACTTCGACCTTGGAATCGCAATCACACAACCATTTGATGTCACAAAGCAAATCCCCATAGAAGCGCAAAACTTCCTCAAAAAGAAAAACCGTATTCTTCTATCAGGCAACCTTCGGGCATCTGGAAACCTCCAAACCCAACGGGTTGACAATCTCAAACTTCGTTTGGGGATTGGGAAAATCCAAGGATGGCTCGTTCATGAGCAAGGCAAAACATTGCGGACCAACTCGCTGCAGCTCTCCCTAGGCAAAACAACCGTACAAGCAAAGTCCGGGACCTGGTTTCGGCTCGCCGACAATAAATGGAACCTAAATCTAGGATTCAAGTCTAACGATTTAGCGCGATGGCTACGGCATCTCGATGTTCCCCCACTCGCCAGGACGCTTGACAACGGCCTGGCGACCGTAACGGGATCCCCAGGCGATCCGAAAGCCTCATTTCGTTTCTCAGCGGGCGGAATCCCAGTCGTGCGGCGTGCAAAAGGAGAATTTCTCTATCAGGACCGCCGACTACAAATCGACCAGCTCGTCGCCAACACGCTTGGCGGAAGAATTTCCGCCCAAGGCCCGATTCATTTTGGCAATACTCCAACGCTCGAAAACATCCGCGCGTCCGCAAGCAACCTTGACCTCGCAAAAATCCCAATGTTCAACGGTTTTGTCACTGGTATTTTGCAAGGGACAGCGACCCTGCATGGTCCAATACTCACCCCGCGATCGAACTTTCGGGTTCGCGCCAACAACCTGACAGTCGTCGGTGAGAAATATTCCAAAGCACAGCTCTCCGGCTCCGCAACCGGCGTGAGTTCGCAAAATCTGTCGTTGTCTGTGCATCGACAGAAAGGCGGCGTATTGCAATCAAAAGCGCGGATTAGTCAACACAATCGGCTTCGGGGGACACTGGCGATTCGCGATTTGCCGATTGAATCATTTTCGTTCCTCGGTGGTCGTAGTAACAGCCCTATCGGAGGGGAGCTCGATACCGTATTAAAACTTGGCGGGACCACCGCTGCACCCACCATTCGAGGAGACGTAAAGCTGGCAAAGTCTTGGCTCGGAAAGGGATTTCTCGGGGATGCAAAAATCCGTTTCGACCCCTCGAGGCGGGGAATTGCTTTCCGCGGAGAGTCACTTCAGGGCCGGATTCGTTTTGAGGGAACATTGAACAATCGCTCGCCCTATGGGTTACGTATTCGCGCTCGCCTCGATCGCGTCGAAATCGATCAATTTACCCCCGAGCTCACAAGGCATTATGGTATCCGAGGTTGGGTCAGTGGCGATTTGACTTGGGATGGCCCCCTGATCTACCGACCGGGCTCCCGCATTCGAGCAAAACTGGTCGTCAGACAAATCGTTGCGCTGTCTGATCAAGACGACTCGAGAGGGCGACCGACAGTTCTCAGATTGCGAAACCAAACGCCATTCCAAATCACGTATAATGGCAAGAGCGCGAAATTGACTGCTCTCAAACCGGGTCAGCCAATTGTGATAGAAGGGCCAACCGGAGATTTCACCCTAGCTGCCGAGGGGAGTCCGGACAAACTCGATATTCGCCTTGCCGGACTGGTCGACGTGGAGCTCATGGCCCCCTATCTCAAACAGTACTTCGATCGGCTTACTGGGACTCTTGGCGTCGAGATTCAGGTAACGGGTCCCATTCTCGCACCGACGATTCAAGCCGTTGTTGATTTCCGAAACGTGGGACTAAAACCAACGGGCCAAGAGGCACTCGTGGCGATTCCATCGGGGCGAATTGACCTGCGAAACAACCAGCTGTCGGTTACCGATCTCCGGCTGCGGGTCACTGATGAAGTCTCCACCGAGCAATCCGAACTCGTGATTGCCGGTGGTGTAAAGCTGGATAACTTCATACCGAAGCTGTGGGCGCTATCCCTCGACGGCCGACTCGCTGGCTCTATGTTACTCGTTGCCGCCCCACAAATCTTTTCTGCTGCAACAGGTTCTGCAGAACTGTCTGTCGCGCTGATGGGACCTGGGACCATCCCGCCAGTTGATGGTCGGCTAACCTTTGACAAGACCGATAGCCCCCTACGCGTAACACCAAGAGGGTCCCGCCGCGACATAAAATGGACCGATGGATCGATTAAATTTACCGGCTCTGGCGGCTCCATTGGAGGAACAAACCAAACCATCGAGTTTGAAGGTGTATCCGCCGCTGTGGATGACGAAGGCCAAATCACAAGCATTCGTGGCGAAATGGGGCTCCGTGGCTGGATGCCCACTGATGTGGACGTAACCTTTTCGGCCGAATCCCTCCCCTTCCGGGTGCCTGAAACCCTCGATTTGACCGTAAGTGTTGAAAATTTGCGTGTTTATGGCGATTCCGAAAACCTCGAGTGCGAAGGAACCGTCGTCATCACCGATGGCCGATACGTTCAGGATTTTAATTTTGTCGAAGTGATTCGGCCCAGGCGCACCTCGGAAACGACAGTCCCGTTTTATGAGACCATTCCACTGATTGCCAATATGAAACTCAACGATGTTGAGATCGATATTCCGGCATTCCAGGTTGACAATAATATCGCAACCATTGAACTCGAGGGCCGGGTCGCTGTATCGGGGACGCCGGTCAACTTAAGACTCGACGGAACCATTCGCGTTGACAATGGCTCATTTGACCTGCCCGTGTTCCGCACAAAATTTACACGGACCGAGGGTAGCGTTGTGTTCTCTCCACGCAAACGGTTTCCAGACCGAACCCCGATCCTCAACATCCGCAGTGAAGCCGACTACAGCGATCCAACAGGACAAGAACACCTCGTGACACTCAACTTAAAGGGCACGCTCAAAGAGCTCGAATGGGACATTTTCACAGATACAGGACTTAATCGCGGTCAAACGTGGACATTGTTAACCCTAGGCCGTACTCCAGAGCAAGCAAGGGCGAGTCTGGGTGACGAGGGGATCGGACGCAACCCTTCGGATCGCGCAACATCCCTAACAACCCAAGACAAACCCTATGATGAGTTGTTTCGTGAGATTACGTCGCAATTTTTGTCAATCTTATTGGACGACAAACTTCGCAAACTAACCAATTGCGATGCAACACGACTCGAGGTTAGCTCAACAACGATCGGATTTCGTTGTGACAAAGATTTGAGCCGCAATCTGCGCTTATCCGGAGAATTTGAAAGTACCCCTCTAGGAATTGGCGCAGATGCGACCTTGGAGTTTCGCTTTACCAGTAACCTATCTCTCGCGGGCGAACTTCGCTGGCGTCGATTCGATGACGAAACGAAAGACAACCTAACCGACTTGCGTATACGTGCCGTCTACCGTGTGCCCTTAATCCCATGACCCAATTTTTGCGGCATACAGGGTGTTCCCTTATTGTATATGCGGCCGCTCTGAGCGGGGCCACTCTTTGCGGCTGGCCAATGGTCCTGGCAGCGCCATCCTCGCCCAGCGAAAACACCGCCCAAGCGAATCAGCCTGCCTCAGATAAGGCTCCAGCAACACCAAAACCGACCCCCCCAAAAACCACTTCTCCGGCGAGTCCCACACCCCGACCCGCATCAACACTCCAAACCGCTCCGGCCACGAAAACAAACCTTGAAACGGCTACTTGTGAGACCCTGCCATTGCTCCGACCTATCTCTACCGTATGGGATTCGTGGTCCATCGAAGGGACCCTACTCGAATCAAACGAAACGGTCCGTGGATTCTTCAGCGACACCATGAAGCGGCGTGCGCTTCTCGATAGAGGGGCCATTCGCGAGGTTTGCGAATTTGCAGCACGACTGGGCTACCACTTGATAAGCCTACAAAACAATCCGTCCGGCGGCAAGACGCATGTCGTATTGACGCTCGAGCCATTTACGCTTGTCCGTAGGACCAATATTAGTATCACCAACCGAGACTTTTTTACCTTCGATGGATTTTTTGCGTGGGTGTTTCCCGATCAAGTCCGTCGAAGAATGCGACTTCGCGCGGGGAGTCCTCTGGCACGATCCCCAGCTGTCCGCGCGACCCAATTGGAGCAAGAACAGGCAAGGCTTACTGAGTTTCTTCAAAAAGAGGGATTCTTTGAAGCGCATGTAAAGGTCAAGGATACAAAATCGGGCCGACACACAGCGACAATTAAAGTTTCCATCAATATGGGAAGGCGCTACAAAGTTGGCCAAATTCGGGTTATCGGCAACGGCGACGTTCCCGCAGAGAAAGTTCGCAAAAAGTTTATTCATTGCGGCGTGAAGTTTCTTCCCGCTTGCATTGGTCGGGCCTACTTTCGCTACGATCAGTTTATTCGCGATGTCGAGGCGGTCGCGGAGATGTTTCGTAAGCGCAACTACCCAGCAGTCCGGGTTCGCACCGATTTTGACATCCGTCACAGCTTCAAACGAAAATCAAAAAGGGTCGAATTTACGGTCAGCATTAAAACAAGGCGAAAAGTACAAGTATCCTATGTCGGTAACCGCTCCTACCCAGCTAGCGTGCTTTCAAAGCGCTTAACCTTTCCCGAAGAGGGCTCCTACGATGACTTTGAGGTTGAAAAATCTGCAGAAGAGATCCGTCGATTCTACCAGTCAAAGGGGTATTTTGAAGCGCACGTAACCTGGGAACGCCTCAAACGCGAACAAGATTTCGAACGGATTGTGTTCTCGATTCACCAAGGGCCACGCCTCCCGGTACGAGAAATTTCTTTTCAAGGCAATCGAGCGATCTCGACCCGACGCATTGAAGACACCATCATCACAAAAATTTTCCGCCAGGTTGCTGTCTTTGGAGGCGGGTTCGTCACGTCGATACAGTTACAACAAGACGTGCAACGGATCCGCCAACTCTACCTAGAAGCCGGCTACTCCGCCGCACAGGTATCGGTTCGAGTCCACAGGCGAAACACCCCCATCGCTACAGCAGCAGCGCTAGCGGCGACCCTTGCTGGCAATGCAGACAGCCCAGGGTTATTCATCCGCTTTCAAATTCGCGAAGGCCAGCAGAAAACCCTTGCTCCGATCGTAATCGCTTTTAACGATCAACATAAATATCAAGAGAGTGATATTCGCAAACTCATCCGCAGCAAAGCTGGGAATCCTGTACGAGAAAAACAACTCAAAGACGACATCGATAGGATCCAACGGTTCTACTTTCGCCGTGGGTACCCCCACGCGCAAGTCGAAGTCAAGCAGGACAAATCCTCTGTTCCCCCTGTTGTCCGCTTCACCATTACCGAAAACCAGCCGGTGAAGTTTGGCAAGACCGCGATTCGGGGCAATTTTCGCACCAAGAAGTGGGTTATTGAGGACGAGCTGGGGTTTGAAGAAGGTGCCCCCCTGACTCTAGACTCCATGGAAACCGGGCAACAAAACCTGCGCAGTACCGGATTGTTTCGTTGGACCAGAATCGACCCTCTGGGATTAGAGGAAAAAGACAACAAAGTCAATGTACTCGTCCGCGTGCAAGAGCGTGATGACGTAACCCTCGATGGAGAATTTGGCTTCGGTTTTTCAACCGACGCGGGCCTGTTTGGGGAAGTGGGGCTCATTATGCCGAATATGTTTGGCATTGGCGTGCGTGGCGATCTCCGCGGCCAGCTGGGCACCGAGTTTCGATCACTGAAAGCCACCCTGAAAGCACCGAGCTGGATCGCCCGTCGCGTTGTGGGCATCCCCTTTCTCACCGAGCTGACAATGTTTTTGGAGCAAGAAGATACGCTCCGTTTTGGCTCGCTAAACACGATTGGTACCAGCATCACGGCAAGCCGAACCATTCGGTCTGGGCGGCTCAAAAATTGGAACTTCTCCTTCCGTTACGATTTCCGCATCCGGCAGCGCAATGAACCTCTCATCCGGGGCCCGGGCCCCAATGGTGAGTTAACCGAAACCCCGGTCCCCACCCTCACCAGCTCGTTTGGCCCCCAGATCACCATTGATAGACGCACAGACAAAGAAGGCCAACCGAGCCCTGCTCTGCCCGAACGCGGCTACCTGCTCGAAGTCCGCGCCCTCTTTGCCGAAGATGTCGTGCTCGGCGATGACCGTTTTATTAAGCTCGGTCTCAGTGCACAACATTTTGCGACACTCGGAAAACAGCTACTCATAAGTAACAGTCTCCGTTACGATCATGGGATCCCTCTTGGTGGAGACGTGATTCTCCCAGCGATCGAGCGTTTCTTCAGCGGTGGCGATACCAGCGTCCGGGGATTCGAGGAGGACAGTCTCGCCGTCGAAACGATTCAAACCGGTCTGCCCCCGCTCGATGGATTTGTTCGGGCACGGTTCGTGCCCGCTGGTGGGAATATGCGCTTTATTCACAACTTGGAGACCCAGATCCCCATTGCAGATCTGGGTGGCTTCCCGCTTGCCTCAGCGCTATTCCTCGATACCGGATTGGTCACCAATTCCTTTGAAGGATTGTCCTTTAGGGATTTCCGACATTCGGTCGGCGCAGGCATCCGCTGGTTATTCCCATTTGGCGCTCTGTCTGCCGAGTGGGCAATCCCACTGGATCCCAAGCTAGGAGATAACCCGCGCGGTCGGTTTCACTTCAACGTAGGACTGCTGTTCTAGATCGCCCTCACCGAGCCTGCATTTCTCACAAGATTTCTACTGCGAGCGCCGCCAGGCGCTATCCGCCCTATGTTCCGGGTCGCACAGCCGCGTTGCGCATTGTCCCATTGGCAACGACACCAACGCTTCCACCACAACGGTTATTCTCTAAACAACCGCAAGAGTGGACTGAGGCAACATCTATAACTGGCTAAATTTACTGAAAATTCTATTTTAGTATTCCATTATCAATGGACTTTTCCCATAGTCCCGCACTTATGCGACTTTGCACGACAAGCCTTGCACTGTTGTGCGTTGTGCTGGGCACACCCGCGGCGGCCGATCGCGCCCAGCGCAGCCACCTGCGAGCGAGCTACGTGGAGCAGCTGCGCAACCAAACACCGACGCCCCCACCAACAACCACACAACCAACCGGAACCAAAACCGCTAAGGGGGTCGCCAATGCGCTAGGGTCGAGAAACACGCTCATTGTTGACAGCGACAGGGGACCATTCCGGTACATCGAAGATGCGATCGACGCAGCTGAGGACGGCGACACGATCTCGATCGTGGGCAGACGCAAGCCCTACGACGAGACGATTCTGATTCAAGAACCGCCACAATTTAACCATCGAGGCGAGGGGCATTTCGACGCCGGCGATCAGTGGTGAAATTATCATCGATAACTCACATGGAATTCGAGTATCGGGAATCACGTTTTCCGGCGATCCACTCGACCCCAATTTTGCCGTCGTGGTGTGGGACGGGAGCGGCCACATCATCGAACGCTGCGAAATGTACAACAACGAATACGGCGGTGTGGTCGTTGCTGGACTCGCCAGCAACATCCTGATTCGCGGCAATCATATCTACAACAACGGTGGGATCAACCAGGGTATCGTGTATACCAACATTTACCTGCAATACGCGCGCAACATCGCTATCTCAAACAACACAATTTCTCACAGCTTCACCGATGGCATCTCGCTCATCAACACAGTCACGGTGTTCATTGACCGCAACCATATTCATAACAATCCCCGCAACGGAATTTACGTAGACGAACCCAGATTCCATAGTTCGCACACAGAGATCACGTTCAATCAAATTGAACACAACCGCAACCACGGAATCTCCGCGTCCGCGGCGCGTCGGGTAATCGTCAAGAACAATACGATCGAGAACAACAACAAGACCGGCATATTGATTGAAGGCGTCAAAGAAATTGTATCCGCTGAGGTCACCGACAACATCGTCAGCGGTCACGCCCAGGAGGGAGTGAATATCAGCAGATGTGACAATTTGATCGTAAAAGACAATGTCATGAACAATAATGGCACGGACTGCATGCACAGCGCTGCGGCGGTGGTCTTTTGACAATCCAAGGCAATACCGCAAACGATAATCGTCAAATTGGCATCGCCGTGGTTGCCACTGCCGTTTCAACCGTTGGTAACGAAACCGACAAGAACGGGGAAGCTGGCATCTCGCTCGTCGACGCTAGGGGTGGAGAAGTGCGCGGCAATCGTTCGGCAGCAACCGCCACGGGATTCAGATCTCGGGCGACAGCCGCAATATCCGGGTAGATGACAACGATCTATCCGCAAACGAGTGGGGCATCTCGGTGTTCGAGTCCAGCCACGTGCAAAGGATCCAGAAAAATACCCTCGCACCGATTCACTTAGATCCAGGGACTCGAGTGGAACAACTCAGGTTCAACAACCTTAGTCTGCCCAATAGCCTTCTTGGTAACATTGCCGATGCGTCGAAAAACTATTATGGGGCCAATCTGGAGGCTTCCTGGGCGCTGCAGACGCCGTTTCTTTTGTCTGGCCCTGTTCGGCTGAAAGACCCGCTGCGCCTGGTAGATGTCGCGGCACCAACCAATGTGAGCGTCGCTGTCGTTGACGAAAATATCGAGGTCACCTGGAACCGAGTTGCGGGTGCAACCCAGTACCAGGTGTTTGCCACCCCACGCGATGGGGATCCCACCCAGACCGGCGTGCTCTACCAGGAAAAACTCGGCAGCTCCGTGTCCATGTCGCCGCTTTCGCTCCCGTTGCCTGAGCACTTTATTCCCGGGGTCGAATACAAATTCTATGTCACGGCGACAAACGCCAGCGGTTACGAAAGCTGGTACTCCGAGCTGAGCGACCACAGTCGCCTGGTGGTGACACCACCAAAGCCGACCGCGCCACAAAACCTCACCCAGTCGGTGGCTGATCAGGTGCTGCGCATCGAGTGGGATCCGGTCACCACTGTGGCCGAGACCGGGACGCCCATCGCAGACATGCCCAACGCGACCGTGGTGTACGATGTATTTCGCGGATCGGGGCCGCTCGATGACACGTTTGTGCCGACTTCAGGGCAGGGACTGACCGAGCCGTTTTTCTTCGATTTCGATCCCCTGCTCGGCGCCTCCGGTACCACAACCTATCACTACGCGGTGCGGGCACGCGTGGTTATCGGCGAGGTGTCGTCGGAGTCCTCGGATCTATCGCCACCGCTCGCGGTCGATTTGGGTGCCCCCAAGCCGGTCGACGGCGTGGTCACCTACATCGACCGCGAGCGGTGGCAAGTCGTCGTCGAGTGGCCGCCGGTCACCCAGTTTAACTCAGGCGTACTCATCGGCAGCGAAGTATTGCTCAGCTATGAAGTGCACCGCATCGACGCCGCGGATTTTGCCTTGGTTGAGGATGTCGCCGACTTGGGAACCGAGCTGCTCCGGTTTCGATCCGCGATTGGCGACGGGCCGTTTGCACCGGCGTGGGGAACCCGCTATCGCTACCGCGTGCGGGCCAAGCTCGATGGCGTCGATGCCAATCTGTCGACCGAAGTAACGCAACTCACGCCCCCGGCGGCGCCGTCGGGGCTGATCGCAACCGCATTGTCCGATGCCGCAATTCGACTCCAGTGGCAAAAAAGTCCGGCACAAGAATTGATCGGGCTATACCATCTACCGCGGCCTTGGCAACTCGTTTCCCAAGTGGTCGGTGATCAACAATGGCGCCACCACGGCCGATACCGACGTGGGTCTGCAGGGAGCCACCCAGTACTGTTACAAAATCTCGGCGACCAACGCAGCCGGAGACGGCCCGTTGAGTCAAGCGGTATGCGCTACCACCCGCCAACCCTACCGCGGTGAACACGGCTGGTATATCTCTCCCACCGGCTCCGATGACGACCGCGGCGACCGCGACGAACCGCTATTGAGCTGGCAAGAGGCACAGCAACGCATCCTCAAGTTCAACAAGTTTCCCAGCAACGGCCCCAGCGAGTCGTTAACTATCAAAGTATATCCTGGTGAGTACGCCACGCCATTCGTGCTGTCGGGTTCGAACTTCGACTTTGTCCAAGTGATTGGCGTCGATGGCAACGGCGATCGATTCGACAACAGCCTCGTCGATGTTCACAATTTGGCCACGCCCCTGCCCCAACGCCGCAGTGTTTGTCGGCGGAGGTGACAAACAGAGGATCCACATTCACGACGTGCACGAGGTGAAGATCGAAAATCTCAGCTTTGCCAACTCGTCGGGGCACGCAGTCCTCATCGAAAAAAGTGCCCGCACCCAATTGGCCTTTGTTGACGCACAGGGCGGCAAGGATATCGGCATTGCGATCCGTTTGGGTCGTGACAACACGGTCAGTCACTCGCGGCTCACAGACAACCGCATCGGCGGCATTTCCATTGTCGACTCACCAAACACTCGAATCATCAAAAATGCCGTGGTTGGCAATGGCAACGTCAGTGCCGATGGGGGGATTCAGGGCTATGGTGTGCAGGTCTTTCAAGTGGGACAAGGCGATGCCGATGTCGATGCCGACCACGAAACCATCATCGCGAGCAATGTAATCGAAGGCAATTTCGGCACCGGCGTCGTCATCTCCAACGCCCGCAATACCACACTCGCGCACAACATCATAAACGGCAACGGCGATGATCTGGCCCGCCACGGCATCCTCATTTCGGACCTATCGGACAATACGACGATCGATCGCAATCACCTGATCGAGAACATCGGCAGTGGCATCCGCATCGAAGGAACGCAACCCCATCGCGTCATCGTCCGCGACAACCGAATCGACAACAACAGCGAATGGGGTGTTGAAAACCTCCAACCATTTGATTCCGAGGACAACGCGAAACACGATTCGAAAGTTCGCGTGATCGGCAATACGCTCACCAACAACCAAAAGGGTGAGATTGTCATGTCTCATCAGGACGTAGTTGCAGGTAACAACTTACTTCACTCGGCTACCCAGGCAACACTCGACTCGCCGATTTTCAAAATGCGGGCCCCCGCAAGCGCCATCACAATACGCTTAGATCTTGATCTCAATGAGATTGACACTGGAGGGACGAGTGTCAACATTCTAGAATTTGAATCGGTACCGGATAGCAATCCACAGCCAGATAACGACTCAAAACCGGACAACCCACAACCAGACAATGTAGACGAAGGTGCCGCGTTACCGCTTCCCGAGATCAACATCGCCGGCCGCAACGTCTATATTCACAACGGCACCGTACTCACCGACAAAGCCGTCATTCTCGACACCTTCGTCGGTGTATCCGTCGACAACGTACTCATCCACTTTGATCGACTCGACCGACTGCAACCACAACGCACGCCGTTGCCCCCACGCCAGGTAGTCCAGCGCCCGATTGGACACGGCGGCCAAGTTGACGACAGCGGTGCTGTGGTTCAAGGCATTGCAGGATACGAAATCCAGTTCAAGCTGCCGCTTCACGACGAGGATGGAACCCCAATGACGGCGTCTGACTTCACCGCCATCAACGTGTTTCGCACCCCAGATCCGCTAGCGCGAACCCAGGGAGACTTGTACAGCCAATTTGTTCAATCGATCCCCATCGAGGAGATACTCGGCCAACCGAGTTCTGATGCGTCACTCAAAGATCGAGTATTTACCATTGAAGATCGGGCTCCCGCCGACAGCCCAATGGACATCGACACTCCACTTTTCTACTATTTGACCGCAGTTTCCCGGGAAAAATCCATCGTTGTGGCCGCCAAAAACGCAACCGCCGCGGCCCCTAACAATGGCCCCGGGGGACGAGAGAGCGAGTTCTCGGACGACCCAACGCCACCGCCCGTCAAGTGTGTTGACATCCTTCACTTAGAAGAGACGTCGGGAAACCTACTGATATGGGAGCCGGTAGGACTTCCGGGCAACGTTCACTACAACATCTACAAAACGAAAGACCCAGCGCTGCTCAGCAAGAAAAACCTAGCGGCGCTGACCCCGGTCGCTAAACACCATACGGATCCCAGCTGGTTCGATCCGGGTGGAACGCCGGACGACTATTATTACATCTCATCGGTATATCGGTTGGAGCTCACCAGCGCCCCCGGCAAATTGTTCAAGATATTTGAGTCTGCGTTCCATATGGCGGACATCCAGCGCCACCGACCCAAAACCGTCGACACAGCCGAGCTATTCTTGCCCACCGAGACGCCCGCGGACAGTCCAGTTCGGGTGTTGATCCTCCCGGTGGAATTTCCCCAGGAAAATCCCGACGATGACCGAACCACCGGCCGGGGACAATTTAACGAGCCCGAAGTGTGGGGTGACGAGATTCCCGATGCAGCCAAGCCAGAAGACATGGCCAACTTCCTAGAGCAGTTTTTTCACAAATCTTCCCGCGGAAAACTGACGATTGAGGTCGACATCGGACCGAAAACGGTCGCGCCAGCGCCGATGAGTGAGTATGCCCCCAACTTGGATTTCGAGCCCACCCGTCAACCGGATTTCGAGCCCACCCGTGAATTGGCCCGATTCGTCACAACCTCGGTCAATTTACACTTCGATTTTTCTCCGTACGACCAAATTGTCATGGTGACCGCGGGAGCGCAGGGAAATCGCTCCCATGACCTGTCAAGCGTATACTTGAACGCACCCACAATGCTCGACTGCAAACGGTTCCTATCAGCCGTTGTCGTCCCCGAGTCCCAGCGCTCCCCCCTTGCGCAGACACTTCCCGAGTTCGCCGGAACGCTGTTCTCGCACGGAGTTGCTGCACACGAACTCGGCCACGCCTTTCGCGGCAAAGATCTGTATTTAGATGAAGCAGTGGGGAACCTATCACAGATCGGCGCCTGGGGCATCATGGGTGACACAGGACCACTTTTGGGCCGGGGCAGACGTCCCGTAGACTTTTCTGCCTGGAACAAGTTGCGGTTTGGTTGGTACGACGAACTTCAGGTGATCACAAAAGATGACGTCGAACAGGGCCTTTACGTGGAGCTAGGAGTCGACAAGCTCGTCCTGCTCGAGATCACACCGCCTGTGGACCCAAACGACCCGCTCCACCTTGGTGCCGAATACTTTCTGATCGAGAATCGCCAGCGAACCCAAGAGCTTGTGCCGGGCGACGGCATACTCATTTGGCTGGTCACCGAATCGCAGGTGAGCCACGGTTCTCCCATCGTTCGGCTTCGCGAAGCACACGGGGGATCGATGGATTTGACCATGGTCGCCGATACCCGCCGGACTCGCCTCGGCGATGATCGAGACCCGTTCTACCTCGGCAACAACTCGGAATTTTCGCCAACCAGCGACCCCAACAGCCACGACAGCCACGGCAATCCCACGTGGGTGAACATCTTTGGCATTAGCGCCTCCCAAGACGTGATGTCGTTTTATATCGGTGAGGTTCCATCAGATCTCTATGTCGCCCCCGATGGCAGCGACGAAACCGGATCGGGACAACCGGACAATCCGTTTGCGACCATCGATCGCGCCCTTGGCCTGGTCGATCACAGAATCGATCCAAATCGTCGGGTTACCATCCATTTACAACCCGGCGTGTACACCGCCGCACGAGACACGTTCGTGATCGCCTCGGTGAAGGCCGGCAACGTTACGATTCGCGGCGACGGAACGACGCCAGCCGACGTTGTGCTCGATGGTGGGCGTCTAACCGACGGGATCGAGATCGCTGCCGACCACGTGCGGATCGAACATTTGACGATCCGCAAGCCGCAGTTCTACGGCGTTCGCATCCTTCCCCAGCAAGACGAGGACCAGCACGCCCATGCGGTTTTGCGCCAACTCATCATCGAAGACAGTCAGCGCCACGGCGTTATGTTTGCCGGGCACGACCATACGCTGACGGAAAGCACGATCCGCGGCAGCAGAAATAACGGCGTCGACATCGGCAAGGGCACGTGGTTGATCCATATCACCGACACCCAATTGCTCAACAACGGTGACAGTGGCGTTCTGATCGGCCCACCAGATTCTTTGATCGAACAATTTATTGGCGACCGGGGCATTCGCCTCACCAGAACCACCATTCAGGGCAACCGAATTGGTATCGTTGCCGAACACTACTTTCCTATTATGGGCAGCACGATCGTTAAAATCGATAACTCTCAACTGTTCGACAACGTCGACAGCAGCATCGAAATTGAGCACAACAATTCCAACCCAGCCCCAAAGAACGCGACAACACAGGCCAAGCGCGCCAGCGCGGCAGCCCCGATGAGCTACCAGTTTGTCATCAACCAATCTGAGTTCCTCGGTCCAACGGTGCAAATTCGCAACGGTTCCTCCCATGCAACCGTGTCGGCGTCAAACAACTACTGGGGAACCAACAATCCCGATATCATCGCCAGCCGCATCATCGGGCCAAACATCGATATCGCCAATTGGTGGGCCAGTCGTGGATCGTCACCTATCGCTCCCGAGCTGTCGCCACCAACCGTGTTCGAGCGCACTTCCGAGGCGGTTGCGGTTGCATTTGCGCCCAGCACCCACCTCGTCGATGGCCGCGAGCGCGGCGAAGACCAACTGCTTCGCTACCGCATCTATCGCTACATCGGTGACAATCCCGGTCAGCCCTATGATCTCGCCGATGTCGGTGAATGGCATCGGATCGATCCCGAACCGCATCAACTGGCGCGGCTCGGCGACGGTCGCATCCGTTACCTCGACGACGTCCATGATACAATCGATACGGTCAGGCCGTTCCACCTCACTTACGTCGTCACTGCCTACCTCGCTGATACCGACACTCAGGAAACGGAATCGGTTCCTTCCAATATGCACACCATCGAGCTCGGGGATCGCCCCCAGATCTCCCGCTTTGTTGTCAACCATGGCATGGAATTGGTCGACGACTTTGACAACGTCTCCATCGAGCTCGAATCCGACCATGGCGACAGCTACTGCATCAACGCGCAAGCGTGGCCAACACGCTGCGCACATTGCAGCCAAAGTCACGAGTCGCTGTGTAGCGAAAGTGACTGGAAACAGATTGCGGAGCTACCGCCAGCGCTCGATCTAGGTTACCTATCCGGCGACTCTCACTATATCGTATCGGCGTGGGTACGCGATGCAAACAGACGGGTCTCGCTTTCGCGAAAATCCGCTCCAATCGGTAAGCATTTGCTTGGATTAGACGTGCTCGTAAGTGGGAACGTCAAACACCATGGCGATGCCGTCGATTTTGGTAGCCAACAATTGCCCATCGAGTCAACGTCCCGCGTAATTCGGTTCGAGATCGTCAACACTGGATCGGATACGGCGACGATCGATTCGGCGACGTTGTCATCACAACATTTTTCAGTGCCGCAGTGGAGCGCGCCCAAGACAATCGAGCCAGGTGAACGCCTAGGTCTCATGATTCATCCAGGCGTGCCGGTTGAGATCGGCGACAAAACCGCGATATTCACTTTGAGCACCGCGCAGGGAGATTTCCGCCTGGTGTTTCACAAACAAGTCGTCCCCGCCCCAAACTGATGTCCCTACCCCACTCGAGCCAATCGGTGACTGTCACCAGTTTCACTGCGGTGATCGCGAATCGATATCATGCCGCTGGCTCGCCCATCGTCGTCAACAAGCGGAGTGCACATGTGTGATAGATGAATCGACGGGAGAACCTCGACTTTGAGGCGCTTAATGTTGAATCTGGCGGAGCCGACTATCTATTTGTCCTCAACGTACCCGATACGTGAAGCGATTCTGCCCTCGCGGGGGCGCGTTTTTCAATCGTGGTAGACGGCGACTCTCTTGCAGAAGGCGCATATACATCTGCCACTGCTGGGCAAAAGATGCCTACTACAATTATCGGTGCTCGGTTTTTATCACCGGGACAGCATTCCGTGCAGGCGCGATGGAAATCATCGACGAACTGGGAAAGCATCGACTTTGCCTCGCCAGCCGCAGTGAGCACGAGAAATCAAGATAGAATGTTCGTTTTCGCTGCTCCGGACAGCTGGAATAACACCAATAACGGTCCTTGGTTCTCTATCACGATCGATGGGAAAAGTTCTTTTGAAGGGGGTTATGTTGGCGGCGCGGACCAGCGCATCACCTCGGCCATATTTGGTGTGAAACGACTCAGCGCTGGTGTTCACTCGGTGGGAGCACAGTGGAGACATCAAGCACCGGGTGGAACCTCATTTCTCGGTGCAAATAACGACGTTTGGCTAATTGCGTACTAAACGAGATCATGCAATAAGGCCCTAATCTTTCTGCGGAAAAAGTCGAAAGATGGTCTTTCTCTAATTATTGTGACGATAGCGCCCGGATGACTATATTGTCGATCCGCCACTTGGCTTTATAGGCGCGTAGGGTAATTGCCCCCTGGGATTGCATATTGGTCGCTTGGTGTCGGAGTAGCAGTCGTGTTTCCTGCGGTGTTACTTGATATGCCTCAATGATGTTGCCGCGGACTTCAAGCCGCAAGCGTGTGGTTCGATTGGCGGGGAACTCCTCTATCAGTGGCGAAAGCTCTGGATAGTCATCGTTCTGATACACTGCCATTCGGGTTGGCCGATTCGCCAAGTGGGCTGGGGGCGGTGTGGCGTTGTATTTCTCGATGCCAAATGCATAAAAGGGATGACCGGGTGTTTTTCGCACATGAATGGAGAGTATTCCAAGGCCATGATTTTCGACGGTCAAATCCATCTCGACGGAAAAGTCTCTGAGATCTCGATGACCTAGTAGTTCTACTTCTTCGAGGTGGCCGGTTTTGGGGCCGGTCTCGAGAATCAGTTCCCCATTACGAACCTCAGGAACTCCATGGGTCGTAGCCCAATGGGACAGTCCGTTTGAAAAGTTGTCTTCAAACAGGATTGCTTCCGGCTGTTCGTTTACCGGGGGCTGTTCGTTTACCGGGGGCTGTTCGCTTACCGGGGGCTGTTCATTCACTGGTGGCTGTTCATTCACTGGTGGCTGTTCGTTTACCGGGGGTTCCGTTTGGGGCGGAATCTGCGTTAGGTATAGGACGGTGGGACGTTCTTCTGGGACAAACTCGCGTCTCTCTGGTGTTTTTGAGTCGATAACCACTGTTCCAAGTGATTGTTGGTTTGGCAACCAGGTTGTCTGATCGATTGTAAAAGGATCTACCCAAAATCCCTCATATGTACCGGGATCAAGCGTTACCGAGAAATTCTCATTGTTATTTTTGGGCGCATATACGATGTACTCATGACCAGCGTCGGCAAGTGCGTAGGCTCCAGAGTCTACGAGATCTCGCCTAGGTTTTAGCTTCGCAAAATTCTTACTGCCGACAAAGTTATAGAGTCCGGTGATATAATCGGACATTGGTAGCGAGAAAACGGTTTTCCACGGTTTGTCCGGCCACGAGAGATAGTCGATCTCACTCCAGGCAAAAAACGAACCATTGCAGATCAGTCGCCATGCCTTGTCTAGAGCTTCCTCATCGTCCTGGTCTATATTTCGCCATAGGGGACGATAATCTTCGACCATAAAAATCGGTTTTTTCCATTGGTAATAGTTCACAACCGAATCCGCATCCCCCGCATAGGGACCCTCAGGGCCGACTTCAATGGTTGACATGTCGTAGATGGCATCACCAGTGGCATCGCTGACCGCGCTGAAATCGTCAACGGGATCTGGAACACCGCTGTCCACACTCTGCGTTGTATACATGTGATCCCAAGGATCAAAAGTGGTGATCCACTCGCTAAACTTGGCGGTTTTGTCGTTTCCGGGATCAACTTCCCAAGTATAGTTCCAAATCAAGTTCCAAAACGGCGCCAACCGTGCCATCGAATATTTGAGGTACCACTTGGCGTGCTCGTCGTCGAACTTATCTGGCCGTAAGCTATTTGGCTGATTGTCTTCAGGATTGGGACGAGTTTTGGTCGCAAATCCCTGGAACGGATATACCGCGATTCCCCTATCGGCTAGGTAGCGGACATGGTCTTCGATTCGGCGCCACGCGAACAAATTCATCTGACTGGTGTCAAAGCCGGCTTTCTCACTTCCTCGCCATACACGCCAACCTGTGTCGGGAATAATTGTCCGTTCATTGATCATCTCTGGGAGTGCCAGTGGTTTCCCTTCGGCATTTGGAGGTATCGCTTCTGTGGTCCACGGTAGGATTGGTAGCATGTTGAGGACAAATAGGTTGAAACCGCGTTTTTCTGCCTTATCGTAATAATACTGAGCGAAGTCTACTGCACGATAAGGTAACTCGCTCACCATGGTGTACCAAACTTTGGGAAAGAAGGGGGTACCATCTCCAGTCTGCAACCAATGAAAATTAGATGCTAGGGGGCGGAGTACTCCTGGGCGTGCGCCATCTACAACAACGTTAAAGCTTCCACTGCCTTGATGATTGTCCTGTTTTACTCCGTTTCGCTCAAAGTGCCAGTCGTAGTTCCACTGGCCGGTTCGATGGGGCATAAATCGCAACTTCCAGATTCGTCCATCCTCTTCGCCGCCACCTTCGCCATTGCCGTCAAAGAACCCCCAGAATGGAATCGTGACATCTCCGTTGCGGAAGTTTGCGACTAGCTCAATATCTCGGAACCGGTTGGCATTTCCAAAGTCGTCATTGTTTACAATGCTGGTCTCAAACAATCCCCAAAGGGGGACCTCTACCGAGCCGCCGTTTGCTTCTTCGCTGGCGTTTGGTCGTTGCGTAACAGCTTTCTTTTCCTGTCGCGTTGTTTGTGTTGTTTGATTACATCCCACTACCACCAACGCGGTGAGAACCCATAACCCAACCGGCAATCTGTCGTGGCTAGATCTATTATTTTTTTGGTGCATAAACACAGCCTCCCGCGTTGGCCTGTAAGATCAAAAGATCACAGTAAGTGCATTGTATTGTCACTACTGCCTCCCCACTAATTGAGCAAACATGGTTGCATCATTTGTGGGCCACAATCAACCGCGAATTTTGTAGCGTTGAGCTACACAAAAAAATGCAATAAAACTCCGCGGGGACGTTATGGCCAGTCAGTGGCGCGTAGAACAGATATTATCCGTTTCATTCGGGGCCCGGTGAGGCCCGCAATTATGTGTTCGATTGGCATTGGTTGGTCGCGAGATTGCGCTGATATTCTCCAAGCTTTGCAATTTCGAGCTCGTTCTCAAAAAGGGCCCGAAGCCGCCGCCACCAGAGGGCCCGTTTCCCAAAGACTGTTGACTCAGGGTTCCCATTTTGAACCCGCACCAAGAATTCCGCTGTAGGATTATCTGCGAATCCCGAAACCTGCACAATGCCAAATCCGTAGTGGGTACAGCCGAAACTGCGCGATGATTTTGATCGTACATCGATTGCAACTGGTCAATACATCATTACGTCGCCTACATCTTGGATCGTTCCACCTGGGCCGCCAATGCCGACGTTGTCTGGACTGTTGTAGCCAAGTTGACCCCCGCTCCCATTTCCCCAACAACGAACGGCGCCTGTCGCAAGGATCGCACACGTATGCCCGCTATCCCATCCTGTTGCGCGAACCGAAACCACGTGCTCGCCAACGGGAACATTCCCCATGTCCACAATTGCTCTTCCGGGAGTCCCATCGCCAACGGGCAGATTGTCATTATAACCCAGTTGTCCTTCGAGATTGAGTCCCCAGCAGCGAACGCCTCCGGTAACCAGCACCGCACAAACGTGCTCTTCCCCAGCGGATACCGATACAACCTTTTCACCAATGGGAACGTCTCCCATTTCGACAATCGAGCGTCCAGCATCCCCGTTGGCGATATCATTGGTGTCGTTGTATCCCAGCTGACCATAGCGATTCCAACCCCAACAGCGAATATTTCCCGTTTCAAGTAAAGCGCAAGTCACTTGATCCCCAGCACTAATTTGCACCACTTTGCCTCCGACGGGGACATTGCCCATGTCTAGAATCGAGTGGCCCGCGATCCCTTGACCCACCCCCTGGGTATGGTTGTAGCCAAGTGCCCCGGCCCAGTTTTCGCCCCAGCAGCGGACATCGCCCGACTCAAGCAGGGCGCAAAAGTGATCGTATCCGCCAGCCAACTGTACGACTGGGCCACCAATGGGGACATCCCCATGGTCGATGATTCCACCCGGACCGGTCCCCCCAACCGCATTGGTATGGCCATGCCCATGATTCACGCCCCAACAGCGGACGTTTTTCGTGTCGAGCAAAACGCAGCCGCCAACTCCTCCGGTAGCAATTTGAGTTACGTTTCCGCCAACGGGAACATCCCCGTTGTCAATGATCGAACCACCTGGTCCACCGCTGCCGACCGGCGATCCGTGATCGTATCCCAGCCGAGAGAAATCGTTGAGTCCCCAGCATCGCACACCACCACCATCGAGTAGGGCACACGATTGCCGATAGGCTAGAGATATTTGACGCACTGCGCCGCCAATGGGCACATCCCCCATATTGACAATGGAACGGCCAGCTGTTCCATCCCCCACCGATTGGGTGTCATTGTAACCAAGCGACCCAAACGAGTTTCCGCCCCAACAGCGCATGCGCCCCGCATTAGACAAGTAGCAGGTGTGCCGGGCGCCGACTTCGATTTGCTCTTCTAGGTGAACGTCTATGGTATGAGTAATGGACTCAAGCAGCTCGCCCTGATAGCGCGCGACTACGTTGAGCACGCACGAGCTTAGATCGGCCGCATGGACCGGCATACCGCTAAGCTCGCCGGTCGCCGCATCGATTGTAATCCATTCGCAAGTCGTTTCGGGACCAAGCTCCCATTCCAATGTTCCTGACCAAGTCCCCGCCGCGTTGGCAGTACAGGTTAAGTCCTGTCGTAGAGAAGCGGTTGATGGGCAGTCAATGTTCAACTGCTCAGGTGCTTCGCTAGCGACGATGTCACTATCAAAATTCCACCGACCACAAGCTGTTGAAGCCGCTACAAATAAGCCAAACGCTAACAGCGACTTACTGCACATGGAATAAATAGTATCACAGATTACCTGTTATCGCGCCGATTAATGTTTGGCAGGCTACTACTTACATACCTGCCTGCTGCACTGATGTCACCAGTGTGTGAACGTGACCCACATTGGTTTGGTCAAGTGAGCAAACTAGCGTTGCCTCGAACCGCATGATGCTCGAGCACCAAAGCACTCTCCTGCATGGAGGCAGAGCACCTGCCAGAGTGCGACCGGGTGGTCATCTACCAAGGCAAAATCCTAGGTGACTGGTGTTAAACATCCTCCGGCTGGCAAATTTTCGCTTCGAAGTCTGTTTAACACCAGTCACCTAGAGAGCTGAACACGTAAATTCACTTTCCGACGCTACCCCTCGAAATCGCTGGCTACGTTGTCCTCCTTGACGGGACCCAACCCCGCCCGCCCACGCCCAAATACGGGCGAATCTATGTTGGTTGCGCCTGATTTTCGCCTGGAAACAGACGGTTGCATTGGCAGTGTCCGCCTCGCCAACGATTCCGATCCTTTACCGTCGATAAGCAACTTTACATGTTCAGCTCTCTAGTGGGACCGAGATAGTATTTCCGACGAGGTCATGTAAATAGCTAATATTAGGATATTTTTGTCTGAAATTGGGTTCTGTTTCTCGGAACGGAACACTGTTCCAAGAAATTGTACGCCTCGTAGGTAAAGGAGGAAATATGGGACACATTAAAGACAGCAAGCATTTGCTCACTGGTGGTGGAATTGAGACGTACCTTATTTTCATTCAGAACGTCCAACTACGCGAATTCTGCGGATTCGAGATTTATCGGCAAGAAGAAGAGCTTGCAAAGATGGAGATGCACTGCCTAACGCCCATGGCAAACGCTGCGTTGGCGAGCGGTCATGACTTACTTCTGGACGTCTTGACCTGGCGAGCCCATGCAGACTTTGTTCGCGCGTTGGGCTATCCAGACACAAGTGTGGAAGACATTAATTATCTCGCGGTCAAGCGCGCTCGCGCATTTGCGTCTCATTGGTGTTCTAAGACTTCTGGCTCGGATCGCATATCCGTGTTCTTGAATGGTGATATCGGACCGCGGGGGGATGGCTATCGATTTGATGGGGGAACTACCGTGGAATCGGCGCTTGGGTACCACAGGAGGCAAATAAGAGCCTTGGCGGAAGCGCAAGTTGATGCCATTAACGCGCTCACCATGACCAACGTGAGCGAAACGGTGGGGATTGTTAAAGCTGCACAGGAAGTGGGGTTGCCCTGCATTGTATCGCCAACCGTGGAGATCGATGGAACAACGCCCGAGGGGCTATCGCTTGGTCGCTTTATTGAGGAAGTGGAGGTTGCGACGGAGGGAAGTCCGCTGTTCTATATGGTCAATTGCGCACATCCGACTCATTTGGAACCTACGCTGCGTCGCGCCCGTGAGCTGGGCGAGCGTTGGTTGTCTCGACTGAGAGGGTTCCGAGCAAATGCATCTCACAAGAGTCACGAAGAGCTGGACAACAGTACTACTCTAGATCGTGGTTGTCCAGAAGCGCTTGCTTCTCAGATTGCTCACCTACAAGCGGACTTTGGTTTGCGACTCGTAGGTGGATGTTGTGGAACCGACGCAGAGCATATTACTAAGATTGCACATGCCGTGGCGAACCGGCGGTCAATTGATGACTCTCTCCGAGCGGCAGACACGTCGTCACTTCATGCGTAGTGAGAAAGAAAAACATGTCGGACCAACGTTATGTTATCGCTTGCACAAGCGAGATTGCTGCCTGGAAGGATCTGTATCGACATGCGCCTGTACATATGCGACAGGAGTTCGGGCTTATGGTCAAAGAGATACAAGGTGGATCATTGCTTTGCGTAGCCGGTATTGACCACCCTCTGCTCAATCGAGCCTGGGTGTTTACACCACAACAAGAAACCCTCGCTGCCATTGCGCGTCGTTATCGAGAGCTTGGTGTCAAACGATACTTTATTCACACGAAGAAACGGCTAGAGGCAGCGGTTCCGATGGATGGAGAGGAGCCGGGGCTTGTTCGTTTTCGTAGGAACTGGGTAAAACTGGTGGGACGTATCGATCGGAACGCTCCGAGGACGGCAAAGTGCGCGCTACAGATACGGGAAGCGAAGGGACAAGACGCCGACGACTGTGCTCGTCTGTACTGTGAAGGATTCGATATTCCTGTCCAGGCTGCAGCGATGTTTGCGGCCGTTGTTGGGCAACCCAAGTGGCGGGTATTTGTCGCTATCAACGAACAGGGCAGAGCAGTGGGGACTGGTTTCCTATTTGTGGGTGAGGGCCGAGTAGCGTACCTCGCTGGTGCTGCCACCCAGCGTGCCTATCGGGGCCGCGGTATTCAAAGCGCGATTCTTGCAGCTCGTCTTCGGGCTGCAGGCGAAGTTGGTTGTGATTGGATCGCATCGGAGACTGGCGAGAGCGCCCCTGGGGATCCACAGCACTCGCAGCACAATATGGAGCGGTATGGACTCGAGGTTGTTGGTGTCACCGAGAATCTCGTTCCTGCTAGCATGTCATGGGAACATGGCGCCCTCCAAACGGTCCCGCATCGCGTCGATTGCTGAGTAGATTCCATGTGTTAGCTGGGGCATACTCACGGCGTGGTTCATCGATTTCAGTCCTTTGTGGGGCGCGATGAGGAGCTCGGCACGATTGTATCGGCCCTCGAGGAAGCCAACCGTGGACGTGGTGGGATTTGGTTGCTGACTGGTGAGCCTGGCATGGGAAAGAGTCGGCTTGCAGAGGAAGTTGTGCGTCGCGCAATTGATATTGGCTTTTCTGCGGCGTGGGGACGGTGCTGGGAGGCCGGGGGGGCGCCCGCTTTTTGGCCATGGGTACAGGCTTTGCGCGTCTTGTGCCGTGGACGCAGTAACGATGTTCTAACGGCGTCAGTCCATGATCAGCTGTGTCTTTTGCTCCCGGAGCTTGCGGGCTCTTCCGAATACCGCAGGATGCCGAATCTCGGTTCGACCGGTGATCGCTTTCAATTACTCGACGCGATCACATCCGCAATCTGCGAAATCGCAGTCACGCAACCATTATTGATTGTTCTCGATGACTTGCACGTTGCAGATCACTCCTCTTTGGCGTTACTGGATTTCGCAACGCGCCAGTTCTATGACTCCTCTGTGCTTGTGCTCGGGGCGTACCGCAGAAGCGAGGCCCAACGATGTGAGTATTCTGCGTTGATTGCTCGTATTGCGCAAGATGCCAACGAGATTCCGCTCGGACCTTTGAATACCCTGGCGATCAAGAAGTATTTGCGTAGCGAGTTGAGCGAGATCGAAACAGATGATTTGGCGACAGCACTGCACTCGCGTACCGAGGGAAATCCACTTTTTCTAGTGGAGCTCGTGCGCTTGGTTGCGAGAAATCCCACATTAACTGCAGAAGCGATTGCGCAGATTCACTTGCCTCCCCGGTCTGGAGCAGGCTTTACGTGTACACGTTGATGCACTTTCAGCTGCCGCGCGAGGTATCCTTGAGATGGGTGCGGTGATGGGACGAGAATTTGCAGGGAAAGCACTGGCTACACACTTCGAGCTTTCGATTGCCTCTCTGTGCGCGTTGCGCTCGAGGAGGCCTTTGGCCTTGGTCTTGTGCAAACGGTTGGCGACGGACAGTACCGATTTTCCCATATCCTGGTGCGGGATTTCATCGAACGCGAATCTGGGGACCAAAGGAGCTGCCAGTTGCACGAGCAATTTGCAGTATCCCTCGCCAAAACTCACACTCTAGAGGATGTTCCTTGGTCGGAGATTGCCCACCACTTCGAAATGGCTGGTTCCACGTGTCGGCAGCAAGCCATCGCTGCACTCGCTCGCGCGGGGGATGCAGCGACCAAAAACTGGCATTCGAAGACGCCGCTAGTGCGTACCGGAAGGCACTTGATCTCTTGGACCTGTGCGATGAAGACGCGAGACTTCGTGCGGAGCTATCGATCGGTTTGTGTCGGGTTCTCGTGCGTGCTGGTAAGCGAGATGAAGGGCGTGTCGGTTGCCGCACCGCCGCGGAGCTCGCGAGAACACTAGGTGACCCTGAGCTGCTTGCGCGTGCTGCCCTCGAACTTGGATCGATCTTGGTCTTTGCCAATGTTGATCCCGAATTGGTGGCATTATTGCGGGAAGCGTTATCGATGCTCCCTCCACAGGATGGTTCTTTGCGTGCGCTTGTGCAGGCACGATTGGCAGCGGCGATGCAGCCGGCCTCCAATCCCGACGAACCCATCACGTTGGCGATTGACGCCATTGAAATGGCGCGCCGGATCAATAATCGAAAGACTTTGCTTGCGGCGCTTCGCAGTGGCTGCTCGGCTTTGGTGGATTTGGCGTCGCCGGAGGTGCGTCTACCTCTCGACCGGGAGCATGCATCTCTTGCCGCTGCTGCTGGGGAGCAGCTTGATGCGCTTCGGGCCCACACGAGACTGATCTTTGACTGTTTTGAGCTAGGCGATCGACTTGGTGCGGATGCTGCTGTGCGAGCTGCGACCGCGCTGATTGAGGACATTGACCACCCTAGTGTCGCGTGGCGGCTTCCTGCCATAGAAGCGATGCGCGCACTTTGGGATGGGGCTTTGGAGGCTGCGTTGGAGGCGTGCAATCGCGCCGCAGCCCTGGGGGATGTGTCCGGCGATCCCAATGCTCGTTCCACCACGCTTTATCAACGCCAGCGCATTCTGCGCATGCTTGGGCGCGTGGATGAACTCAAGTCCAACACGGCGGATATGGAGAGATTGTTTCATGGGACCCCAATCATGGAGCAATATGTGCGGGTCTATGTAGCAGGATATTTACTTGATGTAGAAGATCGCGAAATTGCGTTGCGTGGTCTCAACAGAGAAGTGTTGCGCCACGTGCTGCTGCTTGGGGATCGTACCATTCTAGAACCGCTAAGCCAGTTGGCGTTGGCCACGAAAGACCAACAACTAGCCACCGGGATTCGGGACAGGCTCAGCGGAGTTGCAGATCAGTTGGTTGCTGGCGGTGTTCTGGGGATGACTTGGGACGCGCCGGTGCACCGATTACTGGCCCTGTGTATGCAAACGCTTGGAGAACCAAATCGAGCTGTGTATCATTTTAGACAGGGAATTGCCCTGGCCCGCCGCTTGGGCGGGGAACCAGTGGCGATTCGTATGATCATTGAACTCGGCACTCTTCTTGCGTCCATTGGAGACATAGGGGAAGCACGGGCGCTTCTTTCCAGTGGTGCGACCGGCGCCGCGTCTCTTTCTATGGCATTGTTTGCCGAACGTGCACAGACACAGCTAAGTGCGCTTGCAATGCGATCTCGCCCTAGCGAGCCAGGTTCCGCAAAGGAGCCCAAGGAGAATTTTGGATTTGGTACATTTTCGTTTGTTTCCGAAGGAGATGTGTGGAAGATCCAACGCGGCAGCAAAGAATTTCGGATCCGAGACAGCAAGGGGATGCAATTTATCGCAGCATTGGTTACGCAGCCTCGTCAGGATATTCATGTCCTTGATTTGACGGCGCCCGCCGCACGACAACTGGATTCCTGTGCGGGTGGCGAACAGATAGATGCGGCTGCGCAGCAGGCCTACAAGGAGCGGATTCGAACCCTGCGGCAAGAACTCGCGCGAGCTGAGGAGTGGAACGACTCTGCGCGTGCTGACGTGGTGCGTACAGAGATGGATGCGCTCATCGCCGAACTGTCGCGAGGTCTTGGGCTTGGTGGCAAGAGTCGGGGCTTTGGTTCCAATGCTGAGCGCGCTCGCGTGAACGTACAGCGGCGGATCCGAGATGCGATTCGCCGCGTGCAAGCGCATGACATGGCGCTCGCCCGTCACCTAGACCGATCGATTCGCACCGGAATGCACTGCATCTACGATCCGGAGTGAGGCGCAGGCTAAGCAGAACCCTTTGCTCTCGCGCAGCGCATGCGCATAAGCACATGACATGGCGCTCGCCCGTCACCTAGTCAAGATGTAGCGACCAACTCCGATCGTAAACCGCAGGTTCCACTATGCGAATCGGAAACGAAACCGCAGCGCAGAGCTGCATACAAAGGGACTCGGCCCTCGTGCACAGACTCGATCACAACACGGTTTCGGCCCCCACCTTCGTGCAGCGAGAATTCCAGCGGTTCATCGACTGCGGCATCCTGCGCCACGGTTTCGTTCGAGTACAGTGTGCTGACTGCCCCAACGAGAAGCTCGTCGCATTTTCATGCAAAGGGCGAGGATTTTGCCCCTCTCGAGGATGGAGTCATTTTTCCCATTTTTCCATTAGCCCACTACAACAATTCTGTTTACGTGATCGGATATCAAACTTACGGATAATTTACTGAGAGCAGGCAGGGTGTCTACAAACGCGCACAGTGCTACAGTGAAACTTTTCATTGTTTCTTATGTAGTGGATACATCCTCGTAGCAGCACCACACAGACGTTGGGGAGCACTTCTCTAGCGCCGAAAAGTCAACGCCCGAAAGCGTGTTCGCTTTCGGGCATCAGAGCTCCCAGCTTAGTTGTACGACATCTTGACTCTTGCGGTCCGGTTATTCGATCCAGGCACTATCTAAACATTGCTCAAGATAGTTTTCATACTCATCCACGGATTCTCCCGATTCACGGCCACGGAAGCAATACGTACTGGTGGAAGCTAGACACTCCGCGGGCGTGATATTAGGCGGAAGATAGTCTTCGTGGCAAAAATAGTTGTCTTGCGAGCGTGTATGATCACGAAGAGTCCCGATTGAGTACCAATTGAGAACATCTTGGGATTGATCCAACGAGTCATTCTCATGACAGCTCAAACGATTCACGTGCGCTGGGCGCAAAAGCATATTGCAAGGACTTTCGCACCCATTATCACTGTCCAAATCTATCGGAAACGGAAAAAATCCTAAAATAACGATCCCAGTTGGAGCATCTCTTTCATTCATACAAACATCTACGTGTCCCTCCTGGGCTTCGTCGTAATCATAATAGTAATTCGTCCCATTGGCCTTTTTGGTTTCACTTTTGACAAAAACCTCTTTTCGTCCTTCGCAGGCGTTGAGTTGCTCCCAAGGACAAAGGACACCTGGAGTCCTCGAGTCACGAAAACCATCAACAAACTCCGTTTCTGTTTTCTTCTTTCCTTTACCATTTGCTTGCAGGGTCCCCGTCCAAACGAACAGGATCGCCACACTAGCCAAACTCCCAATTAGAAACCTCCCCATTACTTTTCGGAGCATACTCTTTTCTACTGTCATGTTTGTTACATACCCTTTCTAAGACTACGATGAAGCTGGATGCCTGATATCGGTCACGTTGACCAGAGCCGATGTGGCATTGCATCTAAGAAGTGGTGCAAGCTTTGTACCGAAGCATGAACCATCACCGAGCCTTTGGAGGCTCTTGTTTCAAGTGCGTCGCAATTCACCAATACCCAGCAATGGAACGACCCAAATCCTGTCGGGCATTGGCTATATACATCCTACCAATGCACACCGACCCACCGAGGTCTGGGGCCCATAAACGGGGACTCCTGGGGGGGGCAATTGTCCCCTCCTTAGCCCTGAATTGCTAACCATGCTCACATCGGTTGTGAGTCATCGTAAGACTACCGTCCACCTTGTACGATGAACGCAAACAATGGGGGTCAGACTGAAGTTGTGAAGTTCCGCTACGAGGATGAATGGGGCCGGCTGAGTCCTCGTAGAGCGAGACGATGCCTATGGCATGGGCAACATTATTCACAGGAAAACTTCATAGCTTCAGTCTGACCCCATTTTTCATTTTTCACTGACGATTGATTGAGAAGGTCATTGCGATGCGATTTACGGAACGCGGGCGCACGCAGAATTGTTGAACGCGGATGCGCAGCCATGCAAGCTCTGCTATTCTTTTCTTCGTGTTCAGAGCGATGATCTTGATTGCGGTTGTTGTTTGTTCGGCACCGACGCCAGCCTGGGGCACCTGCGCTAGCGAATGCTGTAATGAAAACGTCAAGTTGGCTGGATGGTCTCAAGATGGAAAGACTTGGGCGACGATCGTTACGTGGTATGTGCGGCAGTGGATAGACCCCAAGCCCTATGAAGGCGTTGACAAAAAAGACATCATTAAGACCAATCAAGAAGTATGGCAGCAGCTCGTCGTATACAGCCCCAAAGGAGTTCTCAAACGTCTCGGGCGTTTCCCAGAAGGGAGCTATTGCGCACCCGACGGATTATCGATTCCATACAAGCGAACCAGCAAATACACAGCCGCCGAGAGAATCAATGTCGCAACATTTCCAGCACTCAAAAAATACAAACTGATACGACCGAATAAGACGTGGCGTAAAACATTCGATGCGCGCTTGGAAATAAAAATAGGAAAACGACGGCGTTTTAGAAAATTGCCGGGGATGGCGAAACAGTCCGATCGCTGTACGTCTTGGGAACTATGGGATCGCAAGATGACGCCAACGGGTTTAGTCGCATATTTTCCACGCCGTTGCGATTTTGAAACGCGCCTAGCCTCCGCGAGTGTACGAGGTGGAATGCTCCATCCCAACAGCCGGATAGCACTGGTAAAGGTCAAATATCACCTCGAAGGATATGCATCGAAAGCTCGTTATGAGCCGATTGTCTTCAAACCCTAGACATCGCCACCCAAAGGGCATGGTCCTAATGTTCACAATTTCTGCACAAACCTATAAAAGGTAGACATAGACAGAGCCCGAACCGCTAACCCCGAATATCTCAGATGTCGTTGGTCCCCCCTTTTATTGATGAGTGGATCGATGCGAGAATGGTTCATAATAGGGAAAAACAGGTCGCCGCATTCTCCTTATGGAGAAGGATGCTGCATGGAAATACAAGAATATTGTTCGGCCGCAATTTTGCTGATTGCCAAACGAGGTTTTGGTGGTACGCCTCAGAGTATGATGTTGCGCAATTGTCTTACGTGGGCGTCCCCTTGGATTGTATGTCTCAGCTTCGTGCTTTGGCGAAGTATCGGGACTCTGGACCGAGGCCCACTTCGCTGTCCTTCCCGAAGAGCACATTGAGGCCCTTCGCCGCCGCGTCGGGCCTGACTCACGCCGCTATTACAACGATATGTATCACGGCAAGGGCGTCCCGCCCCAGCTCGACAACCTGGGTACAAGAGCGCTCCAAGCTTATGGAGCGCTGTGCCTGGCTCACTTCTGCGCTGCTAAGAACGTACGTGATCCGAGCATCGCGACGCTCGTCCTCCACCTGATTGATCTTCTCGTAACCGAGGATTGGCCGGCGTGGGAAGTAACATTGAGTGAACTCTACCTCCCGAGAGGTGGCGAGTCACTTCATCCCCTGCTGAACTTGCTCGAGCCCGAAGCCCTGCGAAACACCTTCCTCCAAGTCATCGAGTACACTATGGAGATTGGGATCGGCGATCTCTACGGCGCGAATACTGAAGGACCGCATCTCGACTGCGCCATTGTGATGGAGACCATAGAGCGCGCTGGCGTCACCCCGCCACCAATACCACCTGTACTCGAAAAGGAACACACAACTGCGAATGAATGCGCAGATCCTCCAAATCGCTCCGCACACCGAGCATTGCGCGCGGCTTGTCAGGAAGTCCTCGCCAGCTAGTACTCGCGGCCATTCCCCATCACAACGAAATAATCGAGACATAAACTACGGTTGAGGTTTAGTGAGAATCAATCCGAATCCAAAAAAGTGGTTCATAGCCTAAGAAAAATGTTGAGGGGCATCAGCCAGGTCGCCGACCGGTGTCGGAACAGAAAGTCCGACGGTTTTAGTTGTATCCGGGGCTAACTTCCGAATCGCATTATAAAGTGCCCTTCGAATTTCGGCGATCGTAGTTTGGTTGGCGAGTTTTTTCGTCTACCAGAGTGGACGTTTGCTTGGACTCTGACGATGCTGCTCGGAGCAGGACAAAAACGGTCTGTTTTTACTTTCGCAGATTCGCCTTAAGCTGCTGAAATAACGTTGGTAACGATGCCCGTGACCTTTTTTCCGCTCTCTTTCTCGGATTGTATCCGCCATGGTTAGCGGGTAAGGAGAAGCCCGATGACTCGGTACATTCTTCTTGTCGCCATCCTTGCTGAGCATTAGCACCGGCAATTCTACTGCCTGGCAAATGGAAAACTCCGATATGCAGCCCCGCGAAATCACTGTGCCTCTGGATGTCTTTAATCAAGTGTTGCAGTCACAAACAGTCGTTTTCGTCTCTGGAAAAAATTCTGGCGGGGACAATATTGTTCGCATTGATCCGGTGAGCGGAGAGGCAAGAGAACTGATCACCGAAGACGGAATTGAAGTTGGTCGGATGGATATTCTCTCGACTGGTGCGATTGCGTTTTCGGCGTTTCGCAGCAACGACGGTGCAACATTGCAGGGGATTCTTCGTGAAGACGGATCAATTAACTACATAGATGAAACCCCGTTTGACGGCGAGGTTCGTGTTTTGATTCGTCTGCAATAGGGTTCCTGCCAAAGCTAGGAGATAACCCGCGCGGTCGGTTTCACTTCAACGTAGGACTGCTTTTCTAGGTGACCAAGACTGCTTACAGCACGTAAGTTACTTTTTTGACTTGCTGCGCTCGGTTCGCACTTGCTCAGCCTTACGCTTTTGGCGAGCTTTGAGTTTGCGCTGGCGAATCCGTTGGCGCATTTTTGGTGAACGTCTGTTATCTCCACGACCCATATTGCGGGGCTGTATACCATGACTGTGGGTGCAAGGTGGCGACAAACCACAAAATTCTGAATTTTAAATAGATATTGGCTAATTAGGACTGTTCATCCGAGTTAAAACACACCCAACTCATAAACGGTGCCAACCTGCTGACCAACCATTACCTCACCGCCAGGGTCTGCGACGGATCGATGCAAATAGGCTAGCGCAATGCTACCCATCTGCGGCGAAACTGCGGCCGACGTGACCATTCCCGCCTTTGCACGACTGCTATGGGTAACCTGGGCACCAACAGTAGCGGCGCTATCGCCATCAAAGCGAATCCCACGGAGAAACTTATTGGGAGAACCTTTTGAGTACACCCGATAGACAGGCTCCTGACCGAGATAACACCCCTTCTCGTAGTCGACGTCACGATTGAGGGGCGTTTCAAATGGAAAGTTGTCCTCTGTCACATCTATGCCATACCGCGGCATTCCCGCTTCGATGCGGCGGACTTCAACTTCTTTTTCGGGCGAAAACGCCGTGTTTGCGACATCCCATACTGGTTCCGCCCTCCAAACGTCCTTCGGTGTCGCCCAAACTCGATAGAGTGGCTTCGCGATCCGCGTAAACACAACATCATCTACGATCGCGTACTTTTCGAGATTTTCGATTGTTTTGTCGACAAACAGAGGGTCGCATAGCAGAACGATATCGTCACCACAATGACATACTTCTAGGATCGAAACCACACGCCCCTTGACGGTCAACATCATTGCACGGACCCAATCGCCGGGCGCTAATTTGTCAATATTGGCCGTGCACATCCCTTGTAGAAACCGGACGCGATCTGGTCCGGAAACCTGGATCTGTCCCCACATAGATTGATCGACAACAACGGACTGATTTACATGTACGACATTCATTGTTACCTTTCCTTCCCAACCACCTGGAGTCGCTGCCGGCGACGTTGTTTTCCCTGTGCGAAGCGTCTCTCGTCCTCGGGCGTTTTAGGGCTCAGCTCGGGCACGATCCGCTGGCTTCCCATCAGAGTCAATTGCAACAAAGGTGAGGTAGGCCTTTGTTGTATAACGACGCTGCCGAGTCCGCGGATCTTCTGTCTCGACACGACAACCGACCTCCATGGATGTTTTGGCGGAATAATTCACACGCGCCTGTAATACGACCACCTCCCCAAGGCGAACAGGCACAAGAAAATCAAGCCGGTCAATGGACGCCGTCACCACCGGCCCCCCAGCGTGGCGCATCGCGGCAACTCCAGCACACACGTCGATCCACTGCATCATTACGCCACCAAAGAGAATCCCAGCCGCACCATTTGTATGGCCCGGCATGACAATTTGCGTCATCACGCACGAGGTCGCCTCGGGATCTAGGGATTTCATCGCCAAGAAGCAGACCATGGTCGAGATCTATCCGTCAAGCGCCGGACTATCATTGTGGCGCTCGCCGACCACCTAGCGTATGGTTGCGCTATGCGCAGCCTGCTGCCAGTCTGCTGTGTCCTTGTGTTTTTGGGATGCGGGAGCCCCGACAACCAGTTTGACCGATTTCCCATCCAAGTCGACACGAGCGCGGGTCCAATGCTGACAACTGTTCGCGAGCAAAACAGCGATCAAGATCGGCCCGCGGTAATCGATACACTCTCCCCGGTGTCGGTAATTGTTCCGACCAGCGACAACCAGACAGGACTGCGTCGAAAAGTGGAGCTGACACTGAACGACTCATCTGCAGCTCCGATTCCCCGCGCGCGATTTCCCGATGCTTTGGTATTTGATCATTCCCCCTGCCCCGACGAAACCTGCCAAGTCGGTGCAGACAGCGATCTTCGTCCTATCGAGGCTATTCTCGGATTCGATGTACTCCAACGTGTCGCCGTGAGATTGAACTTGTGCCGCTCCAACCTGCAGTTCCTGCGAGATATTGGCGGCACCGATACCGTCCGAGGGCGCGCCTGCGAGGCCATTTTTCCCAATGTACTATCCGGTGGCGGAACACTGTTTGTCAGCGGCACTGAGATCAACTACCCGGGTCGCCGGGTCGCGATCGGTGCCTGCTTTGCATTTTCGCCAAACAACTACACCAGTACGACCGAACAAACCATTGGTGTCGACGCGGTGTTCCTGCTATCGACGGGTGTTGGGATCACGGTCATCAGTGAATCGACCTTCGAAAGATACCGCTCCTACTGCGCCACACAGCCGACCTGCGCCGAACCCCAAGGCCCTTTTCCGCAAACACAACTCTATTTGGCATCTGGCCCACTCACGGCCACATTGGCCACATTAGAAACAATGGCTCTCGTTGGCGACGGTTCGGTCGATCGGGGGCCTTGTACGGAGCTTGCCGCAAACCACATCATGCGCCGCAATGGTTGCATAGAGGACGGCCTGTCCCGAGCAGATTGTATCTGCGACCAAAAGCTATTTTGCAGCACTGGTGCCGCAATTGAGTTGCGCCGCAGTGTCGAGGTCGCGATCATTCCCGATACGACCCCCCTACTACAAGCGCTACGCGATGAGGTCCATCCGGCACTTGCCGATATCGATGGCCTGCTCGGTACGAACGCACTCGCACCGATCAGCCTGGACATCGACTATCCCAATAGACGCATCGTCGCTCGGTGCGACGATACGGAATTTTGCACAGTTCGGCCAGAAATTCGCGACCGTGGTACTGCAGCCGAGATCACAGCCTGTCCCGAGGCAGCACCAGACGCTGCCATAGGCCCCTCGGGGATCGCCGGCATGTGCGAAATGTAGGGGGTGAGCGGTTATGAAATGTTGGCAACCATGTGATAATACGGGGTGAATGAAGTGCCTGCCAATGCCCCTCATTTTGCTCGCGGCAAGTCTTCTCTGTTTGCTCACTCCGCAAACGGCTTGCCGATCGCACTCTGCGGATTTGCAGGTTGCAGGAGCCGCAAGCTTGGCCAATGCGTACGAAGAAATCGGCCACGCTTTCACCCAAAAAACAAACATTGAGATTCGATTTTCGTTTTCGTCCTCAGGAAAACTCGCGCAACAGATTGAACACGGCGCCCCTTTTGATGTCTATGCTGCTGCCAACATGTCATTTGTCGATCGGGTCATCGCCGCAAAAGCAGCAACAGCGAAAACCAGGCGTGCCTATGCCCGGGGTCGAGTCGTTGCGTGGACGCCGCCAGGTGCGACTAAAGTCCACAAACTCGAGGACCTCGCTCACGTATCCAAAATCAGCATCGCCAACCCAGATCATGCCCCGTATGGCGAAGCAGCCAAACAGGCGCTCATGGGCCTAAACTTATGGGGACTCGTAGAAGCCAAGCTCGTTCGGGGGGCAAATGTCCGTCAGGCAATGCAATACGCACAAACTGGCAACGCAGATGTCGCCCTCACCGCGCTGAGCCTGGCAATTCGTGCCCCCGGCAACTACCTTTTGTTTGATGAGTCGCTTCACAAACCTCTCAAACAGGGAATCGTCATCCTCAGCGACACCAAAAAGGCAGACCAAGCAAACCAATTTATTGCGTTTCTAACGTCAAACCAGGGACAAACGATCCTGAGGCGTCATGGTTTACTCCAACCGGGCGACACACTGTAGGTGGAGTGGTATCCGCTCAAACTCTCCTTTCAGGTCGGCATCGCCTCGGCGGTGCTCGCACTGCTGATCGGCGTTGCGATCGCCTCACTGCTTGCCAACGTGAAATTTCGCGGCCGCGAGCTTGTGGACGCGCTTGTTACAGCTCCTCTCGTTCTGCCGCCTACCGTGCTAGGATACTATGTTTTGGTGGCACTCGGCCGCAAGAGTTGGATCGGCCAAGCATACGAATACCTTACGGGATCTAGCATTGTCTTCACCGTCACTGGGTGCGTTGTCGCGGGTACGGTGGGCGCGATTCCCCTCGTTGTCAAAGGTGCACGTGCTGCGCTGACAGACGTAGATAGCACGCTCATCCAGGCGGCACGAACACTCGGTGCGAGTCGTTTCCGCGCTTATATGACAATTCAGTTACCCTTAGCTGCAAGAGGAATCATCGCCGGTGTTACCCTTGCCTTTGCCAAATCACTCGGTGATTTTGGCGTTACGCTGATGGTTGCAGGCGATATCCCCGGTGAGACCCAGACTGCGTCGCTGTTCATCTACGATGCCATCCAAGCAAACAAAGAAATTGAAGCAGCTGGCATGATTGCCGTCCTTAGTGCCATCGCGCTCGGTTCTCTATATATCGTCAATCACCTAAGCAGAGACCGACGTGACTGATCGCAGTCTCCATGTCTCACTGGCTTTGCGACGTGAAGGACCAGCTGGTTGCTTCGAAATAGACGTTGAGTTTCGTGCACCACCAGGGATCACGATTCTATTCGGCGAATCCGGCTGCGGCAAAAGTACCATTTTACGGACAATTGCCGGTCTCCTTAGCCCTGACGCTGGTTACGTCCGCCTCGGCGAAGACTCATGGTTTGACAAAAAAGCAAACATTAACCGTCCCCCAAACACGCGGGGCCTCGCATACGTGTTTCAATCTCTTGCCCTCTTCCCACATATGACAGCCGTGGCAAACGTTGCCTATGGCCTCAGTAGAGACCTGTCACGCCAAGACATGATTCAAACAGCAATGGCGGCTCTAGACCGCCTGGGCGTCGCCCATCTCGCTGGGCGAAAACCGAGAACATTTTCAGGTGGCGAGGCCCAACGTGTCGCCTTGGCACGCGGACTCGCCCGCTCACCACAGCTGATCCTCCTAGACGAACCATTTTCCGCACTCGATCAAAAACGACGGGCCCAACTTGTGCGTCTCGTCCGCGAACTCGTTGATGATCTTGGTGTTCCCCTGGTACAAGTGACCCACGACCGACGTGAAGCGCGAACACTAGGAGACAGAGTACTCCTGATCAAAGATGGTCGCATCGAGAACCAGGGCAAGCCAGAAGATGTCCTAGGCCCCTCTTTACGGGTTGAGGACTCCTACCCCTCGGGAGACCAATGATACACACAATTTTGACCCATCCAGGCGGTGCCCACAAAGACGACCTACTCGCCGTGTGTGTCCTGATCGCTAAACATGGTGTTCCCGTTGTTCGGCGTGAGCCAACAACCAGCGAGCTCGAGGACCAAGCCATTGCAGTCGTAGACATCGGTGGGCTCCATGACCCGGCACGTGCCAATTTTGACCACCACCATTTTCCGCGCGAGCATCCGCCGACCTGCGCACTAAGCCTCGTCTTAGATCACCTCGGCCTGTACGAAGATGGACGACATTTTTGCGATTGGCTCGAAACCGCCGAGTGGTTCGATTCCCGCGGGCCCAAAAAAACAGCCGAGTGGCTAGGGGTGCCCCGCAGAGCGATCTCACAACTCAACTCGCCCATCGACATCACCCTCCTCAAACGATTTTCGAAGAAGACCAGACTCTCTGAAGGCGATCCACTCTATGAAATCATGCGCTTTATCGGCGAGGACCTGCTCGAGTTCTTGCAGATTGCCCGCGATCGAATCGACTTTGTCGCCCAACATGTAAAGCGGTGGTCCGTTTCTTACCCTGGAGGAGTCATCGAAGCACTCTTTTTGCCGCGCACAGATCCGCTCCCAGACGAACCGAGCTTCGCGGTCGAGAACTACATTCGTGCCCAGGGACTGAAGGATACGATCGCCGCCATTGTTTACCCAGACCGGCGCGGGGCCGGCTATGGCATCGGCCGCTACGAGGACCATCCCAAACTCGATTTCTCCCGGGTAGAAGACCAATCGGACGTACACTTCGCCCACAAAAGTGGCTTCATGTGCAAGACAACAGCGACAAGCCCCAAACGACTCCAATCGCTCATCGTCCTAGCTTGGAACACCTCAGATCGATGATGTAGCCCCCGCCCAACGCCCATTCCCGGCAAGATTTGGTGCTGTTTCGGTCCCCCCTTTTTTGCCAGGCTTCCCCTTGCACGACGGGCAAGTGTTTCGATAGCGTCGCCCTATTATGAGATTGGGAATCCTTGGCATCGCTGTGTCTATCGTTTTTATTCTCGGTTGCGGAGGAGGCGCATTGCCTGCCGCCAACTTGGCCAAAACCCAAGCCGCAATTCGCTCCGCCAACGAAGTCGGAGCAAAGCGAACTCCCAAAGCCGCACTGCATCTCAAATATGCGCAAGATCAATATCGCCAGGCCCAGAAGCTAGCCAAAAGTGGCAAACAGCAACAGGCCGAGATGCTGTTGTTGCGCGCCGAGGTCGATGCCGAGCTCGCTCTCGCTCTGGCGCGCGAAGCAGCTGCGAACAAAAGCGCCCGCGAAGCAGAGGAAGAGGCCCGACGCTTCTAACGACTGCTCTGCACTTTGGCATCTGCAAACCTTCTAACTAAGACAATCATGAGGATAACGATGACATCTTTCTCGCTACACATCCCGCGACTCGCGATGATCAGTGCATGGGTCTGCGTTTTCACCGCCTGCGCCTCAACACCACCTTCTCCAGAGCTTCTCAAAGCCCGAACCAGCTTTCAACGTGCCCAAAAGGGACCCGCAGCTGAAAAAGCACCTGTCGAGCTAGACAACGCGCGTATCGCCTTGCATCACGCAGAGAAGGCTTTCTCTGACAATCCAGAATCCAAGACGGCGAAAGCTCTTGCTTATATTGCGGAGCGAAAAGCAGAAATCGCCGAGAGCCAGGCACGCAAAGCGATCGCAGAGAAAAAAACAGAACAAATCCGCTTGCAGATCAAGCGAAATACCCAAAAAGAGCTACTCAACGCACGGCGAGAACTCGCCTACAAAGGGAAAGCATTGGCGGCAACGGAAAAAGAATTATCCAAAGAGCGCCAAGCCCGCAAGGAAGCAGAGCGTACCGCTGCCGCAGCACTCAAAAGCCTTCGCGAAGTAGCAAATGTGAAAGAGGAGTCACGGGGTCTCGTCATTACACTCTCCGGCTCTGTCTTGTTTGCCTCGGGCCGGTCCAACCTGCTACCGATCGCAAAACGAAAATTGGATCAGGTCGCGCAAGCACTCAAAGAACACAGCGGGCAGCAAATCATCGTGGAAGGTCATACAGACTCGCGCGGCTCCGATCGAACCAACCAAGCGCTTTCTCTCCTGCGAGCGCAATCGGTTCGCAGCCATCTGATTACCCAAGGAGTCAAACCTGCGGAAATTTCCGCTATCGGACTCGGAGAGACCCGGCCCGTTGCCAGCAACCGCACCGCCGACGGCCGCGCTAATAATCGCCGCGTCGAGATCGTCATCAAGCCACCGCGCGACGCCAATTAATTTAGACCACTGCAAGTTTCGAGCAATTGAATCCGGAGCGGGGATCTCCGCCGGAGCGGAAGGCGCGAGGAGGGCGCATAGCCTCCTAGCCAGCTTGTGCCGTCGACAACTTTGAGCCAAAACAGCGACTTAGAGATGTTTTGGTTAGGAGTGGCCCTACGTAACCGACGAGCAACGATTTGATCGGTGGCGAGAACCAGCCAGATTCGGTCGAGTGAAACTTGCGGTGGCCTAGCGCTACTTGGATTCCCCATTGCAAACAGATAGCGCAGGACGGCTATTTTGAGTCGGAATTGAAACCCTAGAAAAGTGGGGCTAATTATTTGTGTTTAGCGCGAAGAATCTGAGTTCGTCCATTGACTTCAGATACGTAATATAACGTGCGTAAGTCTCTGGAAATCATTCCGTCCTGCTCATCTTCTTCAGTCTCATCGATGTCAATAATTTCAGCTGAGCCTGTGATTCCATCGCGCGATGCGAAAGTAACACCAAAATTGCTGCGTCCGGCATTGAAGATAAGCAGGCCCGCCGCCGTCCAGTGGGTTGGGACATTCCCAGAGACAGAGCCGCTGACGATCTGGGGCGTGGTCCATGCGGAGGAATCGACACTCAGACGTGTCGTTATGTATATATCCGAGCCACCGCGATTTGAGTGGAAGAGCATTGTCAGACCGTCATGTGACAGTGCCGGGCTTTGGTCGTCATGTTTGAGATCGTTTACGTTTTCGATCAGGGTTGGTTCTTCCCATGGATCTAGCAGGCTTTTGCGTGTCGTTTGATACAGATTCTGAAACGTGCACTCATCGGACTCCTCAGTGCTCCTGCTACTCGTAAATAGCATCACATGGCCATCTGCACTCAAACGAGGAGTGGTTTCTGGGCAGTTGATGTCATTGACAATGTCAATCGGTAGCGCTGGTCTCCATGGTTCGTCACGCGACTCTCGCGTTGAGCAGTAAATATCCCCAGCGACGTCAAAGCAAATCTCGAGTTCATCGAACCGGGCTGACGGATCGTCTATATTAGCGGTTCCCGTACCAAAGTCCAGGACTTCTATGGATTCCCACATCGAGCTGGTTATAAACTCTGCGTTGCCTGCAAAAATGGCGTCCACTTCCTTATCCTCGTTGACAATGATTTTACAATCGACTTTTCGGCCACCACAACTGCCAATCCACTGTTCAAAGGTGTTGCTCCCAGTTCCCTCCGCGGTTAGGACAATTTCTTCGTCAAGTGAAAATCGTAGAATGCAGGTTTGGTCACATGCTATCTGTTCCCTGTCCGTTGAGGTTACGATGACGCGGCCGGCGCCAGCGGGGTGGATCACCACTTGATGGGTGAATGTCTCAGAATCTGGTCCTGAATTACCACAGCCTGTCAGCAGTAAGAGCAACCCAATGTGCACACGTAACCTATTCAATATACATAACATCTCTATTTGTGTAGCAAGCGGAACCGATGTGTGCAATGACTCATTTCAAATTCTCAATCCTTGCGCCTAACGAGCGCATTGTGGCGACAAACGTTGGAAATGATGTTGCCACGTTGTCGACGTCATCAACCTTGATCGGCCCGTCTGCGACGAGGGCCGCAACCGCAGCTGACATCGCAATCCGATGATCGCCGGCGGCATCGATGGTTGTCGCGCTATACAAACGGTCTGGGTCCCCGTGCACAACAAACCCATCGGGACGTTCGTCGACTTGGACACCAAAACGGCGCAGCATTGCCACCGTCGTCGCAATGCGATCAGACTCTTTTACCCGGAGCTCCGCCGCATCTCGAAACTCGGTATTGCCGGGACTGCGGGCGGCGACAACTGCCAAGATCGGCAACTCGTCGATCGAGCGCACAGTTTGGTCGCCGGAAACAACTGTTGCGCGGTTTGGCCGTCCTGCAATCATCAAGTCGGCGATGTCATCTCCACTGCTCTGCGCACGCTGGTCTATTGTGACCCCCATATCGGAAAGAGCGTCGATAAAGCCCGTGCGCGTATGATTGGTACACACCCCCTGCACGCAAACGCCATCAGCACCCACCAGTGCCGATGCGGCGACAATAAACGCCGCCGATGAGGGATCGCCTGGAACCTGAATGACATCTGCGGACAACCTGCGGTCCCATCCGTCTGGGGAAACGGTCACAACGCGTCCAGTGACGTGAATCGGCGCCCCCAGACGCATTAGCATTTGCTCAGTATGGTTGCGTGTACTGCCCGGTTCGCGCACAGTCGTTTGGCCACTGGCGTAGAGACCCGCCAATAGTACTGCACTTTTGACCTGTGCCGAAGCGATCGGCAACTCGTAGTCAATCCCAGTAAGCTGCTTTTGGCTGGGTTGAATGCGCAGCGGAGGATAACTCTCGCCTTGTTTTGCCCCAGACGCTCCATCGATCGTCGCCCCCATTCGCGCAAGCGGATCTGTGACCCGACGCATGGGTCGCCGGGTCAATGAGGGATCTCCCTCCAAAGTAACCGGGAACCCCTGGCCGGCGAGCAGACCACACAACAGCCGCATCGTGGTGCCGGAGTTTCCACAGTCCAAAGTTCCGCTGGGAGCACGCAATCCGTCTAGCCCAACGCCGGCGATCACAAGCGCCTCACCATCCGGACGGACATTTACCCCCAGGCTTTGCATCGCTCTCACGGTGCTCGCATTATCAGCGCCGTCGCTAAGACCACGCACAACGACTTCGCCCTGACACAAGGAACCAAACATCACGGCTCGGTGACCAATTGATTTATCCCCGGGAACACGAACCGTCCCGCGCAGTGATCCCGATAAGGGTTGAACAACAAAAGAACTCACGATTTTCCTATCCTTCCTGTGACGCGCCGGACGACTTTCTCAAGTCGTGATGGCCCGATCAATAATACAGCACGAACCCTACGACCCAAACGATCAACGCGCATGGCGCGCAATGCTTGGCTCAGGTGTAGCAATCGTATTATCGGAATCGACGCAACCTCGTCACGATAAGCCTCGATTGCCATCCCTAGCTCCTTTGCACGCTTGGGGGTTCCCTCTTCCAGCACCAATACGGTTGCAAAATCATCTACAACATCTGCCCACAGCGATACTGTATGGGGCGCAAACTCCAAGTCAAACTCGCGCGCAAGAGCTACCCGAGCCCGAAAACCCAACCGGGCAGACACACGTACAGCAGCATACTGCGCCGCATCCGGCATCGCTCGAGTACGAACCTCGAGTAACTTGCGATCACGCAATAGCGAATGCCCCTGTCCAGCAGCGATCGCTCGAACCCGCTTGACCCAAACCGCGTCAGCTAGAACCACGGTGCGCGAATCCAACCGGGAAGCATTTGGGATTTGACCAACACGATCCCCGCGAACAATGGTAACCGTCGCGGCGTTTCCGCGACCCAAACGGTAAGACCCCGTGACAATCGTCTCCATGCCAACAATGAGATCCCATTTGAGCCCGAGCGGATTTTCCAGCGAAAGTTTGTCAGCCATCGCGATCACAGGCCCAACCTTGGCATTGTCACGAATCCTCGCGACATCGACTTCCACCAGCAGCTCTGCGCCCTCGGGCAGCAGGCCGACCAACGCATCCCCTGCAGTGCTTGAACGAAGCGGTACAGTATCCACCTGCGGTTTCACTTTCGGCGTACTCGCACACGCGGACAATGCGACCAGTACCCCACTCACCCATGGCGCGATTCTTATCAGGCCGGTTTCACCTTGACTCGATCGTCTTCGATCCCCACATTGGTCGCTTCGGTGCTTGGGCACGCGCCCGTCGCCATATTTCCAAGCTCCCGCGCCGCGTACGGGATTGGGTCCGCGCGCAGTTCGCAGCGCAGAGCACGATACAACGCATATCTCGGGTCTCCTGCGTATTCTGCACCCAACGAACTTGCGCGCGCATGTTTGAGCACGGAACCAATCCCGTACGCGGCGCAACACCGGTCGCGGAACTCGCTTTCTGCGACTGACTCTACCGAATGTCACTCGCGCCCCCCTTACCCCAACACTTTCGCCATTGCCGCAACAACCGCCTGCGTCTGCGCCTGCGTGCCAACGGAGATACGGACATGCTGCGGCAGCCCCCAAGCCCGCATCGGTCGCACAATCACACCGAGTGGCAATAACTTCTGGTAAACATCAGCGTCGTCGCGTTTGAGATCAACAAGAACGAAATTTCCCAGTGACGGGTATACCTGCAGCCCCAAAGCACTTAATCCCACATCAAGCGCCACAATCGACTGCTTTGCAAGCGCGCATGACGCCTCCACATGCTCCTGATCGGATAGTGCCGCCAACGCGGCGGCTTGGGCAATGCTATTGACATTAAACGGTCGCCTGACGCGATTGAGCACGCTCACAAGTTCGCGATCCCCAATCCCATAGCCGACACGCATCCCGGCTAAGCCGTACACTTTTGAAAAGGTGCGCAGGCAAATCAAGCGTGATTGCTGCTTCCGGTAGTCCAGCGCATTTGGATAATCTGTAGCAAAACGGCTCGCATACTCGTGATACGCTTCATCCACGACCAAGACAGCCGAGCTCGGCAATGCGCCGAGGATTCGCTCGAGCGCAGCATGATCGACATAGGATCCCGTCGGATTGTTGGGGTTTGCCAAAAATACGATCCGCGTCCGATCTGAAAAATGCGCGATCAAATCATCTACGTCGCATCCAAGCGCGGATGTCACCTTCGTCTCAACGAAAGGGACATTGCGGGCAATCGCAGTGAGTCGGTAACTGATAAAAGCGTATTTGTGGGCCACCACCTCATCAAGGCCCGGACGGCACAATGCGGTGACCAACACCGATATCAGTTCGTTCGATCCAGCGCCGAAGATCAGCTCGGCCGGATCGACATGAAGACGTTCGGCAACCGCTGTGCGTAGGTAATAGCATCCGCCTTCAGGATACAGGTTGGCGTGCGGCACCGCCTCACGCGCAGCAACCGTCGCGAGCGGTGACGGCCCCAAGGGATTTTCGTTGGACGCGACCTTGATCGGTTTCACGATGCCAAATTCGCGCTCCAGTTCTTCCACCGGTTTCCCGGGCTCGTAAGCTGGAACCCCGAGCAAATGCTCGGGAACCACCGCTGAGATCGCCTTAGAGCTCATCTACAAAACTCCCATCATGATGCGCGGTCAGCTTTGGGATAGGAGCCAAGAATCTTGAACAACTTGCAGCTTTTCTCCAACGCTGCCAGAACCGGAGCGATGTGGCTATCGGCGTGATAACCTTCTAAATCGAGAAAAAACACGTACTCCCACGCCTGCCGTCGTGATGGCCGACTCTCGATCCGGGTTAAATTGATTCCCGCATCGGACAGGGGTCGTAGCACATTGTACAAAGCACCGGGTTCATCGGGGAGTACCAGTACAACCGATGTTTTAGTTGGCTCGTCGCTGCGAGGACGTGGTGAGACGCCAACAACGAGGAAGCGGGTCACATTGTCTTCGGCATCCTGCAGCTGGCGACGAAGAACCTCAAGCTTGTAGATACGTGCTGCTAATTCTGCAGCAACTGCACCACCATATGGGTCTGCTTTCGCGCGTTGCGCTGCCGCTGCTGTTGACCCGCACTCGACCCTGGTTGCACCGGGAAGATTTGCCTCCAACCAGCGCCGACACTGCGCGAGCGCCTGCGGATGCGAGTAAACGCGCCGGATCGCAGATTCCTGCACATTGGGCCTCGCCAATAGCACGTGTTCGATATCGAGAACAATCTCTGCCTGAATGCATAACCGGCTATCCACAAAGGAATCGAGGGTATGAGTGACAACCCCCTCCGTCGAGTTCTCCACGGGAACCACAGCGAAATCTGCTTGTCCACGCTCGACTTCGTCAAACACTCCGGCAATCGATGCGCATGGGACAGGAATCGCCGAGCTGCCAAATTGACGTTTTACCGCCTGGTGCGTGAACGTCGCCTCCGGCCCGAGGTAAGCGACTCGAACCCGCTTTTGCAGGCTCAAACATGCGCTGATGATCTCCTGAAACACTGGGCGAATGGCTTTGCTTGGAAACAACCCTGTATTGGCGGCAACAAGACGATCGACAATCTCTCCCTCCCGGTTCGGAGCGTAAAACGCCCCCCCTGTGGCCTGTTTACGTTGCGCCACCTGCTTGGCCAACGCAGCCCGCTGGTTGAGTAGTGTTAGCAGCTGGTCGTCTATTTCGTCGATGCGTGTCCGCAGACTCTCCAGGGGTTGAGGACTCACTAAATCTGGTTCTTCAGACATGGTCGGGCACTCTACTATAGGGGGTGTCCTGATTGACAATGCACCGCCAGACAATCCCCTGAAATTCCATGCGTCGTTGCGCCTCGGTTGCGCAGGTCAACTCCTAACCAAAACATCTCTAAGTCGCTGTTTTGGCTCAAAGATGTCGACAGCAAAAGCTGGCTTAGGGCTATGCGCCCCTCGCCACGCCGCGCCTGAAATTCCATGGACTTATCTGGAGGCGCTGGGTCAATCGGGCCCCCCCTGCATGTGTTTCTCCCAGCCAGGCCTTTGTTATTAAAGAGTTATCTGCCGATCGGTGCGCAAATGTACCCGCGCTAGTGTGGCGAAGATTCGATTGTGGGTTGTCCATACGCTAACCTTAGTTGACACGAAGTGAGTCTTATTGGAACCAATGAAGCGCAATAGTTTTCCTCTCCGTTTGCTCCCAGTCGTGAGCCTGCTGGTATTTTGGCCCGAGTTTGCGTATGCCGAGAGCAGCTTCGCCGACTACCAAGCCCAGGGGTGGCTTGCCGTCTTTGCTGCAGCATTTGGCTTTGGTTTTTTGACCTCCCTAACGCCCTGCGTCTATCCGATGATTCCCATCATCGTCGGGGTATTTGGCGCTCGCGATGCCAATACGACCCGGCGCGAGGCAATGATTCTCGGCACCTTATTCGTGCTTGGCATGTGCGTATTGTATTCGTCCCTCGGGGTCATCTTTGCCCTGATCGGAAAAACGACGGGATTTGGTTCGCTGCTTGGTTCCCCCAAAGTCGTCATCCCCCTGGTAATCTTCTACGGCCTGCTCTCCGCATCGCTGTTTGGCGCATTTGAGCTACAGCTCCCGAGTTCGTGGCAGGCACGCCTCAGCAAAGTGGGCGGCAAAGGGTACTCGGGCGCCTTTGGTCTGGGCCTCGTCGCAGGACTCACTGCTGCACCATGCACTGGCCCATTTTTGCTCGGAATGCTTGGATTCGTGGGCGCGACCGCGGCAGGTGGCGACACCGCGTTTGCCGCGACCATCGGCTTCTCCCTACTATTTGTATACGCCCTGGGCCTCGGCATCTTGTTTTGGGTATTGGCAGTGTTTTCGATCTCTCTGCCCAAAAGCGGACGTTGGATGGAGTCAGTGAAAAGTGGTGGCGCCATTGCGCTTCTTGGGGCATGCGCGTACTTTTTGCGCCCGATCATTACCCCACTGCGCGAACTCGGCGGTCACACAATAGGCCATCTCACAATCTGGGTTGCACTCATCATCGTTGGCATTGCGATCGGGGCCATTCATTTATCGTTCCACGGCCGCTGGCCGGTGAAACTTCGAAAAGCCATTGGCGTTATCGTGACTGTCGCTGGCTTCGCTGGCGCCATTGGCTGGATCCTGACGCCAAGCAAAGCGATCCCATGGATGACAGACGAAGCAGCGGCCTTTGCCAAAGCAAAAGCCGAGGGAAAAGGCGTCATGGTGGATTTCTCGGCCAAATGGTGTACCCCATGCCTCGAGTTAGAACTCACTTTTGGAAAATTGCCCGTGCACGATGCAATCATGGCCAATTTCGTACCGCTTAAGTTTGACGTGACCGAAGGCACAGACGCCGACGATGCCCTGCAGGAACGCTACAAGGTTGGCCACCTACCCGCGGTACTCCTGCTCGAGGTAGACAGCGTCGACTTAGCGACGCTTGCCACACATCATGGCAACGAGCTCGCACGAGTCAGCAAATTTCTAGAGCCAGAGCCGTTTATGGAGATATTAAAAGCCGCGATTCAAAAGAAAAACCGACAAGCATTCGCGCCCACTTTTCACAGGTTGAGGACTCCCCCATCCCTGCCCCGATCCCCTACCCTGGCGACAAGCTCATCCATTCCTACAGAAACTTCATCGACATTGCCATGGCGATTTGATGAAGACAAAGCCTTTTCTGAAGCAGTCACCCAAAGCAAAGGCGTCATGATCGACTTTAGCGCCAAGTGGTGCTCTCCCTGCCTAGAACTCGACAAAACTATCAATACCACAACCATTCGCGAAACCATCAATGCCAACTTTATCCCCGTTAAGTACGACGTCTCCGAGGGAACCGAGCAAGACCAAGAGCGCCAACAACGCCACAAGGTGTCCCAACTACCGGCGATCATCTTTTTCAATGCCGACCGCAGCGAACGCGGGAGAATCACAAAAGCGCTCGATCCTCCTGTTTTCCTAAAGCAGCTCACAAAGCTTTTGGCCTCAGCAGAGAAAGGCAAATCTCGATGACCCCCTGCCATTGACTGTTTCCCACAACCACCATTTCCCAATCCGTGGTTGTTGAGTACAACAGTGACGACAGCAGTAATGACAATAACAAATATTCAGCACTTCGTTTTATATTTGTTGGCTGAGCAGTAATGTTTTCCATCAGAGTACGAGAATGTCTGCCGGTGATACCAAAAGCATTTGTCATGCTCGTTCTCTCCGAAGTAACCTGTTGTCCGTGCGCATTGTGAAATGGGATCTCTCATCGCGCATACCTGCAAAACCATTTCGCAAGCGTCTTCGAGTATTCCAGCGAGTGCAATCGGTGCGCTCGGTATGACTATTACTAGGCACTAGGGACATCGCTAGGGAACCATGTAGTGGGTCATCGGGCTGCAGGTAACAGCTCGGGATAGATTTTTAACCGAAATAGCCCGTGGGATTGCAGCACAGTTCGGGGGCGTAAGGATGTGTAGCACAGTCCAGGGCACAGGGGGGGCCGGTTTCCTGATCGGCGGCTATGATATGACAACACGTTACTTGTTGGTTCTCAACATCGTTGCATGCTTCGGTACACTTACGACAGCGTGCGAAAAATCACCGATTCTGTTCGAAAACACAGAGGCCTCGTCGGACTTTCTCGATCCTGTGCCCGACGGCGAAATAGCCTACTACCGTATGCGTGACGGCTCCGGGACAGAGCTAAAAGAATGGCGTGGTAAACCTTCTGCCACCATTCATGGAGAAAAGATGTGGAGGGGAAACTTCCTAGACTTTGATGGTATCGACGACTACGTGAATATTCCGCTGGAAGTCCTGGACGAGTTAAACGGCTCGCCAGCCATGACCATGGCAGCCTGGTTTACGGCTGACGGATTTGACGGCTGTGACAGCGACGACTGTCGGCTCATCTCAAAAGCCAATGGTATCGCAGAGCAACAACACGACTTCATGTTGAGCACGATTCGAAAACAACAACAAATACACTTGCGGTTTCGCCTAAACACTGATCTTGAAGCAACAAGAACGCTGATTGCAGATCGGGGAAACATCCTGAGTAACGAATGGAGCTACAATGCCAAGGGGAATTGGCACCATGCGGCTGCGGTCTACGACGGCGCCAACAAGCGGATGCGCCTATATTTAGGCGGCAGAGAAGTCGGCAACAAGAAAATGGAGGGCAACATCGCGCTAAACCTCAGCCGTCCGATTTGGATCGGGGGAAACCCATCCGATGCACAAGTTCGCCCGTGGAAAGGCAGAATTACGCGTGTACGCTTTTATGACCGAGCACTAGATGAGTGCGAAGTGCGAAAGCTCGCCTTAACCGAAAATGATGTTGACTATTGCGATGCCGATGGTCAGGCAGAAACAAAACAGCCAGAGCCAGAGCCAAAATCCGAACCCAATCCGAATACCAAACAAACCGGCGATCTATCTGCGATAAAACCCCATCAACACCCTCACCTCTACTTCACGCAAGCCGAATTGGACAGGATTCGTCAGCGCAAGGAAAGCGGGCAATTTTCACCAGCAGCGAAAGCCGCGTGGAAAAAAGTAAGATGGACAAAAAACAATAAAGGAGAGCTCGTCGACCTCTTGGCCGTGACGCGTCCATCTGACTTTGAGCTTGGGAGAGCGAGGGCACAAGGGGGATTTAAGCCAAGATACAAGTTACTTCAGTGGCGTGGTAAACAAAACATGAATGCCGCCATGAGTTACGCAGTTGAGCCAACCTGCAATAAACAAAAGGCAATGAAAAAAGCACTACTAAGCTATTTGGACATTCCCCGAGACTTAGAAAGAGCGCAAATTGGTGGACACATCCAGTTTGTGCTCCCATGGATGTTCGATCTGCTCTACAACGCCAAATCGGTTTGTCCCGAGACAAACGGGGAACCCGTTTTGAACAAGGGCGAAAAAACGGAAATATACGAATTTATGGGGGACGTTACCCGCAGACTAACAAAGGCTGGCGCCGGGGTTGACCGAAAAATTGGTTGTGTTTGGAATCCAAAACAAGGCCGATACACAGAACTCAAAACTACTATAAACGAAGATAAATCTGTTGTTCACGAAGTCACGGACAGGAGATGTCGGTTACATGATGAGGACAAACTCATTCACAAAGACGGATATGACAACTTCTACACCCTCGACGTGAATGCTGCCGTAACCATGGCACTGATGTCCGGCGATCAGGCTCTGGTCAATCGACTCGAGGACGGAAAAGTGTATGACGATCGCCCTCCAGAAGAGAAGCACATTTCGGATCCATGCCCGATAACAAACATCCCTGACGATGATTTCTTACAAGAAAATTGCGGTCTAAAACAGCACGCGAAGGATCTCGTCGGTGGATTGCGATCGTTCTGGAATATCATCGGGGGCGCAACGTACAAGACTGGCTATCTGTACGATGGATACAAACGGGTATACGGCTTCGACCCACATATCACCTTTGCCCCTGGAGAGTTCTTTGCGGACGAGCAGTATGACGCGGGTGAGGGGCAACACTACCACTTCTTTTCACTGCTCGGAGTACTTCCGATGGTGATATCCACCTCGCTAAACGGAGCCGACACCTGGTCCTATCTAGATCACCGCATTCTCGAAACCTTCAAAACCGGTGCACCGTGGGCACATACTGCTTTCCGCGTAACAGACAATGAAGGCGAAGGCGGAGATCGAAACCACACCCCGCTTTACTGGATCGTGCAAAAGGAATATCCAAACGACTGTACGATTCGAGCCGTTACGAGTAGAAGTGAATCGCGAGCAACCTACGGCTATTTCTTCTCTGATGTCGCTCCGATCTGGGCCGAGGCAGGTCCCGAGCCGACGCGATCATGTAACTAGAAATAGAAGACCAAATCACCTCTTGCGGTGGCACAAACTTCATGTGCCACCGCTTGTTTGGTTTCGGTCCGAGTCGCTCCTAACCCGTCCGAAGATCATCACAAGGCCAGCTAAGGATTCGCCGTGGATCGAGACGACCCGGTTACAGAATAGTAGTCTTCGGGTTGCTATTGGTTATGAAGGCACCCGAGTCGCTCCTAACCCGTCCGAAGATGTCCCCCGAGTCGCTCCTAACCCGTCCGAAGATGTCCCGAGTCGTTCCCCGAGTCGCTCCCCCGAGTCGCTCCTAACCCGTCCGAGTCGCTCCTAACCCGTCCGAAGATGTCCCCCGAGTCGCTCCTAACCCGTCCGAAGATGTCCCGAGTCGCTCCCCGAGTCGCTCCCCCGAGTCGCTCCCCGAGTCGCTCCTAACCCGTCCGAAGATCATCACAAGGCCAGCTAAGGATTCGAGTCGCTCCCCCGAGTCGCTCCCCCGAGTCGCTCCTAACCCGTCCGAAGATCATCACAAGGCCCCCCCGAGTCGCTCCGAGTCGCTCCTAACCCGTCCGAAGATCATCACAAGGCCCCCCGAGTCGCTCCTAACCCGTCCGAAGATCATCACAAGGCCAGCTAAGGATTCGCCGTGGATCGAGACGACCCTCCGAGTCGCTCCACCGAGTCGCTCCTAACCCGTCCGAAGATCATCACAAGGCCAGCTAAGGATTCGCCGTGGATCGAGACGACCCGGTTACAGAATAGTAGTCTTCGGGTTGCTATTGGTTATGAAGGCACCGGCAATTCATCGATTGTTACTGGTGATAGCTGGCAAAACTTGTTGATAGTCATATTGCGCATACACTTCGACGATTCCGTAGGAAACCGGGCAAAGGGAAACAACGGTAGCTGCCAATAGTGCGCTCCTAAGACGCTGTACTCTCAGGCGCTGGACGTGAGCATGGGACGTCTGGGGGGAAAGCTAAACAAAGGAAACCTGACACGATGGAGCCCCGTCTTGAGCTTTTGCGCGGCGGCCCGAAACGCGTTCACAAACTCACGGTACATGGTGCGAAACGTGATACGGTTCGTCTTGCTGGATGCGTGACAGAGCGGCGCAGGGGATTTAGCGATTTTCTCAGGACGATGATGCGGCGACATATTGAGAATCGCTTGTCTGCCAACGACCTTGCCACCCAAGTGTTTTAAGGACTTCTCCGCTTCGGTTTCAATCACCCGCAACAACGCTCGAATTCGTGAAGCATAGGCATCCGAAGAAAGAGAAGACCAGCACGGAATCCTTGTCAGTGGAATCTCGTATTCCTGAGAAAACCCCTCTTTCGAAACAGCTGCGTTTCCTTTTCGTTTTGCAGCCTTCGTCCAAGCATCCCGGTTCAGCCACCTTCCTGTGAGCTTGTGTTGGCGACAAAGAGCATTTACGCAGCTCGCTCCTGGCCACTGTTTCGGTGAGGTGACTAGGCCTTCCTTACACCCTTGCGCGAGGAGATATTTCATTCGACTGACGAGGGATTCGTCATCTACAACGGGAATTGGGCGATGGGAGCGTTCCCAAAGCCGGCCAGGCCAATCATGAAGGCGACCGATCAGCCTAGAAATGTTGCCGTTCACAAATGAAAAGAAACCAGCGATCTGCTCGGGGTGCTCAGAAGAAATCAGCCATGTCGCATGATTGGAGAGAAAAACAAATCCATAAATGCGAATGGATGGATGCCAATAGAGCCCACGGCCTATGACGCCAAGGATGATGTCGTTGACTTCTTTGGATGGACGCAACAAGAATCTACCCTGGATGGTTCGGATGGTTACTTCGTAAACGCGACTCGGTTCAAACATGCGCAGTGGATATCCCATGGGTACAATCAAACGCAGGTATCGTGCCAGGGCTAACCGTTTGACTTTACCTAAATCAGCGGCCGGTGGCCGGCCGAAGACCGGCCACTCAGATTTCTCTGGACGATTATCGGGCGGGTTAGGCTCGGGGTGGGCTCGGGGTGGCTCGGGGTGGGGCTCGGGGTGGGCTCGGGGTGGGGGTGGGGGAGCTCACATCTCAAATGGAATCCAAAACCCTTGCCTTCCTTGAGACCCTTGACCAGTGTGAAGATGACAACTGGCTTGCGCTTCACATCGCCCCATGCCCGAGTACCTGCAGCGGCATTACCGCGCTAACAATTGATCACGTACAGCGAACCGTCAACGGCAAAGGCGAGGTCGAAGAAAACCGAACCACCATCGTCGAACATTTGCGAATGTCCGCCGACGAGACACAGGAGCTCATCGCGCTGCCCAGCAAACTATTCCCTCCGAATCCAGATCCACAGCCACTCCCCCCAAACTCGACTCCCCGAGTTGAGGAATCGAGGCACCTGCAAGCTCAGAAGACAGGGACTGCACCGTCTACCAAACATCCGGAGGTGACAGCCGGCGAGAAAGATCCATGTTCTGAATATGCAACATGCGCTTCCCCTGAGACATCTATAGCCAGTGATGTCGTCCGGGCCACCAAAAGATTATCGTTGATCCTAGAAACAAGCGTGTCCTCCCAAACACCATCCGAGCTTAAGATCGCCAATCGAATATCTCCGCTAATACCGGGCTCCACCGAGCGAACGGCCTGATAGCTAATCATGAGTTGACCGCTATCAGATGAGGCAATTGCTCCACCATGCGACGATTTGATCGGAGTCTCTTCCGACACCCACCGACCATTCACGCGCTTGCTATATCCCAACACTCCAGCGCTTCCTATCGAATAAGAGGCGTGAGCATTCCCCTCTAGGTCAAGTGTTAGAGAACGTGAATGAAGCTTCCCAGATGGGTTGGTATATATCCACGGCCACGTTCTTTCCCAATTCCCTGGAGTGCCGACAACATATTTGAAATCGCTCTCGTCACCGGAGAAGCCGATATGAATCCTAAAATCGTTTCCAACGATAATCTGTGGCGTGGAGCGACCTATATTTCGCTCAACCCGATGCCGTTTCCAACCTGATGTCAGTGATGGCTTGTTTGCGTAGTAGAGCGTTATATCCTCATCGCCGTGAACAAGACCGTAAGCGATATGAGGGGACCCAAGACTGTCAACCGCAATCGAAGTTTGTGAGCCAACGACAATTTCTATGCCTGCAAAACTGATCACTCCGTTTGGCTCTTTCTCTACCGTCTCTGTCGTCCATATTCCGTCTTTGTTGGTCGCGTAAACAATCAACTGCGTTTTCAAGAGATAGTAGCTAATGTGGGCTGCGCCCGTCTCGTCTACTGCCAATGAATAATTGCCTAAGCTCGCATTGTCCTGGGCCGAAACGATGTCCCGCTCATTGTCCCATACATCGGAGTTAGGGGCTTGGCTCGCGTACCGTAGTATATCGAAGGACTCGCCAGGAACTTTGTAGACAACGTGTTTACCCCCTCTGGGGTCTGTCTTAATCAGCACAGGCTTACCAGAAACAACATCATTTATATTTACTTGAGAGTGGCCAGGGTTGCACTCAGGGGTCGTCGTTTGCGACTCAACCGATAGTGCCATCAGGTATTCAATATGCGCATCGCCAGGGTCCGCGTCGACGGTGAGATATACCGGCCCATCAGAAGTGACAGTAAAATCAAACTTCACTTCCCTAGTCCCAACGTCCATTTCCTTCTTCACACTCGGATTTTCACCATGATGATCAACATACATCAGCAGATCGAGACCAGGGGCCGCTGCACTACCGCGGAAGGTTAACAACACTCTGTCTCCTTTTTTAGTGTCAAACTGGTATTGATCGTACTGAGCATTGGACTGGACGTATCCGATTTCCCCGATACCCGAAGTGGGGGTCTCAAGGAACATCGCTTTTGCGTTTGGCGTATAGCTATCCTCGGCATCCCTACCCAAATCCATATCATTCTCTTGATCCACTTTCCGAACCTTTAGGAAATACATTCCACCGGCCTCATCCCCCGGATCTGCATCGACTGCGAAGTAAACAAAACCACTCCGGGACATCGGGCCAATCGTCGCTGCCTTGGATTTGACAACGTTATGCAGGATCTTTTTTGCACCATTGGGTGTATACACCGCCAAGTCTATTTTCGGGGTAGCAGCTGTACTGGAAAACGTAACTAGAAGTTTCTCCCCTGCATTGGCGTAAACTTGATACTGATCATATTGGGCAGGGTCTCTGGGACCAGGATAGCGAATGTATCCTTGCCCCGTAACCGGGAGTGTTAGCAACGTCGCCTGCTCGTCGGCTTGATACTTATTAAAAGCATCCCCTCCTGTACCCATATCGTTTTCAAGAACCAAGGCCTGCCCATACATGTCAGCAACGCCGATATTCGCCACCATAAGCAACATCAAACAAACAGCTTGTTTAGATTTCATGGCCAGAAGAATATCCATAGTCCAGACAAGGCTGCTACAGAAAAAAACTTCCCTACTTTGCAGGTTCTCACAATACTAAAGTGACGAGAGCGTCAAGTGTTGAGAAGATTGTGGCGCACTTTAGCGCGCCCCTTGCCCCTCCGATCTTCCGGGCGGGGCAAGCCCGCAGAAAACTGGTAACGCGAAACCGAGACGCTCCTAACCAAAACATCTCTAAGTCGCTGTTTTGGCTCAAAGTTGTCGAAAGCAAAAGCTGGCTTAGGGCTATGCGCTCGCTGACGCCAACGGAGATGGCATGGCCGACCTGCTCTACTATCACCTTCACGAAAGCTCCCGAGTCGCCCCGAGTCGCTCCCCCGAGTCGCTCCTAACCCGTCCGAAGATCATCACAAGGCCAGCTAAGGATTCGCCGTGGATCGAGACGACCCGGTTACAGAATAGTAGTCTTCGGGTTGCTATTGGTTATGAAGGCACCGGCAATTCATCGATTGTTACTGGTGATGGCTGGCAAAACCTGTTGATAGTCATATTGCGCATACCGTTTGACTTTACCTAAATCAGCGGCCGGTGGCCGGCCGAAGACCGGCCACTCAGATTTCTCTGGACGATTATCGGGCGGGTTAGGCTCGGGGTGG
>CBDCWZ010000048.1:0-28023 GCA_965223575.1 Kofleriaceae bacterium
ATCGCAGCATCGCTAGGCGCAGCAAATCAGGTTCTTCTTGTCCTCGCTTTCGTTGTCGCACTGGTGGCAATTGGAGTTCTGATCCGGATCCGTCGTGAATATGTGAGCTCGCTCGCAACGCAGATTCGGAACTCTGCCAACCCCTCGATACTTCGCAACACTACGCCAACCAACGAAAATCAGCAGCTCGCCAACACCTTCATGGGCGACTTCGACTACGGCTGGCACAGCGACTCGACGGATCAAAATCAGTCATCTTCGAGCACCAGCACAAACGGGAGTATTCACCACGAACAGCTCCTAACGTTAGTAAAGAAACTAGCAAATCAGAAATCTCAAAACATTACAACACATCCAACAATCGGCCCTGTTCGTCCCTCGCCAAAACCTCTATTCGCCAATTTTCTCGAGACCCCCCTGCTCGATGCATTACGCACCGTTCTGCCGCAAAGCGATGAGTGGAACGCGCTATGCCGCAGTGCACCTGGGTTGGTCGGACAGCTTAGCGACGCCCTGCTCTCTCCCCGGGGGAAGATCGAGACCCGATTGCGCGCAGCGGAACTCCTGTTGGAGGTGCCAACCGGTCGCACCGCATCTGCGTTACTTGAGGCGCTCGGCAGCTCCCATTTCCGGGTGCGCCGCGGGGCAGCTATCGCATTGTTTCGCGTGTGTCAAAAGCGACCGATGCTCGCACCCAAAAGACGAACGCTATCCTCCCTCGCCGCCCAAGAACTTCGCCGGCCTGCACGCATCCAGGAGGATGAAACCGATTTCGAGATGTCTTCAAATTTTCGCGTTGACGCACGGGGTCGGAGACTCGCACCAAGCTTGGAACTCGCGTTCCTAATACTCGCTGTCGCAGGGGATGGTACGGCGCTGCAACTCTCACTCAACGCAATTACCTCAAACGACCTCCACCAGCGAGGGACTGGGCTTGAGTACCTTGACAATTTGCTCCCATCCGATGTGCGTTCGCGGATCATTGCCCTTGTCGAACATCCAGAGCTTACGCAGGCAATGCGGCATTTGCCACATGAGCTACTCGCCGATTTCGCAAGACGACTACGCACCAGACAACTCTCTCTCCGGCAATTAAGGCGCGAGTACCGCGCATTTCTCCAGGCTGACTACGATCGCGGCGACGCCGCATAATTAAACATACTCACCTAGGTGAGTATGTTCAGCAGCGGACTGAGGCGGTCGTGGTGCGCTCAACCTCTTGTTGCCCAGCACTGGCGACAATTTCACGATGCTCCGACCACCATACTCGGGCATCACCGTTTTTCCACTCGCCCCAGCTTTGACATCCCTCCAACGCCTCACCGAGCGCAACCGCATCCGAAGGCCGATCGCTCGGATCTTTGCTTAGGCAGCGCAAAATCAACTCGACAAGAACGGCATCTTCAGATTGAGGAACCGTCGGTGGGGTGGCCAAATGATCGCTCAGTATGTTGGCCAAGTCCCCCTCCCAAAACGGAGGTTTCCCAGTAATCAAAAAGTAAGCAGTTGCCCCGAGCGCATAAATATCACTTTCTGGCGCAAAGCTAGCGTCATCCAAAATCACTTCAGGGGCGAGGTAAAGTGGTGTCCCAGCCAACGTCCTAGGATTTCGGTGTTCCGTGTCCGAGAGGTCATGAACGAGCCCAAAGTCAAGAACCTTTAACGTGTCAAATGCTCCTCCGCGTTCGCAGATCATCAGGTTCGATGGTTTAATATCTCGATGCACGAGCCCACGATGATGCGCCTCGCTCAGTGAACCCGCGGCTTGCAAAAGCAATTGCACCACCCGCTTGGCAGGCATCGGCCCCGTCGTACGAACAATCGCATCAAGCGTGGCGCCTTCAACAAACTCCATCGCGAAATAAAAAACACCGTCGGGGGTCCGTCCATAGTCGTAAATCTCTACCGTGTTGGGATGCGTCAAGCCACTGGCAATCTGCACCTCCTGCCGGAACCGATCGCGCGATGAGGTATTTGAGGCGTCTTTTAACAGTTTGATCGCCGTGGGTCGGTTTAGCAACGCATGCTTCGCCAAGAAGACATCGCCCATGCCACCACTCCCCACCTTGTCCTGCAACTCGTACTGCCCTAACTTTCGTGCCGCCTGGACCCTGACTTGCAGCCCATAGATCGTTTTTGAAGCTAGGCTCGTAATCACAACAACCACCACCCCAAACATGGCCAACCATATTGAGAGCGTGGCACTATTTTCAATACTTGATTGCGTCGTCATGATTACAAGTACAATGATCGAAAGCGCTCCTACAATCGCAGTCCCAAAAGTCGGACTTGGTACCAGCGAGGATCGCAATACCAATACAATCGTCACGATCAAAAGAGCAAATACCGGAGCCGCCACGTCGGTTTGCCCCGAACGACCAACCGTAATCCAAATATAGTTGGCATTTAGCGCCAAGGTTACCAGTGCTTGGATTAAGATTGCAGCGATGAAAGTCGGACGGACTCGGGCGACGATGGCCCAGACGGCTCCGTTGACGACTGTCACGATGCTCATTTGAACCATGATGGCAGTTTGCTGGGGGCGATCATCAATGCCCACTAACCACAAAACAGAAGACCCCACATGTAAAAACAGATTGATCAAGAACGTCACTTTCAAGTAGAGACGAACACGATCTGTAAATGCCGAATCAAGTCCCGCTACCGCGTTGATACGTCCCGCCTGTGAAGAAGATCTCGTCGATTGTGTGTCTGTAGCCACGCCGAAGCGTAACCTATCAGACCTGTCCGCTGAGCCACAACTGGCTTGTTCCTGCCCCATATTTGCTGTTTCTGGCCGGGACGGAGCGCCCACGTGGGTTTGGGATCGCGGATCGCCAAAGCCTGGCCTGAGCCTGTCGAAGAGAAATTGGTTCACATGGAGATTTTCGACCGCAGCGAATACTGGGCGTATTGTTATCGTCGCCAGGATCTCCCAGGAAACTCGCTGCGAAACATTTCAATCGCCCCGCGATCTGCAACGGTGACATAGATAGTGCGACCGTCAACGCCGCCAAACGCAAGATTCGTCGGGCGCTTGCCCTTGAGTTTCACTTCCCGCACCAGCGCCCCGGTCGGTGAAAGCATCGCGATTGTTCCCCGTCTGTGGCGGGCTATGAAAATGTTTCCTTGTGAATCGCAACGCATGCCATCCAGGCCATGCTCTCGGAATTCATAAAGCAGACGCTTACCGATAACACCCTTTTCACTCAATGCGAACGCCCAGACGCGCCGCTGCACGCTTTCGTTTACATACAGGATGGACTCGTCGGGACTCAATTCGATCCCATTGGTGGTACCAAGGTTGGCCACGAACAAGGTGACATTTCCGCTTGGGTCAATGCGCCAGATTTGGCCGGTCGCGTCGCCCCAGTTTGGATCGCTTGCATACACTACCCCATCACGATCAATGACCAGATCATTGGGCTGGTTCATCCTCGGCTCATGCGCAAAGACCTCTAGTTTCCAGGCTGGCGGGACATAGCGCAAGATGTTATGAGCAATGTAATCAGCGACGTAAAGTCGCCCTAAACGGTCAAAACCTAATCCGTTGCCAACGCTTCCCGGCGGAAGGGTTAAAAAAAGCGATGCCTCTCCGCTTGGACCGACAGCGCCAATCGTTCCCTCTCGTCCGATATTCACCGCATACAGCATCCCATTGGGGCCGACAGCAGGTCCTTCGATTCCTTTCGTGAAGACGCCATTACCAACAAAATCACGTGCTTTATAGAGGGGGGCCGTGGCCGGCACGGGTTGCGTTAGGGGCCGGTGGCGTTGTCCGCCGCACTGGGCAACCAACAAGGCGCAGCATACAAACAAAGCGATCTTGGACATCATTGCATTCTTATCGACAGCGGCCTGGTGGGATCGACCTTGGCGCTCAGGATTTGCCGGCCCGTGAAAACATCATCTGGATCCCAAGCACGCTTCTCAGCCAGCATCCGCCGTAGATTATCGCCCCAAATCGCCTGCTGCCAATTGTCGAGACCAGCAAAAGAATAGTTAGAATATATCCCGCGACTCGCAAAGGGTTTTAGCGCAGACCAAAAGTCGGCGATCCAGCGCCGATACGGCTCATCAAGCGGCCCGTGGTTGATGATTTGCCCCGAGAATCGCGCGCTTCGGTGCGCAAACGCTGTCGCCCAAGGAGCGAGGTCAGCCACCGCGCCCCCTAATGCGTCCAATAGTAGTAGTCCCCTGACCGGCATACGACTGCGATCGGCGATGTATTGGAAAATCTGCGTGATTGCCTGGTCGGGAAGAGCCCGCTCAAATAGTAACCCTCTTGCTTCATAGTGTTTGCGGCGAAGCAGTCCTGCCTGATTGTCCGCAGGAAGGCTGCACTGCGCAAGGCTCCGCCCCTGGCAATCAGCCCAAACCATGCTGGCCTCAGCACTGGTCCCCTGCCCAAGCTTCGGCGTTGCGTTTGCCACTCTACCGAGCTTGACAAGAAGGTCCCGAAGACGTGTTGCGCTTCCGTAAAACTGACCGATGCATCGGGCCTTTGGACGGCTAAACAATTGCAACATACACGTTAACTCGCGCGGTGCATCAGGAGCCCAATCTTGCCAATAGCGAAGCGCATCTGCTGCGCGATCCCAATCGACATCCATGGTAAACCAGGACACCTGCTCCGCGCGGTGGGCACGCATCCGCATCCTCGTCACGATTCCTAGCTGGCCCCCACCGCCGCCCTGACACGCCCAAAACAGACCCGGATTTTCGCGTGCACTGGCTTGGACGACTCTGCCCTCAGCCGTGACGAGCTCTACCTCAAGCAAGCGATCGGACGCCAAACCGAGAAGCCGACTACTGAGGCCAATTCCACCACCCAGTGTAAATCCACCGACGCCTACCGAAGGGCACGAGCCGAGCGGAAGCGCCAGGCGCTTTCGACCCAGCGCAGAAGCGACATGGATGAGCCTCGCGCCGCCTCCGACCTCCACCGCGATCTCCCCCGCCGTATCGCGCCCTGCCCCTGCCAAGCGAACTGCATTTAGATTACGCAAATCGATCACAACCCCCTCACAGATCGAATTGCCGAGGTAGCTATGTCCCCCACCCCGCAAGCCCAACGCAAATCCATGGTGACGAACCCAGCCAATGGTGGCCTGCACATCGGGAACGCTGTTGGGCATAACGATGACTGCCGGAAATATCGAATCGAAGCGTCGATTGAACACCGGGCGGTAGCGTTTGTACAACGCATCGCTGGGGGTCAGTACAAGTCCCGAGACAGCGTCGCGAAGTGTCGCAATTTTGCCATCGAAGCGATGTTGCGCACTTGTCTTAGGGGGCGATTGTGGGAAACAGGCCCCGGTCGCCACGATACCAGCCCCAACGATTGTGTCTACCAAAAACTCACGACGGGTCCGCGGGCTGCGTCGCGAACTCATTTTATTTTCCGGTCCGGCGACACTGCGAGCATGAAGCTACCTCGTCTACAGAGGTCCCGCAGCAGTGCCAAAACGAATCATTGAAAACAGACAGTGGCCATTCATTAGAAGCGAACCTGCGAACGAGATCGCATATTCATCGCCAATGAAGCTCCTACAGCCGCACGGGTTGGTGACGAAGCGGAAGGAGAAATCGCTCGTGGCACCGGTTGCTCAGGCTGGACTTGGACTTTTGTTCGAATTGCACCACGCGTCAACCACGCTGCTGACTTCTGCACCGTCATCAGGGCATAGGGGCCGATCCACGACAAAAATAGTGGGGACAACAGAAAATACGGAAGTGCCCACAACCCTTTCCCCTCCCCGCGGGACATTTCGTAGACCGTAGCCGGCAAAGCGGCCGAAAGAACCGCCCCCACTGCGATGGCAAGCAGCATCATCTGTGTATGAAGGCAAAACATCACGATCGATAACGCCAAAGCAAACGGCGCCAATACCGTCCTAAGTAGCGCCAATACCAAGTTGATGCGCGCGCCTGTTTTGGGTTCGTCGCGAAAAGAGCGGAAGATAAAGCTCGTCAACAGGATATTTTCGCGGGCAGCGCTTCTCCCCCAACGGAGTAGCATACGACATAGATTTGGATACTTCGTCGGCACTTTTGTTTCAGCGATTGCGCTCGACTGATACCAAGAAAAATAGCCAAGTCTAAGAATCATGTTCGTGAGGGCGCGATCGTCTCCAATCGTAACCGGGCGGCCTAGAAAGCGCTGATGAAGCCACTTGGGAAGCACCTCTAGGACCAGGTCTCGCCGATACGCAGATAACGCCCCAGGAGTACACATGACGGTATTAACTTGGCTTTCGCTAGAACGAATAAACTCGAAACCATAGGTAAAAACAATGTCGAGCATTTTGGGGATCCATGATTTTCGGTTTAATACGCGAATGTTTCCGGCAACAGCACCGACACGGGAAGACTGAACAAAAGGACTCACAAGGTTGCGAAGACTGTCACAAAATACCAATGAATCACTATCCACAGTTACGATGACTTGTCCGCGACTACGTCGAAATCCTTCGTACAAAGCATGCCGCTTGCCACGGTTTTTGGGACAGTGGACAACCTCAATCTGAGGATATTTCTCTTTTGCCTGCTTGAGCCAGTACCAGGTATCATCTTGACTCCCATCATCCACAGCAATGATAGAGAGCTTCGCCGCCGGAAAATCACTCGCCACAAGGCTTTCAATAGTGGCCAAAACCTGTTTCCCCTCATTGTAGGCCGGCACCACAACTGTTGTATGCGGCAACCTTTCATCATTGACTCCTGGCGTCGACCGATAGCGTATCGCCAACACCACTCGCCACAAGAAGGTCGCAATGCCGATTCCTGCGAAGACTTGACTCCCGATAAACATCCACTTCAAGATCGTTTGACTGTGAATTCCTTGACTGAGAATCGAGTAGACGCCGAGCCAATGGAATCCAGCAAAAAGCCCTAAGAGAACCACCAGGGTGAGCAATGCCCAGACCAAGCGAGTCCGCAGTAGCGGACGCGAATGGGTTAGCGGCGAATGAAAATCGGATTGGGGAACAGCAGCACTTGCAATCGACATAATGACTCCGTTGAGAAAACACGATCGCTCGGACGTAAACGTCTCAACTCAATCTTCGAGACTGCACATACCTATTACAAAGCATCCGAGCAACGCTGGATATGTTTTGCTCTCAAATACGAAGGTCGTCAAGTGAAAGTTCGCTACGGAGTTTATCCGTAGCACAATTTTTCCCTAGCACGTTCGCTTCTTGTTCATCGCTTCATCGAGATCTTCATCGCAACAAATCTGGCCCAACACTTCGAAGATCATGCTGCAAAACGCAATCTCGTTGCTATATTCGCCCCCCCTGCGGCCCAGCGCTATACACGGGGAGACCGCAACGACATGCAACAAGAGGAATTTCTCGCCAGTCCCAACAGAATATTTTCTATTGCATTTGGCCCAACAACAACGGTTTCTTGCTAGCCCGGAAACATTACGGATGCGTGCGAAAATCGCCACAGGAATTGGTTTTACACGGAGATTTTTAAATCACAGCGAATACTGGTTGTATTTGCAAGATTGAAAATTTTTGTGTGGAGCCAAGGACGTTGGTGAGGGTGCGCGCAGAGCGCGATTTTTCCGGGCTAAGGGCTTGACCACAAATCAGTTGATCGATTCGGGCGTTGAGGCTCTAGCTGAGCAACTCATTGATCGCTGTTGGTCGACCGAGGAAATACCCTTGCCCCAATCGAACGCCGAGAGCGGATAGCGTGGTTACATCCGCAGAACTCTCAATTCCCTCCGCGACGATGGTGGCACCAATCCCGTTAGCGACCCGAAGCAATCGGCGAAGAGTGTCTTGCACACCGGCATCCTGACTCACGCCTTGTACGAGTTTGCGATGCACCTTGATGATATCTGGGCTAAGCATCAACATTCGTTCAAAGCAGCTTCTACCAAATCCAACGTTATCCAGTGCGATCTTGCACCCCGCGTTCTTTAGCATCGTCACGGGTTGTTCCAACGCACTCGGATTACCAAACATTTGCCGTTCACTGATCTCAAAACAATAGTCATCAAACCGTGACTGGGATGGAAACGCATCAAGGATAGAATTCGTGGGAACGCTAATTAGGGTCGAGGGATACACGTTAATGTGGCGCAACACACCAACATCAATATGCACAGATGCTTCGAGACAGCTGCGAAGACATAGATGGTCGATGCGTGTCAGTGACTTGCACTCCTCTGAGGCACGTAAAAAATCCTTTGGATTTTCAAATCCCGGCGCCGTAGACCGCGTCAGCAGTTCATAGCCGTGTAGCGATTTATCACTCAATCCGACAATTGGTTGGGCGACAACGTGTACTGTATCGCGCCGCAACGAACCCACAACCTCAGCGATTCGGGCGCCGCTCGAGCCCCTGCCAGACGATGGTAGCGTTACGCGATCTTTTCCCTCTCGTTTGCTGCGATATAACACGCTATGGGTTTCCGTTAATAACTCATCTATTGAGGGGATCTCCTCTTCCACAGAGATCAAGCCAATGCTTGCGGTCACGCGAAGTGGTTGGTTGGTATTGGTATGGCCAATTGGCTCCGATATCCGCAGCCGCAGTCGCTCCGCCAGCTCTTCGCCTTCTTCCGACCGGGTCTCTGGTAGCAATGCCATAAACTCATCCCCACCCACCCGAGCCAACTGATCGCTCGATCGAAGCGCTGCCCGCATTCGCCGAGCGACCTCGCGGAGCACCGTATCGCCAACTGAATGCCCTAAGGAATCATTGATCGCCTTAAAATCATCCAAATCTACTATTAGAACGAGAAAGTTCGTATTCGCTAAGCCCTCTTCGTTCCTGGGTCTCTGCAGTACGTCTTGCAGTCCCCGCCGATTCAGCAGACCAGTCAGCGGGTCCTGTACCGTCAGCCTCTCAAGATGCTCGTTGACGACCTGCAGTGCCTGTGTTCGCTCTGCAACCCGTTCTTCGAGAGAACGGTTCAGATTGCATAACTCTTGTCTCGAAACCGAGAGCTCACCAATAGACTGATCGAGCGCTGAAACAACACGATTATAGTACTGCGCGATTTGACCAACCTCCGTATACGGGTCGCCGGGCGCGCGAATCGTCAAATCTTGCGAGCGGGCCTGATAATCCATCACCGTCACCAGATCGACCAGCTCTGAGCTTGCCTTGTGCTCTACGACATTTAGGCCGATTCCTTCATCGGCAATGCTGGCGCGAAGCACGACGAGTTTGCGAACCACATACAAAAACACTGACATCCCCGCAAACACAACGAGAAAACAAACGACTGCACCGAGAGCCTGAACACCAAGTTGCTCAAGCCGGGTCAACCCTTTGCCGACGCGGTCCAGATCACCAAAAATCGCTAATGCGAGGGTCCCCCAAACCCCAGCACCAGCGTGCACGGGCACAGCACCAACGGCGTCGTCCACACGCAGTCGAAGCAGCAAGAAATGCGTTCCAACCATCGCCACCGCACCACCAGCTCCAATCAAAACAGCAAACGCAGTGTTTATGACATGACAGCTCGCGGTAATTGCCACTAATCCCGCGAGCGAGCCATTGATTAAGAGAATGGTGTCTGGGTATCCTTGAATCAGCCAGCCAAGCGCCAGGGCAGTTATCAATCCCGCACCACCCGCCAGAATTGTCCGAGCAACGATCGCAGGAACTTCTCCGGTCATCTGAAATAAACCGCCGCCGTTAAAACCAACCCATCCAATCCACAAAAGCAAAACGCCCAGCATCGCCAGCGGGAGATTGCTCGCGGCCATCGGCTTCGGTCGGGCACCATTTTCGAAACGCCCATGCCTGGGACCAATGACAAGCAGGATCGCCAGCGCTGCCCAGCCACCCACACTATGAACCACGGTAGAACCAGCAAAATCAACAAATCCCAGTGTCCTCAGCCACCCTTCTCCTCCCCCAAGGACGCCACCCCAGGCCCAATGGCCAAACACGGGATAGATCATCGCACTGACCGCAACTGAGATCACCAGGTATCCGATAAAACGAACACGCTCGGCGACAGCACCAGAAATAATCGTAACAGCGGTACCACAAAACATCGTTTGGTAGAGAAAGAATGCAGTCACCCCTCCCCCCTGCCCATTGCCCGGAAGCTCAAAGAAAAACCGTGAGGTCCCCAAAACTCCCGAAGCACTCGCACCAAACATCAACGCAAAGCCAATGCACCAAAATACGACCACCGAGATACCAAAATCGGTAAGATTCTTGGTCGCGACATTGATAGAATTCTTCGTCCTTGTAAGCCCCGCTTCCAGACAAAGAAAACCGCCCTGCATAAAGAATACAAACCCGGCGCAAACGAGTAACCAAGTGGCGTCAGCTTCCATGCAAGTCCTGTCTGATCAGCGCTTGCGATAGCAAATCCCTGGGGGCAAACATCCAGGTTCCCATAAAATCTCTGTCAGCCTGCGTGGTCACGATGAAAGCTGTGGTCTCTACGACCCCACTGGCGGACATTTTCGCACAACCTAATGCTGTCGTGATGGTCTTTTTGAGACGATCTGGCCATTCGACAAAAAAAACTTTTATATCAAGCACTTAAACTGAAAGCCAAGACGAAAATCCGGAGTTCCCTATCTCTTTTAAAGCAATTCCCCGCCGAACATAACGGCGAAAGTCTTTTCCTGTCTGTTGGTTGCCAGGTAGGTATATGTCGGTAATACGAGTGACCGCAAAGCGAACCGCTGCGGCTCTACTCTCTGGATACAGTGCTGCACGCTCGGAAGCGGAAAGCGGCCGAATCGACCCGTAGCCGGTCACCAAAGCGCGAACCAGCTGTGGCAAAAACATATCGGTAAAACACCAAGCATTGATGCAAACAGCCAGGTCATAGGCTGGTGATCCAGTAGAAGCCTGCTCGAAATCGATGAACACCGGTAAATTTCGATCATTGAACAACACATTATCGCGAAACAGATCCCCATGGATCACTGTCAGCGGAACCGCATCGCGAATGGTTGCTTGCGTTTTGAGCCAAGCAAATTCCTCTGCGATCGCAGGAATTGCACATGACAAAGCGGGATCCTGCGACCCGGCAAAACGAGCAAACCTGCGCTCAATTGCCTCGAACGTGTAGATGCTCTCCCGTGCAAAATCGTCAAGCAGCGTGAGACCGATGTCATGTAGTTTTGCTAACTCTTGACCGAGGATCGCAACGTATTCTTCAGTCACCTCATCTCGCCCCAGATGCCTGCCCGGCACCCATGGAAACGCGCTTACCCAGTGGCCTTGATAATTGGTGTAGTACGCATCGCCGCAAGCACACGGCTGTGGAGTCGATATCCCACGAGCCGATAACGCACCGATCAGCGCCGCCTCGTACGCTACATCATCTTTACTCTTCCCTTCGTTAATTCGCAGAAAGTATTTCCCTTGTGACGTCGTTACAGCAAAATTACTATTGATCGTACCAGCCGCGATTGGGTTCCATGACACAACCTCGCCGAGTGCAAACCGGCCCGCAAGTGCCTGGACATCGTTATCGTGCAGAACCGTAAACGTCGCCACCCTACCGTGTCCCCTCAGACAGTACGCCCTGCGCTTGATAGCGCTCGAATAGCTGTCCCCATGGAGTCTCGGCTTTCCAGTGATCAAACACGTTTCGATCCTTTAGCGGCCACCGATAATAATCATGGTAGAGCTCTGACCCCAGTACAAACAAATGCACCAATGGCGTATGAAAGAATAGTTTCTGAAAACGTTTGAGAGGACCAAACCAAAGTATGTCACCGATCCGCGATGCACCATTGTCGCCAACGCGAAACCCCCAACGTTGATCCGCAAGCTGCGCGTCGCCCACAATCTCGATGTTCTCGCGTTTACCATTGCCGAGCCCTTGCTCATCGGCCATGCGGATATACTGCAGGTCCATGGGTTCAAACCCCATCATCGCAGCGGCAACCGCGTCGATGGCAACCTGATCACTCGACGCAAGCATCACATTTTTTGTTACAGGGCGCATCGTCCTCGGCCCCGGCCCATCCCCAGCCGTGGTCCCATCCATCACCGCAAATAAGCCAGAATGGATCTCTTTCTGAATCGCTAAGAGATCAACCAGGGTCGCATGAATCCAGGAGTGCGTATAATGACGTTTTGTATTTAACAGTCCACCAAATGCATTCTTCATTGCGCCGGTCGTTGTGGTATAAATATGACATTTTACCGTTGGCAAATGAACAATATTAGTTCCATGAAAATCATCGGGAATTAGAATCCCCTCTGGGTATATTTTGTCTAAAACGTTGAGACTGGCTTTGGGGCGATAGGTCGACCAAGTCATATCCTTTGGATCGAAATTATACCGTACTGGAATATCGTATTTGCGAAAAACGGGAACGTAGCCGTTCAAATCTTCGCCCTTAAACGCGTCGGTCACCACCGTCTTGTTTTGAACGCAGACAAGGTCATCGAACCCTCGCGAATGCAGAGCACGGATGGTTCCCTCTAGCTGCCATGGGGTCGTATTCGCCCCTGGAAACGGAAAATGCCATGAGATGTTGTCTTTTAGGATAGTTTGGCAAGACTTGTCGAGTGAGGTGTCAACACCTCCGAGCTCAGCAAGGCGCTCGACATCTCCTAAGATCGTATCGGGTGCGACCCGAAGCACAGCAACTTTAGTACGCTTCATGCATCGTAGGCTACCACCATTTACGTTGCTTCACCGCGATCCTGCGGTATATCCGCTCCGCGACCCAATGAAACTGGGTCAGTTCCGCAAACGATCGCAATGAACTCGATACCACCTGCGAATTGCCTCTGCTTTTGCGGGCGTGATCAACGCCGCAATCGCTTCGGCCTCGTCCAGATCCTCCGCCGCCCCAGAGAACACACTCATCGGGCACAGAACAAACGCAAGCACATCCACAGCGCTATTTGGATCCGGCTCAAACCCCGATGAATAAATGCTCTCCATCGCAAGAACCTACCGGTCGCATGCTAGCAGTGGCAAGTTTTCGCAAGCCCTGTTGTTTGCGCAATTGGCTCGAAACTGCCATGCGTCAATTCCCGGCTTGCCCGGCACCTAGAGCATGTGGCCTGCGATCTTCGGAAACTGCGATCCCGGGGAGTGGGTGATCATTTCGCGTATTTAAAGGTCATTTCTTCTACCGAGATCTCAATCTTGACCTGCTTGATCTCTTCGCTGACTGCCGAACTTTTTTCAGGCGATACACTAGCGACATCCACTCCCTTGAGCTCAATCATGCATAGTTCGTTACCAGCATGATCTTTCATCGAAATGCTACCCGCCATACGCTTTGGAGTTGCCCCCTTCACAGCGTGGGCGGAAAAATGTTTAATGAACGGTAGTGCATCCACCTCAGGAACATAAAAGGTCATGCCCGGAATTTCTAGGGTCCCAGGGACACGAATGGGGTTGCGCCGACCTCCACAGTCGTACTCGAGAATCTGTTGCTTAATCGAAAAACCATCCACTTTCGTCACTCGTCGACAAGCTGCTTCAAATCCATCAAGCAAAAACTCAAAGTTTGCGGCTGTCCACAGCTTTTGTTTGGTCCCCCCTTTCTCTCTCTCAAGGTCTTTGCCCCCTCCCTTACTCAGTTCGAGAATCTCCGGGACGAGAGTGACGGTCATGTAACACGCATTTTTGTCCGTCGCGTCCAGCTTGGGAAACGCAAGTTCGCTAATGAGTGCCTCTTTAAACTCTGTTCGCGCTCGCTCTACATAGTGGAAGTCCCCCGCGGCGATCGCTCCATTCTTCCGAATCACAGTCCCAGCAAAAAAACCCTCTATCCAAGTATAAAACACCTTGGACATGGACATCCCGACCTCAACTTTAAGATCGTCATACTTTGGCTTGCCCAGCTGCCGCAGCAAGTGGGCATTTCCACCCTGCTGATAGGTTTGAATCTCGGCCTTCATCCCACCGCCTTCAACCGATCGACAATAGCCAACCTGCTCCTGGTCGAGTTCAAGGACAAAGTGTGCCGCACTATACGATCGAGATTGGGAGTTTGCTGTTGTTGTCATATTGTCACTTGCCGCCCATCATACGTGAATTGCTCTTATTAGTACGTGGCAACCTCGCGCTTCTTCCCTGCAGATCTTACAAAGATGACTTGTATCGAGGAGGCCCCTCACATAAAACCCTTTACATTTCTAACAGTTAATCCAGAGGCGCGGTTTCTGCTTATCAAATGTTATGCTCCCCAGGTATGACGCGAAAACTGGGGGACCTAACCCTGACAATGGTAAACGGGGGCAACTTTCGCTTGGACGGTGGAGCAATGCATGGCGTCGTCCCCAAAGTCATTTGGAACAAACTTGTCTCCTGTGACGAACACAATCGGTGCACCTATTCAACCAACTGCCTTTTGGTCGAGCACAGCGGGAAACGGATCCTGATCGAAACTGGAAACGGCGACAAATTTCCGCAAAAGCTCAAGGACATCTATGGGATTGACCACGATCGCAGCATCGTCGATGCGCTGCGTGAAATTGGGGTTGATCCGATGTCGATCGACTACGTCATTCTGACCCATCTCCACTTTGACCATGCTGGGGGAACGACGACGACAACGGAGTCCGGTGAAGTCATTCCCGTGTTTCCGCGAGCGAAACACATATTACAAACAAGAGAACTCACCGCGGCACGAGCCCGTCATGAACGTAACCGCGCGAGTTACCTCCCTGAAAACTTCGAGCCCCTGGCAACCAACAACCTCCTTTGGCTCGTCGACGGTGAAACAGAGATCCTCCCCGGCATTTCCGTCGTTCCGACTCCCGGACATACCCCAGGCCACCAGTCGGTACTCTTGGGAACCGGAAACGAACGCGCGATGTTTTTGGGCGATGTCATCCCCACATCGGTCCACATCCCCCTACCTTACGTCATGGGATACGATCTCGATGTAGAAGCGACCCTCGCCTCGAAAAAAGCGATCTATGATTTCGCGAGCAACGGTTGCCTCCTGCTCTTCGGCCATGATCAACACCATGGTACCCGCCTAGCCACAGACCCAAAAGGGCGCCCCATCGCAGGTCAAATGGAAGACTTGTAGAGAAGATGAGGTCTAGTATACACAAACGACGCATGCGGTCCCTGGCAATCGAAACTGTAATCGCGCACGAAAGCTCGTTGAAAACAATCCTCCAGAAAGGCTGAAAACGGTCCCTTCGCCGTCTACACTAGGTACGGTGGGGCCTGCTAGCACCAATACCCAACGAGCTCTGGCGATCACATTGCTTGTGTCGCTTTTATTGTGGAATCTACCGTTTGGTGGATTCCTGTTATATCCGTTTAAACTTCTGGCAACCTGGCTCCACGAGCTGTCTCACGGAATCGTGATGATGACTATCGGCGTTGGATTTAAGCACATGCTGATTTATCAAGACACAAGTGGACTTGCCTATGCAAATAGCGCTGCCACTGCGCCAGGTCTAGCCCTGATCGCGGCAGCCGGGTATATGGGAACGCCCGCCTTTGGAGGTGTCCTGCTCATACTCGGACAAACTGTACGAGGAATACGGATCGCCCTGGTCGGTCTCGCGATTTTGCTGTTGTTCCCCGCACTATTGTACATTGGCAATCCCTTTGGCCAAGCCGTCGGACTAACAGGTGCTGCCATATTCCTACTTCTGGCTGTTTTTTCAAACACGAGAGTCTCGGGATTCATCACCAACTTTGTGGCCGCCCAATCATGCATTAATGCCGTCCTTGACATCCGAACGCTGTTCCGCAGCAATCTATCCGTCAACAACGGAAGCCAGCAGATCGCTTCGGACGCACACAACATGGCCGAGGCAACTGGACTCGGTGGCCCCGCCCTATGGGCCGTAGTTTGGCTCGCCTGGTCGTTTCTCGTATTTTACATCGCTTTGCGATTCATATACTTGCGTCAAACTTACAAAGAAGCGCAAGCATCTGCAGATCCAGCAACACTCCAGCAGCCATCACAAAAATAGATGGCTTCTAAACATGCTCACATCGGTTGTGAGTTATCACAAGACAAGGCAGAGGCGAGGAGCCCGCGTAAGCGGGCGTTTGGTACGTGCGCAGGCACCACAGCCGACAACGCAGTATTGCGTTGACTCACGACCTAGGTGAGTATGTTTTAGTGAATTACCGCTTGTGGATTTCTAACAGCTCTACGTCAAACACGAGCATCCCAGCGGGTTTTCCCGGTTGTCCCCGATAACACAAACGCTCGGGCATCCAAAACCGAACCTTGTCGCCAACGCGCATCAATTGCAAGCCTTCGGTCCAGCCTGCAATAACGGCTTGCAGCCCAAACCTTGCGGGACGCCCACGAGTCAGCGAGCTATCAAACAATTTCCCATCGGTCGTCCATCCCGAATAGTGCACGGTAACCGCATCGGTAGCTTGCGGTTTGGTGCCTCCGCTCCCCCGACGCAGCAACCGATACCGCAACCCGCTTTGTGTCTTTCGCGCCCGACTCGGAGGCGCCGCGACATCTTTGGGTGTAATGGGAGGCTTCGGTGGTTTTGGAAGTGTTTTGATCTTTAGCAGCTCAACGTCAAAGATCAGCATTCCGCGGGGCTTTCCCGGCTGGCCAACGTATGCCAAAGACTCGGGAATCCATAGCCGCGCTTTGTCCCCTACCCTCAACCGTTGAAGAACATCAGCAAACCCACTGATCAGATTGCGCAGACGAAATGTTGCCGGCCGACCTCGCTCAACCGAGCTATCAAATAGAACCCCATCTGTCGTCCATCCGGAATAGTGAACGGTGACCTCGTCCCAAACTCGGGGATGGGGCCCTTGCTGGCCTTCACGGACCACCCAGTACAACGCTCCCAGCGGCGTCCGCTTTGCGAACTTTGGAGGGCGTAACATTTTCGCGGGGTCTTGGATAGAAACACGCTCGGGCGCCACTGGTTGGGCAGATTCCTGCTGTATCTTGTGACAGCCGCCCAACACCAAACACAGCACCCACAACGCAAAAGCCATTCGCAATGCCGAGACTCTCATGCCGCAACTGTAAAGTACCCACGGCGGGTTTACCACGCTGCAAATGCGCTACTTAATCCGATTGAGTGATTGCAATGCCTCGGAAAGGACTGTTGTCATCTCCGCGGCAATCGCATCGAAGGTAAAAAATGACCCGATCCACAGCTCTTGGCCCACGATCTGCGCAAACACCACGATTCGATATTTGAGCTCACCACCGATGCTGTCATCGATGACCGTTAGCTCACGACTCTGCCACGGTGCCGGAAGCGAAATCCGTAGACTGGTAGCGCGACGAACCTTTTTAAGACCTCGTTCGCCTTGCTCGATCTTTTCTAACCGATCTGCAATGTGATCGGAAACATCACCAGTCGCAGGGCGCACGTGAAATTCAAACAGGGTATGAGGACTCACATCTACTAGCTCAACTCCATCTTCCCCTTCGAAAGCTTTCCATGTGCTGGGAACCGCAATGGCAAAGCCGTTTATGACACGCGTCTCCCGTGGATACTTTGCAATCGTCTCACGAAAGCTAGAGGTAAACGAGCCATAGCCACCATAGCCAAGGGCAGCTACGCCGACGAGTACCAAAAGCCATGTAAGAGCCTTTGTCACCAATGAGCGAGAAAGCGGTGATTGAGGAGACACAATCCCCGCCGCGATACCACCCACGAGCAGCCCTGCAACGTGAGCATATTGGTCGGCAACCTCGACAACAAATCCTATTCCGACAAAGGAAACCGTCAAAAACACGAGAATCCCAAGCAAAGATCGACGCCAACGCTGTGGATACGAGTGATGAAACAAAGCGAGCTCCACCACCACGGCGCCCAAAACCCCCATAATTGCCCCAGAGGCCCCAGCGGACATTCCTGGCGGTCCAAGCCCATAGCTTGCGAGCGCCCCACCAATCCCCGCAAGCATATAAACGGCAAAAAATCGCAGCCTACCAAACATCTGCTCGAGCAACCTGCCAAGAATCCACAGGTTGACCATATTCATCACTAAGTGAAGCACACCAACATGAAGAAACATCGACGCCGGTAAGCGCCACCACTCGCCAACATCGACGGCCGATTTTACATTCGCTCCGACTTGGACCAACGCGCCGAGATCGGAAGCACCGTGAAAGATCCATCCAATCGCTAACGCGCAAGCAACGTTGAGGACAATCAGGCTGCAGGTGATAGGAACCTTTCGCCAATCCACATTTGACATCTTTGGCGCGCGTATATTGGTTCCCGTCCCTGTCGACTGCTGGCTGCGTTCTACAAGGCGATCGGCGAGTTCTGCAACAGGGGCCGGAACCACGTGGGGCCCAACGACTCCTGGATCTTCTAGAGAATCCAACATAGACAGCGCCAGGTCGCGAGCGCGGCGGTCCCGCCCCGCATGCTTAGCAGCTGCTTTTAAGTACGTGAGTGCCCCCTTGCGATCTCCAGCATTGACTCTTGCAACGCCTGCCCAAAAATTCCGAGCCGCTGTCGGCATGTCCCCAAATGGTCCGTTCTCTCCCAGAAGCTGGTCGACGGCGCGCGTCCGCCCCACAAACGCCAAAAAGACCATCCGAGCGCGATTGACAAGCCCCTTCAGGGTTGGCTCTTCGACGGCCGGTGAGCATTCGATTCGCGCAACGAGATCCGCTGCTCCAGAGAGATCGCGAAGCTCGCAATACGCACGAACCATTTCGACCACCAGATGAGGAGACACCGATGCATTTGGCCCAACCAAAGTCTCCTCGTAGTGCGCGATTGCGCGTTTCCACTCGCGGGCAAATAAAAACGTGGTCACGATCCGCTCATCCAGGTGTCGCCGAGCCGCAAGATCGCTTGACTCCCCTTTCGCTTTCAGCAAAACGTCAATTGCCGAATCGATGTTCCCATCCCGTACTGCAGCAATCGCGAGCACAAGCTCTCGCTCTTGGGCTGCCCCCATCCCCGGCTGCAACAGTTCGCGTAAATCCAGTAGGGTTGCGGCGATCCGCATCCTTTCCGCCAATACAGCCCGACGAGCTAGCCCCCGCAACACTGGCGGAACGATGACAAGGAAAAAACCAGCACCAATCGCGACCACACCAAGTACACCTGCAACCGGCTCTTCAGCACGGCCGGCGGCAAATGCGACCACCGCTAGGGCAAGATTGAGGATCAACATCCAACCATAGGTTCGATTTCCTGGTACGGAACGACGAACAATCATCGGACCAAGATAGGCGGTCACTACGATCAGCGATAACAGCAAAATTTCTTGAACGAACATTAGGGGGGTCCCGATTGTGCCTGTCTCTAGGGGGTGTCCCTATTGTGCCAGTGCCTCCAGATAAGCACTTGGAATTGCAGGGGAAGGCGTGAGGAGGGAGCATAGTGGTTCTACGTGACCGAAGAGCAACGCCCCCTGCAGTTTCAGGGGTTTATCTGGTGGTACATTCATAATCGGGACACCCCCTACTGCCTAATTCTCGACAAAAGCCCCCATTGCGCGAAATTTTCGGTACCGCTGTTCCAATAGCGTGCAGGGCTCCAATGCTTTGAGCTCTGAGAGACAGCGTTTCAGCACCGCACGAAGGTTATCGGATGTCTCGATGGGGTGCCGATGTGCGCCGCCCGCGGCCTCAGGCACGATCTCGTCGCAAACCCCTAAACGCACCAGATCAGGTGCGGTCAGTTTTAATTGGATTGCAGCGTCACCCATTCTTGTAGGGTCTCGCCACAAAATGGACGCACATCCTTCCGGCGAGATCACCGAGTATATGGAATACTGCAACATCAACACACGGTCTGCTACTCCGAGTGCCAGCGCGCCCCCTGAGCCCCCCTCGCCAATAACGACGCAGAGAATCGGAACCTCAAGTCCAGCCATGACTTCGAGGCTTTTCGCTATCGCCTCTGCCTGACCGCGCTCTTCGGCTCCCAAGCCTGGATACGCCCCGGGCGTGTCGATGAATGTAAGGATCGGACGGCGAAACCGGGCTGCCAACTTCATGAGCCGCATCGCCTTGCGATACCCCTCTGGGCGTGCCATCCCAAAATTGCGAAATACATTATCCTTGGTGTTGCGGCCCTTTTGGTGACCGACAACCAAAATCTCTTCGCCCTCGAAGCATGCAATACCGCCAACGATCGCCGGGTCATCACGAAACCCGCGATCCCCGTGCAGCTCGACAAAATCCTTGGTTAACAGACCGACATAATCGAGCATATAAGGACGGGCGGGATGCCGCGAAAGCTGCACTTTTTGCGCCGCCGTGAGCTCAGAGAAAATCTCACGCTGGAGCGACCCGGCTTTGTCGCGAAGCCTGTGGATCTCAGCAGAAAAATCAACGTTCTCCGTTGAAAGCTTGCGAAGCTCTTCAATCTTTCGCTCCAGCGCCACGATGGGTCTCTCAAATTCAAGGATTGCACGATCGTTGGTGGGTTCAGCGGTCATCAGTACGAGCTCCGGGATTGGCGGATAGGTAGCGTCCTAAGGCGGGAAGGTCAACCTCGGAGGGTTTCTGATGCCATTGCACGCTCGAATCCCTCCGGTACCAGCTTAGCTGGCGGCGCGCGTAGCGCCTAGAGTTACGCTTAATGAGACGCACTGCGTCATCCAGACTCGTGATTCCATCTAGATAGCGGTGAATTTCGGCGTATCCGATAGCCTTTTGGGACTGCGTAGATAATCCGTATCCATCGGCCCGAAGCGACTCGACTTCGGCAACGAGTCCTAATTTCAGCATGTTATCGACACGATTATCAATCTGCCTATATAGCATTGAGCGCTCTGGGCAGAGCCCGATCAGCCGAGCATTCCGCGAAATCTGTTGTTCGCGGTGCTGCCTGTGATGCTCGCTCAGAGGAACCCCGGTCAGCAAATATACCTCTAAAGCGCGGATCGTTCGGGTGAGATCTGTTTTATGAATGCGCGCCGCGGATTCGGGATCGACCTGATGAAGCTCCGCCCAAAGCGCTTCGATCCCGTTTTCTTGCGCCTGCACCGTCAATCTAGCACGCAGCGCCAGATCGGCTGCTGGCCCCTCAAACAAACCATCCAGTAACGCCCGCACGTACAATCCGGTCCCTCCGGCGACGATGCATGGAACCGCCCGTCTCGCGAGCTCCTGCAGAACCCCATCCGCACGGGTGGCAAATTGTGCAGCGGTCATTTTCTCGTTTGGATCCACAATGTCCAACAGATGGTGAGGGATCTGCTCCCGCGCAGACGCGCTGACCTTGCCGGTCCCAATGTCCATTCCTCGGTAGACCTGTTGCGAATCTGCCGAAACGATTTCTCCGCCGACGGTCTCGGCAAGCTCCATCGCTAGCTGTGATTTGCCAGCTCCCGTCGGCCCGACCACAACAACGATCGGCGGCATCTGCGTCATTCGCGTCAACTCAAAACCGATTGCCGCTCTCTAGTACCTCGCCACAGAAACATCAGTCACCTAGGTCCGCCCTAAGCGACGAGCAATTTCGCCAATCGGGATACGCCACTGGACGGGGCGACCGTGCGGACAATGGGTACGAAACTCGACGCCATCTAGCGAGTTGAACAGCGCCTTTACCTCTTCGCGAGACAATTCATCGCCCGCGCGAACCACCGAGTGGCAGGCAATCGTCGCAAGAACAGACTCCAGTCGCTCTTCCACTGCCCGGGACCCACCGCTATTGATTAACTCGTCAATGAGTTCGCGGAACACAACTTCAACTTGCTCCACAATCAGACCAGCAGGAACCGCTTTGACCGCAATCGTGTTGCCGCCAAAGGGCTCCAGCTCAAAACCGACTTGTTTGAGTTCGTCGATATAGTCGGCGATGGCGGTCGATTGCTCATTTGGTAATTCGATCTTTATTGGAAATAGCAGCCTTTGAACTGGCACTGTTTGGTCATGATACCGTTGCTTGAGCCGCTCAAACTCGACACGCTCGTGCGCGGCATGCTGATCGATCAGCACGAGCTCGCCCTGTGACTCGCAAATCAAGTACGTGCGATCGAGTTGGCCATAATACTTCAATGCAGAAAAAAATCCTGAAGCATCGGAGCTCGGGTCGTGTCCCCCGGTACTCTCGCTACCAATACCAGAACTGCGACCAAACCCAGAACGCTGGTCATCAACAAGGCCAGGACTCGGGTTAGAGACCGAGTCAAACCGCAGATCCTCAGAGCGAACATCGAACGTAGCCGATTGCGAATCGGGTAACACAGCGGATCCGTCGCACAGTTCTTTTGGCTCGCGGGCTTTGCTGCCAGTTGTGCCCCAAGGCAGCAGTGTTTTCGTACGGTGTTGCGCGTACCCCTCAGCCAAAGCAGATACCTCGTAAGCCGGCTGCCGCGCCAGCGTATCAAGCCCCCCCAAACCGAGACTTTCGCCGTAAAGCCCACCGCCTGATTGACTCTTTAACCACGGCGCACTACCAACCCCCTTCGCAATAGTGTGCCGCACCGCCGCATAGACCGCTTGCGGATCCGAAAACCTGACCTCGAGCTTCTGAGGATGTACGTTAACATCGACGCTCCCCGCGGGCGTGTCAATCAAAAGAACCGTAACGGGATAGCGACCCTTGGGAATCAACTCACCGTAGCCCATGCGAATCGCATGCAAAAGCCCCCTATCGCGAATCGCTCGCCGGCCGACAAACATTTGGATACCGCGAGAGGTTGTCTGGCTCAGCTCTGGGGATGCGAGAAACGCCACCACTTGCACTCCCGCTTCGTCCCCCGACACAGGGTGCAATGCGCCGCCAACCCGCGTGCCCAACAGGGAACGCGCACGTTCGAACCCATTGCGATGCCCGGGCGCATCGAGTGCGGTCCGATTTCCGTGTCGAAGCCGAAAATGGACCGAGGGATGCGCCATGGCTAATTTCGTTACCACATCGGTGACATGCGATGCTTCGGTCGCATCCCCCTTCATAAACTTCAGCCGCGCGGGAACGTTGGCCAACAGATCACGCACCTCAAATTGCGTCCCAAACGGCGCCCCAACGCTGGTCGTCTCAACGATTTTCCCAGCCTCAACGACCAGGCGGGTGGCGGCCACGGACTGACTACCGTCTTGATCCTTCGCAGATCGCGTCGTCACCGTCATCCGTGATACCGCGGCAATCGATGGCAACGCCTCGCCGCGAAAGCCCATTGTCCCTAAGCAATATACGTCCTCTAGGGAACGCAACTTTGAAGTCGCATGCCGTTTTATTGCGAGCCGTAGCTCGTCGGCCGTCATCCCGTGACCATTGTCAGAAACGCGAATGAGCCGCTTCCCACCCGCCTCTACCTCGACGGTGATATGCGTCGCTCCGGCATCGAGACCATTTTCGACCAACTCCTTGACAACCGATGCCGGCCGCTCAACTACCTCGCCAGCCGCGATCTGATCGACGATATGATCCGGAAGAATCGAAATCGCCGGCCGAGACACTTCGGAGACTGGTAGAGCAGTAGGCATCAGCCTTGTTTACCACGCAACCATGACAGCTGCCATGAACCCTGCACCTAGGGACGATACAACGGCTTCGGTTGTCTCCGGTACAACTCTTCCCCAACTTGCCATGGTGCAGTCGGATCCAACGTAAATGTTTTGGCGAGTTTAGACCAATCTGTATCCCAAACTACTTTCTGGTAAATGCCCTTACTGTCGTGCAGCGACGAAAGCAGGAAAAAGCGCTACGCGAACGCTCTGCAGACGGTTGCATTGGCAGTGTCCGCCTCGCCAACGATTCCGATCCTTTACCGTCGATAAGCAACTTTACGTGTTCAGCTCTCTAGGAGATCATTGGCCCCCCTGGATACCAGAGGGGCCTCTCCCTAGTTATCGTTAAGAAAGCCTAGAGAAGTCCCTTGCACTGCTTTGGCATTTTCTTCTTGGACCAAAGCAAATTCTTCGCGGCGGCGGCCTTCCGATGTTTGTGATCCTCAGCAGCCTTATTGTTTGTCATAATTCCGTGGGCTACGTCCATCCCTAGGGCAGGACCACAGTCATCTTCAATCATGCCTTCCTTATTTACCGCAAACTTAAACTTCCGGTAGGCCTTCCCCTCAATGGAGATTTTACAGTCGTAGTCGCCGGGATTGTCACCGAAGGGCCAGTTTCCAGGGTGCTCTTTGTTTAGGGTACTGCCTTCACCGATGCGGTGTTGTGCCCAAACCAAGATCTCGAAGATCGAAAACTCGTCACCGATACTCGCCTTGGGATACGCCCGCACGTCTTTGTACATGACTTTCTTACCATCGAGTTTGCACCGCACTTTGATATTTTTAGGCGTCCCGGTCGTGTAGGGCAGCATCACACGCGTCCAAAACCACAGTTTTGGCTCCTTTTTTTTGTATCGGTCGCGCATGCTGCGAGGGTCATAGTTAAAAAACACGGGGCCTACGATATTGTCCTGTGTGGCGTAGTAGTAACGCTTGCCCTTTTTCACCTCAAAATGCAGTGCGGCAACTTTCTTAAAGGTCTTTTCTGCATCGGTCGAATAGTAGTCGAAGGTCAGAGACATTTTCCCTGCCTTCTTCTGCTTGTCGCCAATCCGACACTGAAACACATTGATCTTTAAGTCTTTGCTGGCATCCTCAAAGCCGCGATAAAATGTGGCATCTGTCTTTCGCTTACATTCGACTTTTGCCTTGGTCCCCCGGATTTTCGCCGTGAGCTGATCGTCTGTCTCCAAAGCCTTGAACGCAAATCCGACATCGACTGTCATCGTCCATCCGCGATCCGTTCCACCATACACATGAACATTGGGCGGGTCTCCATTAAATGACAAAGCAAAGATTGGCTTCTCCGCCCATGCTGGTGTCGTTAGGATCATCAGTCCAAAAACAACAGCGCCCTTCATAAGATTTCGCATTCCTCCCCCTTATTTCGATTCCTGTTGATTCCAATATGACTTTTTGTGTCGTCCATTTTAGACTCGCACCAGCCACACGTCCTAGACATTTCCATATTGAAATCACCCATTGTCCATCGCGTTGGTACGCACCAATCTCACAAACACCCGCTTTGGTATGGCATTGCCGTACTCGAACCTAGAGCGCGGCTTCAACCGTTTTGTGATGTAAGCTTGCAACCCGGACCGCGTGTACTCCTTGTGAGTACGAAATGTGAATTGCCAAATTTACAAAATGGGAGATATCGCCCATCGCCTATCGCGTAACGCGAATTCTTACTGTTAAAAGTGGGCCACCTCGTCTTTTGGCTGAGATCAACCAAGACGGTTTTGCAATCGTTCATGTTGATCTCAACATATTGCATCAGAGCACGCAATGCGCGAAGTGATTCACCCACTACATCGAAAGCGACTACAAACAACAGTTACCAGGAGCGCAACTTCTATGTCCCCACGAACATATTCATTGATTCTGTTAGGCGCGGTATGGAGCATGCTAGGAAGCGATGCGGCGTTGTCAAATCCGCAGCAACAAGAAGAAAATCCCGGAAAAGCGACTTGTTCCGGAATGACATCTGCTTCCCAGTGGAGGATTGCGAAGGGCACTCAAAGCGTGATTTTTACGGATGTGGACACCTCGAACTGCATGTTTGACGATACCCCCGCATATCTGGCTTCCCAGTTTGGCGCCAATGACGATCATTGGGACGCGAAAGGCGCCACGACAATTGTTGGAGCCACGGAGACGGGATTTCGCGTGTACGTGACGAATGATTCCGCAAGCAGCGGAGAAGCACTACGTGCATTGGCACAGCTTAGTGATTGGCGCGTTGCTTGGTCCGGAACGCCCCAAGTCAACGGCGACCAAGAATGTGCTGGCCATGCCGTTCCGACCTGGAGCTCCGCAGGGGACAAGTTGACTGCGGTGATTGAGACCGATTGCGGTCTGAAAGGTTCTGTTCAACATTTTGCCGCACTCTCCGTGAAGCAGCCGCCCAGCGAGCCGCCCGGCGCGGTAGCGATTCAGGCCCTTGGCGCCCGAAAATTCCGGGTTTCGGTGTTTGCCCCCGACGCATCCGAGCTCGCAAATAGCCAGAAGTGGGGCGTGAATTGGCGCACGATTCCAGCAGATCCTCCGGGTGTGGTAGCTGAGGAGACGCAGTGTTCAGGCATGGTGCGGGTACGTAACCAATCACGCTCTGATTGGGATCGGGCCCATGCCTCTAAATCTAAACAAGACCACGATCAACTGTGGGAACGGATACGAGACCGTTGGAAGCAGTCACATCGTCGTGGTTCGTTGAAGATGTTTGTCGATACGAGCGCCTGCAATTTCGACCATACGCCTCGATATATCACCAGCCTGAACCGCGCTGGCATCGACGACTCACTAATAGGGTCTGCCTCTGTGATCGACCCTAACCGCTACGGATTTTGGCTGTATTTGAAAGGACTGGATAACCCAGATTGGCGGGAGATTGCATCGCAATGGTCGATTGGCTGGGTTGCCCAAAGGGCGGTAGAGGGCAGCGTCTGCCAAACGGGTGGCCTTGGTGTGTGCGCAGCGACGAGCACCTGGACTCCTGAGTCCACGGATGAGCTTGTGTGCCTCCAACCGATAGAAGGCTCGCCGAACTCAGAAATCGACGAGCGCCAGGGGACTGGGCTGGACGAAGATTGCGACGGAATCGTCGACGAATTGGCGCAGCAAGTGATAGGACCGGGGATAGGCACTGCCGTCGAACCATCGGCTGAAGTGGTTGTACAGGTATCGTACGCGACCAATCTTTTCGACTCGCGAACGCGCGGCCTTAGCTTTTCGATGCACCTCGATTCGTCGAAGATTACGATGCTTGAGGTTGAAGCGAATCCCGAGCGCTCATTTGTTGCGAACGTCGGGGACATCCAGGAGGACCTCCAAGATCTCGACAGCGATCCGAGCACCGATCGGTACCTGACTTGGGAGGTTGAGGGAAACAACTGGGAAGGGGATGGTTTCGGCCCCGATGGCCAAGATTGGCGAGAGCTAGGAACGCGGTACGATTTGTTCCAAATTCGTCTGCAGATGGCGTCCGGTTTTGTCGGCGATACGAATATCCGTTTTGCGCCAACGAGCCAGGGTGATGGCGTAACCACCCCTCAGTTTGACACCAGTCCGATCCTGTTGGTGAGAACACCATGGCTGGTAGAAGGAGACAAACTCTTCGCGCGCAATGACGACGGGACGGTTAACCGCCTGCAAGTTGTGTACGATGGTGAAGGTACGACCATAGAGAACGTTCAGCCGGGTGCCGTATTTGGTCAATTTTCGAACAGCGTTGCGTTGAACTTCTTGAACAAGTCGGGTGGGATTGTTCAAGCGCAGTTCTTCCGCGAGGACAGGCCGGGGCGCTATGGCGACCGGACCGGGCGTTTTGCCGAGGTGTTAGACTTTGAGGGATTTTTCCCAGTCGTCGGTGTGTACGATCTCGATGCGAACGAAATCTTTAGCCTCGATTTCAAGACCTACGAGTACGACTACGACGCATTTACGGTGACTATCCGTGACCAATCAAACCCTGGGACCATCGCCATCCACCAATTGGATCCCCAGGCTCCATGGGGAATAGGGGCGCAAAAACCATAGCGATAGGCTCAATGCAAGTTGTTCCATTTTGAAATCCCGCATTGTTCTGTGCTCCAGTACGCCCCAGTCTCACCGAGACCCCGGATGGTGTGGCATCGCCACACTCGCATTACGACTCAGCGAAAGGACAAACCGCCTAAAAGGAGGTTGCCGACGCATATCTCCACGCGTGTGCAATGGGCTCGGGGATGGGTCCATCCAATAGCTGCCCGGGTTTGAGCGTAGGATAAATCTCGCCGAGATTCTTGACCTCGGTCGCGCTAATACGGCGCCAAATGTGTCTGGGGCGAAGTTGCGTGGGCTTTGTCAATCCTGCTGCACCGACAAGTTCCAGCGAGGCTTCGACCGTCTTGTGATGAAAGCTTGCAACGCGAACAGCCTTATCATCAACATCAAGCCCCTTCATTAGCTTTAGGCTTTGGGTCGCAACGCCTGCGGGCAATGATTAGTGTTACACTTCAATGCTTGAATACATCCGAGGGCAAACATCATCCCGCGGGCCGAGTTACACAGATCGGCGCCGAGTGCGAGCTGCCTGGTAACATGAAAGCCGGTTGCGATTTTTCCTGCCGAAACCACACGCACCTGGTCTCTGACTCCTATCCCCCGCAGAC
>CBDCWZ010000049.1:0-5396 GCA_965223575.1 Kofleriaceae bacterium
TTGTTTGCATTTCGCTCATTTGCTCGTCCGATGTCGCGCATGGGGAGCGCTGTCATGTAGGTCTTTGATTTCTTGCAAGGTCAATGCGCGATTGAACAGCCTGACATCCTCGATGCCGCCAACAAACGCATCGCCTTTGTGCGTGCCGAGGATCAGTGTTCGAAATGGCTGCGAGATTTCCTCGCGGGCAACATTGCGCTTGTTGACCAAAACACCATTGACGACAATCGACAGCGAATCTCCGTCCACACTGACAACGTGGTGGTTCCACTGCCCTGGAATTAACTTGGCGCTGTTAGAATTGGGATAGCCCACCCGCGATAACGCTTCAAAGAAGATCAAATTACGATTCGTCACGTATCCCCACCGAAGCAACGGATCCAGGCGCACGATGGTCCGGTATTCGACTTGCTTAGGAACGGTTGTATCTGCCCATGCCCAAAATGCGAGAGTGTAGGTGCGCTGGCGGGGTTGGTCCTGTGGCCAATCATAGCGAATCTCTGCACCTTGATTGCCAGTCGGAAACAGCGCGTAGCGGTTCGAACCGGAATAGCGAACACCACCGCGGCCCACGCCATGCCGCTTTGCACTGGTGCTATCGGTCGCGCGCGTTCCCGTAAATTGTGAAAACTCCCAGTGCAATGCAAGCCCCGACAACGCTGGAACAACATCGACGACGATGGAATGGACTTCTTGGATCTTGTCTCGCTTTGCTTCGCTACCTTTTTGCGTGTCCAGGGTCAGCACATAGCGTCCCGTTTGCGTGAACTTGACGTGAGAAGTGCGCGGCGCAGAAGCGAGAGAGGGACTCCACGGCCCCTGTGGAGATGGCGAAAATTGCGGTGCGGTGCCAGGATGTGCTTGGGTCGACCACGTCTTGGGAACACCACCAGACTTATCCAGTAGAAAATATTGGAGGGAAAGCTCGGCAACCCCGTCGATTAGCGGAAGCTCATAATGGGTTTGCTTCGGCCTTACCAGAAGCGGGCCATCGGTTACGTTTAACACATACTGTTTCGAAACCGCTTGGTCCCCCGCAGAGCCGACCAGCTGGAGTCGGTAGCGCCCGGGTTTCGCGACGCGCAAGGTCGCTTTGTCGGGCGCAGATGGCGCCAAGATCTCCATCCCCCCAAGTGCTCCGTCCAACACCTTCCACGTTCCCGAAAACTCGGGTGGGATCGAGGATTTCCAAGATTTGGGAATCGCAAACAGACGGTACGACTCCGTGCCACCAACGCCTTCACCAGCACTCCCTCCGGCCACACCGACGATCGTCTCCTCGGTGGACACGCTTGTTCCCGTCTCCCCCAAGGCCTCGAGAACAAGCCCGGTCACAAACGGGCTATTTTGCCAACTGCCATTGTTGGCTTGCTGCGCAATGATCCACCGGATAGCCGCATCTCGATGTGCAGTGAGCGGAAGACCTAGCAGTGCCGACGCTGTCTCGTCTATTCGTCCGCCAAATGACCCAAAATGTGGCGAATTTGCATCTCGATCTTGCATCGCTAGCGCCGCCCCAACCGACACAATTCGTCCGACAAAATCGTTGGGAAATCCGCGCGCGATTTCAGCAGCAACTGTCACGCTAGCGGGACTACTTGGCGTCCATCCCGGTTTCGCAGCGGTGCGTGGCCATTTTGCCGCCATGGTCCACGCGTTTGCCAACGGTGCTTGTACCGCACGCAGTCCGACAGCGGTAGAGACCGGATCGATCTCCAGATGGGGATCGACCCCCCAACCCACAACCTTGCTTCCGTCCAATTGCGCGTTGGCGAGCAACCGAACCCGCATCGATTCGGTATCCCGACCATACTGCTTGAGCGCAACGATCGCGCGGGCGAGGCTATCGTTGTCGCGTTTCGGCTGGCTTGCCAAGCAATGGAGTCCTCGGCCGATCATTCGGTGTTTGACGTCAGTCGCGTGCAATCCGACCAGCACCTGTGCAGTCGCAACAACTGGAAGTGTATCTCCCCAGCACCCGCTTTGCCCCTGGTTGGCTTCAAGCCATGCGATCGCAGTCTCTGCCGCTTGGCGCCGGGCAATTGCGAGGTCCGATCCGAAAACCCCATCATGGGCGGCGACCGGAACTTTGATGGTTTTCAATGGCGATAGGACGCTCTCCTTATGCCCCGAAACCACGGTAATGCCATAGGCAACAGTTGCACCTGGATAGGTGATTGGATCTTGGTAGTGACCTTCGCTTGCAGCAATTTCTGCGATTCGTAAGCTGCTCGAAGGCGGGTGCGCGTTTGCGCGGCTTGTGTTTAGTTGTGCAACATCGACGGCATTGACCGCGCGATAGACGCGAATCTGAGACGCATCATCGGGATTCCGCCACGAAATGTCGACGCTCGAAGCCGAAGAGTTGACGGTGACATTCGGCGTAGGGGCATTCATGACCGAGTTTTGAAACAAGTACACACGCTTTCGCTCAATCTCGCGGTTTTTCGCCGCATCGACGGCAAAGAAGCGCAGCACGGTGTCCGTCGTAAACGTCAGCTCGATTCGATCCCCGGCAGAAAGACTTGCCGACTTGGTGCTCGCCATACCAACTGCGGGTACGGTGTCGTCAAGGCTATAATATAGCGTCACAGGCTCTGACGACGACAGCTGAATCGTGAGGGAGCCATCCCGGTATACGCCAGAATCATGACTAATGGTTGTGACCGGTGGAACCGCATCGACTTGAAACGAGAGCTCGTGGACTCGATCGTCTAAATGTACGGTATAGCGCTGCTCCCCATCGACCGCAGTCGTCACTGGGAATCCGATTCCACTTGGCCGTCGCGTAATACTATCGGTGATGTCGTTGCCGCTGGCGTCTAGGACTGCGACAGATTGGGGGCGACGACTTCCTCCCGCGTGCACCACCGTCACTTGTGAATCAGGTCCCACAGTTTGCCCCGCCAGGGGATAGGCAGCGAGAACGACGGGGCCGTCATCTACATCGATCTGGCACGTGGTCGCTGGAGCCGGGCAGTCGGCAGATGTTCCCGAACATACCTCGGGAACGTCGCACGATTGGAGCGCCCCGCGACAGACGGTATCGGCTTTCTTAAAGGTACACGTCTCCTCATCACAGCAATCCCCAGTTACGCATTCCTTTTCGGGTTCGACGTGGGCGGGGCACTCGGCGGATTTTCCTGTGCATGTCTCCGGGACATCGCAGGAATGAAGCCGCTCGCGGCACGTTATATCTACCTTCTTGTAGCTACATGTCTCTTCATCGCAGCAGGCCCCGGTCTCGCAGTCCTCCCAAGGGTCAACCTTCCCGTTTTGGCATGAAGTTTTGACCTCGACCGCTACGGTCGTAGAGATCCGCCAATATTCGGGCCGATTCAAAATGCTGGATGTGGGATTTCTCGCGCTGATCTCAACAGACTGATGACCGGCCTCTAACGCGGTCCACTCGTAGGTCAGCGCGTAACCCCGCTCACTCATTTGCTTCGCTTCGATCTTGCGAATCTTGGTTCCGCGGGGCAGACGGCCTAGCAAAAACTTTGCCGACGGCAAGCGGGCATGGACCGTAAACGTGAGTGGTTCCCCCTGAACGGCGATAAGGGGTTGTTCGATCGGTTCAAAATGTCCCGGCGGCCCGACTTCGACAACAAAAGAACGCTCAATAAAGCTGTTTGCTTGCTTTGACCCGGCACGCAGGGTCACGTTCATTTTTGAGCCCATGAGCATCTGCGCGGGAAGCAAACGAAACTCCCACTCGCCAAGCGATGTCTCCGTGACTGATGCAGAGTTTAAAACAGCCCTAGGGATGCGTCGCGACGGGTTGGCGTCGCGCAGTAACTTCAATTCGACCGCGATGTCATCGGAGGTTCCCCCAATCACCAGCGGCACGCGGTGCTCCACGCCGTACGCGGCAATCTGATCTGATACGGGAGCAAATGCGAGTGCCGGTGCGATGACATCGGCAACTGGGGTGGGCGGGTCTGTGCCCTGCGGCGCCGAAGAATAACCGAACCCGATAAACTCGGGATTCTGCGGGAGATACCGTTCATCATCCGAAAATTGAACCGTGCGATCCAAAGGAAATTGCCGATTGCTTGCATCGATAGCAGCATCGGCCCCCATATGCTGATGGCGAAAAGCACCGCCAGTTCCGCGAGATCGCCCAAATGCCCAATTGTCCTGCAGCACCGATCCGTCCGTTGTGCTTGCAATAAAAATCGTGTTGGCGAGGTCGTTTTGCGTGTTGCCGATCAAGTTATGGTGGATGCGCAAGTCACGCCAACTACCGCCCTTTATCCCCCACCCCCAGTTGGTTTCCACGATCGTGTTGTGATTGATCTCGCCAGAAAATTTGTACAAAGTGATGCCGCGGGAGCGATTGTTGGCAAACAAGTTGTGGTGCACGTGTCCCCTCGTCCACCGCGCTTCGATTCCCACTTGGTTGTCGACAAACCGGCTGTCTGCGATCACCAGCTGTTGCACCATTTTCTGTTCGCTCACACCTTTGGAGCCAAATCGCAGCGCGGCCCGCGTTGCGAATCGTCAACCCCGATATCTTTGTCCCAGAGGCTCCAGGAAGAATCTCTAGTGCAGTGCCAATGCCATTTGCGTCGATAACACTCGAAAATGCTCCCGCACCGATGATCGTGACCGGTTCCCGCAGCACAAGCGGCCGATCGAGTACATAGGTAGCGGCCTCCAGTTCAATCGTTCCATCGCGCCGGAAGGCTCCTTCGTCTATTGCCGCGACTAAGTCAGCGGTGTTTTTTACGGTCCGGGGATAATAATAACTTACCTTGGTGATTGCCGCAGCTTCGCTTTGCCCTAGCTCTGACTGACTGCACCCCAACGAGGTCATCGCTGCGACGACAACAAAGCACAACGCAAAAAAGCCAACCTGAAAACGCGAAACAAAACCAACCAGAAAATCCCTCATGTAGGCAGTCTAGTAATTCCAATCGCAAAGAAAACGGAAAACTGAAACGATAGTAATAATCTATTTTGACTAAAAAAAAGTCAGCGATTTTTCTCTCAACATTTTCGGACTTTGCGTTTTGTTTACAACCTTTTTCAGATCGTCAAACAATCACTTTTTTACAGCGGCGCGGAAAAAAGTTCGAACAATAATGAGATTCGATTTTGACTAAAAAAACATTTAGGCTCTTCTCACACGGCACAAACTCGATTCTGGATCATGTACGGTCTGAAAAACTATTGCCAACACAAGATTCGCCCATCGAAGAACTGCCATGTCCAGCTTCAAATCTCAACTACTACCTTCTACAAAGGTTTAAGAGCACCACTGAATCTCCACGTCCGTCCGGGCAACGGGCGCAACCAATTCATTTAGGAAAAACCGTCCCCTTTAATCTTTACCAGGAAGACGAATAAGTTGCCGAGCCAATCCAACGATTCTCCGGTTGTGTTCGTCTATT
>CBDCWZ010000050.1:0-11458 GCA_965223575.1 Kofleriaceae bacterium
TCTTGACGAAACTGGACGGAATTTGCAGGGCACTGAGCATTTGCCAAATCGGGATGCCATCGCGCAAAAGCTCTATCGTGGCAGACGCCGTTGGAATGGTAAACGGACCAATTTTTATTGCCCGCGCTGGCGTCGTACGCGACGTTGATAAATATGGTTCCATCGCCACTGGGTCACGATGAACAAAATCGTAGATGCCATGATCATGCGGTCCAGTACCAGTGGTAAACGTCGACCATGCGACAGGGCTTTGCGGCGGCATTGTCGTACCGAGCGGAACAAAACCACCTTGTTTCACCAAGGCGGAGATATTGGGCAGGCGCCCCTCCTCCAGGTATTGGCGCACGAGGGCTGGATCCATGCCGTCGACACCAAGGACAAGGACCCGACGAGCTTGTTCACCCATATGAGATGCAACTCCAGATCGACACGCCGTGCTCATCACACACACACACAGGGTGATAACAACGTGCGCATACCCGCGGTTCATGGGCATCTTACTACACCGCAGCCCCAAGCTGCGAATGCACCAATGAAGTGCCGTCCATATAAGCTGGAACCGGAACACCAAACAAATCAAGCAGCGTTGGAGCAACATCCGAGATCGAAGCCATGCCAGGCTGCGTGGGTGCAAGGGGACGATTGGCAAACAACACACCGGGCACAAGCGTTGGATCAATGCAGTGGTCGCCACTCCAGGCGCGGGTATTGTCTGTACAAATGGGCCCTGAGCTGATCCCGCGCACTCCTTCCCAAGACGCGCGCCAACCCGCAGCGTAACCAACAATAATGTCCGGTGCATTTTCGGCGTATGGCCCCCGATACAATTCATGCGACGGATATGCGTGATGTATCGCGACAGCATCCAACTGCGCATCACGAAAACCACTCAGCTTCTCGGCGATCTCCGTCGCAAGTTCGTTGGCGTCCGCTGGTGTAACGATACCGTACGCTTCGCGACCTTGGACGTTAAGAAAAATCCCCCCCAGTCCTAGCGCAAACGCCTTTGTCTGCACCCAGTCCACATCCTCAAACCACTCTTTGGAACCGTCGGTATCGGATTTGAGTACGAGGTAGCCGTGCTGCTTAAGCCATGCGTTGAGATTGACACCACGCCGGAAGGTCTGGAAACCGTGGTCGGAAAGAACAACAAGTAGCGTAGACGGATCGTTTTCCACTTGTTTGATGACTCGTCCTACCATCTCGTCGAGACGGCAATAGGTTTGTTCGATGACATCTGCCCACTGTTTGGCCCTTTGTGCTTGTTCGGGGCTCTGATTGCGAAGCGCCGGATGCCCATCGTCTAGATAGCGCATGAACATATGTTGAATGCGATCGGACCCATCAAACACACAGGTCACCACACCGCGCTTGGTCCGTTTCAGCATCTGGAAAAACATCGCTTCGCGCTCCTCGTGGTTTTGCCACGCCTGCTCGAGAAACGCCGCTTCATCCAAAACACCTTCATTGAGCGCCCAAGTATCTTCTGCTAACCCCAACGTGGAAAACCGACCGATTAACCGTGCAAGAAAAATCGAAAAAATCCGCGGATACGAGATCGGTAAAACCGGCGCCGCGGGGTCTATATTGATCGGCGTAACATACATGCGAAATGTCGACGCAGTGACCTCCAGTAGTCGAAACCGACAGATCCCACGCAGTCGGAAAACCAAGGCGCATGGGGAACGCAACCTCGGTCCAGTCCGTATATGTGTTCACCTTCAGAACGACTCGTTTACCGACCGATTCGCAGCATCGCGCGACCACGCTCCGGGTCCAAATTCGCCACAAGGGGAACATGCAACGGCTTGCCATCTCGACGCATCGGATTGGCCGGCCCGGGCAAATGCGTATCTACCTTGCCATCGCGAATCGTAACCTGGATGTGATTACCGCCGATGCGGTGCTCTGTGCCGATTGCATCGACGGAAACCTCCTCAGCATTTTGCGGATCCGTCGCGTAGTATGTGTATGTCCCCTGGCTTCCCTGCAAGTCCGGCACACACATCGCAGACAACATCGTCCCATCAAACGGCTTCGGTGGAAACGTAATCGGTAACCCGAAGAATCGAACAAGGAATCCGATAGCAACCAAGGATATCCCAAAATGGTCTACTCTTTCGCAACAGCTTCAATTGCGCCTTGCCGAGAGGAATCTGGAGATTGCCAATGCGCAGATGGCGACGAGGAGGAGCCACTTCTGCCGACGACAGATCCGGTTTGTAACTGCGAGGATCACGGGTGAGAAAATCAAAAATGCCATGCTTGGCCGGATTCACGCCAGTAGCAAACGAACTCCACGCGACCGGTGACATCGCTGGAAATGTTGTTGCAAGGCGCTGATACGAGCCACCGTCGGCAAGAGCTTTCAGAGCGGGCAGCTTCCCCTCTGCCATGTATTTCTCCGCGAGTTTCGGATCCAAGCCCGTCCAAACCAACGACGATCGCCCTGCGTATTTGTCCGGGGCGTGGCGGTCGTTTACTCGTGACCCGCCGCCATAGCCAGCGGAAGGGCCACAGAAAGAGTCCCAGTACGACCAGGACGGTCGACACAACCAGTGCAAGCGCGGTTGTAGCAATTGCAATACCAGCGCCAGGCCCAACGTAGGCATCGGCCGTACCGGGCGCCAGCAAACAAGCGAAAAAAACAATGAAAAATAACATCCGCATGCTATTGGCCCCCAAGGTAGCCAAGCGCTTCCAGTTGCTTCCGTAGCGCGGGATCGATCGCGAGATTCTTGCTGTTGAACCTGCGATGTTGGCGCCGCTCGTGCCTGCGCAACCGTTTGGTAGGTGTTGCGAGGGCTTCCCCCAAATACACTTCGCAAACACGTAATGCGATCGGTGCTTGCTTTGCGCGATTCTTTCGTTCTTGTGGGTCTTCCATAATATCGTAGAGTTTACCTAGCCCGCGGGCGCTGCGAATGAGTTTCCATCGCCCGACTCGCAGTGCACGTGAACCTCCCAAAAACTCGCTTACTGCGTAGGTTGGTCGCGACTCGGGCGCACCACGAACCAGCGGCAATAAGGATTGGCCGTCTGCGTCTTTCAACGGTTTGAGGCCCAGAGCGTCCACAATCGTAGGTGCAATATCAACATGCTCAACGACATCAGCGCGCTTTCCCCGAGAGAATATAGGCGGGTAGTGAAACAACAGGGGTGCGCGAATCATTTCCTCATAGAGAGAATGTCCATGCCCCCACCGTCCGCGCTCGCCTAGCTCCTCGCCGTGGTCGTTGGTAACCACAATCATAGTATTGGCGAGTAAACCCTGCTGCTTTAACTCGCGGAAAAACACCCCCATATGGTCGTCATGGTATGAGATCTCGCCATAGTAAAGAGCCTCGACCCACTTGCGATCGAGCTCCCCAACCTTCCACTTTCGCTTGGACATCGCAACCTGCTCTGCGCCTGACACCGAGGAACCCAATGGCCCCTTGTAAAGCTCCGAGAAATACGGATTGGTGTACTTTTTGTCCACCGCGTACACAACGTGCGGATCGATCGTTTGAAGGTAGAGAAAGAAAGGTTTGTCCCGAGGTTTCGTCAGCCAGGTCAACGCATCGGCATATACATACTCGGCCTCTGACCGCTTGTTCTCGCGAATATAGTTACGAAAGACATCCCAGCCTTCGGCAAACCCAAACTTGTCGCTAATAAAGCCATTGGCAACAAATGCCGCTGTATCGAACCCCTGGCTTTGAAGCGTTTCCGAAACCAACTCTACATCGGAGGGAAGGACACTTTGGTCCCGTTTGGTATCGTGTGTTGTAGGGTATAGACCAGACAAGATTGTGGCCACGGATGGTTTGGTCCAATTTTCGTTGTTGTATGCATTAAGGAAAACGAGCGATTCCTGTGCGAGCTTGTCGAACGCCGGCGTACGTACTTCAGACGCTTGGTTGAATGCAGAAAATGCATCAGCCCGCACGGTATCAATGACAAGCAAAATAACGTTGCGAGGTTTAGATGCTGCGGGAGCTCCCTTTACTTTGCTGTCAACCATGATCTCCGGCTCCCCCCACCCAACCGCCGCGGGCGTGTCACTCTGGGTCGTCAAATCGAGCCGTATGGCCTTGCCGGCGAAATCGCTGAGATCGACTTTCGCCTGTTTCCACGCCCCAACCTGGGCCGATTGCGAAAACAGTTTGCTCTTACTCTTGGGATCTGTCTCCGCATGCACAGCAAATGTCACTGGTTTGTCAGCGCCGTAGTCAAACACAAAGAAAGCGTTTCCCTCGGGAACATGCAAATAAAACGAATACGTTCGCGGTGTCGGAGCAACCAGAGCACGCTTGGGCACACCTCCAATAGAAACGGGAAGAACACGCGGCGCGAGAGGTGCTGGCTTGGCCTCTGCATCCGTACTCAGCCATATCCAATCCACTTGTGCCCGCGGACCTTTCGGATTGGCGTGGCCAAACACGAAGCTCAGATCGTGGCGACCAGCTGCAAAAGCACCACTTTTTACGAGAATGTCGACGGTTGTCCACTGTTGAGAAACCGGAGCATCTCCGAGGGACTTCTGTCCAATCTCAAACTGGATGCGTTGCCCTTCTACCGTGGATCGAACGCGTGCATAAATTCGCTGAACAGGGGCTGGTACCACGACGTCCAAGTACACGCGATGACCATCCACCGCGGTATGGGTCACCCCATTCGCTTCTACCGTCGATGCACCGTAGTCGCTACGCCAACCTCCTCGCGTGTATTTGTGTTCATCCGGGTTCCCAAGGTCAATAAGCACGCCGTTTTGGTAAAGTTCCGCCCGCGCGGCCTCTTCCAATAACGCTCGCCAAGTGGATAGTCCTTTGCGGAGTGAAACCGGTTTTGGCTTCATCACCTGGGGTGCTGGCTGGGGAGTTGGATTGTTCGGCTCGCTGCAAGCCAGCAACGAAGCAATGAGGGCATATTTCCACGAATACCGACGCATATGTTGAGATGAACTAAATTCTGCAGCCTGGGTTGGGTTAAAATACTTTCGACTCAAAGCTTTTATGGAACCTCAAGTACCAGTTGCACAAGTTTCTGTGCAAGAGATTTTGGAGGACACCCATGAATTGTTGCTCCAACAATCACCCAACAAACTTTGAACCATACTCATGAGCAATCTATTTCGACGGGAACCTCTCGGCCTTTTGGAATCTCCGCACGGAGATGACGTCACTCTCGCTCATAACGACGCCATCTGGATCATCGTTTCCGAAGCAACACTTTCCTGTGAACAAATCGTAGCTTACCGCCACGACGGCACCCAGTGGCATCATCGCGGCGCACTAAACTCTCCCGGCACCGCGGCGTTCCGCCCAGCTGTTGCTTCGTTCGCGGACGGTATCGTGGCAGCGTATTGTGTGCGCGACGGTCAGCGTTTTGGCATCCAAGGACGGTTTCTTGACACAAGTGACAATCGGGAGTTCTCCGTCCCATGCGCAGGCTCTGCCCACCACGTGGCTGTGAGTGCAGCACCAGACCAAGGAGCTCTTTGGCTCGCCTGGGAACAACATAATAGTGACAAGCCCGCCCTCATTCAGCTTGCTGTGCTCGACTACAAAGGAGATTTGCGCTTGGTTGGGGAGATCGCCCACCCGGCCGGACATTGCCGCCATCCCACATTGTACGCAGACGGCGATCATTGCTTCATCGCTTGGTCGCAGCAATCGGACCCCCACCCAGCCCGTATTGGCATCGCAAAAAGCACCGAAAATGGCATCACCCCACCGATTTGGATCGACCCACAATCTCGTGCACAAGAAGCCCCCACGATAACGCGATGCCAAGATCGACTTATCCTATCTTGGCACGCAATTCCCGCAACACAATCGGCGACGGACTCCATTACACGCTGGATCCATCTGGCAACCGTGGAGCTCGCCGCATTCTCTCAAGCGGAAGCTGCTGAACCCGAGCAAATTGCTTGCTCATCGCCCAACATCGAACAATCACAGGCAGGCTTTGACCAAGGATGGGAATTCCCCACAATCGCAGTGGACACAAACAATGCCATTTGGGTTGCAGGACGATCCTCCCATGGGTTTCACCTCGCGCTATCGCCACCTGGAATGAAAACATTGAGCCAACGCATCTCTTTATCGAATCAGGATTGGGGGGGACGGGGACGTCGGTGCAGCCTTGTTGCAATAAACGATCACGTCATCTTTGGCCGTCGCGAGCGCCAAGGGTTCGTCGTAGAGCGCATTCGTTATTCCTCTCCGCCGCAACCTTCCCAGCATTCCGCCAGGATGCATTCGGAGCGCCAGGCAACGAAAATCATTCACCATCGCAAACAAACCCACCCCCCAGTTCTCTTCGGGGATCTCCATCAACACACGGCCCATTCGGATGGTTGCGGAACCCTGGAATCCTTGTGGCACTATGCCAGGCACGACCGCAATCTCGACTTCGCTGCTATCACTGACCACGACCGGTTTTGCGGACGATCCATTGGACCGGCGACGTGGGCACTCATGTGTGAGCTCGCGGAAGCATTTCATATCCCCGGGGAATTCGTCACATTTCCAGCATACGAATTCACCGGCCCTCGCCACCCCGGTCCCGGTCATAAGTGCATTTATTTTCCCGGGCGGGTCCCCGAACGAATCCCTGAAAAAAACGTGGATACAATCTTCGAAACCCTGCGCCAAACCGGCGGAATCGCCATCCCTCACCATGTAGGTTGGACGGGTGCCGACATGGAGCATCATGACCCGCACATGCAACCTGTTTGGGAAATCTGTTCGGTCCATGGCTGTTACGAGTGCCACCCGGCCAACGTCAGGTTTCCCCCACGGAGCGACCTGGTTTTGCCCGATCAATTTATCAAACCAGCATTGGATGCAGGACACCGATTCGGTTTTATTGGCAGCACCGACAGTCACGGCTTGCTTTGGCATCATGGTATTTCTCCGAAACGCAACCCATTTGCGACGGGACTCGCTTGCGTCATCGGTGCCGAGCGGCAGCGCGAGAGCATTGTTGCGGCGATCCGAGCGCGTCGCACGTATGCGACGACGGGCGCACGGATCATCATGACCACCGATGTAGATGGGGCCCCCATGGGCAGCGAACTTCCCCGGGTTTCGCGCGCCAACTTGCGGATCCACATTGTAGGAACTGCGCCGCTGCAATCCGTTACTGCAGTGACATCCAGGGAAGAAATTCCCCTTGACAACTTGGACGACATCGCCTGCGACGTCCAAGTCACACTGCGCCCGACCAAAGAAAAGCACAGCGAGTACGTCTACGTTCGAGTGGTCCAAAAAGACGGCGAAATCGCCTGGTCGAGCCCCTATTGGTTCGGTTAGGAATCTTTGTCCTTATTGCTCGTGTTAATAGACGACGTGATCTCGTCTAACTCTGGAGCAATTTCAGCAACGACCGACACATCCGTAACGCCAGCCTCAATCACATCCTTAATCTCTTCTGCCGACTGTGCCACGGAACTCGTTGAAAGCACCGGTGCAGCTTCGATCTCCTCGCCTCCCATCATTTCGACGAGCTGATTTAGCATTTGACACAGCCGCTGTTGCTGGGAACTCGGCAATGCGGTGAATCGGGCAAGAAATCGTTCCTGTAAAGGGGATGGGGCCTGCTCGACCAAAGCTTTTCCCGCTGGGGTGACACTGATCGATACAATACGCCGGTCTCGTTCGACGCGCTCCCGCTGCACCAACTGTCTTGCGACCAAGCGATCTAGGATACCAGTAACTGTTCCCTGGCTGAGCGATACTTCGCGCGCTAACAGGGTCGGAGACGTTTGCTCTTGCTCTGCTATCGCCCGCAGACAAACAAGCTGAGGTCCCGTGAGTCCAAATGTACTTGCTAGACGGCGGCTGTGCAGATCAATCGCCCGGGTAATACGGCGAAGCGAGCGTAGAATTTCGTTTTCAATGGTTCCCGACATATCTATTTCTCACTGGACCTGGTCTAAGTAGCAGCCTAGTGGTCCACCAACCATTTGGGAACTAACCCCCCACAATACTTGTAAAGGAGGTCCAAATTCTGTACGAATAGTTTCAACACAAATCATTTCAGTTCAATTGATTTACCGGGAGCGAAATGAATCAAGCTACGCCTCATCGACCACAACATCCTGAAATTCCTAGTATATCAACAGCAAAAGAACAGAATTTCGGTGCCAAACCGCTGCGAATACGAGAAACGGATCATTATCATCAGGAGTACGTCCGCGGCTTTGTCCAAAAGTGGGATGAACTTATTGATTGGGGTGCTCGCTCGAAAACAGAGGGGACATTCTTCATCGATCACCTAAAACAATGCGGTGCCACCAAGATTTTGGACGTCGCGACTGGAACAGGGTTCCACTCCATTCGACTGATGGAGGCGGGCTTCGACGTCGTGAGTGCCGATGGCAGCGCAGAAATGTTGTTTAAATCCTTTGAAAATGGACGGCGACGAGGACACGTGCTCAGAACGGTGCAAGCCGATTGGCGGTGGCTCAATCGAGACATTCACGGCAAATTCGACGCTGTCGTGTGTTTGGGAAATTCGTTTACCCATCTGTTCTGCGAAAATGATCGGCGCAAGGCACTTGCAGAGTTTTACGCCGCCTTACGACATGATGGTGTGCTCATCCTCGATCAGCGCAACTACGATGCGATCATGGACAATGGATACTCGAGCAAACATATCTACTACTACTGCGGGGAAGATGTCTCCGTTCGGCCTACGCATGTCGATAAAGGACTTGCCCGCTTTGAATATCGCTTTCCCGATGACTCGCAGTTTCATCTCAACATGTTTCCCCTGCGCAAAAGCTACATGCAACGGCTGCTCGGCGAGGTTGGCTTTCAGTCCGTGGAAACCTATGGAGACTTCCAAGAGACCTATCGGGAAGAGGAACCCGACTTTTTCATTCACGTCGCCGAAAAAGCATACCGCCCATTGGGGATTCCGTGACCACGGCGACAAAATCGCCAGATGCAATAACTATCGCGCGGGACTACTATAACAGCGCAGATGCTGATAACTTCTATTCTTGCATTTGGGGAGGAGAAGATATCCATGTCGGCCTGTACGAATCTCCCACAGACTCCATATTCGAGGCAAGCCGTCGCACCATAGAGCGTATTTGCGCATCCATCCGCAACCCGGGCCCAGATCTGCGTATACTTGATATTGGGTCCGGTTACGGTGGTGCGGCACGCTATCTTGCCCAAACGTATGGCTGTCAGGTCGTGGCGCTTAATCTTAGCGAAGTCGAGAACGAACGCGCCCGACGAATGACCCGAGAGCAAGGCCTGGATCATCTCGTCCATATCATGGACGGGAGCTTTGAAAATATCCCGCAACAAATCAACAGCTTTGACGTCGTTTGGTCCCAAGACGCGATCCTCCATAGCCCGGACCGTGCCCTCGTCATTTCCGAGGTGGCCCGTGTGCTGAAGCCGGGGGGGCAGTTTCTGTTTACCGATCCGATGCAAGCGGATGACTGCCCACAGTCCGTTCTCCGCCCCATACTCGACCGCATTCATTTACAAAGCCTTGGCTCACCGAGTTTCTACCAATGGGCCGCCCATCGCTTTGGTCTCATCGAGGTTGGGTTTCAGGACCTCAGCTGCCAATTGGTCATCCACTATTCCCGCGTACTACAGGAGATGCAACACCGACTCGAAGAATTGATCTACACAGTAAGCTCGGACTACATCAAAAAAATGAAAAAAGGACTCGCTCACTGGATCGACGGTGGCAATAAGCGTCACTTGGTGTGGGGAATTTTTCATTTCCGCAAACCTACCCTAGAGACTAGCGGGCTGGCCGCCTAGAGGCAACCGTGGCCCCCGGGGCTCCCAAACACAAACTCGAAGTACAACCGGTAGTCTTTGCAGCGTCTACCCTGATCATTCTCGCTGTTGTCACAGCAAGCGTCGTTGCCGCGGATCACGTGGGCATATTCTTCGAGCAAGTGCAACAAACGATCACAGACAAGCTTGGCTGGCTGTACGTATTGTCGATGACCGGTTTCTTGGTCTTCGCAATATGGCTTATGTGCAGCCGCTTTGGACGGATTCGGCTAGGACCCGACAATGCACGTCCGGAATTTAGCCGACCGACTTGGTTCGCAATGCTATTTAGTGCTGGTATGGGGATAGGACTTTTGTTTTTTAGCGTAGCCGAGCCCATCCTACACTACAGCTCGCCCCCAGTTGGCAACGGCGAAACACTACAAGCAGCGCGTAACGCGATGGGGCTCACTTTCTTCCATTGGGGGCTTCACCCATGGGCAGTCTATGCCATCGTGGGCCTCGCCCTGGCCTACTTCGGGTTTCGGCGTGAGTTACCATTCTCGATTCGCTCCACGTTCTATCCACTTTTGGGAGATTGCATTCACGGACGGTTCGGCGATGTGATCGACACGCTTGCCATCGTAAGCACGCTGTTCGGAGTCGCTACATCCCTCGGTTTAGGCGCAATGCAAGTCAATGCCGGACTCAGTCACGTCTCTGGCATCGCCGAATCAATAACAACTCAGATCGCAATCATTGTTGCGATCACTGCCATAGCAACCGTCTCTGTCGTATCCGGCCTCCACACGGGAATCCGACGACTCAGCGAACTCAATATGGGATTGGCCGGGCTGCTGTTGTTGTTTCTCCTGATAGCTGGCCCCACGGCGTTTCTACTCAACGCCTTTGTCGACAATATCGGCGCTTACCTACAACGACTCCCCAGCCATTCCTTTTGGACAGCCCATCTCGAGGAGCCGACCCGCCAACGTTGGCTTGGTCTATGGACCGTTTTTTACTGGGCTTGGTGGATTGCATGGGCTCCCTTTGTGGGAATGTTCATCGCCCGCGTCTCCAAAGGACGAACCATCCGGGAATTCTTGTTTGCCGTCCTCGTCGCGCCCACACTCACAGGATTCGTTTGGCTCACGGTGTTTGGCAATACGGCACTCCACGAACAAATCCACAATGCAGGCGGCATTTCACAAGCTGTCACACAGAATTTGCCGACTGCCATATTTGTTTTGCTCGAGCGTTTTCCTCTCGCGGAGGTTACCAGCGTAATCTGCACAACATGCATCATCCTATTCTTCGTAACATCCTCCGATTCCGCCTCCCTTGTCGTCGACACCATAGCCTCGGGTGGCAAGCAAAACCCGCCGGTATTTCAACGCGTCTACTGGGCTATTCTGGAGGGCATCATAGCTGCAGTCTTGTTAGTTGTCGGCGGACTCAAGGCCCTACAAACCGGGCAATCACTACCGCGTTTCCATTGTGCCTCATTATCATCGCAATGTGCATTTCCCTAACACGCGGACTTCGTCAAGATCCTACCGTCAGTACAGCTGATTCTTCTGGATGTTCCACGCACGATGGTCAACATTGCAAATGAGACCCTCCGAAATTCCAGGACTGAGTTGGCTCAGAACGGCTACAGCCGCTGCTTTTGGTAATATGTTGTTCGATCGACGCGAACGCGCCGAAAATCCGCTCGG